>NZ_JBLXGE010000007.1:0-286991 GCF_048381775.1 Desulfosediminicola sp. | reverse complement strand
CCTCCGACTGTAACCGTTGAGTCGGAGAGAAAATTGCTGCCGGTTATCACTATGTCCGTGCCTCCTTCGACCGGGCCGGAGGAGGGGTTGACGTCAAGGATTTCGGGTGGAGCAGGGGTGGTGGCTACGGTAACCGGCACCAGTACGGATAAGGTGCCGTTGGCAACGGTAACCGAGGTATCGCCATCCGCCACAGCGGTGAGCAGGCCGGTGCTGGAAGTGGTAACCATGCTGATGTTGCCGGAACTGTAACTGGTCTCCGGATCGTTGGTCAGATCGGTGGTGCTCCCGTCGCTATACTGTCCGGTCACCTGGAGCTGGGCTGTCTCGAGGAGCTGGCTGAATATAACTGAGGCGGGCGTGACTGAAATTTCTGTCAACGTCGGCGACCCGCCCGAGCCGATGGTGTTGACAACGATATCATCGAAATCAATCGCCTGATTTGATACATCCAGGGCAAGCAGGCCGCCAGCGTAGCTTGCATCGGTGACGGTGATGATGGGATCGCCATCATATGAGACCGTGATCTGATCCCCCTCGAAGGCCAAACTCAGCAGATGAAACTGCGTGGTATCGAAGCTGACCCCTGAAGCTACGCCCAATCTGGTTAGGCCGGAACTGTCAATGTTCCAGCCGGTGGTTTTCCAAAGGATTATTTGCTTTCTGGTCGGATAGAGCCAGACAGTATAAGAGGTGCCGGTGTCCGGATCGACCCGGCCTCGGATACCACCTGGGTAGTTTTTCAAGATGGTTAGCTTGAATTTAACGTCCAGGACATAGTCGGTCCAGGTAGGATCACCGCTGTAGGATTGGGTGTGACCAGATCCATCATAATGGTATACACCATCAATGACGCTCCAACCTGCTTCGTTCCCAAGTGGGGATATCGTCCAGCCGAGATCATCTCCGTCTGAAAAATCGTCGCTGAACAGGATACCGCCTGTGCCGGTGGTGTAGGAAAAACCATCTGTCAGGGTCGCGGAACCGGCCGATGTGGTTACCACTATATCGGCGCTCCCCTCGATACCTGGCGGTGTAACTGCGTTGATGGTGGTTGAATCGACAACAACGATATCGCCGGCTAGGGTGCCTCCGATGGTAACCGTCGAGTCGGACAAGAAGCCGTTGCCGGATATCACAATGTCCGTGCCGCCTTCGACCGGACCGGAGTTGGGACTGACGTCAAGGATTTCAGGTGGAGCTGGTGAGGTGTTCACGGTAACCGGTACCAGCACGGATACCGTGCCGTTGGCAACGGTCACCGAAGTATCGCCATCTGCGATAGCGGTCAGCAGGCCAGTGCTGGTGGTAGTAACCACGTTGGTGCTGCCGGAGGTGTAACTGGTACCCGGATCGCTGGTCAGGGGCTGAGTTGAGCCATCCGAGAAGAGGCCGGTAACCTCCAGTTGCTGGGTCTGACCTATCGTGGAGAGATTCACCGAGCTGGGAGACACTTGCAGCTCGGTGAGTTCAGGCGTACCTGTGTAAGCGAAGCCGCCTGCCAGGGTTGCAGAACCGGCCGATGTTGTCACGATTATATCGGCGCTTCCCTCGATACCTGGCGGTGTAACAGCGTTGATGGTGTTTGAATCGACGATAACAATATCACTGGCAAGTGCACCTCCAATCGTAACCGTTGAGTCGGAGAGAAAATTGCTGCCAGTTAGCACAATGTTCGTGCCACCTTCGACCGGGCCGGAGGTGGGAGTGACGCCAAGGATTTCGGGTGGAGCAGGGATTGTGGCTACTGTCACCGGTACCAGAGTGGATACCGTGCCGTTGGCAACTGTAACAGAGGTATCGCCATCAGCGATAGCGGTCAGCAGGCCGGTGCTGGTGGTGGTAACCACGTTGGTGTTACCGGAGCTATAGCTGGTGTCCGGATCGCTGGTCAGGTCGGTGGTGCTCCCATCGCTATACTGTCCGGTCACCTGGAGTTGGGCTGTTTCGAGGAGTTGGCTGAATGTAACTGAGGCCGGCGTGACTGAAAGCCCTGTCAACGTGGGTGACCCGCCCGAGCCGATGGTGTTGACGACGATATCATCGAAATCTATTGCTTGATTTGACACATCCAGGGCAATCAGGCCGTTGGCGTAGCTTGCGTCCGTGGCGGTGATGATGGGTGCGCCATCATATGAAACCGTAATCTGATCTCCTTCGAAACTCATACTGAGCAGATGAAACTGCGTGGTATCGAAGCTGATTCCAGTAGCCACAGCCAGTTGGCTCAGACCGGCACTATCAATGTTCCAGCCAGTGGTTTTCCAGAGGATTATTTGGCTTTTGGCAGGATAGAGCCAGACGGCATAGGCGGCACCGGTGTCAGGATTGACTCGGCCGCGGATGCCCCCCGGATAGTTGTTCAAGGTAGTTAACCGGAATTTAACGTCCAGGACGTAGTCGGTCCAGTTTGCGTCCCCGCTGTAGGATTGCGTGTGACCGGATCCGTCATAATGGTAAACACCATCGATGACGCTCCAGCCATCCGCTCCCCCGAGGGGCGAGATCGTCCAGCCGTCGGCGTTGCCATCGTTGAAGTCATCTGAGGCGAGCAGGCTGCCTGGAACGATATATTGGAAGCCATCCGGATAGGTCGTGTTGCCGACGGAGTTACTCACTGTGACATCAACCAGGCTGGCTGTGCCGGCAGGGGTGATGACATCCAGTCGAGTGGCATCAACATATGAGACGGAGGATGCTGGAGTAGTGCCAAATTGTACCGTGCTGCCCGGTTCGAATCCCTGTCCGGTGATGGTCACCGTTGTCCCGCCTTCTTCCGGACCGGAATTTGGGCTCAATGAGGTAATGACGGGCGCGCCGATGTAGAAAAAGCCGTTTTGGAGCAGGGCGGTTCCTGCAGTGCTGAGCACGGCGACATCTGCCGGGCCCGTCGCCCCGGCCGGTGTTGTCGCAGTAATGGTGTTGGAGTCGATGACAGTAACGGCCGTGGCGGAGTTGCCGCCAATCAGTACACCGGTGATATTCACTTCACCGTCAGCGAGGAAGTTGGTGCCGCTGATGGTAACTTGGGTGCCGCCATCTATCGTCCCTTGGTCTGGGTTTACATCCGATATTGTGGGAGGATTGGTAGGGGTTAGCGGAATTGTCAGGGTTTGTCCTCCGCTGAATGCGGGGATTATGATAGAGGCACCCTGGGAGTACTGGTCTGGGAAAACCAGGACCTGGGTATCTACCGGAGTCCCACCAGCGGTTGCAGTCGTGCCGCTAAAGGAACAGGTTAGCATGTTGTTATCTGAGGTGACTGATTCCAGCATCGAGTTGTTCCGGGCATAAATGTAATCTCCCATCTCGTCCATGAACACGTGTCGGACACCATTTTGGCTCAACCAGCTGGAAACCTGTTGGATAACCTGGCGGCGATCCTCAACTGAGGAATATTGATAGTTACTGCCGTCATGGGTGTAGGCTTGAAAAGGGGCAAGAGATGACCAGAAGCGCCACGTTGCACGGGTATGCATGCCAACACTCTCAGCCGCGGTCATGTTGTCAGAAGCATAGGCGTCGGGCCAGGATATGTCAGGACGATTGTAGAGGGAGTAGTCATGAAACTGGGTCGTGAACAGATAAAAGGTCTGTGCCGGGAAACCTGCTCGGCTGTTGATGATCAGATCGTCAGCGAAGAAAAATGAAAAATCCTCATCCGCTGTGGTTTTGGGTGGCCTTTCATAAATCCAGAATGGACGTGGGCTCAAGCGTTCGGAACCGCCGTACAGATCCGGGTCGTACCATGGATTCTGAAAACCTGGTCTGAGAATGGCAGTAATGTACCTGAACCCCAGAGTATGCCAGGCGTCATAGCCGATATTATCGCTTATATCCCAGAAGTGGCCCACCATTGATCGGGATAACGAGGGGATCGGTTGGACTGAGCTGTCCCCTGCTTCCCAGGCAATAAAATCAGAAAGGTTGGCAACCCACTGAGAATCGGTGAGTTCTCCGTTGCTTCCATTCCAGAAAAAGTCCCCGTATTCAACGTGGTTTAAGGAGTGGGGAGAAATTTCCAGTAAACCAGCTTCTATGTCAGCGATTACAGAATTGCGTTCATCTCCACGGAGCATGTATGACATGATGAAGCCGGTTGGCTTCCAGGGACCACCGATGCCGTCGGAGTCGATCTGGCCGGTGAGCGTGGTGTCATATATATCCTTGACGCGGTACCCCCAGTCCGCTTTCTGATCGTCCATCTGAACCGTCCACAACCGGGGATAACCACGGAGAACGAATGGTTTCCTGGCAGCCCACACCAGGCTACGCCAGAACAGATCATCGATGCCCATCAGAAAGCCGAAGCGATCCGCCTTCAGGTACTCGAGGGTCCCGAATTGAACCGCACGTCCCTGACCGTAGCTCGTTGCTGTAATCAGAGGAGCAGCACCGAGATAGGCGACCACGGTGCCTGTTGATCCAGCCAGGACCGTCGCGGCCGATTCCTGAATCAGTCCGCTTTCGTCCTCATGAAAATTATAAATGAAATCCCCCGCCGGATCGCCGAGAAATTTACGCTGTAATCCGGCTATGAAGTGTGGTGCCGAGCCATCCGCTGTGACAGAAAAAGGGACTGTAATGGTAGAAGCGGGATTGTCGGGAAAAGAATCATAGCTCCCGAAAATTTGCTGAATATGGGATGCCAGGCCGATGTTCTCGTTCCAGTCGAGATTCACCAGACCCGAACCGGCGTATACCGCCGAGGCAATGCCTTCTCTCCAGGCAGAGGACAGCAGAACATCCTTATGACCGACGAGGATCAACTGACGTTCAGTAAAATCAGAAGGAGGCTCCTGTGTCGATACGTCGAAGATTTCATATGGAGCCTGCAGATGCTCCAAATATCTTTCTGGATATCTTTGAAATTCACCAGGGGTTGAAGGATTTTCGTTATAGCCGGTGATATTGCCGGAATCGATCAGAACCGCAACAGTCAGAATGCGGGCATTCGCCATCTTTATCGCAGAAAAGCTGAACATTGAAACAAAAAGACAACCTATTATGAGGACGATTCCAAGAAAATATCTCAACCTGTCGCCATTATGAATCGTGCTTGCTTTACTCGCCTGTGGCCAGGTGTCACCCTGCGGGATACGACACTTGCATAATACGTGTATGATAGTCATCTGCACCTCCCTAACTCCTGGATGGGCACTATTTATGCGCGGCTATGGGATTATGCACAAATGGGAGCGGCAACTACGTTGTAATCCTAATGAAAACCGTGCCTAACAAGTGTCTTGGAGCGTAAAATGTCCTTCATTACTAGGGCCTTCAGTGAATTTTAGCATATATCGATTCGGTCTCATAGGTGGTTAGGTAGGTGCTGCAGAAAAAAGGCTCGGAGCGTTTTTTGTGCTATTTTTGACTGTGCGAAAGAACAAAACAACATCAAGGAGATCCGAGTTATGGCACGTTCCGCTACGGTTCTCGATCAGATCGTTTTATTTTTCCAGAGATATGATTTTGAAAAATGTGCTCAAAAAACTTCATCGTGACCGGAGCTTCAGCTCCTTCAATGGGGAAGGACGGTTTCTTGTGATGGCAATAGCTCAACTCACATTCAGGAAAAGCGCATGTACCATCTGGGGATGAAATTGATTAGCAGGGTGGCACTGTGACACGTGTAGATGCGAGCAACCATACCAAAGGCCATAGGAGAGGCTTTATGAACATCTCAGGAAATGCCAGGTGATTGCACCTCAGCTCAGCTTGAAGTTGAAAGGCCAGAGGTGCCTACTCGATGCAACGACAATAAACCTTTGCCTAACTGTGTTTTCTTGGGCGAAGTATCGCAAAACAAAGGGCGCGTTTCCGAATCTGGGGAGTCTGCTGAAGTTACTTTGCCTTGCAATCGAGAATGCCTGGCCCGAATATTTCATGAAATGGTTGAGTGGATGAAATTTTACTCAATTGTATCGGACACTTGGGTCTATCAATAACTCTATTTCTCAGGGTACAGTTTGTACCCGTGGTCAGAGTCTGAAGTTTCACCCATCGGGCGTGTCTGACAGACTCATGTGTGGCGTTATTAAGGGCTTGCGGTAAACTGCTACAGTTTCACCCTAGATGCCTTGCAAATGAATCCGCCAGACTCCGTGAAATATCCGGGCCAGGAGATTGGGCACTGGCTGTTTCTCAATTGGTTATTTTCTTTGAGGGGGGGGCTTGATAATGATTTAGGGATTTGAGAATATGGGCAATTCAGGTAGGAGTATGGAGTTCGTCAGGAGTACGGTGATTACCTGACATAGTCTGGAGATTACATAATGTAACTTCTCCTCAAGAGCTATTCGAAAATCCTCTTAATGTCAGGTAATCAGGTTTCGTCCGAGTTGCGACCCGTTCCGCTGAAAGCCAGCATCTCCGGCGAGTGCTGGTGAAAGGCCCTTCTGGACGTTGGCTTTCAGTGGAACTCACTGACGGGCGAGAAACATGAACATTGTGGAAGATGAAACAGAATTATGAACACTACCTCCTGCATTGTCTTTGATTGTAATTTCAACAATTACACTTGGTACGATCCTCTAGATAAACGTGAAGTTAACTTTTAGACGAATCACCTCTGTTGACTCGGAAACGGGCATCACTCATCAGGTTTGGACTAACTCTTGAAAACTGATAGCATACAAGGGCTTAGTATTATACAAAAACGGTGGAAACTCGAACTATTCTTCAAGTGAATCAAATAAGATCTCAAGGTAAAGGCATTTTTCGAATCCTCTGCAAATGCAGTAATTACACAGCGTGGATAGCCCTGTGTGTTTGTCAGATGCTGTCGTTCTTTAAGTTCATGGTGAAATTCCGGGGATTATAATTGGACTTATCTTGTTTGTTAGTGCTCAACCTTTTCGAAGGGCAACCACCGATGAGCAATCTATAACAGTTTTTCGATATGGGGGAATAAATCCTGCAAAAAATCGAGCAACACTGTTTCAGCCTCGGTTTCCATGCCAGGTGTATAGTTGGTCGAAATCCTGATCAGTGACCCTCTGGTGTCGTTCCCAGTCATTTTGTTGGCGGCAATATTAAGACGCATCATGAGATAGCTGCTACCGATGAATCGGTTCGCTTTAAAAAAATAATAGACCAGTGTTTTCCCATTACTGCTGGTAGAAATTATCCTGGCAATATCAAAGGTGATGGGCTCGCTGTTTGATTGCAGTGTCACAGCCTTGGTGGTCTTATCAAGTTCCACGCCTCTTCCACCCAGGCAGGACTCGGGTCTATGGAAATCTACCTTGGTGTCGTGGTAATGGACAATGGAGAGGAAGGCATTTTGCCCGCTGTCGCTATTGAATGAACGGTGGATAATGGACCTGGTTTCGAGAATATCATAAACCTTTTCCTCCAAAGGATAGTCTCTCCCCTGCCATTCGCCGAT
This sequence comes from Desulfosediminicola sp., assembly GCF_048381775.1. Lineage (NCBI taxonomy): Bacteria > Pseudomonadati > Thermodesulfobacteriota > Desulfobulbia > Desulfobulbales > Desulfocapsaceae > Desulfosediminicola > Desulfosediminicola sp. The sequence continues at coordinate 279,601 of NZ_JBLXGE010000007.1, read as the reverse complement.
TTGTGAAGGGATTTGCCTCAGGATGGCGAATCCTGTCTCATCATCATGCTTGGCGGTGTACTGGAGGGCATTGACCACGGCGGAGGTCGATATCAACAGAAGAATAGCTGCAATGTATCGGAATGTAATACTCGTCATTCGAGCACCTTGGCAGAGGTCAGAAGAAGGACAAAGCCTATTACGAATACCAGTATTCCCGTTCCGGTGTGGATAATGGTGTCGGGTGCTGCAGCCTCTAACCCCAAGTAGTGCGAGGCCTGAACAAGCAGAGGCACGCGGATAAAATTTGAGAAGAGTGCAATGGGAATGGTAAGCAAAAAGAGCAGCCATTTGCGGCCTGTTGGGATGGGGGCGACGTAGGCAAAGATTGAACCGAGAGCCATGAAGGAGATAAGCGAACGTAAGCCGGAGCATGGATTGTCTACCAGGAGATGGCCGGCCGGAATGTAAATGTTGAATCCTTCATGATAGATAGGTACCCCAAACAGACTTGTCACCCACACACCTGCCTTTGCGGCCATCATTTTCAGCGGGAATGCTATAACGCTGATAACAGTCATTGGGAGCGGGAACATGAAGATCAGAAAAAGCAAGGGGAACCAGATAACTTTCGTTCGTTGGTTGCCGAAGAGAAAAAGGGATAGACCAATAGTCAGGAAAAAAATTGAAAAGCCGGAGATCGAAAAAATGTAGAGGACCGTACCAAGGATATGCAGGAGCAGGGCGAACAGTATCAACAGCAATCCAAGCATGCTGAATTGTTGTGTGTACAGTTGAAGCTGCTGCCGTTTCTGATAGATAAAATAGAGCGAAATGAGTGGCACGAGAAAGCCATGGGAGTAATAGCTGTCCGCTGCCGTGTAACGGTCATACATCCACAGCAGCGTTATCTTGTACAGGAAGATGATGAGCAGGCAGACTATGGTCAGACCCAGGATGTGGCCGAATGGAGATCTCTTGAATCGAGTTGTCTTAAGTTCCATAAGTTCTATAAGTTTCATAACTTCGATAAGTTCCATAAACGACGTAAGTTCCATGTTATACATTAGTGTCACATTATACAACTATTTTTTGCTAGGATATTCAGTGTATTGTGTCCGTATATGAAACGTTGATATCGTCAGCGACTCAGGGAGACTGACATGACAGGTGAAAAATCCGAATTCGATTTCAACCGTCTCCCCGAAGAATTACAGAAGGGCAAAGGGAGCATTTTAACCCCATTAATCAAGTAGCTTGTAGGGACCGCTCTTGAGACTGAGCTGGATTCACATTTCACTCAGAAAGTCACAGATAACCGGAAAAATAATAAATACCAAAGGACCATAAAGTAGTTCAGTGGTAGTTTTTCTCAGTAGCCGGTAAAGAAGCGGCAAACCTCCATTAGCGATAACCTGGAAGCAACGTGGGGCGGTAAATACCCTTGGTCACCACATCGTGGCGCAAGAACTGGAAGGGGCTGAGTGAATATTTCAAGTATCCTGAAAAGGTACGTCGAATCATCTACACTGCGAATACCATTAAGGCAGTGCATCACCAGTTTCGCAAGCTACCAAAACCAAGGGTGCGTTTCCGAGTAAGGATAGTCTGCTGCAGTTATTGTATCTTGGAATCCAAATTGCTCAGAAGAAGTGGGCTATGGCCATAAGAAACTGGACCCTGGCCCTTTCTCAATTGGCTATTTTCTTCGAGGGCCAGCTTAATAATGAATTAACCCGATTATTTCATGAAATGTTTGAGCAGATCACATGTAATTCCATTGAGTCGGTCGCTTGGATTTAACAATAACTCTATTTCTCAGGGTGCAGTTTGTACCCGTGATCAGAGTCTGGCGTTTCACCCTTCGGGCGTATCTGACAGACTCATATGCGGCGTTATAAAAGGCTTGCGGTAAATTGCTACAGCTTCACCCTTGATGCCTAGCACATGAAGCCGCCAAACTCGTGAAATATCCGGGTTAGGGTCTTGAAGGTGTGGGCAAGTTAGGTGTGGGGGTAGAGTTAGCTACTCCTTTCGCCGAAAGCAAGCAGCTCCGACGAGCGCTAGTGAAAGACCCATTTTCGAAGTAGGCTTTCTGCTCCGCTCACGGGCAGGATAGATACCGTACCATTGTGGAAGATGAAACAGAATTCTGGACACTATCCTTTTTGCGATAGCACAAAATCACTGCAAGTAAGAAACCTATGCTTACGATTACATCTCACAAAGTTTTTCAACTTCGCTTTTGCACCTTTCAGGTTGACATAATGTCGGAACTGATAGGATGCTTTCGCTTCTTTTACTCGTGGCTGTTCGGGATCGATCTCCCAGGGATGCATGTAAAAAGTGTAACAGCCGCTCTTGCGCAGGATGTGCTTTACCCCGACCTGGTGTACAAGTCCCGGCAGCAATCTGAAATATCCACCACCACCCCAGGGAATCAGCTTTCGGCCGATGCGCAGATTGCTCACCGGGATTTCGTGAAATGAAGAAGAAATGGAGTAGAGCGGAGGATCGGGGCTCCTGGTTTTGGGCAAAGTGCAGGAACCATAACGACCATGGCCCTCATATGAATTATAGCTGGAGTCATAAAGATAGCCGGCATCACGAACCAGACTGAGGGCCTCGTCCGAAATAGAGAAACTCGGGGCACGATATCCTGAGACTGCATGGCCAACAATGTCTTCAAGTAGTTTTTTGCTGGTAATCAGGTCCTGTCGTAATTCGTCTTCTGTCAGCTCATAACAGAGTTGGTGGGCATAGCCATGGGAAGCCACTTCATGCCCTCGGCTATGGATTTCCCGTACCAGGTCGGGGCGGCGTTCGGCAACCCAGCCCAAGATGAAAAAGGTGGCCTGTACCGGTGTCTGGAAGTCGTCCAGCAGATTCAGCAACTCATGGGTGTTTCTCCCCACTCGAAGCTCTTGACTGGGCCAGGAGGAATAATCGATATACGATTTAAAATTCTCCACTTGAAACCAGTCTTCAACGTCGAAGGTAAGAAGTATATTTTTCCCCGTAAAAGAGACTGGTCCCATAAGTCTATCCAAGATAATGAATGGTGTTAATTCTGGGCCATTACTTTTGTCTTTCTGCCCGTGTGGCCTCTATCTGAGGGACCGCCCACTGCAACCACTCTTTTTGCTTGCCGGACAGTTCGTGCGCACGGCGCTCGATAAAGGCGGACAGGTCTTGCAGGTTGTTAAAACTGGCCTTATACAGTCCTCCGGCATAGGTGCCGTGTCCCTGCAGGGAATACGTACCCTCTTTATCCAGTGCCAAGGTCAGATCGTGGTGATGATAGAGCACCATATCGTTGGTGATGGAAACGGTTCCCTCTCTGACTTTTTTTATGTAATCGTAGGTATAAAACCCCAGTCCAAGGGCAAAGACAAGGGCCACGGCCGCAATCGACCGGGTCATTATGCTGCTGGCTTGCGGTGAGAACAGGTCTTTGATGCCGAAAGGTATGCGTTTGGAGATTTCCCTGTCGATTTCGGAGTGACGTGCCAGCTCGGGTTTCACCGCCATATTGGTGTAATGCTCGAGGTTGCTTATGGTTTCCTGATCGGATGGATCGGTCATGGCTACCTTCAGGATGTTGTTATCCTGGAAGGAAAGTGGCAACACTCCGAACTGGCGACACAGGTAACGGGGTAAAACTTTTTTTACTTCGGGTGAGTAACTCTGGTCGATATCACAAATTGTGGTGCCCAGCTGACCTGCGAGCGTCTCCGCCAGCTGGTCGTCTGATATGGCTTTCATCCGAACAAGGATATGCCCAAGCCTGCGGTTCCCTCCGGCCTGCAGGCGCAGAGCTTCATCGACAACGTCTTTAGACACCATCTTCTGTTGAATAAGGAGTTCGCCAAGTCGCTGTTTCTCTGCCATAACACTACCTCCAGGTAAGAAATGGGAGTTATAATATTATCTGTGAAAAAAATAAGCACGACTCGTGGGGGGGCAACGCCACCTTCGCGCCATGTGTAACCTTTCCTCGCCCACACGTTAACCCACCGAAGTCATGAATGATTAAATGCACCCTCCGCAACACTCCTCATCGCTTCACTCCAATTCAAACCTTGTTTCGTAACAGTTTCACTCAGTTCTAAGTACTGCAGTTAGGTCTTGTGTTTTCCCTTGTATCTACCCGAGTCAAGCCATTCCTTCTGCTTATCAGAAAAGCCGTCCTTTTGGTTCTTTATAAACGAGCTGATGACAGGAATTCGGTTAAACGATACCTTGTATTAGGCTCTGGAATATGCCCATTTGTCCCGAAGTACAATTTTTCTCTCTCTTCAAAAGTCACCATAAGGTCATGATTCTGATAGAGGGTGGAGTCGGTGGAATCCCTTATGATACCGTATTTGAGCTGATTTATATACTGAAAGGTGTGAATCGCTACCCGGGCCGCTGCGTAGCGGTGAAAGGGGTACCCGTATGAAGTCCCGAACCTGTTTGAGAATCAATCGTCCGGCAAAATTCTGTGCCCCCTCCACCACACGCAAAAAAAATTTAATGAAGATTTTCCATAGAAAGGGATGTGATTTCAAGTCGATTACGGTCTTCTTTTTATTGATCACTTGTGTGTACAGATAGTTAGGATGACTCTGGTAAATATGTAGTCGTACAGTATCGATATCGTGTAAAGTTTTGACATTGCATTCTAAATATGGTCAAATCTAACAATTCCTTTGATCTTAATTTCAAGCTGCTACCATACTGGTTCCATACTACCACCAGAGGGGGAAACATGAACAGCCTTCGCACAATACTTGTAATGCTGATATGTGTCGTGTTTGTAGTTGGAGTATCATTCGTGGCCCATGCTGCACAGTCGACCACAGATATTATGGCATCCAATGAATTAAAGGAAAAGGCTCGAAAGACAGTGCTGGGGAAAGATGCGGGGAAATCTTCAGATACATCGGGATACATTATTGGTGCTGGTGACTTCCTGGAGGTGGAACTCTATGGAGAAGGGAGTATGGCGGTATCCGCACCAACCCCGTCTGCAGGAACGCTGGGAATCGAGCCGTCTCCGGACATGGTGCGGGCAGGTGGCGCCGGGGTGCAGGTTCGTATTGATGGCCGGGTATCTCTCAAGCACATCGGTGAGGTTGAGGTCGTCGGGATGACCCTCACCCAAATGGCGGATTATCTAAAAATACTATACAAAACAGTTTATGAAGACCCCATTGTAACGGTGGTGCTGAATAAGAGCAACAGCAAGAGATATACGGTTATGGGTAAGGTGCTCAGCCCTGGTGTCTATTATATAGATTACCCGATTAATTTAGTGCAGACTATCGCGCGCTCCGGCGGTTTTACCGAGTGGGCCAACTCTAAGATGACGGTGGTTCGGGAGAACACCGAAAAGCAAACCCGGTTGTTTGAAGGTAATACCTTGAAATTTGACTATGATGAATTCCTCAAAGGGAAAGACCTGAAGAGAAACATTCAGGTTGAGCCGGATGATATTATCATAGTTCACTAACGAACTGCTTCGACAATACTAAAGAGCACTGAACATGAATGCACGGATACTGTCTGGGATGGCTGTGTTTTGTTGTTTGATGATAGTCGGTGAGGCACAAGCAAGGGTTACCACCCTCTCCGGAGGAGTTTCTCTCGGTTATACTGATTATGAAAGAGATTATGATATCGAACGCCCCTCCTCGAGTAGCGATGACTATTCGAGGATTATTCTCTCACCCTTCATTTTGATAGCTACTGAAAGCGCCCGGGATACTCTTTCCTTTAGTTATAGTCCAACGTTTCGCTTCGATCTGGACGATAGCGATGACAACGACGTAGATAACCGGCTCATTCTGGACTATGAACGACAGCTGACGGAGCGGTGGGAGTTTACAGCAGCTAACGATTTCTTGCAGGCTGAGGATGCCAACTCCTATGCACCGGTACTCGACCCGGATACAGATTCGATCATATCGGGGACCCCAGGTGAAGACCTTGCCTCAGGAGAGAGTATAAGTGATGATCAGGGGGTAAGAAGGTATACGCGCAACGCTTTGAGTTTTGGGACGAAATACGCCTATCAGGAAGGGAGTTATTTCGCTTTCGATTATAACTGGACTACGTTGGATAATGACGAGGATGATGAGGCATCTAACGGTTATCAGGATTACGATAAATATAGCTTTATTGCAGAGATCGCTCATCTCCTTACTGGTAACTGGTTCACATCCGCCAGCCTCGGTTATGTGATTGGTGATTTTGAAGAGGAAGAATTACCCGGAACATCCTTGGAGCTTTCAGATGATTTGGATGAGTATTTTGCTGGGGTGCGTGGGGAGTACAGGGTATCTGCTGTCGAATCATACAGTGCAGCATACAAATACAGTCGGGCCGATTATGACGCTCCATTGCAACCGGATAATGAAATTCAGGATATAACTTTTGGCTGGATCAAGGAGTTTTCACCGAAGACTGAGTTCAACATTGGGGCTGGCCCAACCTACACCAAAATAGATGGGAAAAGTGGTGACTGGTCATTAAATGCCAATGTGGGATTATCCAGGAGAATTGAGAGAGGCTCATTGAACCTGACGGCGGCGACCGGCAGCGAATTTCAAAACTTTAATAGTACTGAGCAAAGAGGAACAGTAGATTTCCAGCAGTTGCAGGCGGATGTGAGCTACATGCCTATCGAATATCTGAATCTGCGAGCGTTTTTTACCTATCGACAGGAAGATGAAGATGACGTTCCTGTAATTGATACAGACTCTGGAGGTGAGGGCCCAGTAAGTGGTTTGGTGTTGCGCTCAGTTACAACAGATCGGTATGCATTTGGATGTGGCTTTGATTATCGTCTCAGTGCTCATTATGTGTTTGATTTCAAATACGTATATAATGTGTACAATTCAGACCTGCCGGAAGATGAGTATGACAGTTACAAATTTTTTGTGTCTCTGATATATGAAAATGATTTTTTCAGATGGTGATTGATCAAAGAATGGGACGGAGGCAATATGCTGAGCAAAGGTGAGGGGTGCAAGTATACTCATCTTGATCGCCTATAGTAGTTCAGATTTGATCTGACAGTTACAAGTTGTTCCGAGGTGCCTGTCAGATCAAATTCAGTTCAATTGTGTTCCTGCCATAATATTTTGCCATCTTCAAACGTCTCAATAAGCCTGCGCCCCACTGGTTGCGATAACCTCGGTGCGGCTGGTCGTAATTGTAATGGTGAAGCCATTCAGCCAGATCGATTTGCAATGGTCCAACCGAATCATAGAGTTTTGGCTGCAAGCAGTGAGGAAGAATTTGTCGAGCACCGTACGGTAGGGGGACTCGACAAAGCCGGGCGCCCTTTATATGCTCCCCCTCAGCCCTTTCAATGGCAGGGGGCGTTTATCTTGGCTCTAACTGTTTGGGAAGATCTTAACTGTTTCAAATGAAGAAATAGGAGAGACTGTATCAGAACGGCTGATTGGGGGGGAAGCGTTAGGGGCTGTGTAGACTATATCTTATAACATATTGTAGTTGCGTATATATACTTTATGTGAGATTGATAAATATGCCATACATCCTAAACAGGTATTATTCAGTTAGAAATGTTATGTTTTTACTGGGTGAGGGATTGCTCATTCTCTTTTCTATGATGCTCATGTGCCTGGGGTTCAAGGGGTATGATCTTTTCGTTACCGATTGGCAACTTTACACAGGCCAGGCGCTGTTGGTGACAGTTGTCTTTTTGCTATGTTTGTATTTTTTTGACCTATATGAGTTGAGCAAGCACCAGAGTATGCCTGATACAGCTACCCGCCTGGCACAAGCCTTTGGGGTAGGATGTATTATCCTGGCAGGGGTATACTATGCTATACCGTTTCTTACGATCACTACCCTGATATTCTGGTCTGGGTTTGTGGCGACGGGTGCAGTGCTGTTGAGCTACAGAGCACTGTATTATTACGTTCTTCGAAAAAGGTTATTTCATAACGGAGTGGTTATCGTTGGTACTGGCAAACTGGCCGATGACATTTCCCGGGAGATTGAGCATAAACATGACTCAGAATACAAGGTGTTGGCGTTTATTGGACAAGATGAACCCCAATTTAATCCCTATAAAGTCCCACTAATAGCAAGTCTCGAAGATTTGCAGAAGGCTTATCCAGGGTTAACCATCAGGCGTATAGTGGTCGCACCGGATGAGCGCAGGGGGACCATGCCTGTTCGTACCTTGCTTGCCTGGAAGCTCAGAGGAGTAGCTGTTGAGCAGGGTATCACGTTTTATGAGAGGATCACTGGAAAGGTCCTTGCTGAGCGGATAGATCCCAGTTGGATCATTTTTGCAGATGGTTTTGTCTTGAGCGTTTGGAAGTATTTCACTAAAAGGCTGATAGATATCCTAATGGCAGCAGGTTTACTTGTCATTTCTTTTCCGGTAATGTTGATTTCCGCCATAATCATAAAGTGGGAGTCCGAGGGGCCTGTCTTTTATTTGCAGGAAAGAGTCGGTCAGAATGGGAAGCTTTTTCAAGTAATAAAGTTCAGGTCCATGTGCCAGGATGCTGAAAAAGATGGGGCGGTGTGGGCCAAGGAGAATGATGATCGGGTTACGACGTTTGGAAGGTTCATAAGAAAAGCAAGAATTGATGAATTGCCCCAACTCATCAATGTACTAAAAGGGGAAATGAGCCTGGTGGGGCCAAGGCCGGAAAGGAAGGTTTTTATCGATGACCTCGCAGAAAAGATACCATATTACTCTGTTCGGCATGTTGTCAAACCTGGTATCACCGGATGGGCTCAAGTTTGCTATCCATACGGAGCATCCAAGGAAGATGCGCTGCGTAAGTTGGAATACGATTTATACTACATTAAAAATATCTCCATTGCTCTAGACTTTCTGGTAATTTTTCATACTGTGAAAACAGTGCTCTTCGGTAGAGGAGGGCGTTGATAGTTCCTTATCATATCAATGGAGCTACGTAGTTTGCCATCTAGGTGGTTCTCTGTTTTGTCAAACGTTTCAGTAAGCCTACGATCTAGGTTGATGGCGATGCCTTCGCTGAGGCCGCTAATGATTGAGATAGTGAGACGTTCCTGCAGAATCCTTCTGCAACGCTTCAACAGATTCATGCAGCTTTTTCCTGAAAGCAGCACGGAAGGAGTTGTCAACTACGGTGCGGTTGAAGCGGTCAAGCGAGTAGTTCTTGGAGTGCAGGCTCTGGAGCTACAATGTTCGATATCATGAAGTTCAAGGCTGACCTTATACAGCTGGAACATTGGGCGGCCCCTTTTACTCCGTAGCGTTGTCCGCCAAATTTCCCTCCACTGTCAATTCTAGAAATGACAACCGAATAGCTTGATCCCTGTTGTTGTGCTGCTGAACTTCTTTTGGGAGATTTCTGGCATCTGTATTTTCCATACAGCAACGTAAGCGTTTCACCAACTGTACTAGGATAAGTGGTTCCTATAGCGGACTCAACCACCTTACACAGAACTGACTTGAGTGACTTCCTGCAGCATCTGCAGAGTTATCATGGACGGCAGCAACTTCTTGTAATCCTCAACTGTCACTGCAAATGGCAACTTCTCAAAAAGGTAACGAAGATATTTGTAGGATTCGGAATTGGGTGTATTATTCTTGCTGGTGTTTATTATGCGGTACCGTTTCTTAGAGGAGCTTGCGAAAGAGATACCTTATTACTCTGTCAGGCATGTGGTTAAGCCAGGTGTCACTGGATGGGCTCAAGTGTGTTACCCTTACGCAGCATCAAATGAAGATGCCTGCGTAAACTGGAAAATGATTTGTACTACCTCAAGAATATTTCATTTGCCTTGGACCTGCTGGTTATTTTTCACACAGTGAAAACAGTGCACTTTGGTAGAGGAGGGCGCTGATATTATTTTTTCACCCTTTATGAGGGGTATCAGATCTTTTCGACGTCGCGTTTTTCCTAGCAGAGATCCAAAATAATTTACCCTCCCGTATCATCTTCCAATAGTAAAAAAATCCAACTCCCACTGGCAGGTAAATGTAAAAAAACCATTTGCCTAACTAATAAGTGTTGTCGCAAGGTGGGTGTTGGTGTATGCTGGGTAGAGCGTATACCTAACTTTTAAAAGGAGCAATAGTCGCGGGTTTCTTGCAATTGTTATAAGTACTGGAATGGTAGGCATTTATAACTCTCTAAGGTTCAAACAAACACATTTTTCTTGAGAGAGTGGATTGTCTTTTCCAATCTTGGAAGTGTCGAGTTCCCAGGTGTTATGTCGGATCATTGTGTTAGATGGCTTGGTTATCGTAATAAAGGGCCATTGGATGATTCGTTAATGATTCAAATGGGGGAGGACGGCATATGTAATGATTTTCAAACTGTTAGAAAGGGGGGGTGTATCTTTTACATCCTGTAATTTCTATAACATTCAAAAAGGTCAGGTAGCCAGGGAGGAAGTTATGAAAAGAAAGGTTGTCAGGTGGGTGTTTTTGCTCTGTGCAAGCATACTGCTTACCGCAGGCGGAGCAATGGCAGATGGGTATCCATATTGGACCTTGACAGATCTTACAACGGGTACGGATGGTACTGCAAACTTTAGTGTTACTTTTGACAATGCTTCAAACAGTAACATTACCTTTGGAATTTTCAATACAACCGATCCAAGTAACACCGCGATTGACACGCTTATCCCAATTTTTGAGCCCGGTACTGCAGTTGGATACACAGCAGCGGTAGAATTTACATGGGATGGTACGGAGTATGATGTTGTTGTGAGCCTGAGAGACAACACAGGAAACCTGGTGCAACCATCTGATTCCTATGATGGTTTTGGCGCGGAGTTCGGCTTCTATTTTTACCGGGAAGCAGATGGCGGTCGTTGGATATTCTCTGATCCAGCCTTCAATAATAATGAGGGTGACAACTCCATGGACATGGTGGCAGATCTGGATAACGAACTTGTCTTTCTTCAATTGTATTACGGTGAAGAACTGAAATATGTCGTTCAGGCTGCCGACGTAGCTCCTGTACCCGAGCCAGCCACTATGTTGTTGCTTGGTTCTGGCCTTGCTGGTATCGCAGGCTGGAGAAGAAGAAAGAAGTAATCAATAATCCCTTAGTTTGGTTTTAGATCAGGCCTGCAGCGATTCGCTGCAGGCCTTTTTGCGTTATAGGAGTTGGTCTATGAAAGAGGGGAGATCTATTCTTTTCAATGTAACTTTTAAGAAACACTGTTTTATATCCGTCATTCTGAATTAGTTGAACTCACTAATTTGCAAGGTATTTATCACCTATCCTGAATTGAGAGCAACTCTTCAAAAACAATCTGATTACCACTAAAGTTCAGCCTAACGTTTTGTTTGTCTGGGTGCACACTATGTGCCACCCAGACAAGTCGATCAAAGGAAGTCATTTCTTCTCTGAAACTACGACGTATTCTTAGTATCTCCGCTACTGCTGCCATGCGGACCAAGTATAATCTGCAGATGGTTATGAAAATTTATGACGATTCCCTGCCGCTTAAAAATTTTGTGTAGGATGATGAAGTCTATTGGGGCGGCAATTGCTCTGGTGGAAAGCGAAGACGGGGTGCTGAAGGAAAAACACCATTTATCGCTGCTATCCTCACGAGTAAGAAAGGCCCTCCACTGCTTATACGTTTTGGCAGGGGGGGCAGTTTGATCCAGACTTTCGAGTATTTGATCGGTTGAGCACTATAATTGGTAATGTGAAAAATTCCATTACCGATATATGTCACTGGATAATCCATAGCCGTTTACCTCAATATCTGGGTGAATTCTGCTTTTGATTTAACCAGCCTGTCAATCTTCGCCGTTTGTTGAACTTCCATATGTATCATGCCTCACAACATTGGTCTCATTCCAGAGCGCCAACATTGGATTGCTGGTAGTTAGAAAAAAATTTTTCCAACATCCTGTTAAAACTACGCATGTAATTAGTCAGGCTTTTTCTCCCTTGGATTATTTTTAAAGCTGCCCTAAGCTACTCTTAGAAAACAAAATCAGGTGCCCCGCGTGGCTTGGGGCACCTGATATCAAATCGTTTCTGTCACTTTGCCGTTTCTTGCATTTTGCCGTTTTGGGTCCAATATTGCTCATATCCAAAATTCCTGCAAAAACTGAATGTGGAGTGCAGCATCCAATTTTCATTAACAATGACTATGGGATGAAATTATGAAATCCAGGATGTTTGTTAAATCTTTGTTGTTAGCAGGGTGCTTAACCTTAGCCTCAACGTTAACTTACGCTAACAGTCTCATTTCCTGCTGGTCACTGTCGGATTTAACTGCAGGCCCCGATGGTACCGTCAACTTCGGCATTACTTTTGATCGTGACTGCTGGGATGAGATTTCTTTCGGTATTTTTACCGCAAACGGCAATATGCTCGACACCGAGGCATCGGTCTTCTATGACATTGATATTTTGGGAAATACTGCTGTTGCGTCGTTTACCTTCGACGGCTCAAACTACGACCTTCAAGTAACAGTGAAAAATCCAGTTGGTGGTAATATAAGAGTGGATAATTATGATGACTTCGGTACTGACTTCGGATTTTACTATAAGGTTGATGGCTACAAGTACGATTCCGGAATCTACTCTGCTTCACAGTTCAACTTCAATGACAATAAATGCCTCATGATGATGAACCCGGATTTTGGTGTTGACACGGTTAACGTCTCGTTATGGTACAACTCTGGTTGTTTCGATAAAAGCAAGTACCTTGTCAACATGGCTGATGTTGCCCCTGTTCCAGTATCCGATCCGGCAACTATGTTTCTTTTAGGCACCGGCCTTGTGTGTCTTGCCGGTCTTCGCCGTAAGATGAAGAAGTAATTCGTTTGAATTACGCCAGCGCCAAAAGGGGCCGTGCAGTGCAAACTGCACGGCCCCTTTTGGCTGTGAACTGTATGTTGTGGTGCCAAGAGTGTGCCTAACCGCATGTTGCACTAGTGTTGGCAATCGGGACAATAGTAGCTGGCTCTGCCACCGATAACAGACTTTGTTATGGTTCCTTCACATCTCCTGCAAGGTTGGTTTTCCCTGCCATAGACCTGGAAATTAATCTGAAAATAGCCACTGGACTGGTCGGCATTGACATAGTCACTGATTGTGGATCCGCCGCACTCAATGGCGTGTTGCAGAACCGTTTGAATTTTTTCAACGATAACCGTCCACTTTTTTTGGGGGATAGTAGAAGTTCTGCGGTTGGGACGAATACCAGCCTCAAAGAGGCTTTCGTTGGCGTAGATATTGCCAACCCCGACGACCACCTGATTGGTCATGAGAAAGGTCTTGACCGGGATAGAACGCGAGCGGGACAGATCGTAGAGATATTTGGCATTAAATGCATCGCTGAACGGCTCCGGTCCGGATGTGCGGAAGAAGGTCTCTTCGAGCATTGGCACTTCCCGGGCTGTAACCAGGTTCATTGAACCAAACCTCCTGACGTCTGTGTAGCGTAGTTCCATACCGTTATCGAGCAGAAATTGCACATGGCAATGCTTTGCGGGTGGTGTTTCCGGTGAAAAGATGCCGAGATTGCCAGTCATGCCAAGGTGGATGATCAATATGGTGCCGTTATCCATCTCAACCATGAGAAACTTCGCACGTCTAGTGACTGAGGATACTCTCGCCCCAATCATATGAAGGCGCATCTCTGTTATGGGCAGAGGCTGACGCAGATCTTTGCCGCTATGGGAAATGGCTATGATTTCCCTGTTATTAATATGCGGTCTGATACCACGGCATATGGTCTCTACTTCTGGCAACTCTGGCATAGGATTCTTTATTTGGGCAGAATGCAGAAAGCGATGGCGTAGCCGTCATAGAGCTCGATGCCGACATCTATGGTTAATGGGTAGTTGTCAAAATACCTTGAGCTTATGAGAAAACTTAATTGCCAACCATTGGTGTGCGCTTCGGCCTGGGTGAGTATGAGTTCGAGAAAACCTGGCATCCGCTCACTGCTGAGTGCCTTCTTGGCAGCTTCCTTTGCCGTCCATAGAAGGGTAAGATGCATGAGTTCCGAAAGATCTCCAAAATTTTTACAGAGTACCTCTTCTTCCTCAGGCCAGCAGAATTTTTCACGTACCCTGAGCAGGGTATCCTGGGAGCGTTGGATGTCTATGCCGCATTGAGTCTCCGCAACCAAGGCAACTCCAAAGTCTGCACCATGTGATATGGACAGATCAACTTTTAGAGGTGTTTGAGCGTTTTGTACCTGTAGCAGGGGACGGCCACTGGCGGCGTTCCCTATCAGTATCTCCCGGGGGGTGAACAGGCGGTCATTTTGGGCAAACTTATTATGATATTGGATAAATGCCGTTTTGGCACAAACTCGACCGGTGAGCCACTCTTTTTGGCGTTTTTCAAGTTTAAATGAGGTGGCCTCAGAGAGCTCTTGTTTGTTGAGGCTGTGCAGCTTTGCTGGTATGTTGCTGCATATCTGCTGATATTCACCAAGAGCCATAATGGGCAGCATAACAGCCTGAAACCGATGGCGGGGGTTAAGGAGTCGAATCAGGCCAAGAAGATTTTTAGGAAAAATATTAACAAACATCGGAGTGTTGCACATTGGCAGGTGTTGGAAAAAAAACTTGCAATTTGTATGCAGGCTGCTAACTAATAGACACTGTTTATTCCGGTTATCCCGGTCTTTTCTGTAACTTTATCAGAGGTATATTATGGATGGTGGCGCTGGTGTGACAGCCTATGATATTGTCGTTCTTTCACTTTTTGCCATTTTGATCGGACGCGGCATCTGGCTTGGTTTTATCAAGCAGATAACTGGCTTGCTTGCGCTCTATCTTGGCTACATTGTGGCTAGTCGGTATCATGACAAATTCTTTCCCTTTTTGCGAGATTTATCCGATAACCCCGAAATTGTCTTTCTGGCCAGCTATGTCATACTTTTCATAGTTACCTATATCATAATACTTTTGTTTGGAAAGTTGCTGGCGCACACCATTCAAGTCTCTATTGTCGGCTGGTTTGATCGTATTCTCGGTGCGGTTCTCGGTTTTGGCAAGGCACTGATCATTGTCGTGCTGATGCATATGGTCCTGGGAGCTGTTCTTTCACCGGAAAGCAAAATGACCCGCGATTGCCAAAGTTGTGACACCTTGAACGCAGCGTCAGAGGTCACCCGGGACCTGATTTCCAGCAAAGAGGTGCGTGAAGCTTTAAAACGGCGGGAGCCGGCCATTACCCTCGATGCAGTAAAGGGTTACCTGAAGCCGATATCTTCGACTCTTTTTAATTCAGGCGGGGAGACTGCAAAGGGTAAGGCGGAAGCTGGAGAAAAAGCTGCTGCAAATACTGAGAAATAATATGAGGGGGCAGGGACTGCATGGGTGATACTCCGCAAAAGCGCAAGCAGGTGAGAGCTCCAGAGTCATATGTCCAGCGCGATTATCGCCTGGTGGCGGATGTCAGCGAGCTGAGCTCTGCGAGGGTCTGTATTGAAGAGACAGATCTTCATATCTCATGCGATCGCATGGATGAGGATGCAGCCAGGGATTTGGTGCTACAGGCACGGTTGCAGTTGCAGTCTTATATCGATCGCTTTCCTGAATTTGCGACTTCGCTGATACCACGACCTGTCGATGAGTCGGCGCCAGCCCTTATACGGCAGATGCTGGTCGCCGCCCGGGCCACGGAGGTGGGGCCGATGGCAGCGGTGGCCGGTACCTTGGCAGAGTATGTGGGTAATGGTTTGTTGAGGGAGGGGGCAACGGAAGTCATTGTAGAAAACGGCGGTGATATTTTTTTAAGCCGGAAAAAGGACAGCAGGATAGCCATCTTTGCCGGTCAGTCACCTTTGAGCTATAATGTGGGGATAAAAATAGCTGCAGGGCGGATGCCCTGCGGAGTGTGCACTTCTTCAGGTACGGTGGGGCATTCCTTGAGCTTCGGTGATGCCGATTCTGTCACAGTGCTGGCAGAAAGTACAGCGCTTGCAGATGCGGCCGCCACGAGGTTGGGCAACGAGGTCGGCAAGGGTAAAGGAGGCAAGGAAGGAGTGAACAGGGCGCTTGCTGTCGCAAAGTCCATTCCTGACATTCGTGGAGTGGTGGTTATCTGTGGTGAGGTAATAGGCGCAGCAGGAGAGGTTGAACTCGTCAGCTTGTCGTGAGGGATCTGATAATGGTTGAGCATGGAGCAGATTCGGGAGGAAAGCAACCACTTGGGGAAAATCGTGCCCTGGAGAGGATGCACCTCGTATTCTATTTACGGGTTTTTGATGGCATGAGCAACAGGGTTGTCGGCCATATTGTCAACATCTCCCACCAGGGGATGATGCTGATCTGTGATGAACCGGTTTCGGTCGATCAGAAATACAGACTGCGTATGCGGTTACCGACTGAAATTGCTGACAAGGATGAGCTCATTTTCAGCGCAACCAGTCGTTGGTGCAAACAGGACGAAAATCCGCACTTTTATATAGCAGGCTTCGAAATACACAAAATTACCACAGAGGTGAGCAAGTATATCGATCAACTCCTGAAAAAATTCAGCTTTCAGTCCTGAGCGATAGAGGTTGGAGAGCGGAGTGAGGTGAGAGGGGGAGACCATCTGTTCCGATTACTCCCACTCTCCTGAGTAGCTCTATATTCCCAATGAAGTTTCAGCTTCTTTCAGAAGTTCTTCCCTGTGATGATTCACAAAACGATCGATATCTTTCTGCCAGTGTCGAAAAGTGGAGATGCCAGCGCCATCAAGCCGGCTGTTGGCGAGAATAGAATTGGCAGGGCGGTGGGCAGGTGTTGGATAATCGCTGGTAGCGCAGGGGGAGAAATTATGCTCTATGCCCATTTTCATGAGAAAGTATAGCGCGGCTTCAAACCAGGTGGAGTAGCCATCGGCTGTTGCATGGACGATTCCCTTGATGTCTGAAGTCAGCAAGCGCTCTATCTGTTGCGCCAGGGTGTACGACCAGGTGAGTGAACCGTACTGGTCATGGACTACCCGTACTCCGTTGGCCAGTTTGCCGGCCTTGTCGGCAAGTGCCAGACGCAGCATTGTTTTCAGGAAATTTTTGCCATGGGCTGAATAGAGCCAGGCCGTTCGTAAAATAACGTAATCTTCTGCATAGCGCGCTATAGCTTCTTCGCCGGCAAGTTTGGATCTTCCATACTCGGAAAGCGGGTTGGTTGAATCATTTTCTGTGTACGCCTCAGGAGCAGGCAGGGAGCCGTCGAACACGTAGTCTGTCGAGATATGTATCAGCCTGAAGTTATGCTCGTGACTGGCCTTAGCCAGTAATTCAGGCCCGAGCGCGTTTACTTTCCAGGCGTGTTCCCTTTCGGTCTCACAGGCGTCAACTGCAGTGTAGGCGGCGCAGTTTATCAATACCTCGGGCTGGTGCCGGGCAATATGGCTGTTGATGGTTGCAGCGTCACTGATATCCATACGTGGGGCGTTGCAGCCAATCACCTGGTGATTTTCAGCGAGCAGCGCACAGCAATCGCGGCCGAGCTGTCCGGTACTTCCGGTAATAACAATTTTCATAGATCTTAACGCATCTGAAATTCTGAGGATATTTCCCTGATATACTGACCATACTGGTTTTTAAGCATGTCTTCGGCCAGGCTGTTGAGTTGGTCCAAGGTGATATAGCCGAGTTGGAAGGCGATTTCTTCTATGCAGGCAATTTTTAGCCCCTGGCGTTCCTGAACCGCCTGCACATAGTTGGAAGCCTGCATAAGCGACTCATGGGTACCGGTATCGAGCCAGCAAAAGCCGCGGCCAAGGGGTTCTACAGAGAGTTTACCGCGCCTCAGGTACTCGTTGTTTATATCGGTGATTTCCAGCTCACCCCGTGCAGATGGTGTGATCCCTTCTGCGATTTCAAGAACATTATTATCGTAGAAATAGAGGCCGGGAACTGCATATTTTGATTTTGGCTTGAACGGTTTTTCTTCAATGCCGAATACCTGATTTTTTTCATCGAATTCAACCACGCCGTATCGCTCTGGATCTTTTACCAGGTAACCAAAAATCAGGCCGCCTTCAGTGAGTTGTGCTGCGCTTTTGACAATACGTGAAAAACCGGGGCCGAAAAAGATGTTGTCACCAAGTATAAGGCAAACCGAATCATCTCCGATGAATTCCCGGCCTATGATGAAGGCCTGGGCAAGTCCCTCTGGCTTTGGCTGTACTTCGTAGCTGATTCTCAGCCCCAGATGGCTGCCGTCGCCAAAGAGGTCTTCAAAACCCGGCAGGTCATGCGGTGTGGAAATGATCAGAATATCACGTATGCCCGCCAGCATCAGCACGGAAAGTGGGTAATATATCATTGGCTTATCATATACCGGGATAAGCTGTTTGCTGACGACACGGGTGAGAGGGTAGAGGCGGGTTCCCGAGCCTCCGGCAAGGATTATTCCTTTCATAAGAAGTGTTTTTTCAGGAGTTTAGGTTTGGTCGTTGATGTTGGCTTGAATTTCTTATACTATCGAGTATATCACATAATCAATTTGATAGTATAACCGCCCAAAATAAAATATGAAATGGTATTATGGTAGATAAAATTCCGGCCTGTTTCAAGGCCTATGACATACGCGGCAAAGTTCCGGAAGAGTTGAACCCTGATCTGGCCAGGCAGATTGGGCGAGCTTATAGCAAAATTTTTGGAGTTCAGCGTGTTGCGGTTGGTTATGACATCCGGTTGAGCAGCAAGGAGTTGGCTGGTGCACTAATTGCCGGTCTTCTCGAAAGCGGAGTGGACGTGGTAAATATAGGGCTTTGCGGTACCGAAGAGATCTACCATGCAGCGTTTTCAATGCAGGGCTCAGGTGTTGACGGTGGAATAATTGTTACCGCAAGTCATAATCCTGCTGATTACAATGGCATGAAGTTTGTGGTTCAGGGTGCACGGCCGGTCACCGGTGAATCCGGTCTGTTGGAAATGGCCCGGCTTATAAACGAGGGTGGTTTGTCCGGTAAGAAAGACGGGCATGGACGAGAGTCGTCGCTGGAGGATAAAACTCCGTATATAGATCATCTCCTCAGTTATGTAGACGCAGCTCAGCTCAAGCCGCTGAAGATTGTGGTGAACAGTGGCAATGGTTGCGCTGGTGCAATAGTTGATCTGCTGGAACAACATCTGCCATTCGAATTTATACGTTTGAATCATGAACCGGACGGCACCTTCCCAAAAGGTGTGCCAAACCCCCTATTGCCGGAAAATCGAGAGGAAACCGCGGCGATGGTTAGGAAGACCGGGGCGGATCTCGGACTTGCCTGGGATGGGGATTTTGACCGATGCTTTTTCTGGGATGAGCGAGGGGAATTTATAGAAGGGTATTACATTGTCGGATTACTGGCCCAGGAGATGTTGGTCCAGGAGCCCGGCAGCAAAATTCTGTACGATCCAAGGCTCACCTGGAACAGTGAAGAGGTTATCAGGCAGGCGGGGGGGATACCGGTTATTACCAGAACAGGTCATGCCTTCATTAAAGAGCGCATGCGAGAAGAAGATGCCATTTATGGCGGTGAGATGTCTGCGCACCATTACTTCAGGAAATTTGGCTACTGCGATTCGGGCATGATTCCCTGGCTTCTGGTTTGCGCTCAGCTGAGTATTGATAAGCGTAAACTATCAGAGCTGGTGACCGAGCGAATGAGCGCCTACCCGGTTTCCGGAGAGATTAATCGTAGAGTAGCTGATGCAGATACGGTAATTCAGGCTATTGAAGAGAGATATTCTGACGGAAAGAAAACCTATATTGATGGTTTGTCGGTAGAATTCTCAGACTTCCGGTTTAATGTGCGAAAATCGAATACCGAACCCCTGTTGCGGCTCAATGTGGAAACCAGAGGTGATGTAGAGCTACTCCGGCAGAAGACAGGAGAGTTATTGGCTCTTATCGAGGGTGCTTAGCCGGCATCTCCAACTTCTGGTCGTAGAGGGATATAAACAAAATGCCAAAAATACGAGGTGCATCTGTGCCAAAAATACAACCTGTCATCTTAGCTGGCGGAAGCGGTTCCAGGCTTTGGCCACTTTCGCGTGAATTGTATCCGAAGCAGTTGTTGCAGCTTACCAACGAACATTCCCTGCTGCAGACCACTCTTTTGAGAATACATGCGCTTGATAATGTCCTGCCACCGGTGATTGTGGTGGGAGAGGAGCATCGGTTTACCACCACGATGCAGATCGAGGAGCTTGGTGTATTTCCGGAATTTACTATCCTTCTTGAGTCCACTGGCCGTAACACGGCTCCGGCTATTTGCGGGGCGGTTGAATATTGCTCGGCAAATATCGCCGATGATGCTGTGATGCTGGTATTGCCGGCAGATCATGTGGTGTTGAAGGTAGATGCTTTTTGTGAGGCCGTAGGCCATGCAGCCGAACTCGCTCAAAAAGGGGCTATTGTCACTTTTGGAATCGAGCCGACACACCCTGAAACGGGCTATGGTTATATAGAGCGCGGAGAGAAGAGTAGGGTTCGATCATTTAAGGAAAAGCCGGACCTGGCCGTGGCTCAGGAGTATTGCCTCAGTGGCAATTATTTCTGGAACAGTGGTATGTTTGCCTTTTCGCTGACAGCTTTTAAAGACGAGATGGCACAACATGCGGCTGAAATTTATAACTGCATGAAAAAAGCGGTTGCGACTGGAACCAGAGACGGAGCTTTTTTTCGATTTAATCCCGACGTGATCGAACAATGCCCAAGCGATTCGATCGACTATGCCCTGATGGAAAAAACCGATAAAGCATCAGTTGTTGCCGCGGATCTCGGGTGGAGTGATATAGGATCATGGCAGGCTCTGTGGCAGGTGCTGGATAAGGATGCTGATGGTAATGTTTGTCAGGGTGATGTTTTGCTTGAAGACACCAGAAACTGCCTCGTTAGATCCGGCGATACACTGGTTGCTGCTGTCGGCATGGAGGATACCCTGATAGTTGAGACAGCCGATGCCGTATTGGTGGCACCCCTTTCGCGGGCTCAGGATGTAAAGAAAATAGTAAACAAGCTGAAAAAGAAAAATCGTAAGGAATTTAAATTCCACCGGACAGTCCATAGACCGTGGGGGAATTACACGGTTTTGGAAGAGCAGGAACGCTATCAGATGAAGCGGATTACTGTTAACCCGAAAGCGAAACTTTCACTGCAGATGCATCATCATCGCTATGAGCATTGGGTTGTGGTCAAGGGGACAGCACGGGTGACGAACGGGGACGAGGTGCTGCTGGTCTATGAGAACGAGTCGGTTTATATTCCTGCAGGCTCAGTTCACCGTCTTGAGAATCCAGGTGTTATTGCTCTGGAGCTCATTGAGGTGCAGATAGGGCCGTATCTTGGCGAAGACGATATCGTCCGTTTCGAAGATGAATATGGGCGAGATGAAAATTAGCCGGGTGTTTCTGGCAGGTCAGCTGGTCGTCTAAAACTGCAATTCTTCGCGTTCGGATCCGTCTGATCGCGGAGAATGCAAATAGTTAATTGGCTCTCTATTTAGATTCTGCCCTTTTTTTACCTCTAAAAAGGCGTCTACATATTTCTGGTAGACCCTCTTGTGTTCACCGTGAAGTTCTTCAAAGGCAATTCCAGAAATATATTTCCCCATTTTCTCTCGGCAGTACACTATCGTCCCAATCAGGCCAACCAGGTCTTCTTCCAGGCCAACCGTTATTTCAAGGCGGGTTCCTGGCTCATGTTCATGCGCTGTCTCCAGCTTAATTCCACCTGCACTTACATCGATGGTGCGGCCCATGGAATAGGTCGTCTTGGTGCCGTCATCTTCCAGAACCAGATAGTCCAGCAGGTGAATGGCGTTGTGTCGAATGAATTTCCGTTTTTCGCTCATAGGGTTGACTGGTTAGAGTTATTAGCAGAATGAGTTAGGCCGGGATTATTGTGAGAAATCCCAGATCAAATGTTCCTGGGCCCCTGGCAAGAAATCAATGATGGCGCTGTGATGTGTCAGGCAGTGGCTGGTGGTTTTGTGCCGTTAGCTGACAGAGTTTTTTCTGGCAGCCTGAAGCCTTGGCATGCGTACTGATATGGTAGCATCGCCAAGCATACATGAGTGTGCATGACGTGTGTCGTCATAAAAAAGCTGCAGGTTGAAATATGCCTGGAGTCCGTCCCTGCAGCTCGTGATGATTGCAAAATGTAACTTGGAAAGGAAAGCGGTTTTAAAGATGAGCGTATTCCGGAAACAGCTCGGCAATTGCCATCTTGTCGGCCTTGCATCTGCCACGCTCGGTAATGAGTTCTGTAACGAGCCTGGCGGGTGTTACGTCAAAACTGTAGTTTGCTGCTTTGGTGCCCGGTGCAGCGATGGCTACCGTATTGGCAGAGCCGGAAGGATCGAGCCCGGAAATTTTTGTAATCTCATCCCCTGACCGCATTTCTATCGGAATATCATACCCGTTATCGATGGTCCAGTCAAAGGTTGAAGATGGTAGTGCGACATAAAAAGGGATGCTGTTGTCTCTGGCGGCCAGGGCTTTCAGATAGGTACCGATCTTGTTGGCAACATCTCCTGCTCTGGTGGTTCTGTCCGTGCCGACGATTACCATGTCTACCATACCATGTTGCATCAGATGGCCACCGGCATTGTCGGTGATCAGCGTATTGTCGATACCTTCCTGCTGTAATTCCCAGGCGGTAAGTTTGGCGCCCTGATTCCAGGGTCGGGTTTCATCGACCCAGACGTGGACCGGGATGCCGGCATCCCGTGCTGCATAAATCGGGGCTGTGGCACTTCCGTAGTCAACAAAGGCAAGCCAGCCGGCATTGCAGTGGGTGAGGATGTTGACCGGCTTGCCGCCTTTCTTTTTGCTTATTTCGGCAATCAACTCTTTACCATGCTCTCCAAGTCGTTTGCAGAAATCAGCGTCTTCATCGGCGATTGCACAGGCGGTGTCAAAAGCAACTTTGCGTTTTGCCGCTGCCGATTCAACCTGGCTCAGTGCGGCAAGAACTCTGTCTACTGCCCATTTAAGATTTCTTGCTGTTGGCCTGCTGGAGTTGAGATGCTCGCCTGCTTTGATCATCTCTTCCATGAAGCTATCGTCAGAAGCTTTGCAGGCGGCTATATACATGCCGAAGCCGGCTGTCGCTCCAATGAGGCCGGCGCCGCGGACGTGCATTTCGCGTATGGCTTTGAACACGTCATCGACGGTGCAAAGTTGTTCTACGATAAAGGAGTGGGGTAGCTGGCGTTGGTCTATGATGTTGACAACACCATCTTTCCCGATTTCCGGCCAGATGGTTCTGTAGTGCTTTCCATGTATGTTCATAATCTTGCCTAAAAAGTCATGTATGTATCTGGTTGAGGGGTGTGGCTTGACAGGTCTGGCCAGAATACTGCGATGGTTGGCAAATGTAAACGCGTTCGAAACAGAGATCTGCTCTTTAACCAGCATTTAACATGGCACCGGCAGGTGGAAAGGACTCAAGGGGAGGGAAGGAGTAAAACGCCCCAGAAGGGGATCTGGTAAGATCTAAAACTAAAATATAACAAAAAAGTAAATAATAGTTCGTGTGAAAAACTGGATATCTCATCGTTAAAATGGAGTAAATAATGGTTAAGTCGGGATAATTGAGGTGGTCCATTGCCTGGTGTGCCGAAAATTCATTATTGATTTAAGATTCAATTATGTTACCCTCCGTGCTGAAAATACAATAAAAATTACAGAAATGTAATTGTGATGCGGTTTGGAAGTGCCTGGAGAGCGTTTCCGGCTGAAAAAATTTCAACAAGGAGAGGGTTGGATGAATAGTGCTGATACAGCGTTTATTTTGGCAGCTGCCGGGCTCGTTATGCTCATGACACCGGGTCTGGCTTTATTTTACGGTGGTATGGTTCGTGGGAAAAATGTACTCGGAACCATTATGCAGAGTCTTTTTCTGATTGCACTCATTTCTCTGGAGTGGGTTTATGTTGGGTATTCGATGGCTTTTGGCCCGGATGTGGGAGGGCTTGTAGGTGATTTGTCCTGGTTTGCCCTGAATGGTGTGACAACTGCGCCGAGCCCTGATTATGCAAGCACGATTCCGCAGACCGTGTTTATGATATACCAGTGTATGTTTGCAGTTATTACTCCTGCGCTGATTACCGGCGCTTTTGCTGAGCGCGTTCGTTTTGTGCCATTTCTGGTCTTCTCAGTTCTTTGGGCGATTCTGGTGTATAACCCGGTTTGTCACTGGATCTGGGGTAAGGGCGGTTGGCTCGGTAATATGGGGGTTATGGATTTTGCGGGTGGTCTCGTTGTTCACCTTACCTGTGGTGCGGCAGCTTTGGCCGGTGTGCTGGTGATAGGCAATCGTCGCGGTTATGGCAGGACGAGTTTCATGCCGCATAATCTGCCGATGACTATGCTCGGCACGGGACTACTCTGGTTCGGCTGGTTTGGTTTTAATGGCGGTTCGGCTCTTGCTGCAGATGAAGTCGCTGCCACCGCTTTTGTGGCCACGCATCTTGCAGGTATGGCAGGGATGTTCATGTGGGTTGTGATGGAGTGGATTACCCAGGGTAAGGCGACTACGCTTGGCGCGGCATCCGGTGCGATTTCGGGGTTGGCGACCATTACTCCGACCGCAGGCTTTGTAGGGCCGAATGCAGCGATATTGATTGGCCTTATGGGGGGCGTGGTCTGTTTTATCGCGGTGAACTCAAAATCGAAGTTTAAACTGGATGATTCTCTGGATGTTGTGGGGATTCATGGTATCGGTGGCTTGCTGGGTAGCCTCTGTCTTGGTATCTTTGCTTCAACTGCGGTAAATCCGGGTGGAGTTGATGGCCTGCTCTATGGTAATGTTGCTCAGTTGGTCGCTCAGGTGAAGGGCATCCTGATTGTAGGGGGCTATACCTTTGTTGTGAGCTGGGTGCTTTTTAAGGTGATCAACGCGACTATTGGTCTCAGGCTTGAAGAGGAGGCCGAGGTCGTTGGTATGGATTCTTCTGAGCATTCGGAGACGGCCTATAATAATTAGTTTTCGTTCAGCGGGTCGATTTTCGATCATTTGCCTGACTGTGCTGCAACGTGTTGTTATTGGAAGTGATGTCGGCTACTATGTCGCATTGAGAATCAGGCAGATGGGTTGGCTGTATGATGAAATGATTATGTTCTGACCGGAAGCCGCAGGCGATAGTCTGTGGTTCCGGTCAGGGCCAAATATAGAGGGAAGCCATGAAAAAAATTGAAGCGATTATCAAGCCGTTTAAACTTGATGATGTAAAGGATGCTTTGAATGAGGTTGGTCTTAAGGGTATGACAATCTCAGAGGTGAAGGGGTATGGTCGTCAGAAAGGGCATACAGAGATTTATCGCGGTGCCGAATATGTCGTCGACTTTATACCAAAGGTTAAGATCGAACTGGTTGTTCCGGCCGACCAGGTTGATTTGGTAGTCGACAAGATCAGGAATGCCGCCAATACCAATAAAATTGGAGACGGTAAGATATTCGTCACCCCGGTTGAGCGGGTTATTCGCGTGCGTACTGGTGAAGAAGGGCGGGATGCGGTGTAATTCATGAGTGTACAGCTTCGTGCAGACAGAGAGGCTCTCGAGCGGTTATGGGAGCAGGGCTTGACCGGCAAAGAGCTTCTCCTGCAGCATAGCCGTCTGGTCGACGAGTTTATTGTCGAGTGTTTTGAAAAGGTGAAGCCGGATGTGGGCGGGGACCAGGTTGCCCTGTTGGCCCTTGGCGGCTATGGCCGCCGTGAGCTCTTTCCGTTTTCGGATATCGATTTGATGATCTTGTATCATCAGGATCTGGAGGACGGAATTGGTGCTGTGGTCGACGGGATACTGTATCCACTCTGGGATACCGGTTTGGAGGTCGGGCACGGTGTTCGGACCGTGGAGCGATCGATGCAGCAGGCCGGGGAAGATTATTTTTTCCAGGTAGCCATGCTCGACGCCAGGCTTATCCACGGGTCGCAGAGCCTCTTTGACGAGTTGCTGACAGCGTATCGTAAGAAGTTTGTGACAGGTAATCGCGGCAGTTTTGTCGAGCAGATGAAAGAGCACCGTGAGCGGCGCCGTAATCGTTACGGCAGCCATAGTTTTCTGCTTGAGCCCCATATAAAAGAGGGAAAGGGCGGGATGCGTGATATCCAGTCCATGTCCTGGGTGGCGCAGGTTGTGTTCGGGCTCCAGGGTGTTGAGGACTTCTGCGATGCCGGGCTGATGCTGGAGGATGAGCGGGATCAGTTTCTCAAGTCCTGGGATGCGCTGGTCCAGTTGCGGAATCGCCTCCACTACTGCTCGCGCCGTAAGAACGACCAGCTTTATTTTGAGTTGCAGGAAGAAGTCGCCCAGGCGCTCGGGTATCAGGTTGTTGATGGTGTTTTGGGGGTCGAGCAGTTCATGCGCGATACCTACGGGCATATGGAAAATATTGCCATCGCCTCCGATCTCTTCTTTGATCATGTCGACGAGGTTCTCGGGTTCGCTACGAAAAGCGCTCAACAGATCCCAGATCGTGAGATTGAGAAGGGAGTGGAGATCCGTCGGGGGCGTGTGCATATCACTGCGATGCCGAGGCAGATCGCGGCCAAGCCGCAATTGTTGATGAGGGCTTTTCTCGCTTCTGCACGCACTGGCGTGCTTCTGCATCATAGAACCCGCAAGCTGATCGCGTCATCCCTCGATCGGGTAAATGACAAGATGCGGCATTCGCCCCGCATGTCAAAGGCGCTGGTGCATATTCTCGAGGAGGCGGACGATGTATTCGCAATCCTGGAGGTTATGCTGGAGACCGGGTTGCTTTCGGCATACATTCCGGAGTTTAAGAAAATCGAGACCCTGGCTCAACACGATATCTACCATATATATACAGTAGATCGTCATTCGCTACAGGCTGTGGCTGAGCTTCGCAAGGTGATTGACGCTGAACCGGGTATTTTTGAGTTGGTTGAGATGCCGGCTATGCTGTTTATGGCAGCGCTGTTGCATGATGTGGGTAAAGGTTCCGGGCGTGATCATTCGGATGAGGGTGCCGATGTCGTGGCCAGGATAGGGCGGCGTATGTCCTTTACGGATGAAGAGATTGAATGTCTTTCCTTTCTCGTCCGGTATCACCTCTTTGTCCCGGAAAATTCACTCAGGCGTGATCTGAACGATGTATCATTTATCCAGCGCTGCGCCGAAACCATCGGCGATGTGGGGCGATTGTCTATGCTCTATCTGCTGAGTGTTGCGGATTCGCGTGCCACCGGGCCTTCCGCCTGGAGTGACTGGAAAGCCGCCCTTATGCAGGAGATGTATTTTAAAGTGCGTTCCTCCATTGAGACAATGGAGGTGGTTGAAGTTGAGGCCGGTTTGTCTGAAGGGGATGTGGAGCAGAATGCCGAGTGGCTGCGAACCCAGATAGCCGAGCGGCTTAAGGGGAGCAATGGTCTGAGAGTCGATCTGGAGATGTTGCCGATTGATTATGTGATGACATTCTCCCCAGATACCGTTTGTGATCATGTCCGGTTGCACCGGGATCATTATGGGCTGGTGCGCCAGAAGTCTCTCGTTGTCGCCAGTGATCGTGATGACTGCTGGTCGCTTCTGGTTATGTCAATGGACAGGCCGGGGTTGCTGGCGAAAATATGCGGCGTGCTCGCTCTGCATAATCTTAATGTGGTTCGTGCTCAGATTTTCACCTGGGATGATAATACCGCTGTGGATATTCTTGATGTGCGACCGACAGACGGCTTGAGTTTTGTCGAAAAAGACTGGCTGGCCATTAATGATGATCTTGATAGGGCGATTGTTCATCGCCTTGGTCTCGGGCACAGGTTGTATCAGAAGCTCGCACCTACTATCGGCAGGCGTCATGAGCTTGTGAGCAAGGTTGAGCCGCGGGTGGTGATTGATAATGAAAGTTCTGATACCTACTCGGTCATCGAGGTGTATTCGGCAGATCTGCCTGGTCTTCTCTACCATATCACCCAGACGCTTGCTGATTTCGGCATGAATATACATAAGGCGATTATTGCCACGGAAGTCGAGCAGTTGATTGATGTTTTTTATGTTCTCGACTCCCGGGGCAGAAAAGTCGAGGATGAGGATTTCAAGCAGGAGATAACCCAGGGGGTGCTCTACTCTCTCGGACGCTCTGAAAAATAGATCCCACGTTGTCTGATGCGTACACTAAGTCATTGTGTGCGCATTTTTTTGCGCATCAAAAATGACAAAAGTGTAACAAAAATTAAAATTGCTATTGCAAAGGTTGTCAGAAATGTTATTTTAGCACCAATCAATTAATGAGCGTAGTTGTTGAGCAGTGCAGAAAAAAAAATAAGTACAAAAAGGAGATACCTGAAATGACCAGGGAAGAAATTTTGCAGATTATTGAGGACCAGAATATCCAGTATTTCCGTCTGCAGTTCGTTGATATTCTAGGCTTTATGAAGAACGTAGCTATTCCGAAGAGCCAGATTGGTAAAGCTCTTGATGGAAATATGATGTTTGACGGTTCTTCCATTGACGGTTTTGTACGTATCAACGAGTCTGATATGTACCTCAAGCCGGATTATGATACCTTCACGGTATTGCCTTGGAGAAATAAAGACGGTGTTGCTGCAGCACGTATCATCTGTGATGTCTATAAAGCTGATGGCACTCCGTTCGAAGGCTGCCCACGTGTGAACCTCAAGCGTGTACTTGCCGAAGCAAAAGAGCTTGGCTACACCATGAATGTAGGTACCGAGGCTGAGTTCTTCCTGTTTGAGCGTGACGAAGATGGTCTGCCGACCACTATCACCAACGATACCGCTGGCTACTTCTCCCTCGATCCTGAGGATATGGCCAATGACTGTCGTCGTGAGATTATCGAGACCCTCGAGTCCATGGGTTTTGAGATTGAGGCATCTCATCACGAGGTTGCTGAAGGACAGCACGAGATTAACTTCAAGTACGCCGATGCTCTGGCCGCAGCTGACAATACCGTAACTTTCAAATGGGTTGTTAAGTCTGTTGCTTCCAAATACGGTCTGCATGCGACCTTTATGCCAAAGCCGATTTTTGGCATCAACGGCTCTGGTATGCATACCAATCAGTCCCTGTTCAAGCTTGATGGCACCAACGCCTTCTTTGACGAGAGCGATGAGCTGCAGCTTTCCAAGGAAGCATACTCTTATATTGCCGGTCTTTTGAAGAATGCTCGTAGTTTCGCAGCTGTTACCAATCCGCTGGTTAACTCCTACAAACGTCTGGTTCCTGGTTACGAGGCACCTGTTTATGCTGCATGGTCTGCTTCCAACCGTTCTGCGCTGATTCGTATTCCTGCTTCCCGCGGAATTTCTACCCGTACCGAGCTCCGTTGCCCGGATCCAGCCTGTAACCCATATCTGGCACTGGCTATGATGCTGAGCTGTGGTCTTGAGGGTGTTAAGGGCGAGCTGGCTCCGCCAGCTGAGGTAAAGAAGGACATCTTCGAGATGACCACTGCAGATATGGAAGAAGAAGGTATCACCGTTTTGCCTGCTAATCTCAAAGAGGCTATCGAAGAGCTTAAAGTGAGCCCAATCGCTAAAGAAGCACTTGGACCGCATATCTTCGAGAAGTATATCGAAGCTAAAGAGACAGAGTGGGATAGTTTCCGTACCGCCGTAACTGAGTGGGAACTTGAGAACTACCTCACCATTTACTAGCACATCTTTTCACAGCAGTATTTTGCCACTGTTGTTTTGCGACCCGCATCCCTCATCTGAGGGATGCGGGTTTTTTCATGTGTAACATTGAATAATGATTGGCAAGGAAGTAGATAGAAGAAAATCTGCTGATCCGAGTATTTCGTGTGTTTATCGATTCCAGAATCCTGGTGTCAAGGGTAGGACTGTAGTAAGCACGGGTTAATTTTAATAATAAAGAGTACGAAATCGGTAGACGTTGCCGCACGATGCAAATCTGATCTGCAACCGCCGGGTATATGTATTACCCTTAAAAGAGTGGCGAAATGAGGCGTAATCACATCGTGTTTCATGATATAGCCAGAAAAAAACAGCGCTTTCATGAAATATTCTGGTCTGGTGTTACCTATGAGAGATGAACAGAGAAAAAACGCAAAAAAATTGCTGGCGGCAATTCTGCCTCGAGTGATGAAGGACAACGGCTGGGAAGCCAGGCTCGAGATGCACTCCATCTTTCCAGACTGGGAAAAAGTTGTGGATGAGACCACTGCCACCTACGCCCAACCGTTAAAAATTGTCAAAGAAACTTTATGGATAGAGGTGGAGAACTCTGCCTGGATGCAGCAGTTTCAATACCAGAAAATAATGCTTTTAAAGACTATTAATGGTCATCTGAAAAACTCCAAAATTAAGGATATTCGCTTTGTTCTGCCCCATGAGAGCCGAAAGGCGAAGGTTGAGGAGCCGAAGCTGAAATTCGTTGCCCCACCACGGGATGAGGTGGAAAAATTCGAGGAACAGTCGTCCTTTATTGAGGATGAGGCATCACGGGAGGCCCTGGTCCGGCTCTGGTACCTTTCCAAAGCCTGCAAGCGCGAGTAGAAAGGGTTTGCCAGGTCCTGTCCCCCAAAAAATGACTTGACCCAACTGTGATAGGCTGTATCTTCCACGAAGTATTAGTTATTTCCGGATGTGGTTCTTAAGTTTTCTCTCTGAAAGCTCATCTATCAACAACTCCATCACAGATGTATCGTGGTGTGTTCAAAATCATCGGTTGGCCAATGTTATTTGATTCAATTCTTGATGCAATTGGGAACACCCCGCTGGTCCGCATGAACAGGCTGTTGGACCAGCCTGGTGTAGAAATTTACGGCAAGGTGGAAGCCACCAATCCCGGCGGCTCCGTCAAGGAGCGTATCTCTCTTTCCATGATCGAAGCTGGCGAGGCCAGCGGCGCGTTGACCAAGGAAAAGATCGTGCTGGAGGCTACCAGCGGCAATACCGGTATCGGCCTGGCTATGGTTTGTGCAGCCAAGGGCTACCGTTGTGTGTTGGTGATGCCGGAGTCTGCCTCCATTGAGCGTCGTAAGATAATGCAAGCCTATGGTGCGGAGATTCTACTGACTCCTGCCAGGCGCGCCACAGATGGGGCGATAGAGAAGTGTTATGCAATGGCCAGGGAATTTCCCGATCGCTACTTTATGACCGACCAGTACAACAACGAGGCCAACTGGCGGGCGCACTATGTTGGTACTGCCCCGGAGATCTGGCGGCAGACGGAAGGAAAGGTGACCCATGTGGTCGCAACCCTGGGGACATCAGGCACCGTCATGGGGTTGAGTAAATGGTTCAGGGATAATCATCCCCATGTCAAAGTGCTGGCTGTTGAGCCAGGCCGGGGACATAAAATCCAGGGTCTGAAAAACATGAAGGAGTCGTATCGTCCTGGTATATATGATAAAAATCAGCCGGACCAGATTCTGCCTATTGAAGATGATGATGCCTTCAACATGGTGCGCAGGTTAGCGCGCACAGAGGGAGTGCTGGTTGGCATGAGCAGCGGTGCGGCCATGTCTGCGGCGGTGGATTATGCCAAAAACGTCGAGAGTGGGATGTTTGTAGTGCTGCTGCCGGATAGTGGTGAGCGGTATCTCAGTACTCCGCTTTTTACACCTCCGAAAAAGAGAGAGGAAAAAGAATCTCAACTTCATCTCTTCAACACTCTTTCCAAGAAAAAAGAACTGTTCGAGCCACAAAAAGAGGGGAGTGTCACCCTGTACAGTTGTGGCCCCACCGCATATGAAGAGGCAAACCTGCTGCTCTGCAGGCGCTTTGTATTTTCGGATCTTGTGACTCGTTATCTCGAAGTTAAAGGCTTTGAGGTATCAGCGTATATGAATTTCACCGATATCGATGATAACACCATCGCCGGTGCAGAGGCGGCAGGTAAGCCACTGGCTGATTTTACCCAGGGCTATATCGATGGGTTTATATCAGATATTGAGGCATTGGGTGCCAGGAAGGCAACAGGTTACCCCCGGGCCAGTGAGCATATAAAGGACATGATCGAGATTGCCCATGAGTTGCTGCATAAAGGGTATGCCTACGAAAAAAATGGCTCAATCTATTTCGATATCTCTAAATTTCCCAGATACGGCCGGCTCTCCGGGGTTGATCTTAGCAAGATTCAGTTGGGCAAAACAGTTGATCTGGATGACTATGAAAAAGACAACCCGCGTGATTTTACTCTTTTAAAGCGTTCGACTCTGTCTGAGTTGAAAAAAGGTATCTTCTTCGAGACAGACTGGGGAAATGTACGCCCAAGCTGGCATGTAGAGTGTGCTGCCATGGCAATTCGCAATCTCGGTGAGACGATGGATATCCATACCTCCAGCCGTAACCTGATGTTTCCCCATCATGAGAATGAGATCGCAATATCGGAGGCGTTGACGGACAAACCACTGGCGAAATACTGGCTGCACTCTGAGATGCTCCTGGTTGATGGGAAAAAGATGGCTGCTGAGAATGGTAATGTGGTGACTCTTGCCGATGTGGTGGCGAAGGGTTTCACCGCAAGGGAAGTGCGCTTGATGCTTCTGAGTGTGCACTATCGCAAGCCAATCAACTTCTCTTATAAACGGTTAGAGAGTGTACGTACGGCTTTGAGGCGTATTGATGAATTTATCTGCAAGCTGCACTGTTTGCCGCCGGGCAAGCCGCATCCGGAAGTTGCAAGTTATGTGTCGGCCATGGAAGAACAGTTTTTCGAGGCAATGGATGACGATCTGAACGTTTCTAAAGCGATGGCTGCGATTTACATCTTTATCAATCGGACCAATCCCATTCTCCTGCTCAATAATCTGGATCGTGACCAAAAAGAGTATATTCTTGAATGCCTGAAAAAAATTGATGATGTGCTGCGAATTTTTCGTTTGCAGGGTTGTCCACTGGCGCCGGAAGTGAATGCTTTGATCCAGCGCCGGGAGCAGGCCAGGTTAAAAAAAGACTGGCAACTTGCTGATGATGCAAGAGAAGAGCTGGCAGCTAAGGGGATAACTGTGATCGATACTGACAGTGGCCCTGTATGGAAAAAAATCAGGGGACTCGATTAATTTAAAAGAACCTGTTGCTTTTTGTTTTGGTTTGGTTATTATGTCGCTCGTGACTGTGTTGTCTTTGTTGGCACTACACATCTACAATCTATGAGCGCTCGTAGCTCAGCTGGATAGAGCAACGGACTTCTAATCCGTAGGTCAGAGGTTCGAATCCTCTCGGGCGTACCAGATATAAAGAGGGAGGATGGTTTTTAGCTGTAAACCCTCGAAAAATATCCGACAGAGTGTCGGTAGGGTGCATGATCGATTGGTTCATATTGGATCGGGAGACGGCACAGTAGAGATGGATAGGGCATTTCGTCTTATTCATATTAAATAGAGGTAAGAAAGTTATCTCTTACTCTGTTTCAGTACTTAGGATGCGAAATTTATTACTATACTGTTTTTTCAGTATGATGGATTCTGCCTTGGTTTGGAACAAAGAACTTCATTATGGAGAAGTATCATGGCTGAAGGAACAGTAAAATGGTTTAACGATTCAAAAGGTTTTGGTTTTATTGCTCAGGATGGCGGCGACGATCTGTTCGTACACCACACCGCAATCAATGCTACCGGTTTCAAAACCCTCGAAGAAGGCGCTCGCGTAACCTTCGACGTTGTACAGGGTCAGAAAGGACCTGCTGCTGCAAACGTTACCCAGATCTAATTCTGATTACGTTTAGAGTAGATTGTAAAAGCCCCATGGACTTCGGTCCATGGGGCTTTTTTTGTTTGTAGTCAACGGAAGGGAAGGAATGCAGGGCGACTATATCCGAAAATTACGTGTCGGGGCCCTATCACGTTATGACTGATCGAAGTTTTACTCATTGATTTTATATGCCTTGTGCTGACAGTGACTATGGCTCATCGAGAATGTCACCGGTGAAGTCGGGGTCTTTGGTGGAAATGATGGGGGATGTTGAGGCTGGTGGTCGAAACAGATGTCCTGTTATCATGCCTCTTGTGGTGCCAAAGGCGGCCACAGCCCAGGCGGTTAATAAGCAGAGATAGAAGAAAATACTCACCCATTCAAACAGGGGAAGATCGGTGTGGTGGGCTAATTGCGCAATACCGGTGACACACGTACCCACAGGAAAGGTGAATGCCCAGTAGGTAAGGGCAAATCTCATCTGCCGGCGACGGGCACGAAAGGTCAGCAGCGTTGCCATGCATGTCCAGAGGATCACAAATCCGAAAATTGGTACACTATAGAGCACAGCGAACAACTCAAACCCCTGAGCAATATGGGTCGGGATCGCGCCATCGGCGACAGTACCGAGTATACCTGCCGCGGTCATGGACTGGCCCAATGGGCCTAAAACAATCCATAGAGTTGGTACCCGGGAGGTGCCGGATGTACCATGGTGCGCCAGTCGGCTCCAGATCATTGATATGATGATCGCGGCAGTCACCATGCTCAACCCGAACATGGAAAAACAGAGGTAAAACATCGTCTCTCTGATAGTGCCCGCAGGGGTGTGGGGAACAAGCATCGCCCCAATTGCCGAGGATACCATTGGAGGGACAACTGGCATCAGCCAACCTCCAAAGGCAGAGTCCTGTCGCACCCTGAATTTAGTAAACAAGCGATAGGGAATAATCACAGCAGAGCCAAGGCCGCTGATGGTGCCGAGAAACCAGAGAGCCCAGCTGACTCTAAGAGCAAATTCCTGGCCGAGGATGGTATCACCCAGCAGGATGGTGCCACCTGCAATGGTGAGAATGGCCATGGGAGGTGCCCCGTAAAATTGCGCCATCATCGGATCTCTGAAATGCTTTCTCCAGACACTGAGTCCCTGGAGCAGGAGGACGAAGGTTGCAAGCATAAGGCCAGCCAGCATGGTAAACGCGATGCACCAGACAATGAGAGCAAATACTTGAAGTTTTTCAGAAAGTAGAGGCAACGAAGCGGCTGCGTTGGCTATGATTCCTGTACCCATCACGGAGGCAAACCAGTTGGGGCCCAACTCGTAGTCATTGGTTGCTCCTGTGACCGAGTAAAAGAAACGCTTCCACCAAAATCCTTTGACATTGGTATTTCTTCGTTCATTGTTCATCCTATGATCATATCTGTGAAAAGAGGAAAAGGTTAGATGAAAATTGACTGAAACCCTATATCATTGCGAGACAAGGGCGCTGGGGGAATGAAGCTTTCGGATTGATCAGAAACAGGGGATACCGTTTGCCCGGTTAAGTCAGGTTGCAGAATGACTATCGTGGCTGGGAGTCTGTCTGCTGGATGAAAAATCGATACCGGTACAGGCGGGAAAATCCTGTTTGATTTGCTCCCTGGATTGGATGCCTTCTCAAACCGGGATCAGGGGAGGTGCTATGTTGCCGACTTATGGTGGATAGTCGATATTGACTCACTGACTCTCTTTAAATTTTTCAAAAAAAAGTAAAAAAGATCTTTGCAGAGAGCAGCAGAGAGTGTAAATAGGACTCTGCCTTTTCAATGAGGCGCCCAAAATATGGAGGGGTTCCCGAGTGGCCAAAGGGAACAGACTGTAAATCTGTCGGCTCAGCCTTCGGAGGTTCGAATCCTCCCCCCTCCACCATTTTTCAGTATGCAGAGAGCTCTTGGCATACTGTACTCGTTTTGGAGGCCCACGTAGCTCAGTTGGTAGAGCGCATCCTTGGTAAGGATGAGGTCACCGGTTCAAATCCGGTCGTGGGCTCCACTACTGCCGCTCTTACTTTTTCAGTACCTTCACAAGATGTAATGCTGTGCTTTCAGAAGATGCAGGATTTTGGCCTGTTATTAACCTGCCATCTACCTGAACGTGGTTCGTCCAGTCATCTGCTTTGATGTAAAGACCACCGTTTGCCGTCAACATATCTTCCACTGAAAAAGGGACGACCCCTGTTAATTGCACAGCGGCTTCCTCACTGTTTGAAAATCCAGTCACTCGCTTGCCACTAACCAGCGGTCTGCCATCAATTCCTTTTACATGTCTCAGAACAGCAGGCCCATGACAGACAAAACCGGCAGGTTTTTCCTGACGGGCAAATTGCTCAATAAGTGAAATTGAATGCTTGTCCTCGGCCAGGTCCCAAAGCGGACCATGACCCCCGGGGTAAAAGATCGCATCGAAATTTTCAGGTTCAACACTATCGAGACGAAGGGTGTTGGCGAGCTGTTCTTTAGCCTCGTCGTCGTTACTAAAGCGTAGG
Organism: Desulfosediminicola sp.; assembly: GCF_048381775.1. NCBI lineage: Bacteria > Pseudomonadati > Thermodesulfobacteriota > Desulfobulbia > Desulfobulbales > Desulfocapsaceae > Desulfosediminicola > Desulfosediminicola sp. The sequence goes on along the minus strand of NZ_JBLXGE010000007.1, from coordinate 243,505 downwards.
GTTGCAGCAGTCTGATGGTCGGGTTGTTCACTCATAGGATCAACAGGAGGCTGGCCACCTTTCGGCGAGGCAAGGGTGACGGTGAAATTCCGGTCCTTGAAGAGGTAATATGGAGATGCAAACTCCTCTAGCCAGAAGCCGGTTTTGTGCCCGGTGTCGCCAAGTTGATTGTGGGAGGTGAGTACCATTAAAATATTCATAAATTACTCCTGGTGATATTCTGGTTTTGTGGGAGTTGCCCTGAACTATTAATCTTCCGAGGAAACCTGAATGATGAGCTTGCCGAAATTTGTGCCTTCCAGCAGGCCGATGAACGCTTCAGGTGCTTTGTCGAGTCCCTCGACAATTTGCTCCCGGTAATACATCTTGCCACTTTTAAGAATTTGGCTCATTTCCCGAACAAATTCATCATAACGATGGCCGTAGTCGTCGAAGATGATGAACCCTTTTACTGTAAGGCGCTTGATCAGGATGGTGGCCATTAATTGCGACAATCGATCCGGGCCATCGGGAAGACTGGTTGCGTTGTAACGGGAAATCAAGCCGCAAACGGGGATTCGCGCTCCGACGTTTAAAAGTGGCATAACAGCGTCGAAGACCTTGCCACCGACATTTTCATAGTAAATATCTATACCGCCGGGGCAGGCAGTTTTTAACTGTTCGTCGAAATCAGCATTTTTGTGATTCAGGCAGGCATCAAAGCCGAGCGTGTCGATTGCATATCTACATTTTTCAGGGCTACCTGCCACCCCCACTACCCGGCACCCCTTGAGTTTACCTAGTTGGCCGACGGTTGCACCCACGGGGCCTGTTGCAGCAGCGACAACCAGTGTCTCACCATCTTGAGGTTTGCCTATATCGAGCAGGCCCATATATGCAGTGAACCCTGGCATACCCATAATGCCGAGAGCATAGGAAGGTTTTTCAGGGTTACTGCCCAATCGGGTGAGATCTGAACCGTCTGAAATTATATGGGACTGCCAACCACCATAGGTCAGTACCCAATCGCCTTCCTGGAATTTCGGGTTCAAGGATTCTTCAATACGGCAGACAGTGGCACCTACCATAGCTTCACCAATTTTCACCGGGGCCGCATAGGAGGGGGCATCACTCATCCGACCGCGCATATATGGATCCAGCGATAAGAAGACGGTCCGCAGAAGAACCTGATTCGCAGTCAGTTGCGGCAAGGTGACTTCTTCCATTCTGAAGTTGTCTTTGGTCGGGGCACCCTTAGGTCTTGAAGCGAGAACTATCCTGCAGTTTTTGTGCTCTAAACTTTTCATATTGATCCGTCCGAGGTGAAATTATCGTGATTTTTTAGATCGGCATAAAGGAGCAACCGTATGTGAAGTTCTGGTTAGCTGATTTGCTTTATTATTAAGTACCTTATTAGTCACTGCCGGGAGTTTGACAAGGGCAGTGTCTGCGATTTCGGCTTTTGTGCTGAGTCGGCAAAAGTGAGGGGGGCTTCTCAGGTTTGGCAGGATTCCAGGGGGGAGATTAGCAAAGTTGATCCAGTACCTGCACTGTCTGCATGCACCGATGAACGTCGCAGTGGTCAATGAATAATGTTGACAAAACAATACGATGCAGTTAAACGTAAATTGTCGGCCAGCCGGCCGACTGACAACCAGCAGGACGGAGGCGTCGGGTGAGCGTGCAGAAAAAATGTGCTGAAAAGCCAAATAATAAAGAGCGGATCCAGGATGTTGCCGAGGGGCTTTTTGTAGAAAAAGGGGTCCACAATACCAGTCTGTCTGACGTGGCCAAGGCAACAGGAATAAGTAAAGGAACGCTGTATTACTACTTCAGCTCCAAAAACGACCTGATATTTGCAATTACGGAACGCCAGATGGCCGGGTTGACCGAAGAGCTACTCGATCTGGTGGCAAATACCATGCAGGATAAGTCGTTGGCAGAGGCTATTGGTCTGGTGCTAGAGGCACTGATTCAGGCCGAAACCCGTGGGCGTCTGCATAACTACCTGATGCATGAGGCATTAACAGGCAATGAGGCACTCAGGGAACGCTTCAGGGGCAAATACAGTGAATGGCGACAGTTGCTGGTCGCGAATATGGCGCAACTCGACCCGGAAAGTGTCAATCATCCCTATCTGGCAGACACCATCATTGCGGTGATAGACGGTTTCATTCTCCAGAGCCTGCTTGGTGCAAGAGATATCCCCACCAAAGAGATAGGTGAGTATTTAAGCAGATTCTAACCAGTACGGAAGGGGTATTTCAGCTGAAAATATGCTGTGCTTTCAGATGATCATGTAATGCAGTCTATGGATTGGACATAAAAGAAGGGGGTATAATGTGAAATTCTGCAAAGCTGTCCCGCCCAAAAGGAAATGGCTGAAAGAATATATCTGCCAGATCGTTTTGTCCGTTCTTGGTCGGGCATTGCAGAGTGCTGCAAAGTTTGATCACCGCCTCGAAAACGAAGTAGCTCAGTTGCCGGAAGGTTTCACAATAAAAATGGTGGTATTGCCGGAGAGGGAAACAGGCCGGATCTCCCCCACAATGGTACTGGAGAAAGCGAACGGCAGGCTCAAATATACAGGCCGTCTCCGTTCCCGGGCAGATCTTACCATACGCTTTAACAATCTCGAATCTGCCTTTTTGGTGCTCACCCCCCAGATGGGGGCGGCCAGAGCCTTTTCCGAAAGCAGGTTGAGTGTTGTCGGCGATCTGGCAAAAGCCGTAGCCTTGACCCGTTGTCTGAATGTTACTCTTGCCTATCTCTATCCTGGAGTTATTGCCAGGAGGCTGGTTAAGCGACTACCGGAGCCGATTCACTCTTTATACAGACGCAGGTTGTATCTCTACATGGTTGGCATCCCATTTGGGCGATAACCACTTCAATATAAGTATTGTGTAGTATCAAATTGTTATCGGGGAATATGTGTTGAGTCGTCCATAATCAAAGGAGTCGCACATGATACCGTCGTATTACGAATTCAGTAATCCTGTTAAAATTGTTTCGGGGCAGAGAGCGCTCGAGAACATACCTTCCGAATTAAAGAATTTTGGGGTCCAAAGGCCACTGGTGATCACGGATCAGGGTGTGGCAGGAGCCGGTTTGGTCAAGAAGCTGATCAAGGCATTTTACAGTTCCGAGGTGACCATCGGGGCGATATATGACACGGTTCCAGCCGATTCATCCAGCCTGGTGGTGAATGAAATAGCGGTAATTTTTGCAGAGAATTGCTGTGATTCGATCATAGCAATCGGAGGTGGTTCACCGATCGATACTGCCAAGGGGGTCAATATTCTGGTTTCGGAAGGTTCTGATGACCTGATGAAATTTATGGGTGTGGATATTCTTGAAAAGCCGATGAAACCGCTGCTGGTTATTCCGACCACCTCCGGCACTGGTTCAGAAGTTACCCAGGTCGCCGTTATCTCGGACCCGGAACGGAATGTTAAAATGGCATTTGCGTCGAGGCGTCTCTTGCCGAATGTGGCGATTCTTGACCCGCGGATGACCCTGACTATGCCACCCAAAATAACAGCCGCCACCGGTATGGATGCGTTGGCCCACGCCATGGAGGCATATACCGGCTTGCAGAAAAACCCTTTAAGCGATGCGTATGCTGTTGCTGCGATAAAGCTTGTCGGTGAACATCTTCTCTCTGTTGTTCAGGATGGAACTGGGCGCGAATCACGTATGGCTATGGCCAATGCTGCCACCATGGCTGGTATTTCGTTTTCTAACTCAATGGTGGGCGTGGTGCATGCTCTCGGCCATGCTGCGGGTGGCGTTGCGCATATTCCCCATGGGCAGGCAATGTCAATTTTTCTTCCCCTCGGCCTTGAATACAATTTGAGTGTGAACGAGGATTTGATTGCCGAGCTTCTGCTCCCTCTGGCTGGTCCTGAACTTTACGCAGGAACCCACTCGGATGAGCGTGCGTTTAAGACAATCTCTGTCATTAGAGATCTACAGAGATCACTCTATAAGTGTTGTCAGCTTCCTATGAATCTGCGAGACGCAGGTGTGGCAGAACATCAGCTCGGGGAGATTGCCAGAGCGGCAATCTCAGACGGCTCGGTAACCTTCAACACAAGAGAGCTTGAGTATGAGGATGCGCTTAATATTCTGAAAAAGGCGTATTGAGAACTGAATTGTTAACATGAGCAGGGATTGGACCGCAATGACACAGGAATTCACAGGGCCCGGCAATAGAATCCTTGAAGTTGACTTGTCTACGGGCAAGGTATCGATCTACCAGGTAAAGGATAAGGAAAGACGCCTCTATCTGGGAGCAAAAGGGCTAGGTCTGAAACTCCTCTTTGACCGTCTCAAACCTGGCAGGGCCCCTCTGGGGCCGGACAATATTCTCGCGATCATGCCAGGAGTGCTGCTTGGTATGGGTGGCCCCTGCACAGGCAGGTTTCATGCCCTGGCCAAATCTCCCTTGACGGGTATCATCTCAACATCTTCCTGCGGCGGACCCTTTGGTCTGGCGCTTCGCACAGCCGGTTGGGGCGGTATCCTTGTTTCAGGAAGTTCGGAAAAACCAGTCTATATCCTGATTGATGAGCACGGTGCGAGCATTCATGCTGCGGATCATCTCTGGGGAAAATCCACAGTGGAAACTCAGGATGTACTGGATGATGAGAAACAGAGTTCGTTATTGATCGGCCCGGCCGGAGAAAATCTGGTGCGTTATGCCAATGTTCGTTCCGGCAAGAGATTCCTCGGGAGAGGCGGGCTTGGTGCGGTGATGGGGGCCAAGAAGCTCAAGGCGCTGGTTGCGTGCGGCGGAGCCTATCGAATTGCCCCAGTCAGTAAAAAGGAGTACAAGCGGGCGGCAAAGCGAGGCAGTAGCTATATAGCACGCAATGAGATGAGTGCTGTGCGGCTCAGGAATTACGGTACGAATTCCAATGTGAATCCGAACAACAGGGCCGGGATTCTGCCGGTGAAAAATTTTTCCGATGGCAGAGATGACAGAGCGTATCAAATATCCGGCGAAATGGTAAAGGACGTTCACACCACCCGGTTCGAGACCTGCAAGCCATGCAAGATCCTCTGTGGTCATAAAGGCAATTATGGTGGGAAAACCTTAGCAGTGCCGGAATATGAGACTACAGCCATGCTCGGCTCTAACCTGGATATCTTTGATCGACAGGCCATTGCCGAATTCAACGAGCTTTGTGGTGAGTTGGGGCTTGATACCATCAGTACCGGCGGGACTCTGGGCTGGGCTATGGAGGCTGCTGAAAAAGGTCTGATCGATATGGATCTGAGATTTGGCGAGCAGGAGAAGGTTGCCGAAGTAATAGCCGATATAGCCTATGGCAGAGGGTTTGGCAAAGAGCTAGGTCTTGGTTGTCGGGCTTTGTCTGAAAAATATGGTGGGCAGGATTTTGCCATGCAGGTCAAGGGCCTTGAGATGGCAGCCTACGACCCTAGAGGAAGTTTCGGGCAAGGCCTTGCCTATGCAGTGGCCAACAGGGGTCCATGTCATCTTTCGGCATATCTGGTGGCGCTGGAGAATTACTTTGGATTGCTGAAGCCTGACACCATCCGGGCGAAACCTGAGTTCGTAATTTTCTTCGAGCGCCTGACCTGTTGTATCAATGCCCTGCAAACCTGTCAATTTACCATGTACTCCTACACCCTGGAACCGCTGCTGTCTAAATATACCCCAGATCTGATCTTGGGATTGCTGATGCAGAATATCCCGAAGCTTGCCATAGCTCTGATCGACTTCAGCACTTACACCCAACTGTGGAATGGAGCCACCGGGATACGAATGTCGAACCGCGAATTTTTACAGGCAGGGGATCGTATCCATGTCCTTGAACGATATATGAATATTCGTGAAGGGGGAACTGGATCAGAAGATATCCTGCCCTTGCGGTTGACGAAAGAACCATTGCCCTGTGATGCAGAGAAGAAGACTGTACCCATAGACGATCTTGTTCCACGCTATTACAGCTTACGGGGCTATGATCAAAATGGTGCCCCCGGTAAGAACATTCTGAAAAAACTGAAGATAAACGAAGTTTGAAAGAGGTGTTGTTGAAGTGTTGGCGTATGACCAAAACGGGTCCGCTAATTGACTTTAACGTAAAAGGCATATTGTGCAGTATCCCGTTTTAAATAGTGAAGAGAGAGGAGGGCAATTGATTGTATCGGGATCAATTGCGAAATACTTCAACGTAATGGGAGAAAAGCATGAAGAAAACTATCTGTGTTGTTGCTTCTCTGGGTATCATTTCCGGCGGTACAGCTTGGGCTTCAGGATATCGCATACCTGAGCAATCGGTAGACGCCACTGCCAAGGCAAGTGCCAACATCGCTTCGGCAAGTCGTGCTGATACGGCCTACTATAACCCTGCAAAAATGACCTGGATGGAGGACACGTGGCATATTCAAGGAAATCTCACATATCTCTATCTCTCGAGTGTTGAATATGAAGACGATCGAACACCAGCTTTTGACAGTGATTCTGAAAAGGAACACTGCCTGCTGCCAACAGGATTTATAGTTTCACCAAGCTATGGCGGGGCGCGCTTCGGCCTTTCAATTACTGAACCGTTTGGCCTGAAGAAGCGATGGCAGGAGGGGTATGCCAAGGCGTTCGCTGAAGAATTCTCCCTGGCTGTTTTCGATATAAACCCGACGGTGAGTTATGGTATAGGAGATATGTTCTCGGTGGCGGCAGGACTTAGGATGATTTATTCCGAAGCAAAGGTAAAAAGCACAGGATTGTATGTCCCTGAACGAGAGGACGATGGGGTAGTAGAGTTGGTAGGGCCTTTCTCCAGATCGATGGAGGACGGTACGATAGAATGGGGCTGGAATGTAGCATTGGCGGCAAAACCAAATGATCGGCTGGATCTGGCTGTTACCTATCGCTCGAATGTGGATCTCGAATTCGAGGATAACAGCTATCTAAATATAATGGGAAATCCTTTTACAGTATACGGTGAGGTTGAAGTCCCGGCACCAGCCGTTCTGGCTGTTGCAGTAGCCTATGACGTCACAGATAAGCTCAACATAGAATTGGTTTGGGATAGAACCTTCTGGTCAGAGTATGACGCGCTTGAATTCAACTATGCACCGCCCTTTAATGATCCGGAATCAAATCCTTTTGCTCTGCCAGCCGCAAGAGACTGGGATGATGCCGATACCTTTCGTATTGGCATTACTTACAAGTTGAATGAAAAATATACGCTCATGGCGGGCTTTGCCTACGATGACGATCCAATCCCTACCGAAAATCTGGAATTCAGCACACCTGATTCAACCGGCTATATCTACACAATCGGCATGCAATACGCGGTCAATGACAAGATGGATATTGGCATAGCAGCTCTCTATGATCATAAAGAAACCAGATCGAATACTGCTGATCCTGAGGGTATAGTTTTTGGCGAATTTTCGAATGCCTGTGCGGTGCTGGTTACAGCTGGCCTGAATTACCGATTCTGATAAGAAATGCAGCTATCACGCAATACTGGTCTCGAAACTATAACGGGCAGGGGGGAATCTGCCCATTATAGAGGTAATCGATCTTGAGAGCAGGTTAGGCCTTAAACTCAAGCCATTTTTTCCCATCAGCAGCGTGAACAAGTGCCTCCAATACCAGCATGTTATTCAGCGAATCAGAAAGTGGGGTCGGAAGCTGGCTGTCCTCTGAAATAGCCTCACAGAACAGGTCTGCCTGTATTGTGTATTGATCGCATGCTGGAAAGGTGAATGTCTTTAATGAACTTGCCTGGTCGGGTATTTCCTTCTGGAGGACAATCTCACACTCTCTGTCCGGTGGAGCATTAAATGGGATAAGGATTTCTATGCGACCGGAAGTACCGAGAATGTTCACCCGTTGATACGGTGAAAGCTGGGTTGAGCAGGTGAACGAGGAGACTTTACCGCCAAAATCCATCATGCCCGAAAATAACCGGTCAGTGCCGAAATCAGGATCGCGGTCGATAAAGCCTGTGACACGATCCGGCTCAGCATCAAAAAGGAATCGGGAGAGTGAGATGTTGTAACAGCCGATATCCATCATGCCGCCACCACCTATATCTGAAATATTCCGGATATTTCCAGGATCATTATTGAAGTAGGAAAAAAACGACTGGATGGTAATCAGCTCACCGATTGCTCCACTCTCAACCAGCTTTTTAGCCTCGATCCACTGCGGGTGGTGGCGATACATAAAGGCTTCCATGATTTTCAGGTCTGGAAAGCAGGATGCAGCATCGATAAGCTTTTGTGCTTCGCCACTATTCAGGCCAATCGGTTTCTCACAGAGAACATGCTTACCTGCCTCGAGGGCTTTTATCGACCACTCGACATGCAGATGATTGGGCAGAGGGATATAAACGGCATTAATTTCAGGGTCAGCCAATAGTTCTTCATAACTGCCATAGGCCTTGGCTATGCCTAACTGCTTAGAGTACTGCCTTGCATTGTCAAGATTACGCGAGCAGATAGCCGTAACCTCACAATGGGCAGACCGCTGCATGGCAGGAATGACTTTCTGGCGAGCAATTTTGGCGGTGGAGAGGATGCCGAACCGGATTGTATTCATTTTCACTCCTCCAAAGAGTATGAATGTACTGTTTGCCCCAACATTAATTGATATCCATAACAGGTGGCAATAGAAACAGATCAGGCAACTGGCAGGAAGCAATGCAGCTGGTTTGGCCCTTAGCAAGAATGGATAGCCGGGATTGTCAGATGTCGTCGGCTATCTATATGGAAATGTATTTATTATTGTCCTGGGCCACTGGCCTGATCTGACCGAAAAGGGGGCTGCAAAGGGCAAATATTTCTTTTAGGCAGAAAGTAATAGATAACGTGTTGATGGTTCTTGAAAGGGTTCTTCGCCTAACCGGCGAAGAGTCATGACTGAAGGAGTGAAAAATTGCGGGCGGGGTGGAAGTGTTGTTACATGTTCCAGGCGGTTTCCGGCTTGAACGTTTGAATACTATAGTTTGAGCTGGCTGGCAGCATCCGCTCGATATTTGCTATTTCATGGGTGGACATGAGTTCTTTAACCTCGGTGGTGCGAAAGAGGTGCGGGGTGCCGGAGTTTGCAAGTATTTCAATACTTCTGTTAATCTTTTCAAGATCTACGGGCGTACCGCACAGCCTCTCATAATTTCCCCAGTCAGCCTTGATGTCCATGGCGATATAATCGACCAGCTCTGCTTGAATGACCTGCTTCAACATTTTCGGGTTGCTGCCATTGCTGTCCAGCTTGATCTTGTAGCCCATCCCCCTGATCGTGGCCAAAAAGTCGGGTAAGTCAGCATGAATCGTCGGCTCGCCACCGGTCACCACTACTCCTTCCAATTTGCCAGAACGAGTCTTCAGCCAGGAGAGCACTTCCTCAACGTCGAGTTCATGCTCTCCAGCAGTCGGCAACAGGCTGCCATTATGACAAAAGGGGCAACGAAAGTTGCACCCTTGAGTAAAGATAATGGCAGCCGGAGTTCCCGGAAAATCGGAGAGGCTGAACTTCTGTAAACCTCCTAACCGCACTATTTCACCACTGTGAAGTGGGAACGTTGGGCAAATTCGGACTGCTTTCCTTCATTCCACTGCTGTACCGGGCGGAGATAACCGACAACACGTGAGTAAATTTCGGTGTCGGCATTACAAGTTGGGCAGGAGGTAACTTCTCCATTTACATAGCCATGATCAGAGCAGATAGAGAATGACGGACTCAGGGTAAAATACGGGATCTGGTAGTTGTTGCAGGTTGAACGTACGAAGTTCTTCACTGCCTCAGGATCAGGTGCAGCCTCGCCCAGGAAGATATGCTGGACTGTGCCGCCGGTATACCTGGTCTGCAGGCTGTCCTGCAGGTCTAAGATCTCATGGATGTCGTCACTGTAGTTAATCGGCAACTGGGTAGAGTTGGTGTAGATCGGGGTTTTGCCATCGCTTGTTCTGAGGGCGGTGGTCAACTCCGGAAAGCGCTTCTGATCTATCTGGGCCAGACGGAAACCGGTACCTTCAGCCGGGGTGGCTTCAAGGTTGTAGTGGTTGCCTGTCTCTTCCTGAAAGGTGGAAAGCTTCTCACGGATATAATCAAGAATTTCCTCGGCAAACTGTTTGCCTTCAGCACTGGCAATACCATCTCCTACCACGCTGAGACAGGCCTCGTTGGCGCCGATCACGCCGATGGTGGAGAAATGGTTTTCCCAGTAGCGACCAAAGCGCTCATATACTTTGCGCAGATAATATTTGGTGTATGGGTAAAGCCCCTTGGTGGTGTAGTTTTCGAGCACCTTGCGTTTCAGTTCGAGGCTTGCACTGGCAATTGCCAGCTGAGCATCCAACCGTTCAAAAAACTCGGTCTTATCCTTGCTCTGGTAACCGAGTGCAACCAGGTTGATGGTGACAACACCGATGGAGCCGGTGAGCGGGTTGGCGCCGAACAGACCGCCGCCTCGTTTTTCCAGCTCACGGGTGTCAAGCCTCAGACGGCAACACATGGAGCGGGCGTCTTCCACGGAGAGGTCAGAGTTGACGAAGTTGGCAAAATAGGGGATGCCGTATCTGGCCGTCACCGACCAGAGCTTATCAAGGCTCTTTTCCTCCCAGTTGAAGTCCGGACTGATATTGTAGGTTGGGATGGGAAAAGTGAAAACACGGGCATTGGCATCACCCTCAGACATAACTTCTAAAAAGGCCTCGTTGATCATGTTCATTTCAGCCTGATAGTCGCCGTAGCAGGTTTCCTGCTCAACCCCGCCAATCACAACCGGCAGGTCGCGTAAGGTGGATGGCGGCTGAAGATCCATGGTGAGGTTGGTAAAAGGTGTCTGGAAGCCGACACGTGTCGGTACATTCAGGTTAAAAATAAACTCCTGAATTGCCTGTTTTACCTCTTTATAGCTCAGCTTATCGTAGCGGACGAAAGGGGCAAGCAAAGTGTCGAAGCTTGAAAAAGCCTGGGCACCGGCGGCCTCACCCTGAAGGGTGTAGAAGAAGTTGACAACCTGGCCCATCGCACTCCTGAAATGCTTAGCCGGAGCAGAAGCAGCTTTGCCTGGTACGCCACGGAAGCCTTTTTTGAGCAAATCCTGGAGATCCCAGCCAACACAGTAGACAGAGAGCAGACCGAGGTCGTGGATATGCAGGTCGCCACTCTCGTGAGCCTGCCGTACCTCGGGGGGATAGATGCGGTGCAGCCAGTAGGTCTTGCTGGTTTCGTTGGCGATATAGTTGTTCAACCCCTGAAGTGAATACGCCATATTGGAGTTTTCATTCACCTGCCAGTCAAGCCGGTCGAGGTAGTTGTCGATGAGCTGCACATCGGCTTCTTCGATCATCTCGCGGCGGCGATTCTGCTGATCGCGATAGAGGATGTAGGCCTTGGCTGATTTCCTGTGGGGTGAGGCGAGCAGAGCCTCTTCAACCAGATCCTGGATCTCTTCAACTTCAGGTATGCCCTCAACTATCTGGTGTGCCAGTGACAATACCTTAATGCTGAGTCGTTTGGCTTCGTCTTTACCGAACTCGCCGGTTGCAAGACCTGCTTTGGCTATGGCCATTGTGATTTTGTGTGATTCAAACGAAACAACTTCACCGTTCCGTTTTCTGATCTTATATAGGCCAAGCGGTCGGATCTCTGCTGGATGTGCTGACATAACTCCTCTCCTCGAAGGTGGTCAATGACTGTGAGGTATTGGCAGGTCTTCGGACTTTCAGACATTTTGCCGTAGTGCTGGTATCAACAACGGCGTAAGTGGGATTCTCGCGCAGGTCGTGCCTGGTAAGAACCACTGTTGCCTAATCACCATAGCTTCCCGGACTATCTGGTTTACATACGAAAAAAATCCGGATGAAGATCCTGACAGTTCCAGTGCATTTGAATGGTTTTCGTTTCTGATAACCGCTGCGGGACAGTTCTGGCTTCTCACCAGATTCCCTGTTGCCACACTTCACCTGAAGTGAACCAATACAATGAGGCGCCTACTTTATATTGTGCGAGGGGGCAAAGTCAACCACTAGATAATGTGTTCCGCCCTGGAGTTGTTCGCATTTCTGCTAACGAAATCGTTTCTATGCGAAGTTCGGTTGAAGTAGGAAGGAAAGTGTGAGGAAAAAAAATCAGGTGTTCTTTTGAGCCCCATCACATCTGGTGAGTAATCTCAGAATCGGTTTGTAATGGGGCGGCGGTTGGTCTCGGGCAACTGAAGATTAAGGACTTTGGTTATCCTGGGCATTGTCTCCGGGAGCTGCTCCGGTTTCACTGCCGGTGTCCCCCCTGATCGACACGTTCCCTATCCTACATCTCCATGATTTTTGCCGCCTGCGACAAATACTGGGGTTGTGCTAATGAGATAGATAAATTTTTTCATGGATTTCTCCATTAGAGACGAGAAGAGATCGACCACTGCCTGGCGCGTGGACACAATCTGATTATGTATTGTAATTTACTAAGAAAAAGTTAGTAAAAGCAGTGTGTTGTCGCAGAAAAACTGTTGTTTTCTTTAGGGGGGTACTTCGCGAAAGGCGCTCTGCTTGTGACTCTATAGTCAGGTCTAGACTGTGAAACCAACGAGTGCCAAGCGGTACTCAGTGCCGCCTGGCGTTCCTTTGCGGTTGCTTGTGATCTGGTTATCGACCTTAGTCAGGTTGTTGGATGAATAATTCTGATTACCATTGAGGATCAGCTTCACGGAGTGAGGGGTGCGGAGAAAGGTGGTAGGAGTACAAACTTAAAGCTAAAAGCACTTCTCTACAAGCCGATTGCGGAGCTATTCCGGGGATTGGTCACTTGCCAATCAATCACGTTCCACATTACATGTCTACTTCCTAACCTTTCAAGCTGAAGATTAGGGATAATCAGATATTTTAATAATATTAATGGCAACTTTTAAGAACATAATTCCGAGCAAAAAACATTTTTTTAAACAAAATTGAATGCTCCACGAAGTTGTTATTGTTCTTAATCTGGTAGAGGTTTGTGACATAGGAAATTCTATTGAAATAATTACCATCATAAAAAAATAAATGTCTTCATTTATAGGGCTTTCATAAATTCCTCTATTTTTTCCGGTGCTGAATGTTTGCGCTAGGTGAATTGAGTTCAATGATCGATAAGAAATAAATAGAAAGTTGGCCCTTCTTATAATGTGATGTGGAATTGTGTGTTTCGCTTCTAGTGTACCATGTGTTTTCTTTTCTCCTTCAAACCTCAGATCTTTATTTTTTTGTTTCGTGTCGATAGCTCTAAGTAATTAAATAATTGTATATAATATTCACTTTAGTTCTTGATTGAACTGGTTTAGTCTGTTAGTTGTCTGTAGAAATGTATAATGATAGTGATGTGTTGGGCTCGATTTGTGTTGTGTTGGATGTTCAGGAGATTGCTCTTCTGATAATCTCGAAACCGCATGGATAATCAGTGGGGGAAACGTGTATTCTGTGAAGAAATATTATGGTGAGGCCCAAATAAAGAGCTGTTGCGGCTTTACTCTTATAGAAATTTTAGTTGTGGTATCTGTTATCACAATTCTCTGCGGAATTTCTTTTTCTGCTTTAGGTAAATGGGTTCCCAATTATCGTTTAAAGGCAACCACCCAGGAGATGTATGCATCTTTTCAAAAAGCCAGGGTGTATGCCGTAAAGACAAATAGAACGGTTTACTTCACTTTTAATGTAGATCCTTCCTGTACAGGTAGTTCAAGTTACTCATTTGAGGATTCTGCGGGCAACATTGTTGCTGGCGGAAGTATGGCTGATGGTATTTGTATTCTGAATTCTTCTTTTGCTAATAAGGATGAGACAAATGAGAGTGGATTTGACCCAATGGGCCTGTCTGGAGGAGCAATTGGCAAAATCGAGCTTGGCCATACGAAAATAAGCAGAACACGAGAGTTGAGTCAGAGTTCTGCAGGCTCAATCCAAATTAATTAGGGTGGGGTATTGCGGGTGCAAAAGATGAACAGAAGATCAAGAGAAAGAGGTTTCACCCTTGTAGAACTCCTTATCGCGATGGCTGTCGGCTTAATGGTTATGATGGCCGTTTTTCAAATTTACGCCAAACAGCAGGATGTATACGAAGCCCAGCTCGATGTCACTGAGATGCAGCAAAATATCCGTGCGGCAATGAAACTGCTGGCCCGTGATATACGAATGGCAGGCTATAACGGTGCTGAGCTGAGCACCATAGGAGAAGGCACTGGTAAGATCGTCCAGATTAAACCTGACCTTATCTATTTCACCATCGATCGAAATGAGGATGGTGACGTTTCAGACACAGACGAACATATCGCGTACGACCTCAAAGAAGACAATGGTGTTTTAGCTCTACGTCGTACTGCTGCTAATGGCACGATTGATACCGAAGATAAGGGAAGCGGTCACTGGGAAGTTAAAAGTGGCAGTGGGCCGGTAATCGTAGCAGAGCGCATCGAGAAGATAGAGTTCATGTACCTTGATGAGGATGAAAAGGAAACATCAGACGAGGATCTGGTAAAAACTGTTGTTGTCTCAATCATTGCCAGGGCGGAAGAACCGGATTCTTCCTTTAAAAATTCATTCATCTATAACCCTGCATCCAATATTGCCGCCTATAACAAAGGAACATTGTCCGGAGATAAGTGGCAATTTAATGATAATTACCGAAGGCGATTCAAGATTATGACCGTCGATTGCAGAAACCTGAGGTTATAGCACTATGAGCATAAGAGATACAAGTGGTTTTACCCTTATTGAAGTCCTTATTGCCATTGTTGTTTTTGGTGTGGGAATTTTATCTTTGGTGTCAATGCAGGTTGCCGGCATCAAGGGTAATGCAAGGGCGGAAAGAATAACCGTGGCCTCGGATTGGGGATCTGACCAGATTGAGCAACTCTTCTCTCTGGAGTATGACGATCCCGATCTGGTGGATGACAACAGCATTACCAATACCGCCATAAACGCAGATTCTACGGCAGGTCTTAATAGTTTTACCGACACTACAGCCGATGGTAAGAGAGTTTCCCCCGACGGGTATTACACAATTTACTGGAATGTAGCAGAGAACGTGGCGCTGCCGAATACAAAAACCATTCGAGTGTTGGTTGTGCGTGCGGTGAATGGTGGGACCAGGACGGTAACGATGAATTATCTCAAAGCTAAATATCTATAATCTCCGATGGCTATGAAAAATAAGACGATATCGATTGGTAATAGCGAAGGGTTTGTGCTTGTTGCAGCGCTGTTGATCATGTTGGTTCTTACAATCCTGGGAATCGCCACTACAACCAACACCTCTATTGAATTACAGATTGCCAGCAACGATAAGGTGAATAAAAAGACATACTTTGAGGCCGAAGCAGGAGCAGCACTGGGAACGGAAATTATAGAACAGTCGTTCAGCTGTGTGGCGGGATTCAAAGAAACTGATGCGACCAATAAATGGGCTGATCTTGGTGGCACAGATATTCGGGTCTATAGCCGGGATGGAGACTATGTGCTCTATAACAACGCTCGGTCCACTAGTGCAGCAGTCCTGGCTAGTAAAATCGGTGATCCGGATAAGGCCGATGCAGCCTATCCCAAAAGCAACCTCAAGACGAGTGGAACTGATGATGAAGAAACCGGTTATCTCTACTTTGAGGCAAAAACAATGGTGCAGATTGGTGGTGCCTTGCAAATGACAGCCGGATATGAAGGCAAAGGTAAGTCGGCGGGCCAGGGTGGAGTGGCGAAAGTGATCGATGTCTACTCCCAGTTTGCTGGCCAGACCGAGAGCCAGACAACTATAGCTATGGGCTGGCGTCATCTGGTGGGTACTGAAGATCCAAGCGCATGTCAGTACTAGCTATAAAAGTTCTTTTGATTGTCAAGACTGTGTGACCATTTTACGGCAAATTGTGGAGTCATAAGAGAGTTGAGGAAATGAAACGGCAAGAAATGAAAGTTCTGATTATTGGTCTCTTCGGGTTGATACTGTGCAGTTTTACGTCGCCTGTTTATGCGGCGGTTTGTGGTGAGGGCACGGGGGAACCACCGTTTCTTGCATCGGGGTCTGATGCGAATTTACTGATCCTTATAGATAATTCCGGTTCCATGCTGGATATGGCCTATGTTGATAATCAGACCTACACGGGGACTGATTATAAAGGAGATACCATCTCCTATGAAACGAGTTGTCTTGATAAGTCATATCTGCTTGAAGATGATGGCAGTCTTGACACTGCAAAATCGTATGCCGGGTATTTTGAAGAAGATACTTTGTATAAATGGAGCGAGGTAATTCCCTGGCAGACCGGTACAATCTATGCCTCAGATACATATGTGACCAGCAAGGGTGTTCTCTACCAGGCAACCTGTAGCCCCGTTGCTCCGGCTACTACATGTACTTCAGCCGGCACTTCCCTGGAAAATGATACGGGGCTTATCTGGACGGAAGTAGACCTTACTTCTGTTGAAGAGTGGTCGAACAGCCAAAACTGGGCGCAAAATTCCCTGGTCAGCTTCGATGGGATGCTTTTCCTGAGCAATGGTGCTACTGCTTCCTCAACCAATGGTTCAAATTCGCTCTATGAAGATACCGACGCTTCAGGCAATCTCCTTTGGGATAAAATCGAAGGCTATTTTGAGGAAGTTGGTGATGCCTCAGATAGCGGTGTCGATGCATGTCCCAGTGCATCCTATAAAGCCGAAAGCGCCTGGAATGATGACGGAACGAGTAAGACACGGAAAGACCTGCAGATTACCTATGATGATACTAACGCACCGACAGCAGTAACCTGTTTTGGAGCGAGCGGAAAACTTCTTAACTGGGCATCTGCTTCTAAGATCGATATCCAGAAGAAAATTCTCACAGGCGGAAAACTCTCAACAGGTGCCGAGGCAACAACCGATGATGACCGACTGGTCTCCGAGCATCGTGGTTGTTCAGGGCGGGGTTTTACCAAGGAGATAACGGTGACACCGACTACTGGAGGAGTTTCCCAGCAATTGGTCTTTAAGATTCGTGGTGGCGCCGATGATGTTGATAAATTAGGAGAGAATGATTTTACCACCCGCATCGAAATCGTAGGCATGAGTGCCGGTGGTATTAACTATGCCGATTGTGCAAGGTATCTCGAAGAGTTGCAGAATTCAAGCCCTCAGCTGCCGGTTCTTAAAAACTCAATGGAAGGCTGTATGTATGGTACTCAGGATGTGTCTGAGTCTGCCAACATCTACCACTCGTCCATACATGACTGTTGGAAGATCAATAAAGGTGAAGAACCTCCCCACGCGGGTAACTTGGCAACACATTGCGAGGCGGTCTATCAACAGGGCAATACTGGTTACCCGGATAAAGATCCATGGAAAATTACCCCCTGGGACCCTGAATATATCTGTTATGGCCAGTGGGATAGTGTAAACCCACCTGATCCTGCTGCACCTAATTGGACAGGCACGGGCTATGTCGGTCGTTGCTGGGAGGACTGGCCGATCAGTTCCGGTGGCGGTGTATGTGAACAAAAAACATGTGATTGCGACGATGGATCATGGGCATCGAAAAGTAATTGGGATGAAGGTGAATGTTATCAGAACTTCAATAGTGTTGGCAACCTGTGTAGTAATGGTCTGCAATATGAGTGTGATAACGATACATCGGTAGATACCTCAAAAAACAATCCAGGTTGTGGAGGCGGGGGAAAATTTGAAGCTGTAAGTGTACTCTCTGATAACACAACTTTGTGCGATTCGAATGCCAGCGGCTGGACGCAAAACGAGTGTTATGATGATACCAACGGAAGCTGTTGGGGAGAGGTTAGTGCTGGCTGGGGATCTCAGGATGCCAAGGATTGTATCGAGCAGGCTGAAAGGGACTATTGCGGTGATATGCAGATGCCCCAGGTTATCGATCCAACGGATTTACTTTCATATTCCAGTGGTAGTTCTGAAACCTGGGGAATTGTAGGTGCATTGGTTGACGCGGGCATTTATGGCCAGATGGGAGTGGAAAATCCACTACTCATCATGAAGGGGTTCATAAAGGTTTCCGCACAGCCTGAAGGTATTATTCAGCGTACAGCTCAGGATCTTCGTGTTGGTGCAATGGCATTTCATCACAATGGAGCCGCCACAGAGTGTTTGAACCCTGATCCTGATAACTCCATTGAAGAATACTGTCCCCAGGGGAATAAGGATGGGTCCGCAGTAATTTCGCCGATAAAACTGGGAAGCAGACTGACCTATGATGATAATAACGATGGCCTGTATCAGAGTTCCGTTGATGCGCGCCATGTGGATGATCTGGCGTCCGCTATCAACAGTGTTCAGGCTACCTCATGGACACCTCTGGCAGAGGCCATGTATAACGGCATCGGATACTATACCCAGAACGCTCAGATTCGTCTGAATAATGGCGACTTCTTCACGGATAGTGATGTCAGTGCCGGCTTGAGGGTTGGTGACTATTATCCGGCCGGCGCATATATTTTATATAGTTCAGACCTCTATACCACCATAACCGGCGGTATTGCCGAAGACAGTAATCCCAATACTGACAATGGGATAGTCTGGACACAGGTTGCCGGCTATAAGGGATCCTGGACCAATGGTACTGTGTATGACTCAAATGATATTGTTGTAGACAATGGTAAATTCTATATCACAATGGGTGGCGGAACGAGCCATTTGAAAGGAGAAGCTTCAAGTTTAGGAAAGAGCGGCCCTCTCTACGATTCGGGAGTAGACTGGGAGTTTCTCATCGATCCCGTTATCAGCCCGTGCCAGGAGAATTTTGTACTTATCATCACCGAAGGCGCATCCACCGCAGATGTCAATGATGATGTTGCAAGATTTGTGCGCGGAGAGCATGGTCAGAATGCCATTGATATAGTTGATGGAAGTGAAGGTGCAGAAGACGCTGCCGTCTCAGCCCAATGTACTAATAATGGCCTGAAATCTTCAACTTATCTTGATGATCTGACCTACTATGGTCTGAACCAGGGGGCGGAATTTTCACTCTACCCGGCTGGTAATGAAACCTTGCCGGAAGCAGATTACCCGTTTACCGATATGGAGAAAAACTCCATTACCACCTATATCGTTACGGCCGGAACTCCAAGGGATACAGGCAGTACAGATGAATGTAATCCGACAGTTCTTATTTCAGATGCAGCTGAAAATGGTGGCACAGATGATGTGCTGCAAGGTGAGAACCCTGCCATGCTGGAAGAAAGTCTGTTAGCAGTTTTCAATGAGCTTCGTCAGAGGGCATCTGCAGGTTCTGCGGCGTCGGTAATCTCGACCGCTCGAGGTGGTGAGGGTGCTATCTATCAGGCGATGTTCTGGCCCGAGTTGGTTCGCGGAGAGACTTCCGTAGAATGGGCGGGTGATGTGCATGGTTTGTTCCTAGATGATAACGGCTATATGTATGAGGATACAAATGATGACCGTACACTCAGGCCGTCAGAGGATCTGAACAATAACCGAGTACTCGATGATGGTGAGGATCTCAACAAGAATGGTGTTCTCGATTTAGGGGACAAGCGGGTCATTATTTTCTATGACGAATCGGTAGGGGAACAGAAATCGAGGGTTTGTTGGAACAGCTCGATCAATGATAAAAATATCGGCTACTGTACCGATGCAGGTGACCTGGAAGAGGTGCACTTTTTATGGTCTGCCAATCAGTGGTTATCTGATTACCCGGCAATAGGCTCAATCGATGTATTGAATACCAGGGAAAACAGGGATACGAGTACCTTTATCTCAGCCGCAGACAGACATCGTTATATTTTTACCTGGCAGGATGATGGTGATGGTCTGGTTGAGTCAGGTGAGGTTGTCGATTTTGAAGATAGCGGTGTGACGGATGCGCCTGACTGGACTAATTGGACCGATGAATTCGGAGTTGCAAGTAGTAATGAGCTGGATTGGATGATCCGTTGGTTGCGAGGTGAAGATTTTGCAGGTAAGGATTTTGATAATGACGGCATTATTGATTACATCACACGTAACAGGGATTCTCTGCTGATTGACCCTGATAATCCTGAGAATAGCTATGGTATTACCTGGCGATTGGGGGATATCATTCACTCAACTCCGGTTACGGTGACTTCTCCCCTTGAAGGATTCCACCTCATTTACGACGATGTTTCATACGCCAAGTTCGTGACCCGATGGGCGAATCGCCGTCATGTGGTATATTTTGGCGCTAACGATGGCATGCTGCATGCGGTAAATGCGGGATTCTATAAATCGGACGAGCGAAAATTCTATCTTGGTTACGATACCAGTACGAATGTAAACGGCTCAAGATATCACGACAACGGGCCACGGCTGGGAACAGAATTGTGGTCGTATGTGCCGTACAATTTGTTGCCGCATCTTTCGTGCCTCACAAACCCTGAGTACAAGCATAAATATTTCGTCGATCAGAGGCCACGGGCTTTTGATGTGCAGATTTTTGAAGAGGAGCCTGCTTGCGGTACCAATGGCTATGCTGATGAAGGGTGTATTCATCCAGAAGGTTGGGGCACAATCCTTGTTGGCGGCATGCGATTTGGCGGATCCCCTGTTTATATAGACGGCAAGCGATTTGCCTCATCCTACTTTATTTTAGACATTACCAATCCTGAGGCACCGCCTGTCTTGCTTGGTGAATTGACTACGACTACTGACCCAAGTGTAGTTGATCTCGGCTACTCAACAGTCGTTCCCGGAATGGCTGTAATGAAAGATCAGAGCGCTAATGTGAATGAATGGTATCTCATACTTGGTAGTGGCCCCAATGGCCCCTCTGATCCCCTTGATGAGGATTACGCCCAGCAGGGCGAAAGTATGACCGGCACAAAAATCAGTATTCTCCCTCTTGACTGGCTGGTGGATACCAGCGCTGCGCCTGGTAAACGGCCTTTACGTATACCAAGTGGCCAGCCTACGTCCATTGAACCGGCGGGAACCTATCAGCCAAGCGGGGCACAGGTGCGATCGTTTGTCACCGGCATAACTGTAGTTGATTACGATTTCGGCAACGTGAGTGGAGACATAATGTCGGATGTCGTTTATTTCAGCAGCGTGGAAGGGGAGAGAGATTCAGCAGGGCGCTGGGGATTCAGCGCCTACTCTGATGGCTCAACGTACTGGAGTGGTGGTGGGCATATGTATCGCCTTGTCATGAACGGTAGTGGTCATATGGTTGGTAAAACCGGTGGAGAAACTTATTCGACCCCTGACGATTGGGATGTGAATATCCTCCTGAATATGGGAAGTGATTCAAATTATAATATTGGTGGCGGAAATATTCGGTCACAAGTACCCGGTCATCTCTTGCAACCGATTACAGCTGAAGCAAGTGTTGGTACTGATGGTTATAACTACTGGGTTTATTTTGGTACCGGGCGCTACATTGATGCATTGGATAAAACAGATAAAGAACAGCAGAGTTATTATGGCATTAAAGAGCCGATGGTAATAGAGGCTGACCCGAACAGTGGTGTAAACAGGCGAAAACTTACCTGGGATGAAGTTCGGTTGGATGGGGATCCAACCTATGGTAATGGCAATAAAGGACTTTTCCAGGTGGATGAAATTCTGGTACACCTAAGCGACCAGATGGATACGTCTGTGTTGACTTGTCGTGATAACAGCGATGTCCCGGCCGGTGGGCCGATAAATAATCTTGATTGTCTGGAAAACGATACTGGAACACCATTTTACAGTTTGATTGATGATAATGCGTATCTGGATAAGTTGGACAGGTATATAGGTGGAACCGGTTATTGCGTATCGAATATCTGTACCCCACTGCCAACGTGTTCGGGAACTGACTATACAGATAGAAATTATAAAAATAACTGTACAGACGGATGGTATAGAAACATCTGGCCATATAACAACGGAGAAAGGAATATCGGCCAGGCAACATTGATGGGAGGTTTGGTAAGCTTTTCAACCCACAAACCAAGCAGTGGCATCTGTCAGGCTGAGGGGAGTTCAGATTTGTTCGAGATCTACTACCGAACAGGAACTTCCTGGTATCAGAATGTCTTCGGGGATGAAGGTGTAGATAGCAATGGCAATGTGGTCAACAAGATCAGCCTTGGCCGTGGTGTGGTAACTACTCCCAACCTGCATGTCGGTATAGGTAAAGGCGACGGTGACGGACCGCGTGCTTTCGTCCAGACCAGTACCGGAGAGATTAAAGAAATCCAGCAGGATAATCTGCCGGTAAGTGGTTATGAAAGTGGGCTTGGAGACTGGAAAGAATATATCGAATAAGCTCTGAGCTGGAGTAGGTTCGGCTTGATCTGACAAGAGCGGGCTCTTGTCAGATCAAAGTCTCACGGTAGTCTTCAGGCTAAATAGCTATACCCTCGTTCATCTCCTCGTCTATTTTTTCAAGCTCTTCCTCCCTTCCTTCTCTTTTCAATTGCTCACGTAATTTTTCGAGTTCCATTTTCAGCTGGGGGATGACCTCGTTTTTCAGTTTATCCTGAACATCTTTTTGAGCGTTATTGAAATCCTCTACGAACTCCTGGATGTTCTTTTCAAGCTCTTTCACTTCTTCGCGGTTGGGCACATTTTGTACTTCGTCCTTGATTGAACCAAACTGTCTGGAGAGTTCTTCAAGTGTTTTATTTAAGCTTTGGTTGAGCTCCTGGGATTGAGTGCTCAATGATTCTTCCCAATCCTTGAGTGATTTTCTGAATTCTGTTTCAGCAGTTTCTGCCTTTTCAGTCAGATCTTTAATCAGGTCATCAAAGTAACCGGCTTTTTGGGTACCTGAGACTATTGCACCTTTTTTAAGGAGATCTCCTCCTGGTTTGGCCTGTTCAACAAATACTGCTTTGGCGGGCGGTGCGTCTGAGTCGATACCGATATGAAATGTGGAGTCCTTGGTGGTGGCATTGGTAAAGTCGGGTAAAATTGTAACGGTGACCAGGTAATCTCCTGTATCAGTGTAGTTGACCTTGACCACCTCGCCGATGTGGTTGTTCTGAAACAGGACACGGTTTCCCTGTTGTAGGCCGTTCAACTCTGTGAAGCGGATCTGGAAGGTAAGAGAGCGATCGAGGCATCCTGATAGCACGAGCATGCACAATGTTAAACTAAGGAGCAGCAATCGATTGAAATAATTAGTAAGCATCTGTTATCCCTCTGATAAAAATGAAGAATGAATTATAGAGATGGTCGTTCGTCGTGTCTTCAGTTTTGAGCTGAACTCATAATTGCGTTGTAACATGAGATCAGTCTAAATGGAATTGTGATTGTTTTATTTAGGGGGCAAAAAAATCAGTCCAAGTCGAGTTTTAAAGGCGACCTAATGAGGGAATTGATATTCGGAGTACTGCACCCTGTTGAAGAGTGCGGAGGTTGGAGCGATCCTGGCTGCGACGGTGAATGAGCCAGCCGGAGCAATTGAAACAATTGCTGAAAAGGGTGGCTACTGGTCGAGTATGTTTAACTAACAGGCTCCTGAGCCGGGAATATCAGTGGGTATCATGATTCGGCCGATTCAGGACAAAACTGCAGGCCCGGCTACGGGCTATACCGCATTGGATTTAATTATGGCCATCTACGATGAGAGCATATGATGATTACCTGTGATGTTTGCTCATTATAGCGGCTGATAAATCCATGGTTCAATTATCAGAAGATATCTCTTTTGTATGGTGATTTTTGATTGTTATCGTGAGCTTATATTTGGCCATAGCGTTTCTTCGTGCAGCACTTCTCATCTGATAGACCTGGATGAGATAAACCCCGTCTTCTGGCAATTCCCCTTTAAACTGTGAACCGTAGATAGAGCCAATATACATTGCCTCGGCACTACCGGGGGCCTTGCCGGGGGGATAAATGTTGAAATAGGCGATATGCTCATTTTCTGCCTGCAAATCAACAGTTATCTGCTGACCTGAGCGGGCCCGAACTGTGTAATGTACGTTCTGATAACCTGCAATCTGGTCGGTAATGGTGGTGCTGTTGGCACCCTCGTCAAAGAGCACTTCGGCAGTTCTGCTGTCTTCGGCTATGGCAAATGGTGCGATGAGAAGCAGGGCTGAGAGAATGGTGATAAAAAATCCAGGAAACCGCATAATTGTCTCCTCCGGTGAAATGAAAAATGGATGCGGGATGTCAACTGATGCACGTTGAAATGATTCTAGACGAAAGCGGATTGCACCTGTATAGTATTTTTCCTATCATATCTGATGATTCTTTCTAGATTTCATTTTTGTTTTCAGCATATTCAGAGAGTCCCCCTTCATGTCCCTTTTTATAGCTTCCCAGATTCTTATCAGTATTGCCATCTGTACAGACCTGCTTTCGTTTCAATTCAAGAATAGAACTCATATCGTCGCCTGCCTGGCGGTATCCTGCCTGCTTATCTCAATTCACTTCATGTGCCTGGGGCACTGGACAGCAGCCTGCCTGTCCCTGCTGAACTCAACCCGCTTTTTCACAACAATATTTTCGACAGCCAGAGTTTTAATGTGGATATACCTGTCAATAACCATGCTGGTATTTTTCTTTACATATGAGGGCCATCTTTCGGTTTTGGGCACTATTGGCGCATTGTTTGGAACTGTAGCCTCATTTAGTAAAAACGATAAACGATTGAGAGAGATTATGTTTGTGGGAACCTGCTTCTGGCTTGCCCATAATATCCTGGCGGGCTCTCCGGGGGCTGTAGTGATGGAAATAATATTTATCAGTTCAAATATCGTTGGCTACTATCGCTATTACATACGCAGACCAAAACAGATTCTGAAATAGTCCCGGCTGAATTGGCGAATCTGGCCGGGAAACCCAAAGGGTAAGGCCTGGCTACTGAGGTGCACCTAGTATGTGGCAGGGAATTAATTTGTTGTCTATCTTCTTGAAAATGAGAGTTATATTTGTAAATGTAAGATAACATATCGAGAACCTAATGCGGGTTGACTGTTCGGGGGAGGGTTGGCAAGTAACGACGCTCTGAAGGAGCAAGCAGAGGGAGTGTATCCTTCCTCACAAATTAATAATTACAGGAAATGGTTGAAGCTAGTGATCAGGGGCTGACGCTCAAGGAAATATCGAAAAATGCTCTAAAAAAATTGCAAGAGCAGATGCGTGATGACAGTGCTGAATTGGTCGAGGCCAACAAGCGATTGAAGCAGCAGGTGGCAGAACGTGAGCGTGCAGAGCTTATTAACCACACCTTGTTTCGTATTTCAAGCGCAGTCAACACCACGAAAAATCTCTCCGACCTTTACATTTCCATCCACCGCATACTTGGCGAAGTAATGAACCTGAGCAATTTCTTTATCGCCATATACCACAAAGATGTCAGTAAAATCCTTTTCCCCTATTTTGTAGATACAAATGATCCTGTACTGAAGTCCTATGATCCTTTCCGTACAGACAAATCTCTCACTGGCGAGGTAATAACATCCGGCAAACCTGTTTTTCATGGCGAAGAAACGCTGAGGAAACGGGCGACTGCGAATAGGATTATTGGTACCGCACCGAAGGTATGGCTTGGTGTGCCATTGAAGATAGAGGGAGAAGTGATCGGTGTGATGGCAACGCAGTGTTATGAGAATCCGCATCAGTTTGGGCCGATCGATTTAGAGATTTTGACTTCTGTATCAGACCAGGTTGCTCTGGCCATCGAACGCAAGAGGAATGAGCAGGCCCTTATCGCAAGTGAAAGACGATATCGAAACATCATAGAAAGTATAGAAGAAGGCTACTTTGAGATTGATTGTGAAGGCCATTTGACTCTGGTGAATCGGGCGATGAGCGAGATGCTTGGTTACAGCGAGACAGAATTGCTGGCTATGAGAAGTGCTGACTACCAGGATGAGGAAGCAAGGCGGGAGATACGGGAGATTTTTCAGGAGGTACTTGAATCGAAGCAGCCCGGCGAAGCCAGAGAGCTTGAGATCAATAAAGAGAACGGTGAAACCAAATTTGCAGAGACAGTTCTTACAGCGATTAGAGACGATAAGGGGCAGCTTCTTGGGTTCAGAGGGATCGCCAGAGATGTAACCCATCGCAAGCAGGAAGAGACTGCTCGCCGCGAGTTGGAGGAACAACTTCAACAGTCGCAGCGGCTTGAGTCGCTGGGAACCCTTGCCGGTGGAGTGGCTCATGATTTCAACAACCTGTTGATGGGGATTCAGGGCAGAACTTCGCTCATGCTGGCGCAACTGCCTGAAGACCATCCTGATCATGCTCAGCTGACTTCTATTGAGGAATGCTTGAGCAGTGCCGCCGATTTAACCGGCAGGTTGCTTGGTTTTGCCCAGGGTGGAAAATATGAGGTCTTACCAATCGATCTGAACGCACTCGTAGAAAAGTGTATCTCCATGTTTGGTCGAACTCGGAAAGAAGTGTCTGTAAACAGTCTGTTGAGTGCTGACCTGAATTCGGTTGAGGCGGCTGCCAATCAGATGGAGCAGGTGTTGATTAACCTTCTTGTCAACTCAGCCCAGGCGATGCCTGATGGTGGCTTCATTGAGGTAAGTACCAGCAACGTGGAGTTGGATTCGGGCATGGCACAATTATACGAATTGTCGCCTGGACCATATGTATGCATGAAAGTCTCAGATACCGGGCATGGAATGGATCAGGCGACCATGGCGAAGATTTTTGATCCGTTTTTCACAACCAAGCCGGTTGGGTGCGGGACGGGCCTGGGGTTGGCCATGGTCTATGGTATTATCCGCAATCACTCGGGCACAATATCGGTTGTCAGCGAAAAAGATTGTGGAACAACCTTTACCGTGCTACTTCCGGTAACTACCAGGAAGGTGATTTATAAAACGGAACCTGTTGAGGAAGTGATCTACGGTTCTGGCACTGTGCTGCTGGTGGATGATGAGCCGGTAATTATAGAGGTGGGAAAAAAGATTCTGGAGTCTATTGGTTACACAGTGCTTACCGCTCAGTCCGGTCTCGATGCCATTGCTCTCTACAGTCAGAATAAAAACGACATACAGGCAGTGATAATGGACATGATCATGCCCAATATGAGTGGCGGAGAACTGTTTGATCGACTGAAGCGAATAGACCCCGAGGCAAGAATTCTACTCTGTAGCGGTTACAGTATCGAAGGCCAGGCACAGGAAATCCTGGATAAAGGGTGTAAAGGTTTTATCCAGAAGCCATTCTCAGTGTCACAGCTCTCAACCAGATTGCGGGAGGCGATCGGGGATGTCGCTGGTGTTCGGGAGAATGAGCACATAATTTGAAAAGCTAATCTTTACATGACTTGCCACCAGATTGTATGGCTGGCGGCAAGTCATGCGCAATACATACCTTTAGAGTTGGATTGACAGGGTTCCCTGAATTCCATACTCATCAATATCGCCGGTTCCAATCACGGTCCGTAAGTCAAAGCTGATACCTGGATCGAGTTCCGTGATAAATCCCAGATAAAAATCGACACCGGAATCCTTGTCAGCTAAAGACCTGTTCAGGTCTGTTTGGAAGTGGAGTGAACCATAGACATCAAGATTAGCTAAGACCTGTTTGGTCACATCGAGGTTCAGATCCAGGATATCCACTTGAGCGGAATCCGTTTTGACCTGTATCCCGTCTGTTGTACTGAATTTTTCAGAAGATTCATAACCAAAGATATAGTTACCGCCGATAAGGAATCGATAACTCTCTACCTGAAACATTTTGCTTAGTCCGGCAGCGGCAAGCCATCGTTGGGAATTGTATTCATCCTCGGGTTTTTGATCCCATAATTGGTATTGTAAATCATTCTGGATATATCCGTAACTTGCGGAACCATGAAATATAACACCGTAGGGTAAGGTATAGGCCCCATAGAGAGCAGCTCCTACACTTGATGTCTGGACTTCCGTCTCGAACAGGTCGAATTGAATCTCCTCAAGATGTGCTTTGAAGGCGATTCCACAAAGCACATCTTTCCTACGGAGTATATCCATACCCACGTACAAGCCGTTTCGTGTGCCGTCGGCATCGCCCAGAAATGTTTTCCCTTCCCCCAAATCCAGATTCCGGTATACCGGCACTGCCCAGAGAGTAATCCCCCTGTGGCCGGAATCCTGAAGAAAACCCTGACTAAAATCGTATTGATTGTGGATATATTGTGATATCAGAACATTTTCTTCTTTGCCCTGATTGTGCAACAAAGCATCGGTAGAGACTGCGGCTGCCCTTGCCATTATCATGGATTCTACTGAGTTATCAACATGGTAAGCCACAATCATGTAATCGTATACACCATCAATACCAGGATCGCCGCTCACAAAGCTGGAAATTGCATAGGTATATAATCCGTCGTCCGGGACGACGAAAGAAATGCTCGGATCCGCCCAGGGGCCTGAAAAACCAGGCAATTCTGCCATGTTGTCGTCCGCCGAAGTTATGCCGGAACCTATCGAGCTGCCTGGCAATTCTGCGGTATCTGTAAAAATTCCGCTGAAAACACCGGCAACTGGATCCAGGGCATTTTCCTGCCTGTGTCCATTAATTGTAATGACGGTGCCTGCTTTTGCTCCAAAAGCATAATAACTCCATCCTGTTGGATTCGAGTAATTGTTGCCTGCAACGACCTGGCCAAAAAAATCTTCACTAGTCCCCAAATCCCCTTCATAGGTAATTGGAGCAGCGAAACCTACTGTGCCGATTGAATGTATTGCACCGACGGTAAAAACCACGTTGAAGATGATTGAAGATAGTATCTTGCGTCTTTTTTCCTGTTCTAGCCTTGCCTTCATGATCTCAATTTCTCCTGTTTTCCTGTGTAATTCTTTTCCCCAAAAGATTCTGAAATGAAGCAGTTGTAGACTGCATCGACTGATAGTAGCAGGGATACATAAAAAAACACGGTTAATGAAGTGTAAGTAATTGCTATTTCGTACGAAATTTGCGAATATGGATTGTTCGGCGTGTTAGGGTCTTGGGGCTTGTGGTTGATATATCAGTGCCTTGAGCCGATTTCAATATTTTCAGACAATTAACTGCTTGCAAACAGGTGTAAATACCTAGTCGGGGCGACGGTATTTACTGGTTGGAGGGAAAACGTCGCGGCTGATTGAGGTTGTGGGGGCGGGTAGGTGTGAGGTGTGGGACGTAAGTAGTTCCGGATCACTAACAATAGTTCATTGTTGAGTCGGTAATGCTGGCCGGCCTGCTTCGACTGATAGGGAGAGCAATACCCAGCAGCGCCTTGGAACAGGAGCGAGGTAACCCCTTTCTGCGAGGCAGTAAAGGGGTTGGAGTTTTCTAGAGTTGTTTTTTTCCAGCTACCCGCCGGCAACCTGTCCACGCATCTCTGCCGAATATTGATCGGCATTCAATCCTACCAGCAGGTGCATGGTTGAGTCGTCGATATTGATAAAATGGTCAATGCCGCTCTGACGTAAGGCGGTTTCATCAACCAGGCCACGGTTCTTCATGGTGACCCTCAGCCGGGTCTGGGCGCAGTGCTCCACTGAGGCGATGTTAGACGCACCACCAAGTGCGACCAGCCAGTTAGCCACCTTTTGCGGTGCTTCGTGGTCGCGGAGTTTTGGTTTGATCTCCTCTTCTTTGTAGGCGACGGCAGAGGGCTTATCCTGCTCTGTCAGCTCAGCTTCATCTCCAGCACTATCCATAAAGATTCTCATATCGGTCATCAGATTTTCAGACTGCGGGCCGAAAATCGCTTGCAGGTTATTGCCCACGGTAACTACCCCGGCAGCGCCGAGCGCTTTGAGTTTATCAGGGCTGGCCAGATCCATGTTTTTTACTTCAACACGCAGGCGGGTGATACAGGCGTCCAGACTTTCGATGTTACTCCTGCCACCAAAGGCGAGTACAAGTTGTTTAGACATGGCATCGGCTGCGGTATCTTTTGCCGCACCTTCATCGGTTTCATCTTCGCGACCTGGAGTTTTCAGGTCGAACATGGAAATGGCGAACCGGAAAACTACGTAATAGACAGAAGCAAAGGCGGGACCGATTATGAGCAGCATCCATGGTTTAATGTCAATGGCATAAAAAAGCAGATAATCGATTAACCCATGGGAGAAAGAGTAACCCATTCGAACATCGAGCATGTAGGTAATGAAAAATGCGGCAGCACAAAGAAGTGCATGAAAGAGATAGAGCAGTGGGGCAAGAAAGAGAAATGAAAATTCGAGTGGTTCGGTGATACCGGTCAGGAAGGTGGTGAGCGCGGCTGATAGCATTATACCGCCGGTCTTCACCTTATTTTCAGGTTTGGCCGTATGATAAATGGCCAGGGCCGCTGCGGGAAGACCAAACATCTTGAAGACAAAACCACCACCCAGAATAGCAGCTTCACGGTCGCCGGCAAAAAAGCGGTTCAGTACGCCTCGAACCACTTCACCGCTGTCTGTGGTGTAGGTGCCGAGTTCAAAGAAGAACGGCACGTTCCAGATGTGATGGAGGCCAAATGGGACCAGCATTCTTTCAACAAATCCGTAAATTGTCACGGCCAGGGCGGTATTACCGGTTGAGGCCCAATGGGAAAATGCGTCAATGCCACCCTGGATGGGAGGCCAGATAAAACTCAAGGCGATACCCAGGATGATTGCGCCAAACGCGGTGACAATCGGTACGAATCGCTTTCCGGCAAAGAAACCGAGGTATGTTGGTAGTTTTATCCGGTAATATTTGTTGAAGAAATAGGCGGCAAGACCACCTGCAACGATACCTCCAAAGACACCGGTTTCGACGGATTCCATCCCCATGACGGTGGAGGTCTCCAAGTCAAGAATAGCGGCCATAACCCCCAGCGTTGCCACCATAACCGCATAACCGACTGTAGCGGAGAGGGCGGAAACACCGTCGTTCTGGGTGAGCCCAAGCGCTACACCCACCGCAAACAGCAGTGCCAGATTGCCGAAGACAGCCCCGCCTGCTGAGGCCATAACGTTGTTGATGATATCGGGAATCCAGGAGAACCCGGCGCTACCGACACCGAGCAGGATACCGGCTGCCGGCAGGATTGCTACCGGCAGCATAAGAGCCTTTCCGATTTTCTGCAGAAAGGAAAATGAGTTTTTCCAGAGGTCTTGTATCATGTTACTTCCTCGCTTGAGCAATCAGTTCACGGACATCGGCGCCGGAAATACATTCCAGAGCACTCTCAGCCAGGTTTTTGCAGTCCATTTCCGACCACTTGCGAACTTCGGCCTTTATCGACGGCAATACCGGAACTGAAACAGACAACTCATCAACGCCCAGGCCTACCAGTATGGGCACAGCATCCGGGTCTGAGGCGAGGCCGCCACAGACACCGATCCACTTTCCTTCAAGGTGCGCACCTTCCGTGGCGAGCTTAATCAGTTTGAGTACCGCTGGGTTTAAGGCGCTGATCTTGGCAGCGAGTTTTGGATGCCCCCGATCCATGGCCAGGCTATACTGGGTGAGATCGTTGGTGCCGACCGAGAAGAAATCGACTTCCCTGGCGAATTGCCGGGCAATGATTGCTGTTGAAGGCACCTCAACCATGATTCCCACTTCAACGGGGTCCACCCCAAGTTTGGTGCGCTCTTCTTCGAGCATTGTCTTGGCGTCGCGAATTTCCTGAATGGTTGAAACCATGGGAAACATGATGCGGATCTTACCGTGAGAACCGGCCCTCAGGATTGCCCTGGCCTGCACCCTGAACAGTTCAGGGCGCTCAAGGCCGATTCGAATGCCGCGCTGACCGAGGAACGGATTCTCTTCGGTGGGCATGGGCAGGTATGGGAGTGGTTTGTCGCCACCAACATCCAGGGTACGAACTATGAGCGGTCTCCCCTCAAGAGCATCAAGCACGGCCCTGTACACTTCATACTGCTCATCCTCGGTCGGGGCGGTCATCCTGTCTATAAAGAGGAACTCTGAACGTAGCAGACCGACACCCTCGCCACCGGATTTAACAGATTGTTTGGCTTCGTCAACCCCGCCGATATTAGCGACAACCTCAATGTTTTTACCATCCAGCGTTGTGGCTGGTTCCATGGCGGCAGCCAGGTCTTTCTCTCGTTGTTTCTTGAGCAGGTTTTTCTGCTCAATGGTTTCCTTAATAAGTTCATCTGACGGGTCGATCCTGAGGGAGCCCCTGGTGCCGTCAAGAATCAGAGTGGTCCCGTTTTTGATATCCAAAGCACTGGCCTCGATGCCGACAAGTGCGGGGATATCCAGGGCTCTGGCTAGAATTGCCACGTGGGAGGTGGCGCCCCCTGTGGTGGTACAGAATCCCATGACTTTGGAAGTATCCATGGTCACGGTAAAAGAAGGCGTAAGTTCTTCGGCTACGATAATAGCCTGTTCCGGTAAAGTGAGTTCTTCAGATTCCTTACCGGTTAGAATTCTGAGTACCCTGTGACCGACATCGCGCAAGTCGTTGGCGCGTTCTCTGAGTACCTCGTTTTTGAGGTTCTCGAGTTGTTTAGCATAAGAGGAGAATGCGCGTTGCCAGCCATATTCAGCGCTTTTTCCTTTGGCTATGAGACTTTTAGCGATATCTAAAAGATCCGGATCATCAAGAATCTCACGATGGGCTGCAAATATCGCTGCTTTGGCCGGGTTGGATTGCATATGCAGATTCATCTGCAAAGCTTCAAGGTAATTTTTGGCATTTTCCGTGGCTTTGGCGAGGCGAACGTTTTCGGTGTACGGGTCACCCGCCTCTTCTGCAAAATCGAATTTCTCTTTCTTTACCTGCACCGCTGTACCGACGGCAATACCAGGGGATGCACAAACGCCGAGCAGTAAATTGGGGTCTCCACTCCGGGGTGGTGCCGGTGCAGCGCGGTCTGGTGGAACTTCGATAGATGCTGGCGCGGCAAGCGGCACAGTACCTTCATCGCCAAGCCCGCTTTCAAGCTGTGGCAATATCTCAGCCACGGCTTCGGCTGCGTCTGTTCCCACGGCACGGAGCTGAACCTTATCCTGAAATGAGATATTGAGCTTCATGAGACCAACGACACTCTTGGCATTGCCGGAAACGTCATCTTTGATGAGTTCTATCTTTGCAGAGAATTTCTTGGCAAGCCCGGCCAGAACGGCTGCGGGTCTGGCGTGAAGGCCGGTGATATTTGGTATAATAACTGCTTCCGAGATGACTTCTTTGCCTATTTCCTCCGCTTCTGCTGCAGCTACTCTCATGGTGACGAGCAGCAGGTCTGTCTCGCCCGCTTTCGCGCTACCTGACGATTTTTCAATGCTTTCAACAACCTCGCCGTTGGTCAGGATAACCTGAGTCATGAGGCTCTTGGCATTGGTGGCGATAAAGTCGGTATCGAATTCAATCAGTTTATCATTCTGTCTGACCGACTGACCTTCTGTAACGAACGGACTGAAACCTTCAGCCTTGAGCGACACAGTGTCCAGACCAATGTGCATCATCACCTCCAGGCCGGAGGCATGGGTGACTGTGATGGCATGCAGGGCACTGTGCAACTGGGTCACCTTGCCGTCGAAAGGGGCGGTGAGAACAGAGTTGATCGGATCGATGGCGATTCCGTCACCAACCATTTTCTGCGAGAAAACAGGGTCAGGAACCTGTTCGATAGGGTAGATGACACCTGATAGCGGAGCCTTGATGGTAATCTTCTCCATAAAATTCCCTCTGTTAAGATATCAATAAGTTAGGCTCGTGATGGTGATGTGGAACGTATGAACAACTATGTAGCATTAGCGAGATACTTGAAATCCTCAGGCTCGAGATGTAGGAACAAGTGGAAAAGATCTCACATTCACCAAGATAAGTATCTCCTTTGATTCTACCAGCATGTTTTTAAATTTTTAAAGTTGCAGGATAACCGGAGTTAACCTGACTTTCTCCTCAGTTGAGGAGCGGTAACAGTTTGAAAGGTTCATGTAACCAGGTAATAGATTCTGCGTACGGCTGGAAAATGGTTGTGAGAAATTCCGGTTCATTCTGAAAATTGAACCTGCTTTGCGATCCTGCAATGCTTTGGCAGGAACGATATGGATCTCCACAGAAAAAAAATCAGTTCTAATTCGACTGCCACAATTGCTGTGGGCCAGAGCAATAAAAAGGGAAGTACAAAATTCTCAGGCGACTGGATGACCCTTAATCCGGATGGATTCGAGTCATCCAGTTGTTACCCGAATGTATTCCGGAAACCAGGAATTATCAGATCATTGTGGTCATGACTTCCACCATTGCTGGCGCAGCAGAATACTATTGTTGCTCTACGACCTCCGGGGATCTCTTCATTGGTGTATTGCCACCCGGTTTT
Source organism: Desulfosediminicola sp. (assembly GCF_048381775.1). Classification (NCBI taxonomy): domain Bacteria; kingdom Pseudomonadati; phylum Thermodesulfobacteriota; class Desulfobulbia; order Desulfobulbales; family Desulfocapsaceae; genus Desulfosediminicola; species Desulfosediminicola sp. The sequence continues at coordinate 209,354 of NZ_JBLXGE010000007.1, read as the reverse complement.
CTGAGTTATCTGATCTACCAGAATAAGGCCGAGTCCGTATCCGTAGTCACTGCCGATATTGTCAATATGATGTGACGTACGGTTGATGTTGGTAACAGTAATTGATTTATTCTTTACAGATATTCTTACAGTACCTTCAGCCGTATATTGAAAGCTATTGCGGATCAGGTTCCCCATGGCGATACGTGCTCCGTAGGCTATGGTGCTCACCTGGGTTGGTTCAAAGATGAGTTCGACATCGACCTGTTTGCCGTCGAGCAGGTATCGGTTTTCGGAAATGAGGTCCCGAGCCATCACGTCGAGTGCAACAGCCTCCGGTTCAGGTATCCGGTTGTCGTCAAGGCAGAGCCATAGCAGGGTTTCCGTGGTCTTATTCATGTTGGTAGTGGCCCGGCGGATACGCTCGAAAGGGATACTTTCCGGTTTTTTGATTTCGGGGTGCATCCGGGTCAGTAACTCTATATTGGATTGAATGACAGCAAGCGGTGTGCGCAATTCATGGCTGGCGTGTCGCACAAAATGCCGCTCCCTCGCCAGGGAGTCTGCCAACCCTTTCATGGAGCTGTGGAGGAGTGCGCCAAGTTCATTTACTTCCTGGTAACCGAAATTGGGCAGAGGGCGCGACAGCCCTTCGGGATCTAAACCGCCGGCCCAGGTGGTGAGCTTGTTGATCGGTTTATACAGCTTGTCGAGCATAGCCCGGACGGCCAGGAAGACGATTAGTACGCAAAATATGCCGAGAGGAATGGCCATGAAACGAAGCGTGTTGATATCTGGAGGATCGACAAGTTGCATAGCTTCCTGATCGAAGTGTTTGATCACGAAGAGCTGTTTTCCGTCATGAAGTTCGTACGGCATGAACAGAAAGGCATCGGTGGTTTTGTCTTTAGCTCTATCAGGGAATTCGTAGCCAATGTAGAGCTTTTGATCCTTGTAGTTTTTTTTGGGGAAAATTTCCGTGATGTGCTCAGGAAGCTCTTCTCGCCCCAGGTAAATATATATCAACTGAGTCCTGGGGGCAGGAGTTTTGGGATCTTTCTGATATGCCTGGGCAAAGCGGGCTGCCGCAAATTTCATTTCAAAGGAGGCGGCAGCTTCCAGTCCGTTGAGGAGATAGGCATTCATCAGCATGCCGTAAATCACTGTCATAAGCGCCGTAATTCCCAAAAGGTACAGGGTGATATGGCGGCGCATACTATGAATTTTCATTGTTCCTCAAGACAAAGCCGTGGCCTGGTACGGTTTGAATCATTGGGAGATCGGAACCTCCATCCACCTGTTGCCTGAGCTTGTGCATGTGCACCTTGAGGCTGTTGCTTTCTGGTATATCATCTCCCCAGAGAGCTTCCTCCAGGTTGGAGCGGCTGACAACAGCAGGGGAGCGGCGCATGAGAACTTCAAGGAGTTCCCAGCAGGTAGGGGTCAGTTTTAGAAGTTTTTCACCCCGATATGCTTCCCGGCGATTGAGATCCATGGTGAGCTCACCAACTACGAGTTTTTTGGTTTCTCCGCTTCTGCGTTTAGCAAGGACCTTTATCCTGGCCGAAAGCTCGGCCAGTTCGAATGGTTTGGCAAGATAGTCGTCTGTGCCGGCTTCGAATCCTGCGAGTTTGTCTTCTAAAGTGCCCCTTGCAGTGAGCATGAGTACCGGTACGTCGATTCCGTCCTCCCTGAGGCGTGAGCAGACGGAAAGACCATCAAGCCTCGGAAGCATGACATCAAGTACTATTACATCATAGTCGCTTTGACGGGCAAGGTTCAGGCCGGCCTCACCGTTGAAAGCGTGGTCGGCGAAGATCTCTTCGTATTCAAGATACTGGACTACTGTCTCGGCAAGGTCTATATCGTCTTCCACGAGTAGGATGGAAATTGACATGGATTTCTCCTGAATGAACCGGGACTCCTGTTGCACTGGTGGCTGGAGCATTGATTACCCAATAATGAACAGGTCGGAACAGACAATCACCTCATCTGTCACCCTGCCATTTTGTTATAGTGTATCGTAAAACCGCTGCAGGTGTGAATGTTTGATTGAAGTCATGATGTTATCTTCCGCAGCGGTGATCTTTGTTTATGCGAAAAAGGCAGCACCAGGTGATGACTGTTTCAACCCTGGCGCTGCCCTGGAGTGCTATGTCTGGCCCCGAAATGATGTAAAATCAGGGCTGACCAGTGCTCAGTCGATGGAGGTCACTGGTTCGGTGTGGCTGGGATCCCAGCCTCCACCCAGTGCCCTGAACAGGTTGACCAGAGCGACCTGCCTTTGAGTCCTGGTCTGGATCAAGCCAAGCTGGTTGTTGAAATCTCTGCGTTGAGCGTCCAGATACCTGAGATGGCTGTCGACACCATGACGATACCTGGCCTCAGACAATCGCAGCGAGTGGCTTGAGGATTCGGCCAGAGCTTTACGGGCGTCTTCTTCCCGGGAAAAAGTCTCCCGGTCAACCAGGGCATCTGCAACTTCACGGAAGGCAGTTTCAATAGTTTTTTCGTACTGCACGACTGAAATTTCGTTACGCACCTTGCTCAGGTCAAGGTTGGCCTTGTTGCTGCCGTAGTTGAAAATCGGTAGGTTCAACTGCGGAATGAACTGCCAGGCTGTGGAACCTGAAGTAAAGAGATCAGACAGGTCGCTACTGGCGGTGCCGAATGCGCCGGTGAGGGTAATTCGTGGGTAAAATGCTGCCCGTGCCGCACCGATGTTGGCGTTACTGGCAATAAGCCGGTGTTCAGCCGCAAGGATATCAGGACGTCTGGTCAACAGCTCGGAGGGTAGACCCGGTGCAAGTTGCTCCTGAATTATCCGGTTATCGGTTCCCTTGGGTTTCGGGAGATGTTCAACCGGCACCCCCGTCAGGAGTGCCAGACCATTGTCCGCCTGCGCAAGTTCGCGGGCTGCCACTTCAAGATCGGCCTGGGCCTGCTCGGCCAGTCCCTTGGCCTCTAAGTAATCGAGGTCTGAAGTTGAACCGACTTTACGCTGTTTGGAAATAATATCCAGGGATATCAAGCGGGTCTCAAAAGTCTGCTTGGTCAGGTCGTGACGCTCCTGGGCACCAGCGCGGCTGATGTAGGCCTGGATCACCTCGGCAATAAGACTTATCCTGGTAGCGCGGGCCGCCTCCTCGGTGGCAAAGTAGCTTTCGAGAGCAGCTTCCGAGAGGTCACGTACCCGGCCGAAAAGATCAAGCTCATAGGCAGTCACGCCCAGGCCGACCTGGTACGTGGTAATGGTGCTGGAGTCGCCTGTATCTGTGAGGCTTGCCGGTATCCTCTGGCTGGTGGAACCCGCCTGCCCATCTACACCGGGTAGCCGGTCGGAGCGCTGGATTCGATATTGCGCCCTGGCTGCTTCGATGTTCAACACAGCTTCACGCAGATCATGGTTATGTTCCAGTGCATTATCGACCAGTTGGCGCAATTCTGTGTCAAGTACGAAATCCTGCCAGTCCAGTACGGAAATAGAAACCCCTTCACCAGGGTTCTGCGAGGCCGCTGTCTGTTGCGGCCAGGCAGCGGGAGCAGTGGAATCGGGGCGCTCATAGGCTGGTTTCATGGAACAGCCTGAAACCAGCACGGCCATCATGAGTCCGGAGATTGCGAGAGCAGACTTGTTAAAGAGAGTTCGTTTCATGTTATTCCGCTCCTTTTGCAGTTTCCGTCTCCGGCAGAGTTGCCTGAGATGATTCTGTGTTGGCAATTGCCTGCTGCTTTTTGCGATCTATACCGAATACCTTGAGTACAAAGACAAACAGGACCGGAATAAAGAAAACGCCAAATATTGTTGCACTGGTCATTCCACCGATTACACCTGTTCCGATCGCCCTCTGGCTTGCTGAACCGGCTCCGGAAGAGGTTGCCAGAGGTACAACGCCCAGGGTGAATGCCATGGAGGTCATGATGATGGGGCGAAAGCGGAGCTTTGCGGCTGTAACTGTCGCATCAAGCAAACCTTGGCCCTGGGCGTAGAGGTCTTTTGCGAATTCAACGATCAAAATGGCGTTTTTAGCAGATAGGCCGATAATGGTGATAAGACCTACCTTAAAGTAGACATCATTCTCCATATTCAGCACCATGGTTGCCAGAACCGCACCGATCGCGCCGATAGGAACAATGAGCATAACCGAGAACGGGATAGACCAGCTCTCGTAAAGAGCAACGAGCAGCAGGAAAACGATCAGCAATGCCAGGGCAAAGAGGTACATTGCCTGGTCCCCGGCCAGCTTCTCCTGATAGGAGAGTCCTGTCCACTCCGAACCAACCCAGGTCGGCAGCAGATCGACGATACGTTCCATCTCGATCATTGCCTGACCGGAACTGCTGCCGACCTGGGCATCGCCAGCAATCTTGAAGGCGTCAAAGCCGTTATAACGGTTAAACTGGACCGGGCCGGTTTCCCAGGAAGTGCTGACAAATGATTTCAGAGGCACGTCCTCGCCCATCCTGTTCTGCACATAGAGCTGGTCGAGGCTTTCCGGGGTAAGTCTGTGCTCGCCGCCAGCCTGAACCACAACACGCTGAACACGGCCGTTACGAACAAATTCGTTAATCGTTGCAGAACCGTAGGAGGTTGATAACACAGTACGAATTGTACTGAAATCAACTCCAAGCACTTCTGCTTTTTGACGGTCAATGTCGAGGCGGAGCTGAGGAGCGTCCGGTAATCCTTCGATTCGGCTCTGACGGACAACGGATGAACTGTTTGCTTCCTGCAGCAGGGTATTCAGCGTAGATCTGAATTCGGCCCGGTCGGTGCCGTTGTAATCAAGTACGCGAAGTGAAAAACCGCCCATGGCACCAAGACCATCTACGGCCGGTGGATTCACAGAGAAGACCATACCGTCCTTATTGGTGGTAAAGAAATAACCATTGGCCTTGGCAATAAGGTTTGCGACCGATTCCTCCTTGCTTCTTTCAGACCAATCCTTCAATTCAACGAAGGCGAGACCTGCATTCTGGCCCTGTCCGGAGAAACTGAAGCCATTAATTGAAACGATATTCAGTACTTCTGGTTGCGAGAGGAAGAAATTCTCGACATTTTCCATCACGTCGAGGGTACGGTTGTAGGTCGCACCGGCGGGGAGCTGGACATTGACCAACGCAAGACCCTGATCCTCATCCGGAACGAATGATTCCGGCATTCGGAGATAGGTATAGCCGAGGGCACCGAGGATTACTGCATAGATAATCATGACCCGGCCGGTTCTACGGACGAGGCCGTTGGTCAGTCCCACATAACCATTGGTCAACCTGTTGAAGGAGCGGTTGAACATCCCGAAAAAGCCTCTCTTCTCCTCACCATGATTTCCGGAAATCGGTTTGAGCATGGTGGCACAAAGCGCGGGAGTGAGGGACAGAGCAAGAAAACCGGAGAAAATGATTGAGATCGCGAGCGATACGGAGAACTGACGGTAAATAACACCAACCGATCCGTCCATAAATGCCAGCGGGAAGAACACGGCGGAAAGTACCAGGGTGATACCTACAATGGCGCCGGAAATCTGTTTCATGGCTTTAATGGTGGCCTCTCTGGGTGAGAGTCCCTCTTCAGCCATAATGCGTTCAACGTTCTCGACAACAACGATGGCATCATCAACCAGAATACCGATGGCCAGAACCATGCCGAACATGGTCATCATGTTGATTGAGAAGCCGAGCACTTCCATCAGGGCGAAGGTACCAAGCAGGCAGATCGGTACAACGATGGTGGGAATAATCGTGTAGCGAAAGTTTTGCAGAAAAAGAAACATCACCAGGAATACCAGCAACACGGCTTCCAGCAGGGTGTATATTACTTTTTCGATGGCAACTTTGACGAATTTGGAGGTGTCGTAAGGAATAGAATATTGGATATCATCCGGAAAATTTCGTGAAAGCTCTTCAAGCCGATCTTTAACAGCGTCAGCTGTGGCGATGGCGTTGGCCCCCGGAGCAAGCTGGACGGCAGCAACTGCACCGCCGATACTGTTCACCCGGGAAGATATATTATACGATTCCGGTCCGATCTCGATTCGGGAGACATCACGAAGATGAACGGCAGAACCGTCATCTTTGGAGATCAGTACAATATTACCAAATTCTTCCGGGGTGATCATGGTTCCGTCGACCATGAGGGTGGCAGTCAGTTCCTGGCTGGTGGGGCTTGGTCTGTCACCGAAACTACCGGCGGGAACCTGAATATTCTGTGAGGCAATGGCCTGGCTGATATCACTCACTGAAAGGTTGTAGCTTATCAGTTTCTGAGGATCAAGCCAGACACGCATGGCACTTTCGCTGGTAAAAAACTGCACGCGGCCGACACCGGGAATTCGTCTGATATCGTTGTTGATATTTCGGGAAGCGTAATCGGCGAGTCGCTGAACATTGGTGTCTTGAGCACCTTCATGGTAATTCAGGGCATAAACCATGAGAAAGCCGGCACTGGCCTTGTCTACATCAATGCCCTGATTTCGGACCACTTCCGGCAGCCGGGGTTCAGCCCGGCGGATGCGGTTCTGGATATCAACCTGAGCCATGTCCGCGTCAGTACCGGGCTCGAAGGTAATGGTGATTTCACCAGAGCCATTGGAGTTACTGGTAGATTCAAAATAAAGCAGGCCGTCGGCACCGTTTATTTCCTCTTCGATAAGGCCGATAACAGAATCATTCAGGGTTTCAGCCGAAGCTCCGGGATAGAAAACACCAACATTGATCTGGGGGGGAGCTACCTGTGGATATCGCTCAACGGGCAGGTTGGGAATAGCCAAAAGGCCAGCCAGTGCGATAAAGATAGCGACGACCCATGCAAATTTGGGTCTTTCGATAAAAAACCTAGACATCGTTTCTCCTGCTTACTTTTTGGCGATTTGACTGGTGCTCTGATTGGTCATAGCGGAGATGTCCAGCTGCATACCGGGGCGGATTTTGTCTACACCGTTAACAATGACCTGGTCGCCGGCGTTGAGGCCTTCGACAATCTGCCACTCACTGCCTTTCATTTTGCCGGTAACTATCTCTCTCACAGTCGTAACGCCCTGTGCATCAACAACAAATACTGTGGCATTTCCTGCACTGGTAAGGGTTACAGCTCTTTGAGGGATGAAAACTGCCTCGGGAAAGGACTCAATCTCCACAGTGACCTGAACGAACATGTTTGGGAGTAGCAGACCTTGAGGGTTCGCAAATTCGCCTCTCAGGCTCACCTGACTGGTGGTGCGGTCTACATTTACATCGGAGAAAAGGAAACGACCTTCCTGGGTATAGTCAATTTCATCCAGATTAATGGAAACAGGTGCGTCATTATCGGTACGGGTAGACTTCATGCGCAGATAGTCGGAAAGCGGCTGGGTGAAGTCGGCATAGATGGGGTCAAGTTGCTGAATCTTTGCCATAGCTGTAGCTTCACCCTGTCCGACAAGGGCACCCTCTGTAACCAGTGCACGTCCGATGCGGCCGGAGATAGGTGCCACTACGGTGGCGTAACCAAGGTTGAGCTCGGCGGTCTTAATCTGGGCCAGGGCAGATTTTTTTGCAGCTTGGGCAGCTTTCAGGTTTGCGGTCGCTGCATCAAATTCCTGTGGGCTGATGGCGCCGATTTTGTTCAACGGTTCAGAGCGATTATACTCAGCCTGTGCCTGGAAAAAGCTTGCTTCGGCCTGTGCAAGACTAGCTCTTGCCTGGGCCAGGGCCGCTTCAAAAGGTGCCGGGTCTATCTCGAAAAGGATCTGTCCTTTTTCAACGTCTGCACCTTCTTCAAAGTTACGGCTCAAGACGATGCCGGCAACGCGGGCACGAACATCTGCCACACGTACTGGAGAGATTCTACCGGGAAGTTCAACGGTCGAGGTATAGGGCTGAGTTGTTACAGTGGCGATGTCGATCGCAGGTGGCGGCATTGCCGGCGCACTGGCTTTGGTTTGCTCGCTTTCTTTGCATCCACTGAGCAGCAGGGGAAGTAAGAGCAGCATGACCACTCCGATGGAAGTAGGCTTGAGGTACTGACGTTTCATTAAAAGCTCCATGATAGTAAATTGTATCCTGGGTGAATCCTTAACGTGATTCGGAGATGCTTAAGATTGAGAATCCCAGCTCGTTCTGCTCCTGTCCTTTTCTAGCTTGAAATAATGAGAGAATTTCCCATTTTGTTGATTAAGTCTGGGGACCATACAGCATGGGGGGTTAACAGCGGGTTAATGGAATTTTAGTTTTTCGGATAAACTTTCTGGAATTCTCTCTATATTGTCGAATTACCGTTTTTAAAAAAATATTAGACCAGGAATATTTCTTTTGTAGGTCAGGGAAAGTTAAGGGAGCCTAATAAAATCTTTGACCTTGGATTCTGAATTGAGTAGATTGCCTGATCAGTCGGATCTGATCGAAACATCTTTCGTTCATCATCTGCATGATTGGAAATTGTTTATGGTGGCAGCAGGTTGAGCTGTCATTTTTTTTGGAGCAAGAGTTAGGGTTAGCTAACAAGGTGCGGTGATGAAGGGTGACATTGAGTTGGTGGAAGAGTCTAAAAGTTGCAATGGACGGAGTGTCCGGAAAAAGTTGTGGCAGCTGGAGCAGCGGTATCACTGTTCGCTGATTGGAATCTGTTTAAGCCGCAACGATCTGCGAGCCTTTTCCCAGAGAAAATCGTATGGGATAAGCAGCAAAGCAAATGATTTTGAGATTCACCAACATCTTACCGGGATAGCGTCTCTGCGTTCAACTCAATCCAGGGTGCTTCATAAAATGCTGGACCATAAATACAGCCAGGCGGTCCGGCGCTACAGCAGTTGCAGTGATGATGAGGCAATAAGGGCCCAATGGGAAGAAGATCAGCGGGCAGGCAGGGTTGCCGGAGCATATTGGGCGATTATGACCAGTGGCGTCTGTAGTTCCCGCTTACTTGATCGGGTCTATGGTGACTCTCATATGATCAGTTTCGAGACATTTTCCTCCCAGCTCCAACGTAACAGAAAGGTGCAGGACCTGCGTTCAAAATTGCTCAAAATGAAAGAACAGGCAGCTTTGAAGCAGCGAGTTTTTGCAGATGAGAGCAAGCTCAGAGAAGAGACCGCCGTTCAATTGCAGCTTGAGCGGAGTGAAATGGAAGCGTTGAAGCGGGAAATGAGCGATCTGGCTGCTGTGAACAGTCTCCTGCAGAAAGAGATCAGTCAAAATGTTCCGCAAGCATTAACAAAACTGCGCAATGAGTTGGAGCGCCTGAAATCACAAAATGATGATCTGAAAGCTGAAAACGCTCAGATCTTAGGTGAATGTAAGGGCCTTGAACAGCAGGCTGACAAAAGCGAGAAAGAGGCAGGTGACCAGCTGAAGAATCTCAAGGAACTCACGCTTGAGAATCACAGCCTGAAAGCGGAACTCGCTACCATTGAAGCAATGCTGAGAAGTGATGGTACGGCAGTATCTCCATGTGACGATTGTGGTGACTTTTCTGCAGGCCAATGTATAGGGCCGGATCTGTGCGGGAAAACGATACTCTATGTTGGTGGTCGCCACAATATGATCTGCCACTATCGGGAAATGGTGGAAAACAGGGGTGGTAATTTCCTCCATCATGACGGTGGTCGGGAAAATTCACGTCAGCTTCTGCCGAAGATGCTCAATGGCGCGGACGCTGTTTTATGCCCGGTCGATTGTATAAGTCACGATGCCTGTAGCCGGGTAAAGAAAGAGTGTAAAAAATACCAAAAAAAATTCGTCATTATGAGGAGTTCGGGGCTCTCTTCACTCGCAAGAGGGTTGGGGATGATTCAAGTATGACTTTTAAGATTTATAAATACGAACAGGACTAATAGCATGATCACTAATAGAAATGTCAGGTTAGAAGAACGTAATGGAAATCTCCATGTCAGGCCGCACGGTCAATTTTGTGTAAAAACTGCTGAGATAATGGCCGCTATGATGAGCAACTCATATCGTGGAAAAGGCAATATTTTCATTCATACCAAGTTGATAACACAGGTCTCGCCTGACTCCAGGGAGATGTTCAATGAAATGGTTGGCACATTGGGATTGCCGAGAAAAAGTATTTACCTGATGGGAGAGACGGGAAAGGATATCTGCCATGATGAAGGACGAGTAATAGTACCTAAAGCGAGAAAAACAGGGCATCGCTGCGGTGGGAATTGTGCCAATTGCAGCTGCAAAAACAGGTTGCAATGACTTTGTGCTGAAGCCGGCATTGCCTGCGGGCAAACGTGTCGGTATCAGCAATTAGATTTCCATAATATTACCCTTTAGGAGTAGAAAAATGGCACGCGCTTTAGTGGTTTATGGTTCAACGACCGGAAATACAGAGATGGTGGCGGGTAAAATAAGTGAAGTTCTCGGCGAGAAAGGTGTCGAGGTAACTGTTAAAAATGTTGTCGACACCAAGGTGGCTGAACTTGGCAATGGCTACGATCTTACTGTACTCGGGGCTTCGACCTGGGGAATGGAAGAGATCGAGTTTCAGGAGGATTTTGAGCCGTTTTTTGAAGAGATGAAGTCGGCAGAGCTGTCGACTAAGAAGGTGGCACTCTTTGGCTGTGGCGACTCCAGCTATGAGTATTTCTGCGGTGCGGTGGATGCACTCGAGTCACTCATGGAAAAACTTGAGGCAAAGGTGGTGAATGAGCCTCTTCGCATTGACGGAGATCCGGAAGATGTTCACTCAGAGATAGAAGAGTGGGCCGAGGAGGTAGCCTCAGCGGTTTAATACCATTTTCAATTCATGTTCCCCCAATGCCCCCGGTAGCAGTGCCGGGGGCATTCTCTTTTTACCAGACTCTGGTTTGCTGCTTATCCCTTCTGTTTCTGCCTGGCTTCTTTCTTTTGTTGATAATCATTACTTGAACTTTTTTTCTTCTTTCACATAGCGGCAATTTCAGTACCACACCCGTCTGTAAAGGATTTGCGCGCAATAGCTAAGATATCAGCCGAAGTCCCTACAATTGTACCTGTTATTTTATATTGCATCTGGGAAGGAAGACGGCTAGTGTGCGGATAAGAATTATGTAATTTAGTAAAATTAGGTAATTCGGAAATTGGAGGGATTTCTGAGTGCCTTTCTACATTACAACCGATACGAAGGAGGAGTGGAAGCATGCGAAAGTTCATTTTGTGTTCTGCGCTAGTGCTCGTGATCACAGCCTTGTCAGGAGCAGCAGTAATGGCGGCAAAACCGGTGGATAACGATGGTGACGGGGTTACTGAAAGGAGTGATTGCAATGACAATAATGCTCTGATTTATCCTGGTGCTGCGGAAATTTGCACCGATGGGTTAGACAATAATTGCGATGGTCTCATCGACAGCGCTGATCCCACTTGTACAGCCGGGGTCTGTTCTGATGCTGATGGAGACGGCTATGGTTTTCCTGCTGATCCGAGCTGTAGCTATACCCAGGAAGATTGTAACGATACCCTTGCAAGCATCAATCCGGGCGCGAGCGAAGTTTGTGATAATGGGGTGGATGACAACTGTGATGGCCTGACCGACACGGCTGATCCTGCGTGTGGCACAAACCCGCATGCTTCTAACACCTGGCAGAATTACCCGCTGGACTGTCTGAGTTGTCATGATCAGCAGTTCAACGAAATGGCAGATTCAACCCATTACTGGTGGGTTGGAGATACCACGGAGATGGCTAATCAGAATGGCACCTTGCAGGGCAAGCTGACCAATTCTGTGAATAGCTACTGTATCAATATCCTCGGAGACTGGCCGGTCTGCGGTAAATGCCACGTAGGGCGCGGAAAGAGACCGGATGACCCCCAGGCGGATAAGACCAACATCGACTGTCTGGCGTGCCACAATGAGGATTATGCCATGGCAAGAACTCGTCTTGCCGACGGCTCCATGGCCCCGAGTCTGGCTGGAGTGGAGAATCCGACTGCTGAAGAGCTTCAGGTTCTTGATGGTTACACCCAAAATATTAATGCGCCCACCAGGAAGAACTGCCTGAAGTGTCATGCCTTTGCAGGCGGTGGCAATGCGGTCAAGCGCGGCGATCTTTCCATGTCCGGCACCGATCTGCATGGAGCTACCCTGTTGGAAGGTACCGACAATAACAGCGATCCAAACTTTGATGTTCATATGAATGTCATGGCTTCAGACCTGAAATGTCAGTCGTGTCATGTATTCCAGAACCATAAAACTATTGGTCGCGGTTCGGACCTGCGTCCGACAGATGACCTGGCCCGTGGCAGCGAGGTGAAGTGCGTTACCTGCCATGCCGGCTTTGATGTAGATGGCGGACATGCCGCGGCAGGTGCCAACCGTACCGATGCAGATCGGCACGTGAGCAAAGTTGCCTGCCAGTCCTGTCATATTGATCATTATGCGAAAGTGGCCACTGAACTCAACAGAGACTGGCGTTACAGCCATGACGGTACCCCGGCGGATGGCACCAATGGTCCCGGACATCCGGAGCTGACTATCGGGGAAGACTTGTCGCCGGTATATAAATTCTGGAATCGGTTGAGTGACAACTATCTGCTTGGGGATGTAGCGGTAATTGACCCGGAGACCGGGGCATACCCGACCTCTCGCCCAATTGGCGATATCAATGACGGCAAACTCTACCCTTTTAAGTATAAAACCGGAGTTCAGCCAATGGTCAGCAGCGACAGCAAACTGGTCGCTTTGGATACTTATGAATATCTGGCAGGCAGTGGTGATGTTGATCAGGCGGTGCAGTCCGGTCTGGTGAACATGGGATACCCGTCGACTGAGCCGGTCGAGTGGGTAACCACCGATACCTACCAGCTGCTCAATCACGGTATCGCTCCTGCGGCCAATGTAGATTGTGCCAAGTGCCATGGTGATCTCGATCTGGCCACTTTCAGTGAACTTGATAATCTCGGTTATGCGCTGAAAGGACCAAAGGCTCAGATCTGTTCACAGTGTCACCGCGAGAAAAATCTCAAGTCGGATCATCCAGGAATGCACAACCATGTCGACAAAGGAGTAGGGATGGATTGTCTGTTCTGCCACAGTTTCAGCAGACAGGAAGAACGTGGCGGTATCAGCCCCTGTGATTCGAACGCCACCGATTTTGTGGATACCAATCCTTTCGCACATCCGGAATGTAGTCAGTAATATTCTGGTATCGATAACGAAGTTGAACAGTTGAATAGGGGCTGCAGTGTAAACTGCGGCCCTTATTTTTTATCTGCTTACCACTAAAGCTCAGCTTCAAGCAGTGAGGCGTGAGGGGCAAGGTGATAAGAGTAACAACTTAAAGCTGAAAAGCCCTTATCTCTAAGCAGATTACATAATGATTTCAGTGAGTGATCACTTGAGAGTCGGTCACACCTCACACATCTCGTCTATTTACTCACATTTTCAAGCTGATGATTAGAGGTAAGTAGATATTTTCAAGCGATATTCTTCGGAGGATTCTGATATTTATCCTATGCTCCTCATCGACAAATCGGATTTACGGGGGTACACTCTCAATCTTTTGAAATGTACACCGCATTGTCGGTCTGGTACCAGTTAGGTCGTTTTCAATATAGAGTAGCTTTCACAGGTGTAAGCATGCAGACAACAAAAAATAAAGTCATTCTTCTTGTTCATCCCCTTGGTTACAGCAGCAGCAAGGCCGCAGGAGATGTGTCACGGCTTGCCAATATAATGCCGCCTCTGGGCCTGGCCTCGATTTCAGCCTACCTGACAGAACAAGGCTTTGATAATGATATTATCGACTGTTATGCCCATCCCCAATCCGAGCAGTTGATACAGGATTATCTTCGAGTCCATAAACCAGCTTTTATCGGTTTTTCATGCACCACTGCAAATTTTCTGGATGGAGAACGTCTGGCAAGAATGGCGAAAGAGGTGTTGCCGGAAGTAAAAGTCGTTTTTGGAGGCGTTCACGTTTCAGCACTCAAAGAGCGGGTGCTGCTTGACTATCCAGTGATAGATTATCTGGTTGTTGGTGAGGGTGAAGAAACTCTGAGTGAATTGTTACAGTCACCGGCAACTCCAAAGCTCATAGAAGGTCTCGTTTATAAAGATGTACAAGGGGAGGTGTGCTGGTCAGGGCGCCGTAAGCAGTTGCTGGATCTGGATAAGCTGCCGTTTCCGGCATACCATAAACTTGCCGGTTATCCCGACGCCTACAGTCTGCCTATATTCAATTACCCCAAAGTGCCGAATGGCAGCTGCCTGTCCAGTCGAGGTTGCCCATATGCCTGCAGTTATTGTGACCGTTCGGTTTTTAAACGGACATTCAGGTATAATTCTGCCGATTACCTCTATCGACATATGAAGTACTTGAAAGAGACCTACAGTTTGAAACATCTGAATTTCTACGATGACCAATTTACCTTTAACCGGAAAAGGGTTGCCGAGTTCTGTGAGTTGATTATCGCCCAGCCGCTCGGTATCACTTTCAACTGTGCGGCGAGAGCAGAGCATCTTGATCCGGAGTTGCTGCAACTCATGAAAAAGGCGGGATGCTGGATGATCAGCCTCGGTATTGAAACCGGTGACCCGGATTTACTTGCCATGCATCGGCAGAATCCTGACCTGGAGATGTTGAAAGAGAAAGTGCACATGATCCAGTCGGCCGGTATCAGGGTGAAGGGGTTGTTAATGATGGGGTTACCCGGTGAGACAGAAAAGAGCATCGAAAAAAGTAAAGAATATGTGCATTCCCTCAATCTCGATGATTTCAACCTGGCAAAATTCACACCATTTCCAGGCTCGCCCATCTACGATGGGATAAAAGGGGAAGGCGGGGAAATGTTGGGTACCTTCGATGAAGATTGGCGGGAGATGGACTGTATGCAGTTCCGGTTCGTGCCGAAAGGGATGACTGCCGAGAGGCTGGATGAGCTGTTTATTGATTTTTACCGGTCACATTTTCAGCGTGCCCGGGTCATTTGGGGGTATGTAACCATGTTATGGAAGTCACCGGACAGCTGGCTGCGATTTCTTGGCAATCTGATGTCTTTTCTGCGTTTTGCCAGAACGAACAAACGTATTGCGGAAACTAAATAGCATTTCAGGCAACTCTGCCGTGATGGCTGATTACAGGAACCCCGGTAAATAGACAGATCACCAGCCATGCACGCAATTACGATTTTCCTTTTTCCTGCATGGCTGGCTGATGTTTAGGGCCTCAGGTTGGCAAGAGACTTCTGCGCGTGATTGGTCAGTGAGGAGTTGTGAGAGTTGTCGATAACACCCTGAAGCACCTTGGCGTATTTGGCATCACCGGAAGTGGACAGCGCTTTACAGAGCCAGGCCAAAGTGTCGGAGTGTATCCGGCTACTGCCGATAGTGGATTGCATGGAACTGATGGCCTGTGCAACTTCCTGGTAGACCGGGGAGCTGAGCAGCTGCACGCGATAGATGATTTTTGCAGCATCGCGCATGATCTTGTGATCGCCTGAACGAAGCATTGAGACCAGGCGGTTTTCTTCGTCGGTAAGCTTTTTGTTCCAGGAATAATCCGATCCCATTACTTCTTTGCGCTTGGCATAATTCCCAATCTGAGCAACGCTCTTTTTGGCATAGCCCTGAAGTTTTCTGTTCGGGCTGTTCCGGGCGACTTCGGTGAGCAGATCTGTGTAGCGGATATCGCCTGAAGCCGCGAGTGCTTTGCACATCCATGCCATTTCATCGATGTGTTTACTGCCACCATTCTGGGTATAACCGGCTTCAAGAATCCGGGCGATCTTCTGATAAAGTGCTTCATTGTCAAATCCCGAGCGGGCTATGATTTTTGCAGCCTTGATGCGTTGATTGGTAGCAGGGCAATCAAGTGATGCCATCTGCTGAGCTATTTCAGAACTCCTGTCAGTTTGGGCATGAAGAGGAGCAAGAAAGAGAAAGGTTATGCAAAGAGCAGAAAATATGGATGTGATCGTTTTCATTTTGTCCTGATACATTTAAGATTACCGATGAATGAAGTACGTCGTTCGTTGGAGTTTTGAAGTAGAAAACTGCCACCCAGATTATGTGGATAGTTAAAATAGATAACCGAATTGGAAAAGTAAGCCATTTATCCCTGCATTGTCACTGTGCAGTCCGCCATTTGAAATGTGAGTGGCGTGCAGCGCTCCAAAGAATGTTCGCCCGTCATCGCCTGAGATCTCGACGCCAATACCGGCCTGGGGATTGAAATTTATCCTGAGCCCCTGGTCTTCAACCTGAAAATCACTATAGATGATTCCGGCACCGCCTTCAATATATGGTCGCAGCTTATTGGTCTGAAATTTTTCTAAATAATAGACTGCGTAAAAGTTCAGAGAAGCCATGAGGCGAAGGCCGGAAAAATCTGCTGCCCCGATGTTCGTTTCGAGCTTGAATTTGAGTTGGTCCGGTGCCTGATGGGGAAAAATCTGTTTGTAATCATAGAGAGCAAGGCCGCTGAGCTGCACGAACTCAAATGTCGGGGCAGGGTGGTAACTTGCACCGGCTGTCATTGCTATTCCTACTCGTTCAGGGGAGGCAAGGTCAAATGCTTTTACCTGTTTAACACCAGGGCCGGATAGTATTGACGCGAGAGTTGCCAAAAAAATAATTATAATTTTGCGCATAATTAAGGGCCTGAAATCTTTTGTGGATGTGGCGAATTACCTGCCTTGGTCGGGAACTCGTAAGAGCGCCATATCAAATACTTGTTCTTCGATAATGCATATCCCGTTGAAATGGTCTATATAACGCGTTGAGAATGAATTGGTCATTTACCTGTGATTGTTGTTAACAATAACAGGAAGATATTGTAGCATGTGATAGCAAGCACTGGAAGATATTAATGTTTTCTGTGGGTTGAGGGGGCGGTTTTGTGTTTTGTTGTAGGGTGAGAAG
Organism: Desulfosediminicola sp.; assembly: GCF_048381775.1. NCBI lineage: Bacteria > Pseudomonadati > Thermodesulfobacteriota > Desulfobulbia > Desulfobulbales > Desulfocapsaceae > Desulfosediminicola > Desulfosediminicola sp. The sequence goes on along the minus strand of NZ_JBLXGE010000007.1, from coordinate 192,559 downwards.
GTGAAATGTGATGTTGTTGTTGTCGGAAGCGGCATAGCGGGATTGACAGCCGCCACCTTGTTGGCCAAGAATGGCAAAGATGTTCTGGTTCTTGAGCGACAGAGGCAGTTCGGTGGTGCAATTCGCCAGTTCCGGCGAAAAAAAATAGGTTTTGATGTCGGTTTTCACTACACAGGTTGCCTGGGTGAGGGAGAAATCCTTGATTTGCTCTGGCGCTATTGTGAGGTGCTTCCCGCCCTGCAAGTCGTGCCTGCTTCAAAAGATGGTCATGACAGTTATGAGTTTTTCGACAGTAAACAACCTGTACGTGGCTACTTCTCCTACCAGCGACTGGCTGAAGAACTACAGTCTCACTTCCCTGCAGAAAAAGATGCAATAACAACCTATCTCAGCTCTGTACAAGAAAAGTGTTCGGGGATTCCTTTTTATAATCCGGAGCTTCCCCTCACGCCTTTTTTGCGGGGATACAAATCACGCCCGGAATCTCTCGCCGAATTTCTCAATTCAATTACCAACGACCAGCGGTTGAAAACCGTTTTGACTGCTCCTGCCTTTCTTTATGGCGTACCGGTTGGCCAGGCTTCGTTGGAAGTTCACTCCTTAGTGGCGCATGGCTATTATTCCGGTGCGTATACCATCGGCGGCGGAGGCCAGACAATTGTCGATGGCTTTGCGGCGGCTTTGAAGAGGCAGGGGGTGGAAATGTTCTCCGGCAGGGAGGTCGTCTCTATTCACCTGGAACAGGGAAAAGTTGCCGGTGTCAACCTTGCCGATGGAGAAAGAATACAGTGTAACCAGTTGATATTTACAGGGCATCCTTCAGCGGTTATCGATATGGTGCCGGAAAATGTTTTCAGACCGGCATACAGGAAGCGCTTAAAAGCCTTAACCAACAGCCTGTCGATGTTTGCGGTATTTTGCAAAACGGAAAAAGCGATCGATTACACAACCGGTGCCCTCAACTATTACCTGTTGCCCGAAAATGGTGATCCGCTGCCACAGTTTTCCGCAACACCTACCGGTGAAAGAGCGATGATGATGGCCGGCGCGGGCTCCCGGTCCGGTAGCGCAGATATGTCAGAGGCAGATCCCCATGGCGCCATTTTGCTCCGTCTGGGTTATTGGCAGGATGTCGAGCAATTTGCTGCAAGTTCGCAAGGAGAGAGACCACGGGCTTACCAGGAAATGAAGACAAGGGTTGCGGATGAAATGGTTCGTGCCGCCGAGAAACGCTGGGGGCATGTCTGCGGGAAGGTGGAACAGCTTGCCACCGGGTCGCCGCTGACATTCAGGGATGAATTGGCAGCCCCTGAGGGTTGCGCCTATGGCGCGATGCATTGCCTGAATCAGTTTACACCGGATGTGCGTACCCGTGTGCCTGGTCTTTATCTGAGTGGTCAATCAACATTGATGACTGGAGTGGTGGGAGCATCGATTTCCGGGCTTGTGGGTGCCGGGGAGATACTGGGGCTGGAAGATCTATGGGGGAAGGTGACAAGGTGAGTCTGAACAGAGTAGTTATCACAGGCAGAGGGGCTGTTTCGCCCTTTGGGCTTGGGGTAGATAAACTGATTGAAAATATATGGGCTGGTAACTCCGCAGTGCGGGCTATGCCGGAATGGGATTCGATTACCGGCATGAACAGTCGGATTGCGGCTCCTGTCCCGGAATTTGACTGTAAAAAGCTGCTGCCCCGGGCAGTGCGCAGATCCATGGGACAGATGGCAATTTATGCAGCGCTTGCCACCAAAGAGGCGATTGGAGATGCGGGGCTGACAGAAGATGTCGTTCAGGGCGGGGAAACCGGTGTTGCCATTGGCTCCACCACCGGCAGCCCGTCCATGTATGAGGCATTTTACAGTAAATATTTGCCGGATCGAGTGTTCAGCGAGATTAAGTCCGGAGAGTTTTTCACCATGATGGGGCACAGTTGTGCAGCCAATGTCTGCCTGGCATTGGGAATCACGGGTGAGCAGTGGGCTCCCGTCAGCGCCTGCACCTCTTCATCCCAGGCTATCGGCCTTGGCTATATGCTCATTCAGGCTGGTCGTCAGGAGGTGATGCTTTGTGGTGGTGCAGAGGAGGCACACTCATCGGTAACGGGTGTCTTTGATTTATTGCGTGCTGCATCCCTGAACAACGACAATCCGGAGGGTGCCTGCCGGCCTTTTGACCAGGCCCGTGACGGCGTCGTGTGTGGTGGTGGCGCAGGCATTCTCGTGTTGGAGAGTTATACCTCGGCGAAGGCCCGCGGAGCAAAAATCTATGGCGAGATCGTGGGCTTCGGTAATGTCAATGACAGCCGGCATATCGCGAACCCGGACAAGAACTCGATGATGCGGGCCATGTCCAGGGCTATGGAGGAGGGTGGGCTCACTGCAAAAGACATTGATTATGTCAATGCGCATGCCACGGGCACAGAGCTTGGTGATATCGCGGAGGCTACTGCCATTGCGGCGGTGGTTGATGGAGAAACACCGGTCAGCTCCTTCAAGGGACATCTTGGACATACCCTGGGCGCCGCTGGCGCGCTCGAATTGATTGGGGTTTTGGCAATGCTTGAACGGCAGGATGTCATTCCCACCAGAAATCTCCAGGAGGTTGATCCCCGTTGCCTGGGTGCCAACCTGCAAATGGAGAAACGGAAGGCAAAGATTACTGCAATATTGAAGAATAATTTCGCTCTGGGAGGGGTTAACACTTCCCTGGCGATCAGAAAAATGGACGTGTAATGAAGGATGAAAATATTCGCCGGCGTATGATTGAGGTCTTGGCGGAAGAGTTTGAGTTGGATGCTGCCGAGATGATACCTGAGGCGACGCTTTATGAAGATCTTGGTCTGGATAGCCTGGACGCCGTTGATATGGTGGTGGTGCTGGAGAAAGAGTTTGGCATGAAGCTTACAGATGAAGAAGCGCTCAGGTCGATACGCACCATTGACGACCTCTACCAGTTCCTCCTGCAGTTAAAAGTGGAACAGGCTGAAGCTGCATAGTGGTTACGCCATTTGTAGCGGAAATGAATTGGGCGTGATCATGAAGAAACTGTTATGGAATGTCTATTTCTGGTTGGTGTTTCTGGTGCTCACCTCAGTTGGAATCCTGCTGTTGCCATCTATTCTGGTAACGCAGATACTCCTTTTTTCCAGATCATTGCCTTCAGCGCTCAGGCGGGCGATTCGCTGGTATGGATGGGTGCTGGTGTGCCTGGTTCCTTTTATGTCTCCGGTCCGGGTGCGTTATAGCACACGTGAATTGCCGGAATCCGCTATTTTTGTAGCAAACCACAATTCTGCCATAGACCCGTACCTGTTTGGTGCAATTCCCGTTGAGAACAGCTTTGTCACCTCCTGGCCTTTTCGTATCCCGGTGTATGGCTTTTTTATGCGGCTTGCGGGTTATGCAAATGCCGAAGAGGGGTGGGATGCTGTGCGCAGCAGGTGCAAGGCCTTGCTCGATGAAGGAAGTTACGTGACGATCTGGCCGGAAGGACACCGCTCAAGAAACAATCAGCTGGGACGTTTTAAAAACGGGGCATTTTCCCTGGCGATTGAGACAGGACGACCGCTGGTGCCGGTTTGTATTCTGGGAGCTGGCAAAATTCTTTCACCAGGCGAGCGGCTCATGGCCTGTGGAGAGGTTACGCTGATTGTGCTGGATCCGGTTTATCCGGGAGACGATATTGGCGATGATGCCCTGGCGGTCAGACAGCTGCGCAGTGAAGTACACAAGATAATAGAGCAGACTTTGAGAGAAAACGGTCAATTTGCAGATGTAGATCTCCCTGGTTGTCCCCTTTCTGGTCCTGTTGAAACTTCCAATACTATGTAACGTCAAATGAATCAGATGGTTGAGCAGAATAGGTACAGCCTGCAGGAAGCGTTTGCCCTGAGGGAAAAGCCTTTGAAAGAGATTGAAGCGGTACAGCTCATATCCCTGAAAAAGCATATCCGTCGGGCGGGAACGACTGCCTTTTATCGGGAAGCATTTGACGCTATTGGTCTTGATGAAGCTGAGTTGTCCTCAATCAGCGATCTCACTCAGCTCCCATTTACCACCCGGGAAGACCTGGACCGTTTTCCGGAAAAGTTCGGTGTGAGTGATCAGAAGAGTATCGTCGACGTGGCGCTCACTTCAGGCACAACCGGTAACGCGGTGATGGTCCCTTATACAGCAAATGATCTGCAGCGGCTGGCTTTCAATGAGGCTGTAGCTTTTCACAGCGTGGGGGTTCGAGCCCGGGATCGTGTGCTGCTCACAGTTACTCTGGACCGTTGTTTCATCGCCGGTCTTGCCTATTACAGCGGTGTGACCATGCTGGGAGCTGCAGCTATACGTAACGGTCCCGGCCAGCCTGCCCGGCAATGGCAGATCATTGAAACCCTCAGGCCACGGGTAGTGGTTGGCGTTCCGACCTTTCTATATGAGCTTGCCTGCTGGGGCAATGAACACGGCATTGATGTGTCGCAAAGTTCAATTGAGACCATTGTCACCATTGGTGAGCCGGCCCGACGCCCGGGTAATATATTGACACCGTTGGGACAAAACCTCCATAAACTCTGGGGGGCAAACCTATATTCATCCTATGGAGCGACTGAGTTTGAGACCGCTTTTGGTGAATGTTCAGCCCAGGCAGGAGGCCATGTCCACCCGGAACTGATGCTGGTGGAAATTGTTGATGACCAAGGGCGGGTATTGCCGGATGGCGAGCAGGGGGAAGTAGTTGTGACACCTCTGGGAGTTGAGGGCTTTCCTTTGCTGCGACTGAGGACAGGCGATGTGGCGAGGCTTGATTCAACCCCTTGCACGTGCGGTTGGAACACCAAACGACTCGGGCCGGTGGAAGGTCGCCTGGCCCAGCGACTGAAGTATAAAGGTACCACTCTTTATCCTGAGACCATTTTCAATGTGCTGCAGGATGATCTCCGTATTTCCGGCGCATATGTTGAAGTCCGGCAGTCTGCGGATGGTTCCGATGATATCACGGTGGTGGTTGGCAGTGACGACAGCTCCCTGGATGTGCAGTTCATGGTCGAGCAACTGCAGGCCAGACTGCGGGTGAAGCCTGTTATCCGGGTGGACAGTGTTGCCGGGGTGAAGGCGGCAATGTTTGCAGATGGCAGCCGTAAGGCAAAGAAATTTTTTGATTTTCGAAACGAAGAATGATTGCAGGTCCGCTCAAGGGCAAAATCTGTTTCGAAAATAGATATACAGATCCAGAGGTGAGGTATCAATGACATGTTTAGGTGAGCAACTGGGGATGGAGTTTACCCCGGAAGAAATTGCTGAATGCCGGGAAAATAACGGGCTGCTATCGGTGGAACTGGAGTTGTCCAGGGTGTGCAATCTCCGTTGTGTGTACTGCTATGCCTCGTCTGGTGAGCCCCTGACCAACGAACTTTCCCTGGCTGAGATCTACGATATTATCGATCAGGCGAAGGGGCTGGGGGCAAAGAAAATTATCGTTCTTGGCGGTGGTGAGCCGATGCTCTATCCACACCTGCGGGAGGTTATCGATTATATCCTGGCGGGGGATATGGTGGTGGAGCTCTTCACGAACGGGATCAACCTCACCGAGGAGTTTGCAACCTGGCTCTATCAGCGGCAGGTTGGGGTTGTGCTCAAAATGAACAGCCGGGAAGAGGCTGTTCAGGATAGCCTCGCCGGCAGGAAAGGGGCCTATACCACCATCGTCAAGGCAATGAGTGCGCTGAGATATGCCGGCTACCCTGATGAGCACAGTTCCCTGGGAGTCGAGACCATTATCTGCAAACAGAACTATGATGAACTTCCAGAACTGTGGCGCTGGGCCAGACGCCGTGGAATCACACCCTATGTGGAGACTCTGACCAATCAGGGCCGGGCGACTGAAGGCGAACAGCTGGAAGTCGAGCCGGAAAAGGTCAAGGCAATGTTTGAGGAACTGGCCCGCATAGACAGGGAAGAGTTCGAGTGTGGCTGGACGCCGCATCCGCCTCTGGTCGCATCACATTGTGCCCGCCACGAATATTCCTGCACGGTTACCACCACCGGTGAAATACAACCTTGTCCGGGAGTAAGTGTCTCGGCAGGATCGACACGTCAGCAGAGTCTTGCGGAAATAATCAGGCAGAGCAGGGTAATGCAGGATATGAGAAATATCCGCAGCCATATCAAGGGTGCCTGTGCCAGTTGCGAGATGAGTGATGACTGCTATGGCTGTCGTGGCCACGCGTATCAGGTGACTGGGGATTATTTCGCCGAGGACCCGCTTTGCTGGCTGAAAAAATGATAATAGACGGCTTTGTTCCGGCTTGAAGTGACCCAAAATTATGTCTGACGAAATATCACCAATAGAGCTTATTGCCGATGAGGCCTTTGCTGCCGCAAACACTTTTTTAGGTGGGTTGCCCAGCCGTTGGGGCCGCATGACACCGCTTAGCCGGCTGTTGATTGTTGAATGCGGCCGTCAACTGTTTGGGAGCAATGTGCTTGAGCCGGGTCAGCGTCTTTGTGATCTTGGCAGAAATGTCGGTCTGATCGGAGGAACCCGATGGGGTTCACTGCATACGGACCAGGCATTTATCGAAACTATGAGCGCCGGGCCGGGTTTGGCCAGTCCGGCCCTGTTCGGTTATACCCTCCCGAACACTCCTTTAGCTGAAGTTGCTGTTATGTTTGGGCTAACTGGCCCTGTATATGCCCTTTTTGATATTGAAACTCCCCTTGTATGCGCCACAGATGAGGCACGGATGCTCCTTGCCATGCAGAATGATCTCGATTTCATGCTTGCCTGTGAATTTGATCACCGGATCGTATGCGATGACGGCGATCAGCGAGAGGAGATTTTTGCAACCCTAACTCTGGTACAATAGAATGCCCTCCATAATCCTTGTTTATCCGAAGTGGAACAAAATACCTGAGCAGACTGAATTCCATCTGCCTCCACACGGTCCGGTTTGTGTCGCTGCAGCAATTCCTGAAAAGTATAGTGTTACTTTTATTGATGAAAATGTTGATGAGCTGGACTTTTCCGCTTCTGTCGATGTGGTCCTGCTTTCGATGATGCTTACCTGCCAATTGCCGCGAGGTCGTGAGATAGCAGATAAATTCAGGTCGTTGGGGGTTCCGGTGATTGCCGGTGGAATTTCCACCATGCTGCATGCCGAGGAGGTTGCGACCTTCGTCGATTCTATCTTTCTTGGCGAGGCCGAAGATGGCAGACTTGCCGGCGTGCTAGAAGATCTGGAAAATGAGCGGCTGGCGCCAAAGTATGATTATTTCCATGATTTTCCGCCAATAGAAAGTGTCGGGCCCGCCCGTCGGTCCATTCTCAATCAAGAGCGCTATGTTTATCGGGGCGTGCGTATGGTTGATCTGGTACACGCCTCACGCGGTTGCCGTTTCAATTGTTTTCCCTGCGCTACTGCCTATCTTGGCGGCAGGCAGTTCAGGCCACGGCCGATCGAGCAGGTGGTAGCGGAGATTGAGGGTATTGATAACAATCGACTGTTTCTGGTGGATAACTCCCTGGCACAGGATAAAAAGTGGGTCATGGAGCTTTTTGAGGCTCTGAAGCCACTGAAAAAGAAGTGGATTTCCCACCCAATTCTGGATGAGGAAGATGTCATAGCGAAAGCGGCTGAGGCAGGATGCTGGTATGTGTACCAGGCAGTTTTCGATACTTCGGATGTTATTCGTGAACGGGTTAAACGACTCAAGGATCACGGTATCGGAGTGGAAGCTGCTGTTTTACTTGGCACCGATAACCAGGATGCCGATTACATCAAGCGTCTTGTTGATTTTCTGCTTGAGATCGATGTGGACATGTCGGAATTTTCTATTCTCACACCGTTTCCCCATACACCGGTGACCGCCACCTATGAGAAAGAGGGGCGTATTCTCCATCGGGACTGGAGCCGTTATACCACCGCCGAGGTTGTCTATCAGCCGAAGAATATGAGCCCGGAAACCTTGCAGGAGATGTATGCATACGCTTGGCGGGAATTCTATCGCGATGTTCCTCAATCCCTCAGGATGGCACGACTTTTCACTGATCTTGTGAGAAAGGAAATGGCTGATGGAACCTATCAGTCACCCAAGCTGTCCGGAGATAGGAAATGGCTGAAGAACTAAGTTCGAAAGCCCAGGCCCGGTGTCTCATTGTCTCTTCCAATCAGGTGGTGACACCGTACCCTGTTTTTCCACTTGGCGCGGCCTATGTGGTGGCGGCTTTAAACAGACATGGCCATTCGGCCCGCCATTTTGACCTGCTTGGCGACGGTGGGATGGCCGGCTTTGTTGAACTGTTGCAGGAGCAGCAGTTCGATCTGGTCGGAGTCTCGATTCGCAATCTGGATACAGTGGATAGTGCTTCTCCCGATGAGTATCTGGATGGCGTGGTTGAATTGGTTGGCCTGATACGGCAGACCCTGAACACCAGGATCGTTCTTGGTGGACCAGCCTTTTCCATCATGCCGGAGCGACTGATGGAGCTTTTAGAAGCAGATTACGGGGTGGTTGGCGAGGGTGAAGAGGTGATGGTCTGGCTGGCTACGGAGATTGCTGCCGGGCGCTTTCCCCAGGAGAAGATTCTGAAGGCCCCACGCCTGGAGAGCTTTGCCACGAGGGCCGAGCCTGGAATCGCCACCGCTCAGTATTACACCAATCACGGCGGCATGCTCAACTTGCAGTCGAAGCGTGGTTGTCCCTACAACTGCAGCTATTGTTCATACCCTACCATCGAGGGGCGGAAGATCCGGTATCGTGACCCGGAAGAAGTCGTTGATGAGATGGCCAGGCTCAATAGAGATCATGGTGCCAAGTATCTCTTTTTTGCGGACAGTGTCTTTAATGACCCCGCCGGAAAGTATCTTGAGATAGCCGAAACTCTGATACGCCGTGAGATTTCAATTCCCTGGTGTGCTTTTTTCCGGCCTGAGAATATCTCCCGTGAAGATTTGCGACTTTTGAAAAGAGCGGGGCTTGCGGCAGTTGAGCTGGGAACCGATGGCGCAACCGATACAACCCTTGCCGGCTTCGGCAAGGGGTTCAGTTATGGTGATGTGCTGAAAGTCCATGAGAATGTGATTGCCGAAGAGATCCCTTGCGCGCACTTCATCATGTTCGGAGGCCCGGGCGAGACACGTGCCACTGTAGACGAGGGGTTGAAGCACATAGAAAAGCTGGATAAGTCAGTGGTTTTTGCCTTCATCGGTATTCGCATATTGCCGGGTACCGCGATTTGTGACCGGGCCATTGCCGAAGGGGTGGTGGCGGCGGATCAGTCCCTGCTGAAGCCCGTATTCTATTACTCGCCGGAAGTGACGCGGCAGGAAATCGAAACGAAAATCATGGCTTCATTCGCAAGTAGAATGGATCGGATTTATCCATGCCATCAGTTCTATGATCGCATCGCGATGTTACATAAAATAGGTAAAGTCGGGCCGTTATGGGAGCTGTTGATATAGTGAAACTGGAGGCGATTGATCTATGAAACATGAAAATGATCTGCAAATGCTTCTGGTTATTCCCCTGTACAATCATGGCGCGACTATTGGTCCCGTGGTTGAAAAGGCCCTGATCACAGGCTACCCGGTTCTTGTCGTCGATGACGGCAGTGAAGATGGCGGCCTGAAAAATGTCGCTCACCTGCAATGTCACAGCCTCAGGTTTGATGAAAACAGAGGCAAAGGTGCGGCAATCATGGCGGCGATAGCCTATGCGGCAGAGCATGGCTACGACGCGATCTGCACCATGGATGCAGATGGGCAGCACGACCCGGCCGATGCGATACAGCTTATAGATTCTGCTCATGAAGGGCGCTGGCCTGCGGTGGTAATCGGTGATCGCGCCATGATCCAGGAAACGGTACCGGGTTCCAGTCATTTCGGTAAGAAATTTTCCAACTTCTGGGTGCGACTGGAGTGTGGGGAAGAACTCAATGACACCCAGAGCGGTATGCGGGTCTACCCGGTTCAGGAGTTACTGGACCTCGAACTTTCCTGTAGCCGGTACGATTTTGAGATTGAGGCGTTGGTGAAACTTGTCTGGGGCGGAGTGGCCGTCAGATCGGTTCCGGTTTCAGTCCATTATCCTTCACGGGATGAGAGAGTAAGTCATTTTGACAAATTGCGGGATAACTGGCGACTGTCAATGTTACACACCAGACTTGTCGTACGAAGGCTATTGCCCTTTCAGCATAAACGACTGGTGAAAGAAGAAGAGCCAGGCCCCAAAGTGATCGATGTGAAAAATCCGTGGCAGACATTGAAAAATCTCTGCCAGGAGAGCGCTTCGCCTTTCTGGCTGGCGGTTGCGGTCTGGTTCGGTCTGTTTTTGGGAGCGCTGCCATTGATCGCCTGTCACACCATCGCGATCATTTATGTGACCTATCGGTTTCGTCTCAACAAGATAGCCGCGGTGGCAGCCAGCCAGTTCTGTATGCCGCCGGTGGTTCCTGCTCTGTGCATCGAGGTTGGATATTTTATGCGAACGGGTACTTTCCTGCTCGATCTTTCCTGGGAACGCTGGACTCTGGAGATTCACCAGCGACTTTTTGAGTGGTTGATTGGCTCAATGCTCGTCGGGCCGATCCTTGGGGTTGCCGGCGGGACGATTGTCTACTGGTTTTCGCGCAAGATGGTCGACAGACCAATCGAGACAGTGGGGTAGGGTTTTGGCACTGAAGCATCTTCTGCAAAAACTTGAGGCACTGGGGCATTGGTTTTTCTATATGACCATGCGGATTTTTGGCCCGTATGGACTCATGGCAGCACGGATACTGCTGGTACCGGTGATTTTATGTTATGTGGTGTTCAGCCGTAAAATCAACAAGACAATTGCGGTGTACCTCAAACATCGTTTTCCGGGTGAGCCAGGGTGGAAATATTTCAGCTATGTCTTCAGAAATGTTTACGCGTTCGGCTCCATACTGGTGGATCGCGGTTGGCTTGGTGTGAACCCCAGGGTGAATTTTGATGGAACATTTGAGGGGCTTGAGACCCTTTCTAAGCTGATTGCTGAAGGTAAGGGGGTGGTGATGATCACCGCCCATGTGGGTAACTGGCAGACAGCGTTTGCCAACCTTGGTGATCTGGGCGCCAAGGTCCATGCAATGATGCAATACGACCAGCAGCTGGTGGCCAAACATTATTTTGATTTGCAGGGGACTACTCCTCCTTTTGAAATAATCTCAGTGGATGATGACTTTGGTGGCATGATAGATGCGGCGGCCGCTCTTTCGCGGGGAGAGATTGTCACCATTATGGCCGACAGGTATGTAAAAGGTTCCAGCACAGAGGTCGATTTTCTCGGAGCAAAAGTACGTCTGCCCGATGCTGCCTATGTGCTGGCGGCAGCGTCAGCCGCCCCGGTGGTGGTGGTGCTTTCAGCGAAAACGGGCGTCAGATCTTACCAGATCAAAGTGTGGGATCATTTTTATCCCGAGTATGCAACCAGGGATGAGAGACAGCCAATGCTCAAGGAGTGTGCATCCAGGTACGCGAAGTCTTTGGAGAAGTATCTTAAGCGATACCCTTTCCAGTGGTACAATTTTTATAATTTTTGGAAGCAATAATAGTTAATTATCAGGTGAAAAGAATGGAAGACATGAAACAGCAGCTCAAAACAATCATCATCGACGAACTCAAAATCCAGGGTGTGACTCCTGCCGATATCGGTGACAAAGATCCCCTGTTTGGTGATGGTCTTGGTTTGGATTCCCTTGATGCCGTAGAGCTGGTGGTGGTGATTCAGAAGCATTTCGGTGTGCAGATAGCGGATATGGATGAAGGGCGAAAGGCGTTCGAGTCCGTTGAAACCCTGGCTGCGTATATAACCGAACACAAGAACTAATTGAATAGTACCAGGATGTTTCTGGAAAAGGCTGTGCTGTAATTTGCGTGTTAAAACCTTGTATTCAATCAAACAGTTAAGGAGAAACAATGTTGAGACAGAAGATTGCTGTAGCCGGAGTTGCCGCTCTGCTCACCCTGACTGCCACATGCGCTCTGGCGGGTGATGTAAAGAAAAAATTCTCCATTGAGAGTGCCAGGAGCAGTTCCTCCGTTCAGGAAGTTTTAAACGGTGATGTGCTGTTTTACTGGGCTGGTCAGAAACATCCCCAAGTGCAGCATTCGTATGGTGAGTTTAAAACGAGTAAACGAACTAACGGATTAGGTAAGGCAAAAGATGGTGCTTGTGCCCATGCTCTTGCCTCGGCCTTGAAGGTGTTTGAAAAAAGGGCGATACAAGAGGGCGGAAATGCCGTAATTGATCTTCAGTCCAATATCAAGAACCAGGCTGAATCAAGTGCGACGGAGTATAGCTGTCTGGTTGGTTCGATGATGGTCAATGTTGCCTTGAAGGGCAAAGTAGTAACTGTAAAACGGTAATAAATACATCATGAGTACTTCGTCAGTTGTAATAAGTGGCACAGGCTGTATCGCCGCAGTCGGAAATGGTTGCAGGGAGGCATTTGCCCACCTGCAACAATCCAAAGTACGGAATGTCCAGGTGGCTGAGGAATATTTCACTGCTCCTTTTACTGCGCCCTGTTTTCTGGTTTCCACGGGCCGGGATGGTTCCGGCTCTATGTGGCAGGGACTTGCCTTGAAGGCGGATAACAGCAGCAACCGCACTATTCGACTTGCCTTGACGGCCATCGAAGAGGCATTGCTTGAAGCTGGCGTGAGTCTCGACAGGTTGGCAGGTAAAAGAGTTGGCATTGCCCTGGGAACTACGGTGGGCTGTACCTTTCACAACGAGCGCTATTACATTGACTGGAAAGAACAACGGGAACCGGACTCCACGGCGCTTGTAACCTATCTCAATGCTAATTTAGCAGAGAGGATTCAGCGTGTTCTGGGGGTATGCGGGCCGCGAATGGTTATCACCAATGCCTGTGCCTCGGGGACCGATGCGATCGGTGTTGCCAAAAGCTGGCTCGAGAATGATCTTTGCGATATCGCCATTGCCGGCGGTGTGGATGAACTTTCCCGCATTGCCTGTAATGGTTTCCGCAGCCTGATGCTGGTGGCCGATACCAGCTGTACCCCATTTGATAAGGACCGTCAGGGGCTGAATCTGGGAGAGGGGGCAGGTGTATTTGTGCTGCAACGTGAAGCCGAGGCCGCGGGGAATGATCCGCTTGGCTGGGTCAGGGGGTATGGTACTGCGGGTGATGCACATCACCCAACCGCTCCTCATCCGCAAGGCGAAGGACTGCAGCGGGCACTGGCACTGGCTCTCAAAGATGCCGGGTGCGACCCTGCCGGCATTGCCCTTATAAATGCCCATGGCACCGGTACACTGGCCAATGACAGAGCAGAGACAAATGCCATAAGCGAAATGGGTTTTGATGCAGAACGAACTCCTGTCGTTTCGACCAAAGGTGCCACCGGTCATACCCTTGGTGCTGCTGGTGGCATTGAGGCTGTCTTTACCCTGATGGCCCTGAACGCCGGGAAGACCAACGGCACGGTAGGTTGCAGTGAGCAGGAAGCTGACCTGGCTGTCCGGGTTCTGGCCCAAGCTGAAACGGCAGATCTGCATGGCCGGATTGGTATCAGCCAGTCTCTGGCGTTTGGTGGTTCAAACAGTGTTTTGGTGATAGAAGGGGCAGGGCTATGACGGTGCGGGTAGCAGAAGTGTTTGTGTCGAACCTGGATGAGCTGACTGTTCCGGTCGAGCTTTCAAGGCAATTGCGCAGGGCGGATGATTTCATTCGTCTGGCAGTGGTCGCCGGGCACAACGTGTTGCAGCAGGCGGCGGCAACAGAAGGGAATAAAGAGCGGATTGGCCTTTTTCTCGGCTCGGCTTTCGGGCCCATGCAGACAAATTTTGATGTGCTGGATCAGGTCGTGAGCGACCAGCCGGTTTCGCCGATCCTCTTTTCTCACTCGGTCTTTAATGGAGCAGCCGGCTATCTTGCCAGTGTTTTTGGCATTAAAGGCTGTGCTCTGACAATGACTGATTTCAATGTGCCCTTTATAAGGTCACTTGAGCAGGGCATCCAGGCAATTGAAGGCGGTAGTCTTGATTGTTGTCTGGTATTGCAGATCGAAACCTACAGCCGTTTACTGCATGATGCCCGAAAAACACATTGCCCGGAAGATGCTGAGTGGCAACCGGGGGTGGTCTGCTGGTTGTTGAAAGCAGCTGCCTCAGCGGATGACGGGATCGTGCTGAAGAGGGTAAGCAGTCAGCAGCAACTAAAAGATGACGACGAGATTGATGCGGCGAATCGACTGCGCGTTGTCGAAAGGCTAAACCTGGTCGAAGAAGTCCTCGAGATCAGAGACCCGCTCGGAGCAGCGATCACCTTGAGTTCATTGATGCGAGGCGACGGAAGTGCTGCTAACGGGAAAGTGATATCACTTGAATCGGAGCACACCACGGTTGAACTCGAATTTTGTTCATAATCCAGACGTAGTAACAACCAGTATTAGACCTGAGGAAAGGGAGTAGTGAGTATGGCCAAGGAAACGAAAACTGTATTTATCAGCGGTGCAAGCCGTGGTATCGGCGCAGGGATTGCGCGCAGACTGGCCGCTGAAGGTTTTGACATCTGGTTGAATTACAGGAGTTCAGAAGAAAAAGCCAGGGAAGTCCAGGCGGAGATTGAAGGACTTGGGCGGGTCTGCCGTCTCCTGCCCTTTGATGTCGCTGATGATACCGCAGCCCGGAAGGTACTGGAACCGCTGCTTGATGAGCATGTGCCATTCGGTATGGTGCACAATGCAGGCATTACCCGTGATACCCTGTTGCCGCTCATGCGCACCGACGAGTGGAGGGATGTGATTGATGTTCATCTGAACTCATTTTTTATTCTCGGCCGGCTGTTTTCCAAAGCCATGCTCCCCAAACGTCAGGGACGCATTATCTCGCTCGCTTCCATCTCCGGAGAAACAGGGCAGGCTGGCCAGGTGAACTACTCTGCGGCAAAGGCAGGATTGATAGGTGCCTCCAAGGCCCTGGCCAGGGAACTCGCACGAAGAAACATTCTGGTGAATGTGGTTTCACCGGGTTTGATTGAGACTGAAATGATTGACGATCTGCCGCTTGATAAGATCCTGCCGATGATTCCCATGGGCCGGGTCGGAACGGTTGAAGAGGTGTCAGGGGTTGTACGCTTCCTGCTGAGTGATGAGGCCAGTTACATGACGGGCCAGGTCTTGAGCGTTAACGGCGGGATGTACATGTGATGGGTGCTTTAAGCTTGCCGGTTCCGGCTCTGGAGATTCTGCCACACAGGCCTCCCATGGTGTTTGTGGACGAGTTGACCGAGCGTTACGATGATATAGCCGTTGCTTCAGTGAAGCTTGACGAGGAGGCGATCTGTTTTCATCGCACTCCTGCAGGTGTTGAGATTCTCCCTGAAGTGTATGTTGAAATCATTGCCCAGACAGCTGCTCTCGCCAACGGCTATGATGCCAGATGTGAGGGAAAGAAAATGAAAGACGGCATGCTGGTGGGGATTGACAGTTTTACGGTGACAGCTGTCGGCAATATCTTTGATCGTCTGGTTGCCCGGGTGGAGAAAGTTTTCGAATTTGACGCCTTAACTATTATTCAAGGCCGTATTTTCCATGGAGAAGAGCTTGTGGCGGAGGGTAAGATCAAGGTTTGGGAAAATCCTGAACCATGACAGCGGGGGAGATATGGTAACAGGGATAAGGACCGGCACGTTGCAACTATTTCTTGCGGCTATTTTGGTATTAGCGTCGGCTGGTTACGGCAAGGCGGCACAGTCTGCTGAAATGCAGGATTTTCTGAATCGCGTGCAGAACGCATCCGATGGGGTCACCTCATTTTACAGCGAATTTACCCAGGAAAAACATCTGGCCATGTTCGACACACCGGTACAATTTTCCGGTCGGCTGGCGATTATCCGGCCTGATAAGCTCCGTTGGGAGTTTGTTCAGCCTGTACCATCTGTGCTGATATTCAATGGTGACAAGGGGCTTCGGTGCAGCGACCAGGCCGAACCTGAATACTTTTCCCTGAAGACCGATCCCGTCATGCGCCTGGTGGCAGAACAGCTGTGGTACTGGATGGGCGGGAATTACCAGCAGATGTCCGATCGCTATAATCTTACCTATGAGCCGCCAGCCACTCTTGGGGTGGCCCCGAAAGATAAAAAAGAAGCGGAGTACCTGAAAGGGGTGAAGATCAGTTTCGAACCGGACACTCTGCAACCTCAGCAGGTTGAGATTTACGAGGGGGGCAATGATACAACCAGAATGGTTTTTCTTGAACCCCTGTTAAACAGCGATCTGCCGGATGAGTACTTCAACGAATGCAGTGCAGGTTTAAACGCCCTCACCAGGGCAGGCAGTGGCGGCAGCAATGACTAAAGGTTCGCGCTGTACCCGGTGGCTGCTGGTTCTGTCGGTGGTGTTTGCTGCCTGCTGGTATGCACTGCAGCTTTCCGTGCGGGATGATGCACTGGATCTGCTGCCTGACGGCCAGGTTCGTCATGACGTGGAACTTCTCCAGACGATAGGTCTTGTCGACAGGATCTTTATCACCTTTTCGGCAGAGGCTGGCCGCTTTGCCTCACCTCAGCTTGCCGGTGCTGCATTGAAGAGCAGCGTCTCGTCTTTAGGGGAACGGTTGACCGCAGATGATGACTTCGGCAATGTGCTCTATCGCTTTCCGGATGGGTATCAGCAGCAACTCTACCAGACGCTGCAGCCCTATTTGCCGGTTCTGCTGACCGACGATGATTATCAGATCGTAGCTGATAAAATTACACCTGAGGCCATTCAAGAGGCTTTAAAGAACAATTACCTGCTGCTGAACACGCCCGCAGGAATGGGAATGAAAGACCTGATTGCAGCCGATCCTTTGGGATTAATGCCGGTTTTGCTCAGTAAACTGCAAAACTTTCGTTCAGGTTACTCGATGCAGCTCGATGATGGTTTCCTGGTAAGTCCCGACCAGAAGAACTTTCTGGTGCTGGCCGAGAGTCAGAAGAAACTCACTGACTCCGATAACGCCGAAGCGATTCAGAAAAAACTCGATACCATTTTAGCGGAGGTACTGCTTCCTGGTATCAAGGCCGAAATCATCGGTACTTTGCCGCACACTCTGGCAAACAGCAGATCGATAAAACATGATTTGCGGGTACTCCTGCCTGCCGCGTCCATTCTGCTCGTTGTGTTGCTTGGCGGGGTGCTGCGTGACATCAGGATACTGGTGGTCTTTGCGGTACCATTTCTCGGTGCGCCCCCGGCTATTGCCATTACTTCGGGCATATATGGCAGCATAAGCGGAATGGCTCTTGGATTTGGCATTGTGATATTGGGTATAGCCGTGGATTTCTCAGTCCATCTCTTTCTCGCGCTCCGTGAAGGCAAAAACAGGGCTGAGGCGATGCGTGCCATACGCAGGCCCATGATTTTCGCGACCATGACAACGTTGGCAGTGCTCTGTGTGTTGCTGTTCTCAGATGTGCCATCCCATCGGCAGATGGCGACTTTGGCAATTTCAGGCGTTGTCTTTGCGGTGGGTTTTGCCTGGTTGCTTATTCCAACCGTTGTCAATTTTGGCCCAGGTGAAGAAAAGACTGCATCCTCGATGCAAGGCACTCTTTTACCCGAATACCTTCAACGGCTCCCGGGGACCAATGGCGGTAGAATAATTCTTGTTCTCTGGGCGGGGTTGATCGTTTGCGGAATATTCAGTTGGCCAATGCTGAACTACAATGCGGATCTCCGTTCCCTTGATGTGCCAAATGATGAAATCATTGTTTCAGAGCGCCACTTTTCCAATGTCTGGGGTGGAGGAGGTGAGCAGGCATTTCTTGTAAGTTCCGGTGCGAACCTGGACCAGGCTGTCGATACTAATGATCGTGTTTTTCACTTTCTTGATGAGCATGGAATAGAAATTCATCAGACCTTGGCAGCTATCCTGCCCGGCCCACAGCAGCAGAGGCAAAACCTTACTGCCTGGCAGGCATTCTGGCAGGAAAGAGGCGAATCATTTCCCAAGGATTTCAGCCATGCCTCATCCGGTTATGGGTTTTCAGACAGGGCTTTTCTACCATTTTTGCAAAGTCTTGGTGGCAATCCCGGTATCTTTACAGCTGAAAAGCTCGAAGGCACTGTGCTTGGTTCAATGGCAGGCAGCATGATTCGTGGTGGGGATAAGGGCGATGATACACGTGTTCTCACCATAGTGTCCTTCACGGAGGAAAGTCAGCAGTGGCTGCAACTTCTGGCGACGGAAGACCCCGATGTGGCGGTATTGGCCAATCCCATCTGGCGGTCCGAAGCTGAGCGGATGTTGAAGACCGATATCGTGGTACTTTCAGCCATTGCCGGATGTCTGGTGGTGTTGCTGGTGGCAGTGCAGTTCAGAAATCTACGGGCAATTGTTGCTGTGCTGGCGCCTGTGGTCTCGGCGTTGGCTGCTATGTCGTTATTTTGCCGACTTACGGGGCAGGAACTGAACATGATGCATCTCATCATGGGGATACTGGTCATCGGTTTAGCCGTTGATTATGGTATTTTTATTGTCTGTGCCCGCCTCAGCCAAACTGCTGAATCAGCATACCTCGCGGTTACGATTTGTGCGGCGAGTTCATTGATCGGGTTTGGCGTCCTGGCATTTGCGAGTCATCCGGCGCTTTCTTCGCTGGGAATCACCGTGTTGGTCGGAATAGGTGTAGCGTGTCCAGTTGCGCTCCTGGTCAGTTACCAGCTGGCTGCCCCTGAAAAAAATGGCGGACCGGGAGTCGCCGCAACTGATTAACAACACATGCGATTACTCTCTATTATCTTATTAGCTGTTGTACTCGGTGGCTGCTCTATGGGGAAGGTTGTGCCGCGTCAGGATCTCTCGCTTACTGGCGGCAGTGGCGCCTTGCTGACAAATATGCGCATAGAGCGGTGGGGCGATTCAAAGTATTCCGGATTGCTCGCAATAAAGCAGAATGGCCATGGTATGCATTTTGTACTTTTGGATGCAACGGGGGTGAAGTTGCTTGAGGGAGACGTCGATGAGCAATTGAGCTATACAATTCAGTATGCCCGTGGCAATTTTTCAGACTCTCACCTGCCGAAATTTTTGGCGGTATCTGTTGGTAGAACCTTTTTACAGGAACCGGAAACGCTTCCATGTTCAGCAACAGGGTTCAGCAGGTTGTGCAAAGAACAGACAGGGCAATTGCAGTGGCAACGAAAATTGACAACCGGCCTTGTCACGAGATGGCATGCGCTGGATAATTTTGATTCCGAAGGTCGGTGGCAGAGTGCTGAGTATGCACAGCCCTGGCTTGGCGTACTAATCAGTTTCAGCAGAATAGAATAGGCAGAGTGATGAGTGGTAGTTTTGAAAACCTGTATGAGTCGATCCGTAATTCCTGTCAGAACTGCTCCATAATAAAGCAGGATGAGCACGAAGTGCAGGCGGAGGGCCTCTTTTGCTTTGAGAGGGATTTTTCCGGATTTAAGGGACATTTTCCGGGAATGCCCATTTTGCCGGCGATGGTGCAGATAGCGGCGGTGCGATGCCTGGCGGAATTGCTGTTGCTGTGTGAGGTTCATCCGATACGTTACAAGAAGACCAAATTTCGTGGCGTGGTCAGGCCTGAAGAGCGTATCTCCATTCATTTGCGGATGCTCAGGAATGAGCAGGATCCCAACGTGTGGTCGTTCGAATTTTCACTTAAAAATGAGCTGGGTGAGGTTCTGGCTACCGGTCAGGGTGAGCTGGCGGAGAAAGAGGTTTCAGTAACCTCCAGCGCGATTTAGGAGCTGTTTTGCAGGATATCTGTGTTTATCCTGCGCTAAACGAGGCAACGTTTTAAAAAAGAATATGCGATCAAAAAAAAGTTATTTTCCGGTGGATACGACAGCTCCATCGAATCTGGTAGCGAGTATTGAGCGCCGGGTGCGTTTTGAAGAGGTGGATACCCTGAGGATGGTCTGGCATGGGAGGTATCCAAGTTATCTCGAAGATGGACGAATTGCTTTTGGTGACAAGTACGGTTTGTCATACCAGGCGTTTATTCAACATCAGACAGCCGCCCCGGTAGTACAGATGCATCTGGATTATTTACTGCCCCTGCGGTTTGACGAACTGTTCACCATCGAGGCGGCTTTACACTGGACAGATTCAGCTCGTCTGAACTTTTCGTACAGGTTGATCAATGATGAGGGGCAAACAACGGCCAAGGGCTATACCGTGCAACTGCTCACCGATACTCGTGGTGAAATGTTACTAATAGTTCCGGAGTGGATCAAAGAATTTCGCGATCGCTGGCAGGCAGGGGAGTGGCATAGATAATGCGCAAGACAGTTATCACGGCAGGAAATATTCTGACTCCCCTGGGGGATCTTGACAGTACATGGCAGGGATTGCTCGCTGGCAGGAGCGGACTTCGTGTTCAGGGCTTAGGCGCAGGAGGAATGAACTTTCCTCTCGGCTTTATTGAAGGGTTGGAAGGGGACGTTGGCAGTCTTGGAAGGCAGGAGAGTTTATTTTCTCATCTGGTAGAGCAAATGCCGAAGATACCTTCGTCAACCGCCCTGTTTTGTGCCACAACCAAAGCCGCAGTAGATGAATTATCGCTAGAGACTGAGGCTGCCGAAGGGCAACCCTGGCAGATTGCCGAAACCCTTGCACAACGGTTGGGGATTCGTGGTGAAGTCAAAACAGTGAGTGCAGCATGTGTGTCCAGCCTGGTGGCAATGATTCAGGGGGCAATGGCAATTCAGTCCGGGAAATGCGACCGGGCACTCGTTATTGGTTTTGATCTGCTGTCGGAGTTTGTGGTATCAGGCTTCGCAAGTTTGAAGGGACTCTCACAGGAGTTGCCGAAACCCTATGACAAAGAGCGTTCAGGGCTTGCTCTTGCCGATGGCGCCGGGTGGGCTCTGCTGGCGGCTGAAGAGGTTTTGGGGGATGATGAAGAACGCCTGGCATGTATGGGAAATTGGGGTATGAGTTGCGATGCCACCCATATCACGGCTCCATGCCGAAACGGAAGCGGACTCGGCAGACTTCTGGAGCAGATTACCAACCAGTGTGTGGCAAAGATTGGTGGTATCAACGGTCACGGCACAGCGACTGTGTATAATGATGCCATGGAGTTACTGGCGTTTGGGCGGCTGACGGAGAATACAATACCTCTCTGCTCTGTGAAGGGTAGCCTGGGCCACAGCCTTGCTGCCGCCGGTATTATCGAGGCCATGCTCAGTGTAAAGAGCCTCAAGCACCAGCTTCTACCACCCACGGTAGGCCTTAAGGAACCGGAGGAGACCTGTCTGCGACTGTCTGGGCTCAAACCTCTGCCGTTACTCTACCCGTCGGTGTTAACCTGTAATTCAGGATTCGGTGGCATCAACGCCGGGCTGTTGTTGACACCGGCTTAAGGGGCCTACAGGCTCTGGGCTGAAAACGTGTCGCAACTCTGCAGGTCACCACTTTTAAGGCCGGTCTTGAACCAGCGCACCCGTTGTTCAGAGGAGCCGTGGGTAAATGAATCAGGAGTTACGTAGCCGCGGGCCTGTTTCTGGAGGCGGTCGTCTCCAATGGCCGAGGCCGCGTTCAGGGCTTCCTCAATATCTCCCTGCTCAAGAATCTGCCGAGCCTCGTTGGCGTGATTAGTCCAGATGCCAGAGAAGCAGTCTGCCTGTAATTCGATTCGTACCGAAAGCTGATTGTATTCAGTCTCGGAGAGTTGTTGCCGCATCTGGTGAACTTGATCGCTGATGCCCAGCAGGTTTTGAACATGGTGACCGACTTCATGGGCAATTACATAAGCCTGGGCAAAATCCCCGGGGGCTCCCAGACTATTTTTCAAATCCTGATAAAAGCTGAGGTCGATATAGACTTTTTGATCTCCGGGACAGTAAAAGGGACCCATGGCAGCCTGGGCGAAGCCGCAGGCAGATTGAACCTGGCCTGAAAACAGCACCAGCTTTGGTTCCGCATAGCTTGCATCACCTGCAGAAAAGATCTTCTGCCAGGTGTCCTCAGTATCCGCCAGTACCACAGAAACGAAATCGGCTAACTCCTGTTCTTGCGGTGTTGGCTGATAATCAGTCTTTTCCATTGTAGTCTCGCCGGTGAGTTGAGCCCCCTGTTGCAGAATGAGTGCCGGGTCGACACCGAAATAGAGAGCCACCAGGGCAAGCAAGAGAATACCGATGCCACCGCCTTTAACTCTTTTAGAGGCCCGGAAACCTCTTTTGTCTTCAATATTACTGCTCCTGCGGCTGCTTCTCCAACGCATTATTAACCCCCTGAGATAATAAAAGTACGGTGGGTGATAAGAACTATTGACGGTTAGGAGTGTTCAGTTAACTCAAGATGAATTTAGGTATAGGCTGGGGAACTGTCAAATCAGGAGTCGGTTGGTGGCAGTGCCTTTGGCGTGATGGCGGCGCTGGTGTTGCTGCAGGGCTGGCAGGGATGTGGGCAGTGGTAACTGCGCTCCGGGGAGACAGGGAGGGCAGTACCGCTTGGAATGTCTGGGAAACCTTAAAGAGCTATTCTTCTGGGTCACGACGGTTTTCAGTGAAATTCCAGAATGTTGCACCCAGTCCTTCATGGAGAACGAGAAGTTCCGCCTGCTGGATGGCTATTACCTCGCCACTCTCATCATCTGTAGTGAAGATGGTGATGTCGCCGTCCTGCGAGACAACAACTGCTACCGCCCCGGGCTGGGCCTGGGCAAAGAGTGCGGCAGACTGGTGCCGTGTTCCACCGATATCGGCGAGACCGACTGTTGTCGCTGAATCTCCCTCCACCGGTTTGATAACACGAATAGTCGAGGACACCTCCTGCCCTTCCCTGGGAATAATTTTAGCTCCAAAGCAGAACACGAAGCGATCAAAGGTCATTACCAGGGCACCATCGACAGCGGTCAGTCGGGCAATATGTCTACATTGCTGGTCAACCTGGGTTCTCATTTTGACCAGCTTGTCGCGCTTGTTGTCTTCCTTGGTTTTGATTAATCCGGAGAAAAAATCGGTGATAGGAGCAAGGAGGGTTGGCTTAACTGCTACATCGTAATCGCTTTCCAGAAAGCTGGCGCCACCGGTGTATGGTATCGGTGCACTGATCGACAGGCGCCAATCGTCTGAGTTTGGCACGACCAGCAGGGTACCTCCCCGGCTATGATTACGCATGGCGCGAGCAGTGTTGAGCAAAGAGGTGTATCGCAGCATTTTCAAGGTTTGACCCTGGTCACCCGTGTCGCTGCTGTCAAGTTTGGGCAAGACGGTCTTCATCATGTTGGAATGATCGATAAAGACCGAAGTATTGGATATGAGAGAACCAATACTTTTGCCGTTAAAGGTTGTCAATACCCGCCCGGGACCAAGAACTTGTATCCATAGCTGCGCGATGAGTAAATCATTGTTTCTGGTTTTGAAGCCCCAGATCTTGAGTAATCCGTTTTCGTCCGGCCACACCCCGATATCGGCACGAGGGTTTTCGAGCGCTGCACCGAGTTTGACCAGGTTTTTCACATCAAATAGAATCGGTCTATCGAAAAGAAAGGTATCGTGCGATTTTTCAGCGGGCATGAATAATATGGAGATCGTAACAACATTCCCTTCATCCAGGGAAAAACTGGTCCAGAATGCACCATCAAGCAGGCTGGCCAATTGTTCTGTAGTAGGGATAGTTCCGGGTTGCTGGGAGACATTTCCAGGGAACCGGGAGGGCGCAGAGGAGCCAGTCAGCTGGTGCATTCTCTGCAACAACTCCTCAACAAATTCAGAATTAAGGCTATATGCGTGGTGGTGCATTGCTTGATCTCTAGTGGTACTCAATAAAAATTCCTTGTTATTGGAACGAGCTTTCGTGTGTAATTTTTATCTATATCAGATGATTATCTGAATAAATGCATCATGGGGGATGCTGAAACTCACGTAAATCAGCTGAGTTCAGGGCACAGTGTAGTCTATTTTTACGAAAACTGCATAGCCCGAATTTTGCGTGAGCATTTTATCCGGGGATGAGAGGTGGGTGGAAAGGAGTCTGGGAGAGGGTAAGGCGTGGGTGGTTGGTCTGAGGTATTGCCTATATAAAAGCAGCCCTCCGCTGCCGGCAGACCGAGTGGATGCCAGCAGCGAATTGCAATACCTTCCAGTTGAGCGAGTGGCTTATGCTATGGCCACCAACTCAAGATCAAAGGTAAGGGTCTCGCCAGCAAGTGGCGGATTACCATCAAGGATTATGGCATCCTCTGTTACCTCTTTGACAAGAACTTCGATATCCTGATCATCTTCATCGGTGAGATGAAGTTCCATACCAACAGATGGCTCTATACTCTCTGGGAACTCAGCTTTTGGGACGCTGACAACCCATTCCTCCTGGCGTTCACCATAAGCTTTAACAGGTGGAATGGTAACGGTTTTTCTCTCACCGATTGCCATGCCCATGATGGCTTCTTCGAAACCATCGATCAGCTGGCCTTCACCCAGGGTGAAAACGACTGGTTCAGTGTCGACGGAAGAATCAAAGACGCTTCCGTCATGGCGTTTACCGGTGTAGTGAACACTTACATTATCTCCATCTTTTGCCTGACTCATACTGAACTCCTTTTTTTGCAAGAAATAGTAGTAATAACGAGGGATAAACTCCATTCGTTATAACAAGGAAATTACATTTCACGAAGAATCCTAAAAGAAGTAAACCCGGGGAGAACAGATGTTCAGGGACTGCCGGGAAGTGCAGCTGGGGTACTGCAGCTGGTTAAACCTTTTCAACTTGTAGGAACTGCAACGTACAGAAAATTGCCCTGTCAGGTGGTGCGATATAACACACTGTGATACGAAACTCAGAACAAAAATACAAGCCTAATTTTTCGTGTTTTTTCTATTGGCCCATCCAATTAAGGCTATTAAACTGAATTTCTTTGATTTCTTCCGGTAAAAAAAATTGTATACGCAAATTGAGGCAACGTTAACGAGTCACATGTTACCATGGGCTGTAGTCATCAACCCTTGCATGATAAGGGATTGAGCTTATGCTACTGAAACAGATGAGAAAAAGCAATCCACAGGCACGGTGTGTTTATGGTGTTAGGAAAATGCCAATTTCTTTGCCGGGTATAAAATATTGAACAAATCAGTATGCTTCATCCACCAACGCTGCTTTCGTCAGGGTTGCCTTGGCAGCTGTTACCTGTTTTGCTTCATTCAAGGTTCCCGTAGAGCTTGCCATTCTGTGTCTGCAGGAATTTTTGAAGTGGTATTTCTTCCTGTTTGAGAAAACCGGTAGCCGGCAGGCTGCCGTTGGCGACCAGTTCCACTACCGAGCAGACAGACGCTGCAGTGGTCCAGGCGATGGCTCTGCAGGTCGTGCCGTTTACCGCTATTGGATAGAAGCTTCTGACGAATTCATCACGAAAGAGGCGTTCCTTTTTCCAGCCCTCAGCCGTGGCGTGAATATAGACCACATCGTCATTGACACTGGGCTTGGCATTGGTGAGAATTCTGCCGGCCAGCTCGCGTTGTTCCCGCATCAGGAGCTCATGGAAAAAGAAGTTCATCAGCTGGCAGTGGCCGGGGTAGCGAACCGATTTGTAATCGAGATTTTCAACTCTGCCGAGAAAGCTTTGACACATTGTGCCAAGTCCACCTGATGTGGTGAAGGCTTCGAGGGGAACCCCGTTGATCACCAGCTGTTCCAACCATTCCATTGGGGAGACCCACTTGTGTGTGCCATCTTCAATGACCTCACAGTCATTGAGGTACTCATTGACAACACCTTCCGGAGACCAGTTGAAGGCATAACCAAGCAGGCCGGTGGGATGTTGTGGCAGAGCACCTACCCGGAGCTTGATCGAGCGGATTTTGTCAAAGTCTGCCGCAAGGGAAGCGCCAACGATGCCAATAAACCCAGGAGCCAACCCGCACTGCGGCGCCATTATTGATGTGCTATTCTTACTCATCTCGATAATGGCCCTGGTGGTGGGCACATCTTCTGTGAGATCGAAATAATGAATACCGTTCTCGTGTGCGATGGAGGCTATGGTGAGGTTGAAGGTGTATGGAAGGCAGGAGACAACAGCATCGTGGGAACAGACTAAGCCGGCTAGCTCCCCGGGGTTGGTGACGTCGATTTCAACCGTCTTGAAAGGCTTGCCTTTTTGGGGAGTAATGTCTGCCCCGGTGACAGAGAAGCCCGAGATATTGAGAAGTTCTGCGACCAGAAAACCGATCTTGCCAAGACCAAGTACAGCAACCGATTGTATTCGCCTGTTCATGGTTCCCCTTGGGTTGAAGTGTACACCTTTTATGTTAGCATGTCGAAAACGGGCAATAAAATCAAGGTATGAGGCCGGAATTAATGAAATTCAACCATGTCATGGTGGTGCAATCGTGCCGGAGGAATAGACTGGGACAGCTGGTTCTTATGAGCTGGAGGTGCGCTTGAGGATATCCCGGACAGCATGACAGAAGCCACCTTCATCGTTTGCCGGGACAAGATTGTATCTGCCGTGGAGTTCTGGTGGTGCATTTGCGAGCAGGTAACTCACCTGAGTGAAGTCGAGCAGGTCTATGTCATTATAATCATTGCCGATACCTGTTGTTTTGCGGTGGTCGATATCGAGGTGTTGGCAGAGCCAGGCGGCCCCGCTGCCTTTATGGACATTTTCAGGGTAGATTTCCATCCAGATTGAACGGTGGTCCAGGGGGGAGGTGGTACGGGTGACCTGATAACCATTCAATTTTTTGCTGATACGTTGGAAACTTGAGGGGTCATCGTCCAGTATGGCGATTATCTGGGCGCTCTGTTCGGGGTAGTGTCCTGAGCTTGAAAAATCGGAGGCATAATTACGATAGAGCGAGATACGGTTGGTAAAATCGATGTTTGCAGAATTTGTCTTCCTGAAGGTGAAACAGTGATTTTCAGGCACCGGTTCATGTACCATATAGTCGGTGTCGTAGTGTTCCAGGGTGGAAGTAATTTGTTCTATATCAGAGCGATTAAGATAATGGCTGTGTAGCAATTCGCCATTGGCAAGGTCAAGGATTCCGGCTCCGGTGGAGAAAATGAGATAATCGGCAGGAAAGTCGCTGGGAATAACACGCCTGAACGACAAGTAGGAACGGCCAGTGGCGATTACCCTTACAATTCCAGCTTTACCCAGCATGTGCAGGCAGTCGAGACTGGCATCGCTCACCTGCTGGTTCGAGTTGAGGAGCGTGCCGTCGAGGTCGGTAAATATGGCGCTGCCAGTGGTCATTGTCATGGATATTCTGCCAGATTGATAGGGGGCGGTTAAATTTTAGTTGATTCCCCTTAAACCTTTATAGCCTCATGCCCTGCTTCGTGAAGCTGAGCTTCAGGGTAATGAGAAAATTCTATATGCTGTCTTTACCATAGCGAAGATCTTTCGAAAAACAACACCAGCCCGCTCGGCGCAATAAAAAAACGGTTGCCGCATGTGTTATGCTGCAACCGTTTAATTCGTAGATGTAAATATGGTTTAGGAGTTGAACTTTTGTTCCCACTCGTAATCACGACCGGTAACTTTATCTTCCATGCGCCGAATCCGTCGCTCAAGATTTTCGTACTTGCGCCTGATGCGCTGGGCGGCATTTTGGGGAGAATAGGTGTAGCTATCGTAAAACTCCTGTTCTTCCTCGTTTTCTATGGGGCGGACAGGCTCCGGTTTCATTAAGAGCGCCGCCACGATATAGATGCCGATTACAGGCCAGAAACCGCTCAGCAAAAAGACGATCACCATGGCGATTCGTACCCAGAAGACTGACAGGTCGAAAGACTCTGCCAGGCCCCGGCATACACCGACCAATACGCCGTTTCGCGAGCGGTAAATTCCTCTTTTATTTCTCTTCATTCGTTGTTCCTCTATTTTTTCTGACGTTCCATCAGGATAGTTTCCAGGGTGTCGATTCTTTGTTCCATCTTGGAGAGGCCGTGGTAGATTTCCTGAATCATTTTTGCCTCTTCATTTTGTGCTGCCCTTGAGCTGCCGGAGAGTCCTGATCTACGGGTTTTGACAATAGTCAGAATAGTTCCGCAGACAAGGGCTGCAAAGGTAAGGAGCGAACCGAAGATAATGGCTACAATTATTACTGAGGTCATGGTGGGTAATTCCCTGAGCTAGCTTTATGAATGGGCCTTCGCTGATCACGAATTGTCCATCCGGCATAGGATCTGATTACTCGTCAGACTTTTTCTCAGCAGTGTATTTGGCAGCCTTCATCTTGGCAAGTTCGTTCTCGATGTCATCGTCAGATTTGAGGTCGTCGAACTGCTCGTCAAGAGTGGGTTTTTTGCCAAAGTTCACCATATCTGCCTCTGCTTCCATCTGGTCAATGCGGCGCTCAAGGCCTTCAAAACGTGCCATGGTCTCGACGCTGTCCATTCTGCGAATATCCTCCTGGGCGCGCTTCTTGCCATTTGCCCGCTTGTGTCGCTGGATGAGCATCCGCTTCTTCTCTTTGGCTGAGTTGAGTCGCTCTTCAAGCTCACCGATGTCTTCACGGTATTGGTCGATCAGTCCACCATGGTCTGAAATCTCAGCCCTTAGAGCTTCGACCAGTTCGGCAAAACGACGCTTTTCGATGAGTGCTTCACGGGCAAGATCGTCTCTGCCTTTGTCAACGGCAAGTTCTGCCCTTTCGCCCCAGAGTCTCTCTCTGGACTGCATTTCTTCGAGTTTTCGATTCAGTTTTTTGCGCTCGGCAATCACTCCGGCGCAGGATGATTTTAATTCAACCAGCGTGTCTTCCATTTCCCTGATCATCATTTTGATCATTTTTTCAGGGTCTTCAGCCTTATCCAGCATTGAGTTGATGTTGGAGCTTACTATATCGCTAAATCGAGTGAAAATGCCCATTATGGCCTCCTGTTGTTTGTTCTATGTGTGTTGAACTCTGTTGGCGGTGTCCGTTACGTCTGTTACTCATCCACACTTGATGTACATCTGTTAAAGCAGAAAACGTGCCAAAATGGTGTATTATAGAAATGGACCGTAATTGCAGGGAATTGCCCATTTGATCGGGAAATGGCATGCGGTACTATGTGCCAATGTGTGGATTAATTAACTGATAGTTGGTATGATGCGCCATGTCTGAATATTCCGAAAAGAAGAGAGAGGAGCAATATCTGAGAAGTGTTGATTCCGCAGCTCAGGCTCCAGCCGATGCACTGGGTCAGTCTGAACAGTTTCTCCATTTCCAGGAACGCGTCTCCCGCGTTGCGGCTGTCGATAGACCTGTATTGCTTATTGGCGAGAGGGGAACGGGCAAGGAACTCGCTTCCCGCAGATTACACTTTCTTTCCAGCCGCTGGTCCGGACCGTTTGTTACCTTAAATTGTGCAGCGCTTACCCCGACCCTGATCGAATCTGAACTTTTTGGTTACGAAAAGGGCGCATTCACAGGTGCAGAGAGTAGGCGGACAGGGCGTTTTGAGGCGGCTGACGGCGGTACGCTCTTCCTTGATGAGATAGGTCTGCTGCCGGTTGAAGTACAGGAAAAAATTCTGAGGGTAGTGGAGTACGGTTCCTTTGAGCGGGTAGGTTCAACCAGACCGATTGAAGTGGATGTGCGTATAGTGGGGGCGACCAACGCAGATCTCCCGGCTCTGGCCAGGCAGGGCAAGTTCAAATCGGACCTGTTGGATCGTCTTTCCTTTGAAGTGCTTTTTGTGCCTCCGCTGCGGGTAAGGGATGAGGATATCATGTTGCTGGCAAACCATTTTGCCGCGCGAATGGCTTATGAACTGTCCAGGGAAGAGGTACCGGAGTTCAGCCTTGAGACGATCGAAGCCATGGAGAGCTATAGCTGGCCTGGGAATATCAGGGAATTAAAAAATGTAGTGGAGCGCGCGGTCTATTCTGCTGATGACGAAAAAATCGAAGATGTGGTGTTTAATCCTTTTTCTTCACCATTTACCTCCCCGGTTGAGTCGTCGCCGGAAGATGTGCAGCAGACACCCGATTACCAGGTTGAGAAACGCCGGGAGCATCGCCGGGAGGCGGTCTCAGAAGGGGTGAAAACGAGTTTGGATAAACCACTTAAAGAGGCTGTGCGGGAACTCGAAATTGCCATGATTCGTGAAGCGCTTGATGTTTGCCGTTTCAATCAGCGGAAGGCGGCCGCAAAGTTGTCCCTGAGTTATGACCAGCTGAGGAATCTGATCCGTAAGCATGGCAATGCCGTGCTTGAAAAAAAGTGAAGCTGTCTTTGAAAAACGATGCAAATCGTAATTTTTGCCTATGATGGAAAGTGTCATGAAAATAGCCGTAATATCTTTCTGGTAGAGTGTGGTGTATTGCGGTATAGAGGAAAACAGTTTGCTTATAAACGACAACTAAGTCATTAAAAAAGCGGTCTTCGTTAAAAAATCCCCTTTGGTTTTTGCCTGACTCTGGGTAGGATGACCCCGCTTGTAATGTTGTGCCTGGGATGCGTGTCTAAGCTATTGCATGGAGATAAGGGTAATTAAGGTATGGAACTTACAGGAATAGCGCTGGCTTTCGGGGTGTTGTTATTACTTGGGCTTTGCTGGTTTGGTTTTCATTACTGGGCCAATCCGCCTATGAAGGATGCCGACGCAGTATCCAGAATTACTGGAAACTGTGGTGATACCATGGAACTGGCCTTACGGTTTGGTGGCGATAAAGTCATTCAGACCCGGCATTGGACCGACGGTTGTTCGGTTTCCAACCAGTGTGTCGAGGCGGCGGCCATGCTCTCAAGTGGAAAACACGTTGCTGAGCTTAAGAAAATCAACATGATGGATATAATGGAGATAACAGGTCAGTTACCTGAGACCCATCTCCATTGTGCCCAGCTGGCTGAAACCGTGCTGCAAAAGACGGTTCAGGAATATATCAAAGGACTTGGCGCACAAACCTGACACCGTAAATGATACCGGGTCGGTATTGCGCGTAGAAAATATGCCTGCAACAGAGGCAGGCACCGGCAGAATAGAGCAGTTATGACCAGAATGCAGCAGCATAAATGTATCGGGCTGGCCGATTGTAGCGAACTACCGAGTGAGGTTGTGTGTTATGACGAGCCGATGGCCAAACACACCTCTTTCAAGATTGGCGGGCCTGCGGACCTGTTTCTGGAGCCTCGCACATACGAGGAGCTGCTGGCCTGTTTGCAGATGGTTCATAAAAACGACCTGCCGTACTTTCTGCTGGGCGGGGGAACCAATATTCTGGTTTCCGACCGGGGCATTCGCGGTGTGGTTATCTCTACGAGATGTTTAGATAAGATTTTTTTTACTGGTGATGTCCTCACTGTCCAGGCTGGAGCCACAGTCGAGAGCGTCTGTGAGGCTGCTGAAAAGCACAGCCTGGGTGGTATTGAGTTTATTTACGGCATGCCCGGCACCATTGGTGGTGCGGCATGGATGAATGCCCGTTGCTACGGCAGCTCAATCTCAGATGTACTCAGGCAGGCTGCTGTAATTACAAGCAGTTTTCAGTGCGAGACAATCGATAATGATCCGGAACTGTTCGGCTATAAACAATCTCCTTTTCAAAAGATGAAAAGTTGCATCTGGGAAGTGAGCCTGCAGTTGCAGGAGGCTGATCGATCCTCGTTGCGTAAAGCCATGGAGGAGAATCTGGCGGACAGGATGGAAAAAGGGCATTTCACCGCTCCCTCCGCAGGCTCTCTTTTTAAAAACAATCGTGATTTCGGAGCACCGACCGGCCAAATCATCGATGAACTTGGTTTGCGGGGGCGGGTTGCCGGTGGTGCTGCCATTGCGCCATTTCATGGTAATATCTTTATCAACCAGGAGAATGCCACTGCAGATGATGTGTTGAGCCTTATCCGCCTTGCCGTTGAAACCGCCTGGAAGAATAGGCATATTCGCCTGGAGCCGGAAGTGCGGTTAATTGGGGATTGGGCGGTGGAGGAACTCGCCTTTCTCAATCCCTGATGGAGTACTTTTTCAACCCGCTTCTCCTTTTGGAGGCGAACTGGTGTTTGCCACAATGTCGTAACTGAATGCTTTATCTTTACATTTCCTGATATTAGTACCCTTTCTCAATTGCCTCTTATTCCCTTATTGGGTATCCTTGAATCGTTGCCTGACACTGTAGTCTGATTCAAAACCCCGGAGGGAGTCATGAATTACCCAATCTGGTATTTACCCGAGATCGGCGGCGGAACGCTGATCGCCCTGATCGCAGTTTTTCATGTATTCATATCCCATTTTGCCGTGGGGGGTGGGCTTTATCTGGTAATGGCCGAAAAGAAGGCGCTGCGGGAAGGTAGTGACGCCATCATGGAGTTTACCCGTCGTCATGCCCGTTTTTTTCTGCTGGTCACCATGGTGCTCGGCTCCATCAGCGGAGTGGGGATCTGGTTTATCATTGCCCTTGTCAGCCCCACCGCCACCTCCTACCTGATTCACAGCTTTGTTTTCGGCTGGGCGGCGGAGTGGGTGTTCTTCATGGTCGAGATCGCCGCCGCTTTTGTCTATTTTTACATGTTCGGCAAGATGGACTCCCGCGATCATCTGCGGGTGGGCTATCTCTATTTCTTTGCAGCCTGGATGTCGCTTTTTTTGATCAACGGCATCGTTGGCGCTATGCTGACACCCGGAGCCTGGGCAGAAAATGGTAATTTCTGGCAGGGGTTCTTCAACCCTTCCTTCTGGCCGTCTCTTTTCTTCAGAACGTTTATTTCGATTCTTCTGGCAGGCTGCTACGGCTATCTTACCGCCTCTTTTTCAAAAGAGACGGAAGTGCGCGAACCAATGACCCGCTTCTCGGGGCTCTGGTCACTGGTCGCCCTGGTTGGCTGTGTGCCCGCGGGGCTCTGGTATCTCGGAGTATTGCCTGAGGAGGCGAGGGCACTGGTTCTGGGTAAATCACCCACCATTGGCGTCATGTTGCAAAATGGCATGGCTGCCGTGGTGCTGCTCCTGGTGATAACGTTGCTGGCCGGTATTCTTAAGCCGTCATTCAATAACAAGGCTGTTGCTGCCGTGGCCATGGTTTGTGCCTTTATCTCCATGGGTTCCTTTGAGTGGGTGCGTGAGGCGGCCAGACGACCCTATGTGTTGAACGAGGTGATCTATTCGAATTCGATCAGAAAAGATCACCTCGAAATGCTGAACGAGCAGGGGTATCTGCGCTCGGCTCTATGGCTGGAGAACAAGGAGGTAACAGCAGACAACTCCATGGCAGCCGGTCGGGAGCTGTTTATTCACCAGTGTTATGCCTGTCACACCATGGGCGGCGGCAATAACGATCTGGCTGTTCTTACCGAAAAGATGAGTTATAACGCACTGGTCAGCTATATCAACCGCATCCATGAAGTACGCTATTTTATGCCACCCTTCGCCGGTACCGAAGATGAGGCCAAAGCGCTGGCAGGCTATATCGCAGGTGAGATCCACGGCAAGGAGATCATCGAAGTACGCCAGCCTTCGGCTGATCCGTTGGCTCTGGGGGAGGCCATGTTTGACCAGCACTGCTCTGCCTGCCACAGCCCCGACGACGTTGCACCATATTTTTCCGGTGAAGCCAGGGAAGTTATCGCCGAATCTCTGCTGAACCTGAATGAAATATCGGATGAGATGGAACCCTTTTCCGGTTCTCGGCAGGAACGTTCTGCTCTTGCTGACTACTTGATGTCTATAAATGGTGAATTGGAACCTGCTGAGACTGCACCTCTTCAGGCGAAAAGTGGTGAGCCAGTATTTGAGATGAACTGTTCCATGTGTCATGAAGCGGAGGAGGCGGCGGAGATGGTCGTAGATTGGACCTTCGAGGAAATTTTTAATAATCTTGGAAAACTCGATCAGCTCTCGGATGAGATGGAGCCTTTTGCGGGAAGTGATGAAGAACGCCGGCAGTTAGCAGCATTTCTCGATAGCCTGAAAGGAGGTGAGTAATGGAAACTTTTCTGATTCCGCAAGCCGATACGATCCCCGCAAGCTGGGGCTGGTTCCAGTTTCTGTTGCTTCTCACCTTCCCCCTGCACCTGCTGGCCATGAACGCTATGCTTGGAGGGCTGGTAATTGGAGTGATGCAACATATCAACGGTGGGGAGCTGCAGAAGCGTCTGGCTCACCGGGTTGCCATTGCCACCCCGCTACTCATTGCCCTGGTGGTCAACCTGGGGGTGGCCCCCTTTTTGTTTTTGCAGGTGCTCTACGGGCAGTTCATTTATACCAGCTCGATCCTGATGGGCCTTTTCTGGATTCTGGTTATCCCTGTGCTGATTCTGGCCTATTCGGGTGGCTATCTCTACGATTTCAAATTTGCAGGGCTCGGCAGGTTCGGCATCGTCGTGGGAGGCTTATGCTGCCTTGCTTTTCTTGCAATTGCGGCCATGTTCTCCAACAATATGCTGCTGATGGTGTCGCCGGGGAAATTCAGTGAATATTTCGCATCCATGAACGGCACGATGTTGCTTACAGATTCTATCCAGTTCTGGCCGCGCTATCTGCACATGGTCGTCAGTGCTCTTGCTATCGGAGGGCTGGCTGTGGCGCTGCTTGGTCGCTTTCAGGCTGAACGGGACCTGAACCTGGCGGATCATGCAACTGCACTGGGTCTGCGAACATTCTGGATTCTCACCCTGGTGAATATCCCCGTCGGGGCCCTTTTTCTGATGAGCCTCCCCAAAGAGCAGATGATGCTCTTCATGGGCCGTGATATGGGGGCAACTGTTGCTTTTGGTATAGGGCTGCTCCTCACTTTGGGAGCGGTCGTTACCGGCATCCGCAGGAAGCTGTGGCTGACCATTATGCATGTGGTGCTGCTGGTCTATGTCATGGTCTTTATGCGGGCCTGGTTGCGTTCAGACTATTTGCGGCAGCATTTCACCCTGGATCAGCTCGAACTGGTGCCCCAATATTCTCCAATGATCTTCTTTTTCGCCACTCTGGGCTTGGGCGTTATCTGTCTTGTCTGGCTGTGGCGAACCACTGCCAAAGCCATGGCCTGAACAGGCACCACCCCAAGCCTTCCCCAGGGGTGGCAGCCCTGGACTCAGCAAGCCGGCAATTCGTATGCTGCTGCCCTTATCTGCGACTTTTTGCTATTGATGATTTTCTTGCGAAGGCGAAAACATTAATGCTAACGTTAAATTGCAGTTGTTTCTGAATTTCCCATGAATTGAATTGAATTTTCATGGGAAATTCAGGGCGCGTTGCAATTCCTTTTTCCAAATACAACCATAGGTGTGGCATGAGCTCATACTATCATGATCCGGACCCCCAGGAGACCGCTGACTGGTTGGAATCTCTGGATGGCGTCATAAAGCACGAAGGAAAGGAGAAGACAGACTATTTGCTGACCAGACTGACCGACCGGGCGCGACAGCTGGGGGTTCAGACTTCGCCTGGCATCCTCACACCATATGGCAATACCCTGTTGCCGGATGGTGGCGCTTCTATTCCGGATGAATCATTTATCGGCAGGAACGTTGCCGCCTATGTACGGTGGAATGCTATGGCGATGGTTGCCAGGGCCAACAAGGATGGTAAAGGGCTTGGTGGTCATATCGCCACCTATACCTCTGTCTCTTCCATGTACGAAGTTGGTTTTAACTGGTTCTTCAGAGGGCCTCAGGCCGAGTTCGGCGCGGACATGATCTACTTTCAGGGGCACAGTTCCCCCGGTGTCTATGCCCGTGCATTTGTCGAGGGGCGATTGGATGAAGAACATCTCGAGAACTTCAGGCAGGAAGTGAATGGAAACGGTCTTTCATCCTACCCGCACCCCTGGCTGATGCCGGATTTCTGGCAGTTTCCCACCGTTTCAATGGGGCTCGGACCGATGGCTGCCATCTATCAGGCACGTTTTATGAAATATATGGACAGTCGCGGTTTACGTGAAGCAGGTGATCGTAAAGTTTGGGTTTTTATGGGAGATGGGGAATCCGACGAGCCGGAGTCGCTGGGTGCACTGTCGCTCGCTGCCCGGGAGAATCTCGATAATCTGATATTCGTGGTCAACTGTAACCTGCAGCGGCTCGATGGTCCGGTACGGGGAAATGGTAAAATCATCCAGGAACTGGAAGGGCGGTTCCGGGGCGCTGGCTGGCACGTGATAAAACTCATCTGGGGCAGTGAGTGGGATAAAATTCTGGCCAGGGATACCAAGGGGTTGTTGTTGAAAAAGTTCGGCAACATGGTTGATGGTGATTTCCAGACCATCCGTGCCAGAGGGCCGGAGTACCTGCGAGAATTAGTTTTCTCGAAAGAACCTGAACTGGCGGCTCTGGTGGAGGATATCAGTGATCGTGAGCTCTGGCAGATGACTCGCGGCGGCCATGATCCAAGAAAAGTGTATGCGGCTTTCGATGCCGCCACTAATTATAAGGGGCAGCCGACGGTAATTCTGGTCAAAACGATCAAGGGCTTTGGTATGGGCCAGGCCGGTGAGTCGGTTATGGTGGCGCATAACGTCAAGAAAATGGACGTAGAGTCACTTAAAGCCTTTCGTGACCGCTTTCATGTGCCGCTGGAAGACGAGGACCTGGAAGCCTTGCCCTTCATCCGACCACCTGAAGGCAGTGCTGAAGACCTGTTTTTAAAAGAGCGGCGTAAGATAATGGGCGGGCCGGTACCATATCGGGAGACATCTCACATCCCTTTGCAGACACCGGAGCTGGAGGCTTTCACGGCTGTGCTGGGTTCTTCGAAAGGCAGAGAGATATCAACGACCATGGCCTTTGTGCGTATGCTTGGCTCACTGGTGAAGGATAAAGAAATTGGCAAGTATATAGTTCCGATCATTCCGGATGAGGCCAGGACCTTTGGTATGGAAGGGTTATTCAGGCAACTCGGTATTTATGCCCCGACCGGCCAGCTCTATGAACCACAGGATTCTGAGACCATTTCCTGGTACCGTGAAGACCCTGAAGGACAGATCCTGGAAGAGGGAATAACCGAGGCGGGCGCTATCTCATCATGGCTTGCGGCAGGAACAGCCCATTCCAACTATGGGGTGCCGATGATACCCTTTTATTCCTTTTACTCCATGTTTGGTTTTCAGCGGATTGGTGACCAGCTTTGGGGTGCGGGGGACAGTCGCGCCAAAGGTTTTCTGATGGGCGCGACTTCCGGCCGTACTACCCTGAACGGTGAAGGCCTGCAGCATCAGGATGGTCAGGCGTTACTTTTCGCCTCAACATTTCCCACCTGCCTGGCCTATGATCCGACCTTCAGCTATGAAGTTGCTGTACTGGTGCAGAAGGGTATTGAACGGATGTACCGCGATGGCGAGGAAGTTTTCTACTATATCACTCTGCTGAACGAGAATTATGAACACCCGGAAATGAGAGAAGGGATGGTGGAGGGGATTAACAGGGGAATGTACCTCTTCCAGCAAGGGGATGACAGTGAGTTGCGGGTGCAGTTGATGGGCAGTGGCTCAATATTACGGGAGGTCATTGCCGCCGCACGTTTGTTGAAAGATGATTTTCAGGTTGAGGCTGATGTCTGGTCTATTCTTGGGGTAAATCAACTCCACCGGGAGGGGATGGAGGTGGAGGACTGGAACAGGAATCACCCGGAGCAACCGAAAAAAATGTCCTACGTGGAAGAGCAGCTCCAGGGGTATGGCGGCCCTGTGGTTATCAGTACCGATTATGTGCAGGCGTATGGAGAACAGCTTCGCAGGCTCATCCCCAACCCGCTCACTGTATTGGGGGCTGATGGCTTTGGCCGCAGTGACAAGAGGGCCGTGCTTCGGGATTTTTTTAAAGTAGACAGATACCATATCGTAGTCGCAGCATTAAAGGGGCTTGCCGACCAGGACAGCATCAGCCTGGCAACAGTGAGAGAGGCTATCGACAAGTATCCCGTCAACCCGGATGCAGAACACCCCATGAAAAGATAAATAGAGTTAGAATTATAGAATTTCAAACAGTTGTAGAGACGTCACAGGAGACGATGATGGCTGTTGAGAAAATTGTGGTTCCTGATTTCGGTGATGTGCAGGAAATTACTGTGGTCGAGGTGTATATAAAAGCCGGAGACGAGGTTGAGAAGGAGAGTCCGCTCATTGCCCTGGAAAGTGAAAAAGCGGTGATGGATATTCCATCTCCCATGGGTGGCGTTATCACTGCGGTACATGTCAGCGAGGATGATACGGTACAAAGCGGTGACCTGATCGCTGAAATCGAACTGGCGGCAGAAGATGTGAAAACCGCAGATTCAGAACAAGAGGAACAACCTGCAGTTGAAGAGCCTGAAGGTAAACTCGAAGAACCCGGAGCAGAACCAGAGGCAGAACCAGAACCGCCGGCGAAAGAGCAGCCAGCAGAGCCCGCTGCCGAAGAGTCCGCCGGGGCCCCGATTG
This sequence comes from Desulfosediminicola sp., assembly GCF_048381775.1. Classification (NCBI taxonomy): domain Bacteria; kingdom Pseudomonadati; phylum Thermodesulfobacteriota; class Desulfobulbia; order Desulfobulbales; family Desulfocapsaceae; genus Desulfosediminicola; species Desulfosediminicola sp. Next base: position 154,291 of record NZ_JBLXGE010000007.1, on the reverse strand, counting down.
CATCCGCCGGGACCACTGTGTATCACGCCACCCCCTCGGTGAGAACCTATGCCCGTGAGCTGGGTGTCGATCTGGCGCTGGCGGCCGGCACTGGCCCCAAAGGGAGGATTACCCGAGAGGATGTCCAGCAACTGGTGAAAAGGGTCATGCAGTCTGGCCCGGCGGCGATTTCACCGGCTCAGCAACCGCCGGAAGATTTTTCGGTCTATGGGGTAACCGAGGAACTCAAGCTGAGTCGTATCAAGAAGATATCGGGGCCGCATCTGCAGCGGAGCTGGCAGGCTATCCCCCATGTGACTCACTTCGATGAAGCGGATGTGACAGAGCTTGAAAAGTTCCGCGAGCAGCTCAACGATGAAGCGGGTGAGGATGGCATACGCTATAGTCCGCTGATTTTTATCATCCGGGCGGTAACTGCGGCGCTGAAATGCTATCCCTCCTTCAACAGTTCTCTGGTGCCGGCAGGCGATACACTGATAATCAAGAAATTTTATAATATTGGTATCGCCGTAGACACTCCGAATGGGCTGGTGGTACCTGTGGTGAAAAATGCGGATGAGAAGGGGTTGGCCGAAATTGCAACGGAGCTGGGTAGGCTCAGCGGTGCTGCCCGGGAGGGTAAGCCGGCGATCGATGATTTGCAGGGCGCCTCATTTACCATCTCCAGCCTGGGCGGTATCGGCGGGACCGGTTTCACCCCAATAGTCAATAGTCCACAGGTGGCGATTCTAGGTCTGTCCCGCAGTTCGGTGCAGCCGGTCTGGAACAGAGATCTGGAGGAGTTCATTCCGCGGACTCTATTGCCATTTTCTCTCTCATATGATCATCGGGTAATTGACGGGGCTGAGGCGGCTCGGTTCTGTCGTCATCTTTCCGGCATAATGCAAGATTTGCGAAGAGCTCTGTTGTGAAAGATGAAATGATCAGTCAGGAAGGGTTTGGCAGTGTAAGCCGACAAAAATATGTTCGAAAAATACGAATTACGTTATAATGCTGCCCGTTAAATGTCTATTTCATTAACATTGTTGAATCGATAATATCTTTTAGGGAGAAATTATGTCTGCTGATATGCAGTTTGACCTTGTTGTTCTGGGGGGCGGGCCCGGAGGGTATACCGCAGCCTTTCGTGCTGCTGACCTGGGGTTGGCTGTCTGCCTTGTAGAGCAGGCGAACAGATTGGGTGGGGTATGCTTGAATGTCGGCTGTATCCCCTCCAAAACGCTGCTCCATGGAGCGGCGGTTCTGGAAGAGGCGGAACAGGCTGCAGAATATGGAATCTCTTTTGGTGCGCCGAAGATTGATCTGGATGCTTTCCGCGACCATAAACAGCAGGTGATCAACCAGCTGACTGGCGGGCTGGACAAGCTCTGTCAGGCCAGAAAGATTACGCGTATTGTGGGTAAAGGCGGTTTTAAAGATACGACGACCTTGCAGGTCACAGGTGAGGAAGGTGCCAAGGAGATCTCATTTAGCAATTGCATCATCGCCACCGGATCTCATCCGTTCATGATACCGGGCTTGCCGGAAGATGAGCGCATCTGGGATTCAAGCGATGCTTTAGCTCTTAAATTTGTCCCCAAACGTTTTCTGATCATCGGTGGCGGTATCATCGGTATGGAGATGGCGCAGATTTACAGTGCACTGGGCTCCGAGGTTACCATCGTTGAAATGCTTGATCATATCATCCCACCCGCAGACAAGGATATGGTGCAGCCGCTGTTTCAGAAACTGAAAAAGAAATACCAGATTTTCACCAAGACCAAGGTGGTTGAAGTTACCGCAGCCGAGAGCGGCATCCAGGCCAGGTTCGAGGGTGCCAAGGCCCCGGAAAGCGGCGAGTATGACGCCGTGCTGGTCGCGGTTGGCAGAAGACCGAATACAGAAACCTTTGAACGTGAAAATATCGCTCTTGCACTGAATGAGCGTGGTTTTGTCGGTGTTGATAACCAGCAGCGCACTGCAGTTGAAAACATCTTTGCCATTGGCGACGTGGTTGGTGAGCCAATGCTTGCCCACAAGGCGACCCACGAAGGCAAGGTGGCGGCGGAGGTTATTGCCGGGCATAAGGCGGAATTTGATCCGATGACCATCCCCAGCGTGGCCTACACCCACCCGGAGGTTGCCTGGATGGGACTCACCGAGAAAGAGGCCAAGGCCCAAAAAATCGACTATCAGAAAGGCAAATTTCCCTGGGGTGCATCCGGCAGGGCTCTGGCATCCGGGGCGGCTACCGGTGTTACCAAGGCACTCTTTTCCAAGGAAACAGGTCGTATCATCGGCGCGGCAATCTGCGGGCAGAATGCGGGTGAATTGATTCACGAAGCGGTGCTTGCCCTTGAGATGGGGGCTGATGCCGAGGATATCAGCAAGACCGTCCATGCCCACCCGACGCTCTCAGAAACTTTCGCCTTCGCGGCGGAAATTGTTGACGGCTCCATTACCGACGCGTTACCTTCCAAAAAGTAACAAACAACCCTGCCAACCATGGCATTGAAAGGGTCACTCTATCGGGTGGCCCTTTTTTTTGCCCTGACATCCCGTAACTTCCTGAGAAATTACATGCAACTCACTGAAGAGCAGCAACAGATCATCCAGCATAGCCAGGGGCATGCGCTGGTCAGTGCCGTTGCCGGGTCGGGAAAAACCACCACCATGGTGGAGCATATCCGGGTTCTGCTTGAGCGCGGTTGCATGCCAAAAGAGCTGATGGTACTCATGTTCAACCGTTCGGCCCGGGACGGTTTTGTGAGAAAACTTGCCGGGGTTCTGGCGAGCACAGGCTATGGTATGCCTGAGATCCGCACCTTTCATTCACTTGGCTTGCGGTTGGTGGAGAGTTTTACCAGAAAAGGAACATTGCCCAGGCGAAGGCTGGTGAGTGATGACGGCTTAAAAGAAAAACTGGCCAAACAGGCTCTCAATCACGCCTACAAAGAGGAAAAAGGCAATCATGCCTGGGCCTCTAAGGATGATCTTGAAGAATTTTTGAGGTTTATCGAGCTGGTCAAGGCGGATATAGTTTCGCCTGGTGAGTGCTATGAACAACAGGGCTTAAGCAAAAAATACCAATATTTCCTGCAGGCATACGACTTTTTTGAAGAGGGCCGCTTAAAGCAGAACATTCGCTTTTTTGACGATTTGCTCCACGAACCGGTAATGGCGCTGAAAGAAAATCCACAACTTGCAGAGTGGGTTGCCAACCGTGTCGACCACATCATTGTCGATGAGTATCAGGATATCAACGAGGTACAGCAGCAGTTATTGAAGTTTATTGGCGGTAGCCGGGCAAGGGTGATGGCGGTTGGTGACGTGGATCAATGTATCTATGAATGGCGTGGCGCCAGACCGGAATATATTACCAGCAGGTTTCAGTACGATTTCCCGGCTCCACGCCGTTATACCCTCTCCTATACGTTCAGATTTGGCCACAACCTCTCATTGGCTGCCAATCATCTGATCGGCCATAACCTCAAGCGTGACCGTAAATTCTGTGTGTCTCATACCGGCAACCATGATACTCGCCTGGGTTTGTATAATCAGCAGGAGCGTCAGGGGCTGGCGGATCTTTTGGGGCAGTGGCAGGGGAAGGGGAGAAGCCTGCGTGAAGCGGTTGTGCTGGTAAGGCTGTATGGCATGAGTGTGCCGGTTGAGCTCTCACTGCTGGAGGCTGGCATTCCATATCGGTTGGAAGGGCACGAACCGGTCTTTGAGTGCAGGGAAGTGCAGGCACTCACCGGATATCTGATGCTCTGTACCAGGACCTTGATAGCTGAAGAACAGGCAACCCGGATAGAATTGCTGGTGGCCATGCTCTCACAGCCCCATCTTGGAATCCGCCAGGAAGAGCTTGAGCGATTGGCTGCGAAAATAGCTGTCGACCCCGAGGAAGGTGGCGAGCAGATCCTGTTGATGCTCAGCGCGGATATGCCAGGTTTCGTCAAAAAGAAGATCCTGCAGGCTGCGGATGACTGGCAATGGCTATTGCGGAGAAAGGTAGAGAAACGCGCAGATCTGTTGCTCAGGGAGATCGTTGAATACTTTGATCTATACGAATTTTACCACAAGTTTTCATCCCGCCAGGTGGTTGCTGAAAGTCGCATCGAAACCTGCCGGGCTTTTATCGACTTTGCCCAGGGCCTGAAGCTCTCCGCTGAAGACTTTCTGGCTCACTTGCAAGAACTGCAACGACAGAATATCAGTGGCGAAGATGTGCTGCTGATCACTTCTATCCACCGGGCCAAAGGTCTGGAGTGGCCCCTGGTTGTGGTGCCGGGGCTTGAAGATGGGGTGTTTCCATTTATCTCCAGGGCGGGCGAAGGCAGCGGGGATAGCCTGGAGGATGAACGACGCTTGTTCTATGTGGCCATAACCAGGGGTATTGAGCAGGTGGCGCTTTTTCACCCGCCGGATCTTTCGCTTTCAGCAAATATAGAATCCGGTGGCAGTTCAGCTCCCAAAGATCGTTTTGTCGCCAGCCGTTTTCTGTTTGAATCGAATATGGGGCTTAGTGAAAAACTGGGTGATAGGCTCTACAATCCAGACAGCATAGAACCGGATAAACCACTTGAGGCAGCAGATATTACTGTCGCTGAAAACTATTTGCAAACTGTCGGAGTGGATAGCATAGCGCTGAAACAGAAGTTCGTGCCGAAGAGAATCAGGGACAGAGAAACGGAATTGCTGAATCTCCACGCGCACATGAAGCCGGGGCATACGCTACGGATTTCAGATCTAAAGGTGGGGCTGACAGTGGTTCACAAGATGTTCGGAGCCGGTAAAATCCAGAAAATCCTCGATTGGAGTCAGGGAAGAATAGTGGTCGATTTCACTGAACACAGGGGTGTAACCCTGATAGTGAGCCGCGCCCCTCTCAGCTTGCCGAATTAAAGAGAGAGATCAAACCTTTTCCAGAGCCAGCCGTGCGCCCAGAAAAATCATCACCAACCCGGTGAGGCTGTCGAAAACCCGGCCCACCGCGGGGTGCTGCAGCCAGGCACGGGCGCGGTCAACCATGGAAGCAAGTATGCACTGGTAGATCATGGCCACGGTGAAATGGGTGGCAGCAACTATCAGCGCCTGTCCGAGCGGCTTATGGACCGGGTCGATAAACTGGGGCAGAAAAGCCATGTAGAAAATGATGGTTTTCGGGTTGAGCACATTGGAGAGAAAACCTTCCCGCAGTGAGCGGTACATGCTGAACTCAGTCTGCTGGACACTCTGGTTGGTAAATATCGATCCCCTGTGCCTTCGAGAGGCCCTTTTCAGGCTGGTCAACCCGAGCCAGAGGAGATAAATCGCTCCGGCAAGTTTCAGGATATTGAATGCCCAGACGGTTTTCAGCAGAAGGACCGATATACCCAGTGCGGAAATTGTGGCATGAACGAAAAGACCCGAGCAGATGCCCAGACTGCTGACCGCTCCATCTCGCCAACCGCCTCTGGCGCTGTTGCGAATGATCAACATGGTATCGAGACCCGGCGTTAAAGTGAGCAGGGTAACGGCAACGAGACAAGTAGCAAAGGTGTGCAGATCCATGGCGGCGTTTGGCAACAGATGTGAGTTGAGTTGATCGAAATAACTGGAAGTCTAGTGTGTTCAGAAACAGTAGAGCATATCCTCACCCGGGTGTAAAGGTAAGGATATGCAGGTGAATGTGGTGCGGGCGACCCCGGAGATCTCACAAGTTGAGGCGGGCTGCAATTTTCATGAAATATTCAGGCTAATAAACCTTTCGCTTATTGAAGTTATTACCTATCACGTCATAGCTGTTTTCCACGATAAAGAGTGCATCTTCATCAACGGTGAATACGGCTTCTTCAAGGCGCTTGAGCATCAGATTATTGGTTATGGTCATCAGGATGTCCTTGTCGTTTCCTGTATAGGCGCCTTTGCCGTGGATGAAGGTAGCTCGCAGATTGAGTCGTTCTGTTACATCCTTGCCGATTTGCTCTGACTTTTCACTGATCACATAGACGATTTTTCTCTGGTTGGAGAGCGTGAGGAAGTAGTCGAGTGAATTGGAGGCAACAAAGGTCATGATGATCGAAGCAATGAAAATATCGGCACCATATTGGGTCAAAACCAGAGAAAAGAGCAGCACGTTGAATACCATATAGGTTTTACCGACACCGAAGTTGAATTTCCGGTACAGCAGAATAGCTATGACATCAAGGCCGCCAGATGAACCGATGGATCTCAAGATAATACCGGTTCCGGCACCTACGACGAATCCGCCGGCGATGGCTGCGAAGAATTGATCGTGTATACCGAAGTCAACCTCGATAAACTGTGAACTGAGAAAAATTACAGATACACCGTATATCGTATACAGTACAAATCTACGACTCACATACAGCCAGCCGAGGATAAGGGTCGGGATATTCAGCAGAATGAACCATATGGCCGGGGTAAGCAGGTCTGTATTATAAAAGATAAAAAGACAAAATCCGAAAAGTCCACCGGGAATAAAATCCTGGTGCATGACTATGCCGTTCATGCCGAGAGTAAAGAGAAGTGAACCTGCAGTCAGCAGAAAAAGGTTCCAAATTACAGAATATCTGTAATCTTTTAAATTAAAGCCCATGGTATTACCTAAACGTGATGGTTGTATTTACATACTGGTTTTTTCGTGCTTTTAAGGCAGTTGCAAAACAAAAGACCGCTTCTTTAAATCTTTTCGGACCAGAGGTCAATTGATTTCTGTCGGAAACGGATTTTTTTGTTAAAAAAGATGTATCCGACAGATTATGCGCGTAATCCGGATTGGTGACCGAAGAATTCAGATTCAGTAACAGGAGAAAGTTATGCTTTTAGAGTTATTGCAGAAAAGAAGATCAATCCGCCAATTTGAGAATAGGCCGGTGGAACAGGAGAAAATCGATTATCTGATCGAATCGATGTTGCGTTCACCTTCTTCCCGCAGTCTGAACCCATGGGAGTTTGTAGTGGTTCAGGATAAAGAGATGATAGAAGCACTGTCGAAGGTTAAACCACACGGCGCCAGCTTTATGAAGAATGCACCACTCGCTATCGTGGTTTGTGCAGATCCCGAAAAATGTGATGTCTGGGTAGAAGATTCCTCCATCGCATCTCTTTTGCTCCATCTGGCCGCTACAGATATGGGCCTGGGCAGCTGCTGGGTGCAGATCAGGCTGCGCGGTTTTGAAGATGGCAGGATGGCCACCGATCAGGTTGCAGAGCTGCTGAGTCTGCCGGACGGCATGAAAGTCGAGGCGATAGTTGCTATTGGCTATGGCCGGGAGGAGAAGCCGGGGCATCCGAAAGATTCTCTGCTCTATGACCGGGTTCATTTTGAGAAATTCGGCTTGAAAGATGCCTGAAAAAAGCACAGGGCGGCAGGATTACTCCAGTCGCCCTGTGTCGCTTCCTGTTATCAACCACTTGCCGAAAAATAAACCCACCTCCTCAATTAATAGTGTGGTGGCACATCACTGATGTCTTCGGTATCGATATTGGCCGACATCACATCCTCACGTAGTTTGGCCAACTCCAGCTTAAATTCAGTCAGTTGTGCCTGTTGGTCGATTACAACCTGGTTTAACTCTTCAACGGTGCGATCCTGATATTCATGTTTTTCTTCAAGAATACGAACCCTGTTTTCAATTTCATTAGACATGGACACCTCCTGCGTTAGAGCGTTGCTTCCGGCGCCGTTGTTGCACCTGATTAAAATTCTCTGCTTGAAAAATCAATTATGCCCGTGGCCTCGAAGCTGCGATCGGGGCTGTTCTTTCATAATAAGGAATTTTAGCCTCTGTAGAAAGTGCTAAAAGGAAGATGACAGAAATTGGCAGCGGCAGCCCCGGCTTATGACCAAAAATAATATGATTTTAAATTGATATGAGAAGGAGATGGTAGTCTCCGTTAAAAATTATTGTTATTTTGGTGATGCCTTTTTGTCCCAGACAGCGCGGCAACTACTGACTCTATTTTTATCCCTGGGTGTCTGTTGAGCACATACTCTTCGGTCTCAAATACTTGCAGGGGATTGCGCGGGGCGGGACCTGATATGGATTGCGTTAACAGGTCGAAGTGCTGTATGTTGTCCGCTGTTTTTATGGGCTGGTCAAGCAGCCGCACTATTCGGATTTTTGCCCTTTATTACGAGACATGATCTTACGACTTTTTTATATACTTCTTTCAGCAGTTTTTCTAGGTAGTGTCACCTATGCAGCGTGCACAATATGGCCATTAACCCTGCTTCCTACCACTGCAATGGTTGCAGCTGTAAGTGTTGGGCTGGGGTGCGCAATGGTTGCTGGTGTCTATCTGGACAGCAGGCATAACGCAAAGAAAGACTGAGAAAGAGACGGAAAAACATGGGCAGGCCGAAGCGTACCCGATTCCGGGGTGATGAGGCAAATGATGACCGGCTGGTCAGACAGCTCCTGTCCGGAATACAAACAGCAACAGCCTGTGTGATAGATGGATAATACCTGACGGACGGCGATTTTGAGGACGGTGGTTTTAGTGCAGGTGAGCTGCTGAGGTTAGCTGCCTATGCATCATCATCAACGCCTGGCTATAGAGTTTTCCGTACCGCATTGCTGAACTCGGGCAATGAGCTGCCGAGGTCACCTTCAAAAAAATAGTCAGTAATGCCTCGGCCCAGGGCAGGCTCCATATTGAACTCGAAAATCGCTCCACCATTTGCCTTAACCATAGAGGGCAGTCCTGCAGCCGGATAGACCTGGGCGGAGGTACCGATGACCAACAGCAGATCACAGTGCTGAACAACCATGTGGATTTCGTCCAACTTTCTGACAGGTTCTCCAAACAAAACGATATTTGGCTTGAGGGGTGATTGGCATTCCTGGCAGTGTGGCACTTCCTTCATCGTGAAATGATGATCTTCAACCGGCTCGATATAGCCGCAGTTGATGCAGTGGAGATGCTGGTGGTCACCGTGAATTTCAAAGACGTATTGGTTGCCGGCAACTTGGTGCAGGTTGTCGATATTCTGAGTTATTATTCCGTTGAGGATCCTTTTTTGCTCAAATTCAGCCAGGGCTTCGTGGGCAGCATTGGGCTTCTTGCCGATGATGACACGGCCCAGATCCCGATACAGTTCCCACGCCTTTTCGGCATTGTTCAGGAAGACATCGAGCGTTGCATATTCATCCGGTGAGTAGATGGACCAAAGGCCGCCTTCACTGCGAAAGTCGGGAATGCCGCTGCCGACAGAGATGCCGGCGCCGGTGAGTGCTATGGCGTTACGTGAAGAGGTGAAGAGCTGTACAGCCTCGGCTATATGCTCCTCGTTTTGGCCGGTAATAATCGTTTTCATCGGTTCACCGCTGTAGTATAAAAAAAGCTGAAGAAACAGATAATTCGGGGGCTTTCCTGTTGTGAGCACCAATGTCCCGCCCTGTGAAATTGTAGTGTATGGCGCTGGGAAATCACTATTTTTTATACCGCATGGCAGAGTAAAATTCAAATTCGTCTTCCGGGAGCAATAGCCATCAATGAAACCTATCCTGAAGAAAATTGTGTCAGGTGGACAGACTGGAGCAGACCGCGCCGCCCTGGATGCTGCTATTGAGCATGGCTTTGCCCATGGAGGTTGGCTACCGAAAGGCAGAAAAACTGAAGACGGACCCTTGCCTGAAAAGTACGCACTTCAGGAGATGACCAGCCCGGATTATCGAAAACGCACCAGGCAGAACGTGATCGATTCCGATGGCACGCTGATTGTCTCCCATGGCGGGCTGACCGGAGGTTCACTGCTGACTCTGGTGGAAGCAAAAAAAATGGGCAGTCCCTGCCTGCATCTTGACCTTGAACAGGTAAACGGGTCGGAAGCGTTGTCGCTTCTTGTCGCCTGGCTTATTGAAAATTCGATAAAAACACTCAATGTGGCCGGGCCGCGAGCCAGTAGTGATCCTGTCATTTACCAGCAGGTTTACCTGCTGGTATCCGGGCTGCTTGTTGAACTCAAGGGTGGCATATGACCTGGAGTTTTTTCGAGCTGTACCAGGATGTCCCAGAGTATCGGCACGATAATGATGGTCAGGAAAGTGGCGGTACAAAGGCCGGTGACAAAGGTCATGGCCATGCTGCCCCAGATGATTGAATATTCCGGGATGCCAAGGGCCATTGGCAACAAGCCCAGCGTGGTTGTGAGGGTTGTCAGCAGGATTGGGCGCAGCCGGATATTGGTGGCCAGCATCAATGCCTCGTGTCTGTTCTGTCCTCTCCGGTAGCAACTGTTTAAAAATTCGACCAGCACCAGTGAATCGTTGACCACCACCCCGGTGACCCCGACCACTGCCACAAAGCTGTTTACTGTAAAGAGGGTACGGGAAAAAAGGGTGCCGTAGATAACTCCGATCAGAGCAAATACCACAGCCGAGACAATGATCAGCGGCTGCAGGTAGGAATGGAACTGGGCCGAAAGTATCAGGTAAATTAGCAGGATGGCTATACCGAAAGCGTAGGTCAGTGAGATAAATGATTCCCGGGTTGATTCATGTTCACCGGAGAAGTTGAGGCTGGCTCCGGGATAGTTCTCCCTGATCTGCAGATAATAGTCCTGCACCTTGTTTACGATCATGGCGGCGGAGATCGGTGCGCCGGGTTTGATGTTGGCAGTCAGAGTTATTGCTCGTTGTGCCTGGAACCTGTTCAGATAACCAGGTTCCAGGGAATAGACGGGTGTGGCCAGATCGCTTAATCGAATTGTGCCTCCCGGCAGGTCTATGATTGATGCCTCCAGAGCCTGCGTCATCTGGCTGGTCTCGGTGCCTAATGCCATTTTTAACTTGATGTCGATGATTTCCTCGGCCAGTTTCATCTCGCCAACGATGCGGCCATTCAGTACCGAGGCGGCTAATCTTGCAACTTCGGCAATCTGCAGCCCCCACTCGGCTACCCGTTCTCTGTTCACGCGTATGGTAAATACGCGGCCACTGGCGCCCTGGTCGTTTTGCAGATCCAGGAGCCATGGCTCAAAATCATTATGGTTTTTAAGAAAATCGAGCAGGTGGGCTGCGAGTGTTGCTACATTTTCTCCGTCTGTCCCCAGCACCCTGATATTGACGTCTTTGCCGGCTGGCGGCCCATCTTTTTCAGGCCTGATGGAAAGAGTTGTATTAAGAGGCACTATTCCGGCCAACTTTTCCCGCATATAATCAAGATGGAGCACCACGTCATTTTCGGGATAATCAGTAAAGCGCCGCTTATTGGAGTCGGGCAGGGTTACTGCGAGGTGTCCAAGGTTGTTTCCATACCTCGGTGAATAGTCTTCATTGATGATAAAGCCTGCAAAACCCAGAGCCGACTCGTGCATTTCCTCTCCTTCAGCCATTACCGCTTTGGCCAGCTCTTTCAATAACTCATCCGTTTCGCCAATTGGTGTCCCGGAGGGCGCGGTTACCTCGACATAGTAGAGGGCGTAATTATCAGGGAAGAACTGAATTCGTATCATGTTGGTTGCACCTGTCATGGAACTGTGGAAAATGGCAAGCGCGGCAGCAAAAATAAGTGCCAGCAGGGTAATCGAGATATAGGGAAGACGTAAAACCAGTTCAATCAGCCAGTTGAAGAATCTGCGGATGACGGTCATGGTCCGGCCCTCACGCACACTCTCGAGATAACCGGCCAGTTCTGTCACTGATTTCGTAGGTTTTTTTGAGCTTTGCGCTTTTCGCGGTCCAAAATCGAGATAATGACAGGGGAGAATGAACAGGCATTCCAGCAGTGAGGCAATCAAGGCAAAGACGATAGTTTTCGGGATGATGGCGAAAAAATCGCCAACCATGCCGGTCATGATCAACATTGGCAAAAAGGCGACACCAGTGGTGAGGGTGGCGGACACTACCGGGAGAAAAACCTCGGAAGTGCCGATGGTGATGGCCTCAACCACGTCTTTACCGAGCTGCACATGTCGGTAGATATTTTCCACCACGACAATGGCGTCGTCGACAATGATGCCGGAGACCAGCACAAAGGCGAAGAGCGATACCTCGTTGATTGAGTTGCCTGTGAGGTACATGAACACCATGGTAACGACGAAAGCAAAGGGGATGCCAATGGTGGTGAGTATTCCGTTGCGCATCCCCATAAACTGCCAGATGATAAGAAACACCAGTGCCACACCAAGCAGCAGGTTTACTCCAAGTACCCTGATTGAATCCTTGATTTTACTACTGGAATCCTGCGTGACCGTGAGGATTATCTTTTCTGCCCTATAGGTCGTATTAAGCTTTTTGACAATATCACGAACATCGCGCGCTATAAACAGGGCATTGCCGCGGTCTTCCTTGATGATCTGCAGGGTAACACACTCGACACCGTTAACCGAGGCGATGATGAAGGGATCGCGGTAGCTGAAGTAGCCTTGGTCGGCGACATCACCAATGCGAATAAAGGAGCCGTCACTGTCGGTTCGGATAATGGCGGTGAAGATATCGTCACGTGTCCTGAATTGTTCATCGACCCGCACGATAAATTCACCATATTCGGTTTTTGCGTGACCGGCAGGAAGATTGATATTGGCCAGTTCCAACGATCTGGCAACTTCGTTGAAAGTAAGGCCAAAACGCCGCATCTTGGTTGGCGACAGCAGTATATGGAATTCACGGGTAAAATCGCCGGTCAACTTGACTTCCTTTACTCCTTTGATCTGTGCCAGCGGGATTTTCAGTTCCTCGGCCACCAGGGAGAGGGTGGTGTTTGAGTGCTTGCCTGAGATATTGACGCTTATAGTGGGAAACCAGTCGTTCACATCGAGAAAATTGAAAACAGGAGGTTCCGGTAAAGCAGGCAGATCTTCCAGTATTGACAGTACCTCCAGTCGCACGCTGTCAAAGCGCCTTCGGTAATCGCTGTCATCGACGAACTTAATCACCACGTTTGAACGTTCCCGGTAGGAAACGGACTGGATGTAATCGAGATCCTCGACATTCTCCAGGGCCTCTTCGATTTCATTGGTGATGAGTTTTTCTACATCTTCAGGAGAGGCGCCAGGGAGGAACGTGTTGATGTACATCTTGCCAAATTCGATATTCGGGTAACGCTCGGCAGGCATGCGCAGCAACACGAATGCCCCGATAACAATAAGCAGCACAAAGAGCAGATTGAGAACAACTTTCTGCCTGAGGGTGAATCGGACAAGGTTTTGCATAATTTACGAACAGGCTTTACCGCAGGAAAATGCCTAATTCACGGCGAAAAACGAAAATCACCTGGTCTCTACTGAGAGCCAGCCGCATTTTCAGGGATTGCCAGATAGTTCTGGCCGGCTTCCAGGTTTTCTCCGGAAATGATCGCAGTCAGGCCGTTGTTTTCCGTGCCGAGCAGGATGACCTGTGTGGTGCTGCCATCGGGTTTCATAAGCCATTGCGCCTCGTAGCGGTTGATGAGTGCGGTGGCAGGGATGCTGAAACGGTTGTTTGCTTCGAAACTTTTAAAGCTGAAATGGGCGCGCATGCCGCCCCGTAAAGATTCCTGAATGTTTTGGTCAGGTGTATGGCGAATGGCATCGATCAGTAAGTCGACGTGGATTTTCCTGGTGGCGGCATCGAAAACAGGTGAGGTACGGTAGATTGTGGCCGGCAGAGTCAGGGCAATGTCGGGCAGCTCAACCTGAAGGCGGCTTGCTGCCTCAATAGCCTGTAATTCACCATAACTTACAGCCAGCGGAACCAGAAGCTGGCGGAAGTCACCGAGCCTGGCTACCGGTTTGCTTTCCTGTATTAATTCACCCGGCTCTATGAACCGTTCTATCAGCAACCAACCTGGTGGGGCGGTGATGGTATGACGGACGAGCTTTTCCTCCAGCCGCCGTGCTTCATTTTGTAACTTCCTGATTTCAAGTTTGTTCAGGTCTGCAGCAAGTTCTGCTTCGTCGAGTTGCGCCTGCGGGGCAGACTCTTTTCTGCGTAAGCTTGTGAAGCGGGCCAGGGTCTTTTCTTCCTGGGCCAGTTGTCGTTCGGCACGTTCCTGATTCACTTTGTTGGCTTCGATATCCAGTCTGATGAAGGTCGTATCTATCCTGGCAAATACCCCATTATCCGGAATTTTCTCACCGACATCGGCATATACAGCCTCACATTTTCCGTTAACCTCACTGCTGATAGTCAACTCCTTTCTGGGGTAGGTGAAACCTGTCAGGGTGATGGTTCGGTAATGGGGTTGCAAAGTTACCTGTTCCTGTGCGGTAAGTGATGTCGCCATAACCGATAGAAGGAGTGTTGCTGCAATTAGTATAAGTATCGTTTTCAGCACCAGGGATTCGTATGGGTAACCGGATTTTGAATTGTTATTTGTGGTGTGAATTGAATCAACTCATCGGGAATTCAATTTCATTTTATCACCTTATGCCTGAAACTCAATGTGAGGGATGAAATATCAAACAGTTGCTATCGACATTATGGCGGATACGTAACAGGCGGGCAGCAGGTATGCCTCTGCTGGAATGTTGGTAATCGTTTTGTATTGGCGCAGAAGGCACAGCAGCGAAGCCAGGTGGCAGCGACAGAAAGACTTCTGTATGTATTTGGATTTATATAAGTATTCGTATTTTCTGATATGGTTTGCCGACAAAATAGTTGTTGACAAAATATATTGTGCAATATAGTTTGTCACAAATAATTTTGTATAAAAATATATTGCGAGCAATTAAATGTTGTACAGAAAGCCTTTCCCTAACGTTCTGATGGCTATGTTATTGAGATTGTTTAGATTCAGGGAAGAGCTGAGTGTACCTGGATGGAGCAGGTAGAGCGGTTCGCAGTTGGTTTGTGGTTGCCGCTGAGATTCTTACAGGGACTAGGAGTGTGAAGTATGATCAAGGTAGAGGTACGGGGTCTGTATAAAGTATTTGGTCCTGACCCGCAGAAAGGGATGAAGTTGTTGGGCCAGGGTCGAACCAAAGAAGAAATTTATGAGCAGACTGGGCTTACTGTAGGAGTTCAGGATGCCAGCTTCGCCGTAGAGCAAGGTGAAATATTTGTGGTTATGGGACTCTCCGGTTCCGGGAAATCCACATTGGTTCGCATGCTGAACAGGCTCATTGAACCCACTGCCGGTGAGGTGTTGGTGGATGGTGAAGATGTTTTGAAGATGAACAAGCAGGAGCTGGTCAAGTTTCGACGTGCCAAGACCAGCATGGTCTTCCAGTCTTTTGCTCTTATGCCCCATCTGACTGTAATGGACAACGTGGCTTTTGGTCTTGAACTTGACGGCATTGATAAGGATAAGCGCGAGGAACGTTCCCTCGATGCCTTAAAGCAGGTTGGTCTGGAAGATTGGGCCAATGCCTATCCAAATGAGTTGAGCGGTGGCATGCAGCAAAGGGTTGGATTAGCCCGTGGTTTGGCAGTTGATCCTGATATTTTGCTCATGGATGAGGCATTTTCTGCTCTTGACCCCTTGATTCGTACCGAGATGCAGGATGAATTGCTGAAACTTCAGGACCGGCACGAAAGAACTATCATTTTTATCTCCCATGATCTCGATGAGGCGTTACGCATTGGTGATCGCATTGCTATCATGGAAGGTGGCCGGGTTGTTCAGGTTGGAACACCTGAAGAGATTTTGCAGAACCCTGCAGATGATTATGTCCGGGCGTTCTTCCGGGGAGTTGACCCGACTGGGGTTATATCGGCCGGGGATATTGTTCGGGATAATATGCCCACTGTAATCTGGCATACACCGCAAGGCAGTCCCAGGGCAATTCTGGAGATGCTCAACAACCAGGACCGTGAGTTTGCCTATGTGTTGAATTCCGAACGTCGCTTCTATGGTGTGGTTTCAACTGATTCATTAAGAGGACTTCTTGAGAAGGGGAACTCGAAGAAGGTTGAGGATGCGTTTATCGCAGATGCCGAAGCGGTCGTCGAGAGCGATTACCTCCAGGACATACTGGTGAAAGTTGCTTCGCATTCATGGCCAATCCCAGTGATTACTGAAGAAAATGTGTACCGTGGAGTGGTTTCCAAAAACCGCTTTCTCCGTACCCTGTACAGGGCTGAAAACGGAGACCATTTCGAGCAGCAGGGCAACGTGCAGGCATAGAGTTAATTCCGCAGGAGATGAAGATGTTTACTTTTGAAGATCAAGTGATCCCTCTGGATGATTGGATTACGAGTTTCATAGACTGGCTGGTAGAAGGGTATCGATGGTTCTTTCAGATAATCAAATGGCCGGTCGAAATTACCCTGTCAGGTATGGAGAATGGCCTGCTGGCAGTGCCGCCTCTGGTAATTATAGCGATTATGGCAATAATCGCCTGGAGAACGACCTCTATCCGACTGGCAATTGGCACTGTAGCAACTTTTGTTTTTATCGGTCTCCTTGGCCTATGGGAAGAGACAGTGGTGACCCTGGCCATGGTCTTTTCGTCTGTGGTGTTTTGCACCTTGGTTGGAATACCCCTGGGAATATGGGCCGGACGAAGTGACCGGTTCGAGTCATTGCTCAGGCCGATGCTCGATGCCATGCAGACTACACCGGCTTTTGTTTATCTGGTGCCCATCGTCATGCTGTTTTCCATCGGTAATGTGGCTGGTGTATTAGCCACTATTGTTTTCGCTTTGCCACCTATTATCCGTTTGACCAGCCTGGGTATTCGCCAGGTTCACCCCGAGTTGGTGGAGGCGGCGCTCGCGTTTGGCGCAACCGGCTGGCAGGTCTTGACCAGAGTTCAGATCCCCTTGGCAATGCCAACTATTATGGCCGGCCTGAATCAGACAATCATGATGGCTCTTTCCATGGTTGTGATTGCAGCGCTTATTGGAGCAGGAGGCCTTGGGGCACCTGTTGTACAGGGGTTGAACACCCTCGATATTGGTTTGGCGACTATTGGCGGCCTGTCCATTGTTCTGGTGGCGATCGTGTTGGATAGAATTACCCAATCTTTGGGAAATCCGAAAAAATAAGGAATGGAGGAGTAATCATGTTGAAAAAAATATGTATAGCTGCAACGGTAGCAACATTGACATTCGGTTCAATGGCTTGTGTCCAGGCAGAGAATATGAAGCCGGGCAAGGGTGTGACCGTAAATCCGGCTCGTGCTACCTGGAATACCGGTTTCTTTCAGGAGGCATTAGTGCGCCGGGGACTTGAAGAGCTGGGCTTTAAGGTGAAGTCACCGAAAGACCTGCAAAATCCTATTTTTTACAAATCGGTTGCCCTTGGCGATGTCGATTACTGGACCAATGGCTGGTTTCCTATCCATAATGATCAGTTGCCGAAAGACTTTTACGATAAGGCGGAAAAAGTTGGATATGTCGTGAAAGCAGGTGGTTTGCAGGGCTACCTTGTGTCCAAGAAATATGCAGATCAATACGATATCAAGTCGCTGGATGATTTTAAGCGTGATGAGGTTAAAAAGGCGTTTGACAAGAACAGAGACGGCAAAGCGGATCTCACCGCCTGTCCTCCAGGCTGGGGCTGTGAGAAGGTAATTACACACCATATGGAAGTATATGGCCTTGAAGATGATATCAATCCGATCAAAGCTTCCTACGAGGCATCCATGGCCTCCGCGATTGCTGCACACATGAGTGGCGAACCTATTTTCTTTTATACCTGGGCTCCAAACTGGACTATTTTCAAGATGAAGCCAGGCAAGGATGTGGTATGGATAAATGTCCCGGAAATCAATCCTACCCCAGGGCAGGTTCCGGCACTGGATCGGATGACTGTGAGTGGTGTCGAGGGTGCTGTTTCTGACCCGACCAAGCTGGGATTTGTGGTTGCAGACATTCAAATTGTTGCCAATAAGAAATTTCTCGAAAAAAATCCTGTCGCAAAGCGATTTTTTGAAGTATTTACACTACCGCTTTCAGATATTAACGAGCAGAACACCCGCATGAACGATGGTGAAAAAAGTAAGAAAGATATTGAACGCCATGTTGATGAGTGGATAGCCAAAAATACCGATAAATGGAATGCTTGGTTGACTGAGGCTCGCAAGGTAGCCAACTAATGTTATCTCCCGGCGAGTCCGCCTGGCTCGCCGGGAAAATTGCTGTGCGCAGTAGCCGAGTAGAATCTTACATGTTGCAAATTCGGTCTGTAAATTCATTATATCTGGAGTGGCGGGAGTATGAGGCTGGTTTTGTGGGGCACTTAATCTGGAGGAAGTATGTTTGAAAAAAATTCGCGATCGCATGCTGTTACGCAGCAACTTCGCATTCTGTTCAAGGCGATGCAGGCGCATTCAAAAACTGTAGAGAAGGCATGCGGCCTCAGTAGTGCGCAGTTATGGATGCTTTATGAAGTCGCTCAGACACCAGGTTTAAAGGTCTCCCAACTCGCCACTCTGCTCTCTATCCATGCCTCTACCTGTTCAAATATGCTGGACAAGCTGGAGCGTAAAAACCTGATTGCGCGTGATCGCAGCAAAACCGATCAGCGCTCGGTGCATCTTTCGGTCACTGAAGCCGGCAAAGAGCTTCTGACCATGGCCCCGTCGCCACCTCAGGGCAAGTTGAGTGAAGCTCTGGATCAACTGGGCGAAGAGCAACTTACGAAACTTGAGTCCAGCCTGGGGAGCCTTATTAATGCTTTGAATCTTAAAGATGACAAGGCTGGTTTTACACCAATTCCTTTCGAGTAAGAAATGCGTCAGGCATAGCTGCCGGGAGCGCGGGGTGTACTTCCAGTTTTCTTCACCCATATATTCACTCATCATGGTGTTATGGTTTCGAGCCACTGAAGTACCTAGGGTTCTGTGATTAAAGCTGTAGTGAGGTGTTATTCTTACACCTGACACTTCACGTCTCACCAAAAGTATTTTCCCCATTTTTCAAAAACAGAGAGCAAGATGGATACCCGGACAGCGAAAGACTATTTTGGTAATGACCGTTTTGCGGCCATGACCGGTATAGAGATTATTGAAGTTCGCCCAGGGTATTGCCGGGCTCAGCTGGTGATAACCGAAAATCATCTCAATGGTGCCGGTGTTGTGCAGGGCGGCGCCATCTTTACCTTGGCTGATCTGGCATTTGCCGCTGCCTCTAACAGCCGTGGCCAGCTGGCCCTGGCCATAAACGTCAATATCTCCTTTTTAAAGGGACGTTCATCCGGAACTCTTTATGCCGAGGCCACTGAAGTCTGTCAGCCCACGCGGCTTGGCGCTTACGATGTGCTGGTGACGGATGATGAGGGTGAGGTCGTGGCCAGATTCAATGGAATGGTTTATCGGAAGAGGTAGCGTGATAACGGTTCTCTTGCCTGTCTGTGGCCGGGATCAAAAACTGCATTATCTCCAAAAGCCAGAGCAGCTAGGAGAGGGGTGCACTGGCAGACATTTGAGCCTCTGAATCTTTTGCCCAGGTCTGGATGATAATTGTGAAATTTTCATGATAGATCACAAGCGACTAACGATCTAAGGTAAAAAGTCTCATTGACTGTTAATCTGTCACTCTTGCCATGGTTTCGTCCGCTTTTTGGTAACCCAGCTCAATTATTTCAGTGGCTCTATCAAATTCCAGGGTTCCGCAGGCGTTTCTGGGGATCTCAATGGTGTGATCGGGGGGATAGGCTGCAAGCTTTTGTCTGGCGATGGTGGATTGCATGGCGTCGAATGCCTGGTTGGCAACATCGTAGACGCTCCAATCGGGAATCTTGAAGGCTTTGGTTTTCTGGCGTGATTTAATATACGTTGTGATTTTCTGGTGGAATTTCTGTGAGCTGTCCTCATGTCTTTGCAATTGAGGTGCTGTCTCATGCTGAGCTTCAACCGGTCCGCCGAGGTTAACAGCTATTGTCATATCTGTGGTGTCACTGAAGGTAGGCGCGATTGGAACCGGATTCAGCACCCCACCATCTATGAGGCTCACACCTTTTCGTATGTGAGGTGTAAAAAGCATGGGTAGGGAGATCGAGGCCCGAATGGCATCGAAGAGCCTGCCTGAGTTAATCCAGACCTCTTTTTCATTCTGAATATCAACAGCAACCGCTGTGTACCGTATGGGCAGTTCTTCAATCAGCTGGTCACCTACCAGTTCAACCAGGGTGTTGATCACTTTGTCACCCTTAAAGAGCCCGGAGGTATTCCAGGATACATCGAGCAGGGAAATGATATCGAACTTCGATATGGCTCGCACCCATTGTTCATATTCATCGAGTTTGTCCATGGCGTAGATACCGCCAATCAGTGCCCCCATTGAACAGGCAGAGATGGACTGGATCTGATATCCATGCTCTTCCAGCCATCTGATAACGCCGATATGGGCGAGGCCACGGGCCCCTCCGCTTCCCAGAACGAGTGATACTGTTTTGTCTTTCATAAGGGACTAATCCGTTTTGCGGGCGATGATGTTATGCCACTGTTCATGCAAACTCTTCGTTTTGCTGCTGCAGCTGGTAAAGCTATCGACCAATTGCAGCCTTTGGCAGTTTTTAATCAAATCTCTAAGGTCGGCTGGATTAGGATAGCAGAAAAATATCTGAGAATTATCAGGATATTTCTGTTTTTTAAAGGATAAATAGAGCACCCCATCCGGCAGTAGTGCTCTTTCGAGTCGTTTCAGCACAGGGGCCAGTTCCCAATCGGGTAGATGCAGCAGACTGGCACAGGCCCAAATGCCATTATAGGTATCGGCCACTTCAATATCCTGCGCTTTTTTCACCAGAACCTTCTGGTTGATATGGTGGGAGGCGTGATAAGCAATGGCTGGGGAGGCGTCCATGGCTGTAACCTCAAACCCTTCAGAAAGAAAAGCTTTGGAATCTCGGCCGGACCCACAACCGAGATCAAGGATATGGCCACCTTCAGGCAACAGGTCGGTGAAAGCTTGACGGAGTTGCTGCATATCGTTTGCTAAGGTGCCCTCGATATAATTGACAGCGCTTGTATTGTAATAAGCGATGGTCTCTTCATGGAATCGGCGAGCGGCAAATTCCTGGACCAGTGGGATATCTGCAGGAGCCCAGCTCAGTGTTGTGATACTTTCCACAAGTCGATGAATGTCATCAATGTCGCCAACGGGCAGCCAGCGAATCATGTCGTGATCTCTTAAAATAAAATCACCTTTGAGATGATGGACCGTATATCCGAGCAACCGGATTTTTTTGGTGCCATAATCGTATATTGATTCTCCGATATACTCCCCCACCCTGCAGTGGATGCTAAACTCTTCCATCAGCTCCCGTTTCAGGCATTCCCCGGGTGTCTCGTTTTCTTCCAGCTTGCCTCCAGGAAACTCCCAGTAGCCGGCAAGGTGCAATCCTGCCCGTTTTCTGGCGATGAGGATGGTATCGTTGTTATGGATAATAGCGGCAGTAACTGTGATCATAGCGGTAACACGGTAAGGACGGGGAATATGAAGACTGCATTCAGGAACCTGATATGGTACAAATCTCAGGAGTTGCAGCAGCATGCAATGATACTGTACCACAGTTACTTCAAAAGTATTCGATCTATCAAACTATGTTTAACAATATTTCAAAACAGCTCATTGCCCAACAATGGCAGCAGTTCTGTGCCGGTGAAGAATTTATTGCAGATCATGATGGTATAAAGCCGCGTGATTTTGTGCTCGCTTCCTGGCGTCGCAGCCTGGAACATGGTGTGGACCCATTCAAAGTTGAGCCAGCAGGGATTGCTGCAGGCAGATTGAGCAGGATTTTAAAGAGTCGCAGTGAGTTGATTCGGATCAGCCTGCCGGTAATTGAAAACCTCTATTCCACTATTGAAGGCTCACGGTCAATCATAATCCTTTCTGATGAGGAGGGAATAATCCTCTTCTCTGTGGGGGACGCCGAGTCGCTGGAAGGAAATCTGGCGTATGGGCAGGGGGTGGAGTATTCGGAGAAAACAGTCGGTACCAACGGCGTCGGCACCGCTCTTTACCTGAATGAACCGGTGCAGATATGGGCAGAGGAGCATTTTGCCCAGCGTAACCATGGTCTCAGCTGTTCAGCTGCGCCTGTTCATGACCCCGAGGGCAAGATCATAGGTTGCCTTAATCTCTCATGTCTCTGGGATAAGGTGCATACCCATACCCTGGGGATGGTGAAAGCAGCGGTAAGCGCTATTGAGCAGCAGTTGAAAATAGAGTTGGTGCTTAAAAACAAGGTGGCGCTGTTGCAGGAAAAGCAGGGGATTTTTGAGCTCATTCAGGACGGCCTGCTTACCATCGACCGTAACTTGCGAATTACCGATATCAATGAAAAGGCACGGGGAATTCTGGAGCTTACCGACAATGGTGGGAAAGTTTCCGGTGGGATGGTAGCCATCAATGAACATATTATCGCGGGCATCGATTTCAAGGAGATTGTTGCCAGCGGAAAGCGGGTGCAGGAGAGGGAGGCAACTCTGCGGCTCAGCGGTGGCGCTCTTGTGCATTGCCTTATTTCCGCCACGCCAATCACCACCTCGGAAGGACTCGTCATTACTCTGCGTGAAGTCAAATCAGTGAGGCGTATGGTAAATCGCTACGTCGGTTCCAAGGCCGTTTTCACATTCGATGATATTGTCGGCACCTCACCCCAGTTGATGGAGAGTGTGCGACTGGCAAAAATTGCCGGTGAGTCCAGTACCAATACCCTGATACTCGGTGAGAGCGGCACAGGTAAAGAGATGTTCGCCCAGGCAATTCACAACGGTGGCGAGCGATGTGGCGGGCCTTTTGTTGCTGTGAATTGCGGAGCTTTACCACGTGAGTTATTGCAGAGTGAGCTCTTTGGCTACGCCCAGGGAGCCTTTACCGGTGCCGGCAGGCAAGGGAACCCCGGGAAATTTGAGCTGGCGGATGGTGGAACAATCTTTCTCGATGAGATAGGCGAGATGCCGCTCGCAGCCCAGGTGAATCTGTTGCGGGTAGTGGAGCGGAAAGAAGTCGTGAGGGTGGGCGGCAAATACGCACGACCTGTTGATGTGCGGATCATTGCGGCAACCAATAGCAGGTTGATGCAGGCAATCAGTGAAAACACCTTTCGTGAAGATCTTTATTACCGATTGAACGTGCTCACTGTCAATCTGCCGCCGCTCAGGCTGCGAATTGGTGATCTGGGAGTGTTGATAGAGCATTTCCTGGCAAAAGTGTGTCGTGGACTGGACAGGGACAAGCCGCTGATGGCTGATGGTGTGATGGAGGGGCTGCGTCGTTATAACTGGCCGGGCAATATCAGGCAATTGGAGAATATAATCGAGCGGGCTGTGCATGTCTGCCAGGGCGGTGTGATTACAGTAGCTGATCTCAGCAGGGAGATTACAGAACCCCCTCCCGTAACAGTACCGGTGGAACTCGCCTTGGCAAAGAGCGGCGAAAATCAGACGAAAAGTAGGTCTGATGTGGTGCCCGCAGCCCGTACACTGCAAAACTCAGAGTACCAGGCAATTGTGGGAGCGCTGAATGATAACCGGGGTAATATCCGCCGCACAGCTCAGATGCTTGGAGTTGCCAGGTCGACCCTCTATGAAAAGCTGCGGAAGTACCGGATAGATATCAGTGCTCATCGATAGAGCGAAGTTCCCCTCTGACCGTCACCTGCTGGTTGGGAGTTCAAAAAAAATATAAACGAAAGCTCAGTGAGAAGTATTATTCTTCCGGGCTGAACTGGGATTTATCTACACCGCATAACGGGCAGGTAAAATCATCCGGCAGATCCTCAAAAGCGGTGCCCGGTGAAATTCCCTGATCGGGAGAACCTTCAGCAGGATCATAGACATAGCCGCACACATCACAGACATATTTTTGCATAGTTTTTCCCCATGGTTTTCGATCGTATATGATGATTGCTCGGTTGGTAGGCAAGATCTGTTGCTTCATTTTATCCTAGCACACCAGCACACCAGAAGGAAAAAGCATATTTGCCTGGATCGTGGATCTGTTGCCGGAGGATGAGTTGAACATGTCCGATAATGAGGCATGTATGTATTTTATCCAGACATGTATGGAGGTGTCTGGCGGAGTTTTCTGGTAAGATAGTACATTGGAAGTGGCAAAAGACCAGGGGATTGAATGTTTTTCGGTAATTGGAATAAGATTTGCTTAATACACCCATGAGGTCAGCACGAGTTGTAAAGTGAGTCTGCAGCGGTGTTTCGGAAGTTGCAGATTGATATCTGAAAGTGCTCATTTATGCATCCTGCGTGTTCAAAGGGGCTGAAAGTAAAGAAAACATCCAACCAAGGAGATCTGAGATGGCTGCTAAGAAAATATTGGTACTGGTGGGAGATTACGTTGAGGATTACGAGGTAATGGTGCCATTCCAGGCCCTCTCCATGCTAGGCTATCAGGTTGATGCAGTATGTCCTGACAAAAAAGCTGGTGACTTTGTACGGACCTCCGTGCATGATTTCGAAGGTGATCAGACCTACAGCGAGAAGCGTGGGCATAATTTCACACTGAATGCGGATTTCGAAGCTGTCGAGATGGATGCGTATGTGGGGTTGGTTATCCCAGGCGGTCGTGCGCCTGAGTACCTGCGTTTAAATGATAAGGTACTTGATATTGTCAAAGCTTTTGCAGCGGCAGAAAAGCCGATCGCTGCCATTTGTCACGGTGCTCAGCTTCTTACAGCTGCCGGAGTACTCTCCGGCCGTGAGTGTTCTGCATATCCTGCCTGTGCTCCCGAGGTTGCAGCAGCAGGAGGTACCTATATAGCTGTGGATATGGATGCAGCTCACCAGGAAGGTAACCTTATTACTGCACCAGCCTGGCCGGCACATCCGGCCTGGCTTGCCAAGTTTGTGGCTAAACTTGGCGCAAAAATTGAGATTTAAACTGAACCAGACTGATTAAAATCCGATATGCGGATTGAAAATAAACTAAAAAATCGCTGGCCGGGTATCCCTCCTGCCAGGTTTTCCAGCTACATTCAGTCCTGCATGCAGTAAGGGGAAAACCATCTCTTCCGGCTCCTTCAATTCCACGCGGCTGGCGATTTTCTACTTATTTGCCAGACACCGATATGCTGGTCAGGCAACGGAGGTGGAAAAGAGAGGTGCATTGGCGATTCCTATTGCCATGCATCTCTTTTTTTTGCCAAAAATTCTGGACAATTCCTTTCAGGCTCTGTATTGGTGCGCGTTGTTTCAAATTGATGATATGCTGAATTACGACACGTTCGCTATGATTTGAGAAAAACGAGAGCAACGCTTAACTTCTTTTTAACTGTAACTTGTTACGGTTGTAGCAATCCATGGAGTCTATCATGTCCCAGTCACGTTTAACCAGATTGTATGAATATATAGAAAAGGAAAACCTCACTGCAGTTGCGGTGAATGCAGGGCCAACCCTGACCTACCTTACCGGTCTGCACTTTCATTTGATGGAACGCCCGGTTGTGATTGTGTTTGTACCGGAGCAGGAGCCAACCATTATTCTGCCGAAACTGGAACTTGCCAAACTTGATCATCTGCAATGGCCGGCACGGATATTCAGTTATGGTGATAATCCTGCCCTGTGGTCAGATACTTTTAGTGAAGCTTTGCAGGGACTTGGTCTTGAGGGTGGTCGTATAGGCGTTGAGCCTCGCCAGATGCGCGTTATGGAGTATGAATATCTGCGTGGGGCACTGGCTGCTGACTATGTTGACGGCTCTCTGGTTTTTACTGCTCTTCGGGCAGTAAAGGATGTAGCCGAAATTGCTGATATGCGTAAAGCGGTACAGATTGCAGAGCGGGCGCTTGAGGCGACTCTGCCCATGGTGAAGATTGGCGTCACCGAGCAGGAAATTGCCAGTGAGCTTTTTATCCAGCTGATGCGAAACGGTTCAGAGGCTGACTTGCCGTTCAACCCGATTATCGCCGCAGGGCCCAATGGCGCCAACCCCCATAGTCAGCCTTCGGACAGGCCACTCGCCGAAGGGGATCTGCTGATCATAGACTGGGGAGCGAGCTATAATGGCTATGCTTCCGATATTACCCGCACCTTTGCTGTTGGTAAACTTGATGACGAGGCAGAAAAGATCCACAAAATCGTTCAGGCTGCGAACCAGGCTGGGCGGGATGCTGCGGCAGCCGGTGTGGCCTGCCTTGAGGTTGACAGGGCTACCAGAAAGGTGATTGTCGATGCAGGGTATGGTGAGTTCTTTACCCACCGTACCGGCCATGGCATCGGTATGGAATGTCACGAAGATCCATATATGCATGGTGAAAACGAACAGTTGCTCGAGGTAGGCCATGCCTTTACAGTGGAGCCTGGTATCTACCTCAGAGGACGTAACGGTGTTCGCATTGAAGATGATGTGGTTGTAACTGAAAAAGGTGCGGAGTCGTTGTCGACTATGACTAGAGAGATCAGGGTCGTAGGGTAGTAGGTTGGAAGTCAGGTGTGAGGGGAAAAGTATGTCCCTTCACCCCTGACATGTCGCTTCTAACTTTCTGTGCTTCTTAAATGTGCCCTAGTAAACTTGATGTCACTGTAACTCGCATCAATACCTTGTTCTTCCAGGGCTGTTTTTATCTCACGCATTGGAGCGTCAACGAGTGTGCGTACTGCTGCGGACACCGCCTCAACCCGTTCTTCGGCAACAAATTCCACAACCGGGATTTTGCCTTTTTCCACATAATAGGCGAGGTGGTTTTCCACGGTGCCGGTGGTGAGTTCCCGTTCAGCTGCAATATTGTTAATGGATTTACCAAGCTTAAAAAGATTGTAGCTCTCTTCTTTGGTGTTGCTCTTTGGTTTCGGCTCGTCAGCCTTGTCAGTTGCAACAGCATCTTTGGCTGAGTTTTGGGCTGGTGCTTTCTTCTCTATCGTCTGCAAGAGTGGCATATCGGGCAAGTCAACCGATGCAATGCCATTGGTTCTGCGATATGAGGCGGCCAGAGCAATTAATTCGGCACCGTAATTGTCGGCCAGTTTTTTGCCGATTCCTTTGATGTTCTTCAGGGCCGGCATGCTGTCCGGCAGATGGACGGCAATCTGTACCAGGGTCTTCTGGTGCATGACCTGGAAAAGTTGCAGATGTTTTTCACCCGCTTTTTTGCGTCGCCATTCTTTCAACTGCTCAAAAAATTCGGGATGACCCACATCAGCTTCGCTGTAGGTGGGGGCTGTCACTTTTTTCTTCGGCTTGGTCGCTTCAATTTCAGCGACAGAGAGAGCGCGTAGATATGTCGCCGGTGAAAAAGCAGTCATGGCCCGAATCGCGGCTAATTTTACCGCGTACTCTTCCTGAAACCATTGCAGGGAGTTGTTCACCCGTTTTCGCACTTCCTTGTTGTCTGTTTCAATAGAGAGATTTTCGGCAAGGCTGGTCAGGATTTCTGAAAATTTGCCTTGAAAATAGCCAGAGGACTTTGCCAGTCGTTCGCGAATAGCATTGTCCTCAACCGGTTGACTGGTGTCAGAAAAAAGCCCAAGGAGTTGTCGGCGGAAGTTTTCACCGACGCTGGTGATTTCCTCATTGCAGCGTCGTTCGATTTCCGTCATATCAGCACCGTTATAAACCTGGATAACGGATTCATTGCGGCGAAGGTTGGCAGCGAGTCTTGCCAGGTTACTCTGCAGTTTCCGGAAATCGAAACATTCCATCAGGAGCTGCTGCTGATAACGGATTTTAGAGACTTCCAGCTTATCGCCGGAAGGCGAATTATCGGCTGCGTCACGGACAAAACGTTGAACGGTATGGTCGGTACGAATGGAAGAGTTGGTAAGGGGAGCGCTGAGAACCATGCCTTCAAAGGTCCGGCAGCGACTTAAGGCCACATACACCTGACCATGGGCAAAAGATGACTGGGCATCGATGATGGCCTTGTCGAAGGTAAGACCCTGGCTCTTGTGAATAGTAATAGCCCAGGCCAGCTTTAATGGAAACTGGGCGAAGGTGCCGATGGTCTTCTGATTGATCTCGGAAGTTGCCGGGTCGATGCTGTATTCAATATTTTCCCAGGTCGCGCGCTCAACCTCAATGGTTTCAAGTTCATCCGGGCAGCTCACTTCAATCTCATCGCTGGACATCCTGGTAATTTTACCAATCTTGCCGTTGAAAAAGCGTTTCTCGTGTGAACTGTCGTTACGCACGAACATCACTTGGGCTCCCACCTTGAGCTGCAGTGCGGCGGCGGTGGGGTAGGTGTGCTCAGGGAAGTCACCGTCCAGCTCTGCATCGTAGCTACCAGTAAGTCCGGACAGTTCATCAAGCTTGGCACGGTTGATGGTATCGGCGCTGGCGTTATGGGTGGAGAGGGTGATATAGCCCTCGCTGTCATCAGGTTTGAAATCAGGTATATGCCGACTGTTCAACTCCTTCAAACTGGTGGAGTCGAGCTTGTTATCGCGCACCAGATTCAGCAATTCGATGAAATTGGTGTCTGACTGGCGGTAGATATGCTTCAGCTCAATGGGAATCAACTCGGTTTGTTTTAAGGCCTGGCTGCTGAAGAAGTAGGGTGAATCGTAATGTTCGCCAAGAATCTGCCAGTCGCTCTCTTTGACCACAGGTGACAGCTGGTGCAGGTCACCAATCATTAAAAGTTGCACGCCACCAAACGGCGCGTCTGTGCGACGATATTTTCGCAATACGCAATCCACGAGGTCGAGCAGGTCGGCACGGACCATGGAGATCTCATCAATGACCAGCAGGTCAAGGCTGTTGATGATATTGCGTTTTTCCTTGCTCATTCGGTGTTTGTTCTGCTGGGCAAACGGATCGGTACCGGGCCTGTAGGGACCAAAAGGCAACTGGAAAAAGGAGTGCAGAGTGACCCCGCCTGCGTTGATTGCGGCGACACCGGTGGGCGCGGTGATGATCAGTCGCTTTTCTGTCTGCTCTTTTATTTTGTGTAAAAAGGTGGTCTTGCCGGTACCGGCCTTACCCGTCAGGAAGATATTGCAGCGGGTATGCTGAACAAACTCTTCAGCGTATTGCAGTTCTGGATTATGCATGAATAATGGGAGAAAAGATAAGAGATTGGATGCCTTGAGCAATAAGAACTTCTTATCGGTTTCGTCTTCTCAGGTAGATTTTTTAGCTGATGCGAATCGAGGAGAGTATCCTGTTCACCTCATCTATCTCATTTTTGTCAAACGATTCAGGGCGAAAGTCGGGACCGGCCCACTCGACCATGGTGGCATGGTCATCATGGCTTGCGTCGGTGTAGGCCTCAAGAAACTCCTGATACCCCCAGATGCCGCCGATATTTTCCGGTGGACAGGCCCTTCTGCCCTTGATCACCTTGATGCTGGCGTCGTTGTCAGCTGTTCCGGAATCGGTAAATCTCTTTTCAATAAGGATCTGGTGCTGCCAGTAATCACCGAAATCATAAATATACTGGAAGCTTTTCTGAACATTTCTGGCTGCCCTGTGCAGAGTAAAGGCATTCTCATCATACTGGTCTTCATCACCTATGGGATAATCGACTGGTCCGTAATCAATATTGTCAATCGTGAACTGGTGAAGATGGGCGTTGAACCAGCCCATACTGACCTGGATCACCTGATGGAGTTGGGCCAGTGTGATGGCACCTGGCACCACAACTCTTCGCCATATCGGTGGCTTGGCATCCTTGATGGAGATTTTTAACTGGTAGAAGGGTGCCGGTTCAGATTTTGGCCTTAAGGCAGCAGGTTGTTTTGCGGAAATTCTTTTGTTGTTGAAATCAACCTGGATGATATTCGACTTTTTATGGTCCTTCCGTGGCTCTGGAAGGGTGCCAGATTGATTGGCTGCGTTTGCCAGGCTGTGGTGTTGGAGAACTGAAGTGCTGGTTGGCTGAACATGCTCGGGAATAACTGCGCGCATTTTCTGGGAGAAATTCTGCAGTGCCTGGATAGCAAGTGGCAGTGCCCCCAACATCAGTGCTTGAAAATTGCGGTCTTTTTCCCCACTTTCAAGGTCATAGACCGAAAAAAGTTCATTGAATACTTCATCTGGTATCCGTTCAAGAAAGAACTTGACTTCAACCGGGTCTGCCAAGCCCTGGATTACCATCATGCAGAAGAACAGTTCCTCAAGCTCGGCATCGCTGAAATTGGCAAAATTACCTTCGGCTTCAGGATCCCAGATATCAGGACGCAGCGAGAAAGCCTCTTCAAGCCCGCTTACCCAATCTCGTATTTCATCGATATGAACCTCTTTCAATATCTCGATTGGATAGGGGAAATGAAGTTGGCCCTGTTCCTGCCTGGCAAGAAAGACTGAATAGATCTGGGTCAGGGAATCGGAGATCGGCCTGTAACTCTGTTCTCCACATCTTTTGCATGGTTCTTCGCCGAAAACCGCATCTAGCCATTCATCCCGGTCTATATAGATAGGGGTAATCGCCAACCCAAACATGAAGCCCATGAGTTCATTGTAGGTGAGAGTACTTTCTGGAAGAGTGGAAATTTCAAGCAGTTCCTGGAGAAGGACTTTTTCAGTTGGAGATAACATGATTTACTGTGGCGATTCCGTTTACCAGCATGCGAGCATAACTGATTTAAAATAAACAACTGTGTGGAAAAGAAAAGGTGGGTCTCGTATCACTTTTAGTGAAAGTCAGAGTATACCCAATCTGCAGGAAATTGAAACAGCCATGATGGAGGTGCCTGCTTCCATCGGCATGGGCCACTTTTGTTGGTTGTAGAGCGTAGCAGACAAACCGGGGGGAATGAGCAGCGACTGTGTCACAAAATTTGAGTATGTGTTGTAAAGAGCTGTATTGGATAAGATTATTCTCTTGTTTTTGTTGTGGTTGTCGGTTCTGATAGGGATTCGACCTTGATCTGGTTTGGTATCCCGGCAGTATAGTGGTGCAGGAACTTGCAATTAGGATTTCTGGATGTATGTGTTATGATTGCCAGGCAATTCAAGAACACTCTTTTTGATTGGAACTATAATCTGTACGCTCCGTATGTACGATTTATAGTAACGACTACCATTGCCTGTCAGTTATTGCTCTATTTTCTGTTACAGAGCCAGGGCGTAATTGAAGGGCGATTTGTTGCTCCTCTCATTGTAGTGGCCTCTTATATTCCATTACTGTTTTTCCCTCCAAGAGATTGGCGTGCAGGCCATATAGTCTACTTTGAACTGATACTTGCCGTAAATATTCCGTTGTATTTCAGCTATCTGCTTATTAGCGACACCTCACCCTATTGGGCTGTAACTTTCCTTGCCGGTACTGTGGCCTATGCGTTTTTTTCCTGCTGGCAGATTGCTGTGCTGCTTTATCCGCTGGCAGTCTCGGCAGCTTTTGCTCTTGTCCATTCGCTTCATCCGGGACAAGAAATCGCTTATCATGAACTTCTCTATATACAGTTAGTCGCTTTTTTCGCTTTTACGGTGGTGCAGGTTGTTAAAAATGTGTTGATCTCCTCACATAACACCATGCTTCACCTCAAGGGAAAAGCCGATCAGCAGAATGAGATTTTTTCTGCTCTGTTTGATATTTCCGTTGAAGTGACTCGTGTTGATGATCTGGATGAGCTTTTTCACCTCCTCCTGAAGCGGTTTGAAACGATTTTTCCACGTCGCGGTTTTGGTTTGATGGTGGAAGGGCCAAGGCAGAAAGTCATTGCTCACATGGCGTTCCGCGGCATTTCCGCAAAGGATACGTCGCATTTACTGCAGGAGCATTCGCAATTTCTTGGCTATGAGATTGTGAGCAGGCGCAAGGGCGATGAGACTATTTCTTCAGTTGCCAGCGCAGGCTGGCAGGTATTTGGCGGTGGTATTTATTCGGCTTCCACCCAGGGCTTGGCGGTCTATTGCTTCAAACTCTTTATTAAAGGCACAAAGCTGGATGAAGCCGAGCGACGGACTATGGAGGTTTTTCTGGAGACGATTCGCGGTATTTCACGCTCCCGCATCCAGGCTCGGGAGCTTGAACGGTTGTCCAACACCGACCACCTCACGGGGCTGTTCAACCGGAAGTATTTCGAGCGGATATTTGCTGAATGGTGTGCCAAGGCGCGTCCTGAGACTGCGTTCTCACTGGTCTTTGGTGATATCAACGGCTTGAAACGGGTCAACGATACGTATGGCCACAAGGCCGGTGACCTGCTGATAAGAACGGCAGCGGCCTTGCTGGTGAAAAACGTCAGGAGTTCTGACCTGGTTTTTAGGTTTGGTGGGGATGAGATTATAATTCTCTGTCCTAACGCCTTTCGTGAAGAGGCAGATAAACTGGTGGATCGCATCAATGGTATGCTTGTGAATGCTGTTATTGATTGTGTTGATGAACTGACTGGCGAAAAGAGCCGTGAACAGGTGCGGATCAGTTTCGGCGTTTCCTGCTCTACTGAGCGGGGCGCGGAAGAGATGCTGGACCTGGCAGATTCCCGAATGTTTCAGGCTAAAGAATCCTGGTATGCTGAAAACTGCTTGGAGCGTTATCGCCAGTGACACTGGTGAGCCTCAGTCCCGCTTCTGGTCGTCTTGACTTTTACCTGACTCTTGTTCATCATGATCCACATTTTCATTTGGATCGTCATCGTAAAGCTGTTTGGCTGCGAGCAGCAAAAAGCCCATGGCGAAAACCGGTGCAAATTGGGGTAACAGATTGCTGAGGTGGTTTTCCGGATCAAGCAGTTGCGGGGTGCCGTACTTCAAACCGAGATATCCGATAATTGCCAATATAACAGAGCCCCACCAGGGAAATCGGGTCATGCTGATTCCTCCAATACCAGATCGACCATCTCCCGAACCTGGGGGCTTGGGTCGTTTTCCATTGCGCGGATCTGAGAAATTGCTTTTTCACCGCCAATAATGCCAAGAACACCGATCGCCTCACCGCGAATGTTTGCAGATTCAGACTGCAGCAAGACAGCCAGGGAGGGAACAGCGCGTTGGGTTTGTTCCGGCTCCAGCCTGGTCAATTCTTCAAAAAGCACAGACACCCCGACGCGAACTGCAAAGCGCTCATCGTCGAGTATCTCGCCGGTCCAGTCATAATACCTGGGGTCGTGGCGATACATGGCGATGATGTTTTCAACGTGGCCTAACTCCAGGAAATCAGCCATCACCTTTTTTAATTCTGCATCATCCACTTCGTTCATAATAGTTCCGTAGTTTAAAGTAATAACTCTGACAGGTTTGCAACCAGTAGGCTTTGCCAGCACATAATCTGCTTGCTGACAACGATATTGGCAAGGAATTTATTACTGGGATGATGAATTACAAGGGCTTAACCGGAAGAGTGGTAAATGACTGTGAGCATTTCAGGTTGCGCTTCTAGGAGCCTGTCGGCCTATTGTGATTTTCACTCAAATCGAGGCATCGAAGGAAAAATAAGCGGAGCCATATGTCTGATATTGCGAGCATTGTTTTTCCTTCGATAACGATGAATTGGTTGAAAAGGGCTTAGTCCGACAGTCTCCTAGAAATGAAAGATGTTTTTGAGCTTGGTGCTGTCAGAGTAGCCGAATTTTGCCTCAAGGGTAAAACGGAGACCAAATTGAGCCTCATAACCGTCCTCTTCGGGGAAATTGACCCACGGTGAGACTTCATACATCAGCCATTCCCGGTGTCCCTGTTGCCTGTAGCGGAGGCGCAGGATAAGATCTGCCAGTCGATGGGATGGGTCTGTCTCAAAATTGTTCGTCCACTCATAGGCGAGTGCCCTGGTGTCGGTGAGGAACTGAAAGAGACTGAAGCTGATGGAATGATCGAGGCTGTCTTCATCTTCGCGGACGTAGAGAGAAGTGGTGTTTCTGAAAAGAAACTTTTCGAGGAATTCACGCTCAAAATCGAGGGAGTTGTAGTTCTCCCAACCGTCGTCTGTGTAATAACGAAGGCGTT
Source organism: Desulfosediminicola sp. (assembly GCF_048381775.1). Classification (NCBI taxonomy): domain Bacteria; kingdom Pseudomonadati; phylum Thermodesulfobacteriota; class Desulfobulbia; order Desulfobulbales; family Desulfocapsaceae; genus Desulfosediminicola; species Desulfosediminicola sp. Next base: position 120,643 of record NZ_JBLXGE010000007.1, on the reverse strand, counting down.
CGATAAATCGCCCCTGCCATCTCTTGAAACTTTTGAAATACCTGAAGCGTGCGCCAACATAGAGATAATCGAACGAGCCACCGGCTGTGGTGGATATATTATATTTATCGGTGGTTTTAACAAAATACTGCAGGGCGGCTGTAAGGTCACTACGAGTGGTATTGGCAGAACTCAGGTCGGAGGAGATATTGCTATCTGACGGGTCATCGCCATCGTCAGCAGCGAAAATGACGAGATTGAGTTTTTCCTCGAGTTTAGGCAGGTGAATACGCCAGCGAACAGAAGGGCTGATATCGAAACCGTCCTCTTCGTGATAACTTGTTTCAAGACGGATTTTAGCGCGTGTCTTGTTTTCTTCTGCAATAAAGCGGGTATCGTCAAAAAAATCGTCAAACCAGGTGGCGGCCGAGAGAAGTACATGACTGGCTTGCTCCTGGGTGTCATCCACCAGTTCATCGATTTCCAGATCAATATCCCCCAGGTCGCCTTCTACATCTTCTAAGCGCTCTGCCTGTTCGTCCCATATCGAATATTCACTATCGGCGAAGGCTATCTCCGTTGCCGGGTAGAGAGGAGGTGAGGTGAAAACAAGGAGTATCAGTCCCTGCATCCACCAGCGCTGTATCGCCTTTGTCGATTTGTTCATAGGGAGTTGGAGAGAATTTTATGAAGCCTTTCGTTTGTTAGAGTATATGCCAGCCGCAGGTGATAATTCAAGCTACTAATTGGCTAAAGCGAGCGAAACTGAAGGCGGTTGTTGTTGCGATTTGAGCCATGGGAAAACAGGTATTTCCGGATACTCGGGGGGATAGGTACAGTGTGGATTCGGCTGCTGCGGCAGTGGTTGATAAAGAAAATTCGGTTAGAAGGTGCGGCTTCTTCGTATCACCTATTGGGAGGAAAATTCGTCAACACTGTTTTCATGGTCCAGGGCAACCAGTTTTGCGTAATGGCCATCGAGAGCCATGAGCTGGTCATGGTTGCCACGTTCAATGGCACGGCCATTCTCCATGACTACAATCTGGTCCGCCCGGCGGATGGTGGATAGCCGATGGGCAATGATGATCGAGGTACGTTTGGCGAAAACATCATCAAGTGCTTCTTCCAGGATGTTTTCCGATTGGGTGTCTATCGCTGCGGTGGCTTCATCGAGGATCAGGATATGCGGATTTCTGCAGAGAACCCTGGCGAAAGATAGTAACTGCTTTTCTCCGGTCGAGAGTTCCTGACCGCCTTCGCCTATCATGGTGTCAAGTCCCTCAGGGAGACGATCAATAAAGCGCTGCATGCCTGTCTGGACCATGATCTCTTCGACCCTGGGTCTTTCAAGCCCTGTATCCATTACAATATTTGTAAAAAGAGTATCCTGCAGGATAAGTACATCCTGCAGCACGACACCGATAATGTTGCGAAGCCGGTGAAGGCTGAAGTCGGAAATCGGGCGCTGATCAATTGTGATTTCACCTTGTTGAGGGTCATAAAAACGAAGTAGCAGGTTGACCAGGGTGGTTTTGCCCGAGCCGGTGGTGCCGACCAGGGCAACCGTCTGCCCGGGTTGAACATGCAGGGAGACATCGTGCAGTACAGGCTGGTCGGCGCTGTAGCCAAAGGTGATGTTATTAAAGGCAAGGTCACCTTGCAGGTTTTCCATGAGGTCAATCGTACCACTGTCCGCAAGGGTCGGTTTGGTATCAAGAAGCTGGAATATCCGTTCTGCCGATGCCATGGCGGATTGAACAATGGAATATTTCTGACTGAGTTCTCGCAACGGCTGGAAGAAGAGTCGCATATACGAGATAAAGGCAACCAGTTCACCGATGGTCAGTCGCTGACGAATGATTTCACCGCCGCCATACCAGATAATGAGCGCCAGGGCAGCGGAACTCAGGAGCTCGGTGAGTGGCATGAAGGCACCAAACAGTCTGATCTGGGCAAGTGTTCGGTGTAAATATCCCTTACTCAACTCTTCAAAGTTTTCCCTGGTAACCCGTTGCCTGCCAAAGAGCTGGAGGATGGAGATGCCTGCAATGGCTTCAGAGAGAAAGGAGTTGAGTCGGGCAAGCTGGGTCCTGATAGCCCGGAACCGTTCACGGGCGAGCCGGGCAAAAAGGATGGTCATCGCCAACGAGACAGGCACCAGCAGGGAGAGCAATAGGGCTAACCTGGTGTTCATCATGAACAGGATGATTAAAATGCCGATGATCCGCAGCAGGTCGTTGAACATGGTGACCATGACGGAGGTGAACATCTCATGCATGTTCTGGATATCATTGGTCAACCGCGTGACAAGTCTGCCGGTGGGGTTGGCGTTGAAAAAAGGCAGATCGAGTCGCAGCATATGCTTAAACAGATCCTGCCTTATATAATGCATGATCGACTGGCCGATATATTCCAGCAGTACCACCTGTAAAAACGAGAGAAAAAAGACCGAGATCACCAGGCCGCCGTAATAAAGTGCAATTTGCGACAGGCCCGAAGCGCGGATTATCGGTTCAAGACTGGTATCCGTTATGAACTGATCTATGGCTTGTTGCATCAGCCAGGGCTGGGCGAGCGTTGCTGCGGTGACACCGATGGAGAGAATGACGGCGCAGCTAAACAGCAGCCAGTGACTGGAACTGTAGCCTGCGATTCGTCGCCAGAGTTTAAAATCACTCATCGAGACGGTGGGGCCGCCCTCGTCGTAGCCGTAATTTCTCATGATGCCGGCTCCCCGTTCAGGTTTTGTCTCGTCTGCTTATCGTACATCGAGCGGTATAAAGCGCTCTGCTGCAGGAGTTGCTCGTGTTCCCCGGCATAGGCGATCCTGCCTTCCTCGAAAATCAGGATCCTGTCGGTCATGGAGAGCAGTTTGATACGGTTGGAGACAATGACCACGGTCTTGCCGGCCAGCCTCTGCTGCAATCCCTGGAACACTTCGTGCTCGGTGGCTACATCAACGGCGGAGAGGCCGTCGTCAATAAGTAACAGGGGCCGGTCGCAGATCAGTGCCCTGGCCAGGGCGAGGCGCTGGCGTTGCCCGCCGGAAAGTTTTACACCACGCTCACCGATCATTGTCTGATACCCATCAGGAAGTTCCATGATGTCGTTGTGTATGGCTGCATGGCGTGCGGCACGTTCGATATCTTCCTGACTGGCGTCCGGGGATCCCAGGGCAATATTGGCGCTGATACTGTCTGAAAACAGTATCGGCTCCTGGCCGACGTAGGCTATATGGGATCGCAGATAGTCCAGGGGCAGATGATTGACGTCCTGCCCATCGAACAAAAGTTCTCCGTCATTGACCGGATAGAGCCGGGCCAGAAGTTTGCATAGAGTCGATTTGCCACTGCCGGTTCTGCCGGTAATACCATGGATGCCCGGGCCGAGATCAAGATCGATGCTGTCCAGCGCAGGGTTGGCGCTGCCACTGTATGAAAAGTTGAGTTGGTTCAAACGGTAGGAAGGTCGATCCACCATTGCCAGGCCGGTATCCTCGACCACGGGCAGTGTTGGAGGGTGGGTGACCACAGAACGAATTCTGCCCAGAGAGGTAAGACCTCGCTGCACCAGATTAGTAACCCAGCCTATGGCCATCATTGGCCAGATCAACATGTAGAGATAGCTGACAAAAGCAACAAAATCACCAATGGTGATTTCACTCCGGATGACGAGGGTGCCGCCAAACCAGAGGACCAGCAGCATACCGAGGTTGCCCATCAGGGTGGCAATGGGAAATATCAACCCCTGGATAAATGCGACCCGTAGATTGCTCTTTACATATTTTTTTCCAAGAGTGTCGAAGCGGCCGCTCTGAAACTCTTCACTGGTGTAGGCTTTGATTAGTCTGATCGATACCAGGGTGGAGCGTGCAAACTCTGTAAGCAATGAAAACTGTTCCTGCACTGTGTTGAAGCGCAAGTGCAGCTTGGCAGAGAGCATCTTGGTGAAAAAGGCGAGAAAGGGCATGGGCAGCAATGCCAGCAGGGTGAGCTTGACATGGATATGCAGCATAAAACAGATGGCGGCCACTGACATCACCGAAGCATCAATGGCGGCAACCAAGCCCATACCGCAGGCCATCTGGATGGCATTCAGGTCGTTACTTGACCTGGCCATCAAATCGCCGGTGGTGTGCTGCTCGAAGAAGGGGGCATCCATTTTCAGAATGTGGCTGAAGAGCCTGTTGCGAATTGATCGCTCAAGCAGACGGGAAAAACCGATAATCAGATAGCGCCAACAGAATCTGAGGCAGGCAACGATGGCGGCAATCAGGAGGATAAACCCTGCCAGATGGAGTAGATCGGTGTTGGTAGTCTGCCCGGCAGCCAGACCATCGACCGCGTACTTGGTGATTCTTGGAATTACAAGTTGCAGAAAATCGACGACGACGAGCGCGAAAAAGCCCCAGGCCAGACGTAACCTATGCTCTTTAAAGGAAGGAGTGACCAGTTCAAGTAATTGTCGCCAACGCGTGTTTTGACTGTTGTTGGAATCTTTTGGAGTCGCTCTGGTCACGTTTTTTGCTCTTTGCTGTGTCAATGTCGTTCTTGAATTATCAACTTCAGGTATAACAGACAAAGCTGCGAAACCCAAGCGGAATGAAAGGCGGAAAATAACAGTGAACTCCGGAAATCTTTTACAAATCCCTGCAGATGATTATGGTTTTGCGGAAATGCTTTTGGCGCTGCCCCGGCCGGCTCCCGGCGGCGCTACAGGCAAAACTATAACCCGCCGGCGCCTTGATGGAAACGTCCATGAGAGAAGTGATTCTGGAAGCGAAGCATTTGTCCAAGCTATATATCATCGGTGACAGGCAGGAATCGGTTGTCGAAGATATTTCGCTGCAGGTTGGAGCTGGTGAATGCGTAGTCATTACCGGCAGCAGTGGGAGCGGTAAGACAACCCTGCTCAGCCTCCTTTCAGGCCTTGACCGGCCCAGCAGCGGGCAGATTGTGCTGGCGGGACGCGACATAACAGATTTAGGAGAGGATCAGCTGGCGCCGGTGCGCAACGAATTGACAGGTTTTGTCTTTCAGGCTTTTCATCTGATACCTTCCTTGAATGCCTTGGAAAATGTGATGTTCCCCGCCGAGCTGAAAGGTGATAGTGGTGCCGCCGAAAAGGCGGCGCAGCTGCTTGAGAGAGTCGGCCTCTGGGGACGCAGGCAGAATTTTCCCCAGCAACTGTCGGGTGGTGAAAAACAGAGGGTTGCCATCTGCCGGGCGCTGATCAATAATCCGAAAATTGTCTTTGCCGATGAACCTACCGGTAACCTTGACTCGGAAAATTCCCAGGCAATTATAGAACTGTTGATGGAGTTGCACCGGGAACATAGCACTACCCTCTTGATGGCAACGCACAGTCCTGAAGTGGCCCTGCGTGCTGATAGAAATATCAGGCTGCACGATGGGCGACTGGTGGTTGCGTCATGATTCATTTCAATTTTTTACTACGCGAATTGGTGCAGTCACGTAACCAGGCGGGAATTTTTACCCTTTGCGTAGCACTTTCAATCGCCACCATGGTGGGCCTCAATAGTTTCAAGCATGATGTGAACCAAACCATCACCGGAGATGCCAGGGCGTTACATGGTGGAGATATTATCCTCCATTCTCACTATGAGTTTTCACCGGGCCTGGTAGAGGCCGTGGCCCGGCAGGAGAGCAGTATTGCGGCCCAGACCCGTAGTTGGGAATTTTATTCGGTGGTGCGCAATCCGGTAACGGAAGCGACCCGTTTCAGCAATATTCTGGTTGTTGAGCCTGGATATCCGCTTTACGGTGAGGTCACACTGCAGTCAGGTAAAGAGCTTTCTGCACAATTGCAGCCGGGAACCACTGTGGTGGCACCGGAGCTCCTGGAGATACTTGGTCTGACTGTGGGGGCCTCCCTGCAGGTGGGGGACGAGTTGCTCAGGATAACCGATGTGGTGGTTCGCGAGTCGAGCAGGCCGATTGACGTGTTTAATTTCGGTCCCAGGGTGTTTGTGGCCGCGGCCGACCTGGAGCAGCTTGATCTGGTTAAACCGGGTAGTCGGGTGGAATATGAGTGGCTGTTGAAGGTAGCTGACCCGGCTCAGATGTCTGCGGTCGAGACTGCTCTTAGTGCCGGAGCTGTATCTGGACAGGAACGGGTTGCCACCTATCAGAATGCACGTTCCGGCTTGAAGCGTTTCTTTGACAATCTCCTGTTTTTCCTCTCTTTAATTTCAATTTTCACTCTGTTGCTGGCCGGCGTAGGCATGCAGAGTTCTCTTGCTGCTCTTCTTCGGGAAAAGGAAAAGAGTCTGGCCATCACTCGCGCCCTGGGGGCTACCCAGAAATTTTTATTAAGTCATTACCTGCTGTTGGTGTTGCTTTATGGTTCTGTTGGCAGCGTGCTTGGCATTCTTGCCGGTGTGGCCATAAAACACTCTTTCCCTGCGCTTTTTGCCGGTCTTATCCCGGCGGAAAATATCGGCGGCCTGGGAGTGCGGGAAGTGGTCAACGGCATGCTTCTCGGGTTGGCTGTGGTCTGTTTTTTTACCTTCCTGCCGCTCTATCGTTTGCGCGACGTGAAACCAAATGTGATTTTTCGTAGTGAGTCGGCAGAGTCAAGACGGGGGGCGGTGTTTTATTTCTTTGTCGTGATCGGACTTGCTCTGCTGGGTGCACTGGTTGTCGTGCAGTTGCAGGATATCAGGATTGGCGTCTATTTCATGGCCGGGATGATAGGCCTTATTGTGCTGGTTGCCCTGTTGGCAAGGCTGCTGCTTCTGATTGTGGCAAAACTGCCGATAAAAGGTCTGAAAGGAAGGCAGGCAGTGCGTTCTCTGCTTCGCCCGGGTAACTCTACCCGTTCAGTGGTGGTGACCCTGGCCTCTGCCATTTCAGTATTATTGGCTATCTTTCTGCTGGAGTACAACCTTCACCGAAATTATGTGGAGTCCTATCCCGAGGAGGCGCCAAATCTTTTTCTGGTGGATATTCAGCCCTCGCAAAGAGTCGACTTTGTTGAGTTGGTTGGCGATGACGTGCAACTCTATCCGATTATCCGGGCAAGATTGCGGGCCATAAATGGAGAGCCGGTCAAGCGTGGGGAACGACGCAGCCGGTTCAGCGACAGCTTAAGCCGTGAGTTCAATCTCACCTATCGTGATGCGTTACTGGAAGATGAGGTAGTGGAAAAGGGTGAAGCTTTATACAAGCTGGATGGGAAAGGTAATCCTTACTTGCAGGTCTCCATTCTTGATACGGTTGCTGAGATGGGCAGTATGAGGTTGGGCGATATGCTTGACTTTAATATCCAGGGTGTACCGATAAAAGCAGAGGTGACGAGCATACGCACCAGAACCAAGTCAATGCTGTTTCCGTTTTTCTATTTCGTCTTTCCAGAGCAGTACCTCAAGGAGGCGCCCCAGACACTCTTTGCCGCAATGCACGTGGAGGAGAGTGAGATCACCAGTTTTGAGGGGGAGGTGGTGTCGCGATTCCCTAATGTCTCTATTATCAACATGGCCAGAACTGCAGAAGAGCTGGGGGAGGTGATGGGGAAGTTGTCGGGGATAGTGAATTTCTTTGCTTTCTTTTCTATCTTTGCTGGAGCCTTGATTATTATCAGTTCAGTGCTTGCTACGCGCCTGGCGCGGACCCGGGAAGCTGTGTATTACAAGATCCTGGGTGGGGGATCAAAATTTGTTATCGCAGTTTTTTTCTATGAAAATTTACTGTTGGGTTTTTTGAGTGCCTGCCTTGGCGTTGCTTTGGCCCAGGCGGGGGGTTGGGCTCTATGTCATTATCTTTTTGATATCGGGTATGAGCCAAACTGGCCGGTGTCCCTGGCTTTGGTTGGTGTTACCCTGATGATGGTGGTCGGAGTGGGAATGTTCAGCTCGATCTCCATCATCCGTCAGAAGCCTGGAATTTTTTTACGGGAGCAATCCGTTGAGTGATACAATCATTTTTTTAAGAAAATATGTACCGGTACTGGCCAGCAGTTTGCTGGTTGCATTCCTGCTCGCGGGTTGTGAGCGGGAAGCGGAAGAAGTTGAACAGGTCGAAGAAGAAACGTATATCGGCACGATCGTTGCGGTGGGTGACAGTCTCACCGCAGGATACGGTCTTGATGAGGGTGACGCGTATCCTGCTCAACTCCAGCAAAAGCTGCTGGAGGATGGTAGAAAATATGAGGTGATTAATGCCGGAGTGAGCGGGGAGACCACCAGTGGAACTCTTTCCCGCCTGAATTGGATTCTTACCCAGCAGCCGGATATCGTAATCCTTGAAACAGGTGCAAACGACGGGCTTCGCGGCCTTGAATTATCGGTACCACGTGAAAATATTTCAAAAATACTCCAGAAACTGGAGGACCAAGGTGTTGTTACCGTACTTACGGGAATGAACATGGTCTGGAATCTCGGGCCGCAGTATACCTCTGAATTCAACGCCATCTATCCTGCTCTGGCGAAAGATTATGACGTGGTTTTCATGCCGTTTTTCTTGCAGGGAGTTGCGGCGGTAGCGGAACTGAATGAGGAAGATGGAATCCATCCAAATGCAAAAGGATACGCGGTGGTAGTGGAAAATCTTTATCCGTATGTTATTGAAGCAATACAGGTGTTGGAAAAAAGGCGGCAGGAGACACAACCGGGGGAACCGGAGCAGGCCGAGGTCGTCTCCCCCGAGTAATGGCAGCTATAGGCACAATGAACTATGACGGTTGATAATAATTTCAGTGATTCAGCGCAGAAGGTGATTCTGGAGAGCATCTCTGACGGAGTGTTCACTGTGGATCACAACTGGCGGATTATGTCCTTTAACCGGGCGGCTGAAGAGATCACCGGTATCTCCCGGCAGGAGGCCATAGGCCGCTATTGCTGGGAAGTGTTCAGGGCCAATATGTGCGAGAGCAACTGTGCCCTGAAGCGCACCATGCAGGAAGGGAAGTCGTTTATCAGCTCATCAACCTACATCATTAATGGCCGGGAAGAACGGGTACCCATAACGGTTTCGACAGCCCAGCTGGTTAATGCGATGGGAGAAATCCTGGGTGGCGTGGAGACCTTTCGGGATCATAGCCTGGTTGAGGAATTGCGCCGTGAGCTGAGTGGTCAATATCAGATGGGTGATATGGTCAGTCGCTCCCAGGCGATGAACAAGATTTTTACTATTTTGCCTCAATTGGCTGAAAGTGACAGCACTGTTCTCATCCAGGGGGAGACCGGTACAGGTAAGGAGCTGCTGGCCCGGGCTATTCATTCGCTTTCAAAGAGAAAAGAGAACTCCTTTATTGCTATAAATTGCGGGGCGTTGCCGGATAATCTGCTTGAATCCGAGTTGTTCGGCTACAAGGCCGGTGCTTTTACCGGGGCGGAGAAAGACAAACCCGGGCTTTTTGCCGCAGCAGAGTCAGGTACTATTCTTCTTGATGAAATAGGAGATACCAGCGCCGCGTTTCAGGTGCGCCTGTTACGGGTACTTGAAGAACGTGAATTCCAGCCCCTTGGCGGGGTGGAAACAGTGCCGACATCTGTGCGGGTTATTGCTGCCACAAACCGGGATCTGGAGGATATGATCGACACCGGCGACTTCAGACGGGATCTTTACTATCGTATCAACATTCTTCGCCTTCGGTTGCCGCCCTTGCGGGAAAGGCTTGAAGACGTCCCACTGCTCATAGAACGTTTTATTGAACGAATGAAGTTGCGTAGTGGTCTTGAGATACGAGGTGTGACGCCGGAGGCGATGACCCTGCTCTTGAACCATGATTATCCAGGTAATATCAGGGAACTGGAAAATATTATTGAACACTGTTTTGTGCTCTGTCGTAGTGGTGAAATCAGCCCGGATCATCTGCCGCCGTACTTGCGAAAGCCAGCTGAGCATGTCCAAAAACAGAGTTGTCAACAGCCCGGACTCCGGAAAGCCTCTTTGAGTGAAACTGTGAACAGCACCGAGGAGGAGGCCATTCTGGCTGCGCTTGAGCGCAATTCTATGAATAGAACCAAGGCTGCCGCTGAACTTGGCATGCACAAATCCACCCTCTATCGCAAGATACGTAAGTTGAATCTTGCCCTTCCTGAACAAGATGGCCGAACAGGTCACTCTCTCGTATCGTCGCAATAGTGCGACTATCTGCTTGAATATGCGACGGTGTTCTGTCGCATTTATGCGTCTGTAGACTGATTCTACCAGAAAAAATTGCTACTCTCATCTCTGGATTAATTCACTGGAAACAATGTCTTACGTTGTTTTTGTGTGCATATGTCAGATTATGGAATGGTCTTTGCTACATACAGAGTGAAGACCAAGAGGAGGGATTGAGATGAAAGTTGCCGTAACCGTTTGGGGAAAACGCATATCACCTGTATTTGATGCAGCGAGCACTTTGCTGATCGTGGAGGTGGATAATGGCGTTCAGCGGGGTGGGACTTTTTTGAAGTGTATTTGTGAAAACACTGCGGGAGTCATCAGAACTTTGCGGGCTGCAGATATAGAGGTGCTCATAACCGGAGCAATTTGCCGTGAAGCGGCTGATAGCCTGGAGGCTGCAGGGGTCAGGCTGATCCCTTTTGTTGCCGGCAGAGTGGATTATGTTCTTGCAGATTTTCTGGAAGGTAAATCATTAACCGGTTGCAGGATGCCGGGGTGGTGTGGCGGGCGCAATGGTCGCAACAGGAAATGCCGGGGCCGGTGATTTGAGTCCTAAAGTAAATCGCAGGTCAGGTCAGGTTTGAGATCATTGAGATCAGTGAACTGGAACAGGAGGTAGCGAAATGCCGGGATTTGATAAATCAGGACCACAGGGAATGGGGCCAGCGACTGGCGGTGGCCGTGGAAAGTGTCGAAGAGACGTTGATGGGCAAGCAGTGGAGACCGGTAGGATGTCGGGCCGGGGTGGCAGAAGCGGTGGAGCAGGCAGGCAAGGTAGAGGCCGGGGAATGTGGTGCGCGATGGGAGAAATGGCGAATGCCTTTATGGGACGTGGCACCGGGAGAGGCTTTGGCAGGCGATTTATGGTGAATCAACCTCCTGAGCAAGCAGAGAGAGATATTGCCGGGGAGCAGCCAGAGCAAAATTATCAGAAGGGTAAGGAGTAAGGGATGGGCAAGAGATATACCTCCATTCACGACAATGATCCACTCAGGGTCGTGCTGGCGAGCAGGCTGAGTGACCGGATGGCTGATTTTAAAAAAGGACTTGCCGCACATGCGGAGGTGGAGATTTTTCAGGCCGATTCCGGAGAGGAAGCATTGCAGTTTCTGGCCGATCAGCGCATTGACCTGATTGCTATTGATCAGGCTGTGACAGATATGGGTGGCCTGGAAGTTGCTAAAACAGTTGCTCAGTTCCACCCCTTTGTCTCAAGCGTGCTGGTAAGTGATGCCTCTGAAGCAGACTTCCATGAGCAGACGGAGGGGTTGGGAGTCTTGATGCGTCTGCCTGAGGCACCCGATGAGAGTGTTGCACTGAAGGTGCTGCAGCATATGGAAAAGGCTTTTGCGGCCAAAGTTTGTTGAAGTCGGAATTGGTCTACCATCGAGGGAGAGAAATGATAATCAGCGTAGCCAGCGGAAAAGGTGGGACAGGCAAGACCACCTTCGCGACGAATCTCGCAACTGCACTAGGCTCTTCGGCCCAGTTACTTGATTGCGACGTCGAAGAGCCCAATGCTCATCTGTTTTTAAATCCGAAGATTGACGAATCGGAGACGATCTACACTTTTGTGCCTGAAATTGACGGTGAACGTTGTTCAGGTTGCCGGAAATGTGCAGATATCTGCAGGTATTCAGCGATCACAGTAGTTGGCGGCAAGGTCCTGGTATTTCCTGCACTCTGTCATGGCTGTGGGGGGTGTCTGGAAGTTTGTGAAGACGGCGCGGTCATGGAGGGGAAAAGGGAGATAGGCGTTCTTGAGGCTGGGCAAAGTAAAGAGGCCGGCTTTATTCATGGTCGTTTGCGAATCGGCGAGGCTATGGCACCGCCGTTGATCAGGGCAGTAAGGCTGAAAGCAGATGAGAGCATAGATAACATAATAGATGCTCCCCCGGGGACCTCCTGCCCGGTTCTTGCCTCAATGCGCGGAGCCGATTTCGTGGTTCTGGTGACAGAGCCGACACCATTTGGCCTGCATGATCTGAAGCTTGCTGTGGAGGCGGTGAAAGTGCTTGGGATTCAGTGTGGGCTTGTTATCAACCGTGCCGATTTGGGCGACGACAAGGTGCAGGAATATGCCCGGCGTGAAGGATTACCGATACTGCTCGAGATTCCTTTTGACCGGAAGATTGCCGAAGCGTATTCGCGAGGACAGATGCTGGTGGATATGGACGGTGGGTGGAAGGATGTATTCATCGGTGTCCGCGACAGGATAGAAATACTTGCCGCATGCTGAGTGCAAGGGGAACACAATGAGAGAAATCGTGGTGATCAGCGGCAAGGGCGGTACGGGCAAGACGAGTTTGACCGCAGCATTTGCCATGCTGGCTGAGAAAAACGTTGTTTGTGACGCAGATGTGGATGCGGCCGACCTGCATCTGCTTTTAACACCTCAAATCAAACAAAAAACGGATTTCATGGGAGGAGGCTGCGCCGAGATAGAGAAGGCACGCTGCAGTGAATGTGGCAGATGTCTTGAACTCTGTAAATTTGACGCGATCTCAGAAGATTTTGTTGTTGATCCGATTGGTTGCGAAGGATGCGGAGTTTGTGTGGATCTTTGTCCTGAGCAGGCCATTGACTTCCCTATCCAGAAATGTGGGGAGTGGTTTGTTTCTTCAACCCGCGCTGGTGCAATGGTACACGCCCAACTAGGCATAGGAGAAGAGAATTCAGGAAAGCTGGTAAGCCTGGTCCGGAAAGAGGCGAGGGAACTCGCCAGCCGCAAAAGGATTGAGCTGATTATTACTGACGGCCCGCCAGGGATCGGTTGTCCGGTCATAGCCTCCCTGAGTGGGGCGACCCTGCTGGTGGTGGTGGTTGAGCCGACCATGTCTGGTTTGCACGATATGAACAGGGTGATAGATCTAGCCGCGCATTTCAGGGTGCCGGGGATGGTGCTGATCAATAAACATGATCTGAATAGCGAAGTTGCATCAATCATAGAGGAACGTGCAACTGAACGCAATATGGCAGTGCTTGGTCGGATACCATTCGATCCGGACTTTGTTCATGCCATGGTCGCAGGCCAGAATGTCGTCGAATACGCCCCGGAAGGCGAGACAGCCGAACTTGTCCGGGAGGCATGGGAAAAGATTATTGGGTCCCCCGCCATGAATGTGGCTGGTATCAGGGATTTTGCTGCGGTGGTCAAATAACGACCGAAATCATTATGACAGGAGAATGTAACACATGTCACGAGTAAGAATTGCAATACCGTCAGAGGGTGAAGGTGGTCTGGATGGAGTGAGGGCCGGACATTTTGGGCATTGTGATGTTTTTACCTTTGTCGATCTGGTGAATGGTGAGATTGATTCGGTCTCAACCGTTGAGAATGTGTCCCATGTTCAGGGCGGATGTATGGTACCTGTGAATTTGCTGGCAAGTCATAACGTTGATGTCCTTATCGTCGGTGGCATTGGGATGCGTCCACTGATGGGGTTTCGCCAGGTTGGTATCGATGTCTATCACGAAGGGGAAACTCGCGAGATCCGTCCTGTGGTAAACAATATGATCGCGGGAAATATCCCAATGATTCAGGAAAATCAGGTATGTGGCGGCGGTGGCGGCCAGTAAGTACTTCATGGGGCGGCAAACGCCCCATGCAACCTGATTGGAGAGCTGGAATAGAAAATATTGAGGACAAGACAATGAAGATTGCTGTTACGGCGCAGGGACCGGGATTGGAAGATCTCGTTGATCCAAGGTTTGGCAGGGCAGCGTATATCCTTATCATCGACCAGCAGACCCGGGAAGTGGTTGAAGCTGTCGATAATATAAAAAATATACAAGCATTTAAGGGTGCCGGCATACAGGCGGCGACCATGGTGAGTGATAAGGGCGCGAAGGTGCTGCTCACAGGCTATTGCGGGCCCAATGCTTTCACAACCCTAAAGGCGGCAGGTGTTCAGGTCGTCAATGATGTAACAGGAACAGTGGCGGAAGCTTTGGCAACATTTGCACGTGGTGATGTGCAGTACAGTGAACAGCCGAACACGGATGGACATTGGTAGTCATTTTCAGATTGTGCTGCGAGTTGGTTGTAATAGAGAGGAACGGGCAGGCGGCAATTTGTAACGGATTGAGATGAAATGAGGTGAAATGTACAGGCGTTGTGCATGAAGTAAGGGAAAAGTGAGTATCGTCCGTTATTCTGCTTTCGCTATGATTGTTCATGAAGAAAATATATGGAATACATGAATATTTTTCATGATCAATATTGGCAAAAAGGTGTAGTGGTTGCAGGATGTCTATGAAATTGTGATGGTTATCCCGGAAAAATAATTTCACTTCTATCTTGGATTACGGAATGTTTTTGCGATATACTGCCGTGAAACCAGATTGAAGGGGGCCTAATGGACGACGTACAATTGCTGCTGGAACGCATACAAAAAAATGTTGTGGCCGAAGCGGAACAGAAGTTTGCTGATGAAACTTTTCAGCATTTGCGTTTTTCTCTGCGCAAAGGACGGATGCGAGGCGCCGATGCTGCCGCTTGTGTAACCAAGAGTAGTGGTGAGGCGATGGAGATATATCTGAAGTTTGATAGGAACAGGGTGCAATCTGCTTCGTATCTCACCGATGGAGATAGTACAGCTTCGATGTGCGGATCATGTGTTACTGAGATGGCGATTGGCAAAACTGTTCGCGAGATGATGAATCTCAGGGTCTCTGATGTTATTAAACGAATAGCTAGAAATGGCTCCGGGGTAGAGCAGAGTGCTCTGCTTGCCATTGAGGGTCTGCACAAGGCTCTGGAGAATTATCGTTACATAAAGGGAGATAAACCGCCTGTACCGATAAAAAAGAGTAAACCACAGTTCATCGCTGTAGGTCGCAGTACAACTCACTCACAGTATCCCCATTAGTAGTACAGAAGAGAACCAAGCACACAGGTCAGGTCAGGCCTGTTCGTAACCCCGTATCGGTCAAATAGACTTGATACGGGGTTTTTTTTCTGCATTCGTACCCCCTTCCTGCTTGCCAATTATATTCCCATCCAGTCCCAGGGGATCATAGGAACAGTATATTTTGTTATTCCCCTTGAATTTTCCCTGTCCAGTTGGTGTAACAGAATAAGTGGGATAAAAGTTCTGCAGATAATGGTCTCTGAGTTCTTTGAACGAAGCCATCTCTTTTCAATACCTTGAATAGCATGGGTTAGCGAGCATTGCGGGACTCCCGAAGATTGCAGAATCCGTTGGATAGACGTGTCATTCCACATTGTCCGGGCCTGATTGCTAAGCCTTGCAGAGAGGTGTCGATATGCCAAGAAATATTCCTGTTGGAAATGGCTCTTTGTTAGTGAATTTTGACGAAAGTTACCAGTTGAGGGATATCTACTGGCCCCATGTGGGGCAGCAGAATCACACAACTGGGGGGATCTGTCGTTTTGGTGTGTGGGTGAATGACCGATTCAAGTGGCTTGGAGATGATGGCTGGAGGCGCAAACTTACCTACCAGGAAGACACACTGGTAACAGAGGTGACGCTTGAGCATTCAGAATTACCCGTGGTTCTGCGCTGCCGGGACTGTGTTGATTTCCATCGTGATGTGTACCTTCGAATAGTTGAAGTTGAAAACCGGAGTGATACCGAACAGGAGGTGCGCCTGTTCTGGTGTATGGATCTTTCCATTAATGGGCATAGCGTCGGTGATTCAGCCTATTTTGAGCCTGAGCGACGCTGCCTTTTCCATTATAAGGAAAAGAGCTGGTTCAGCGTGCATGTGGCGAGGATGGTAGATGATGAACTGGCGTGCGGAGCTGACCAGTGGGCGGTTGGTGTCAAGAATACCAGGGGTAAGGAAGGGACCTGGCGGGATGCTGAGGACGGCGAACTTTCCGGGCATGGCGTAGCGCAGGGGTCGGTGGACTCCACCATCGGGCTGCATTTAAAGATTGCACCGGGCCAGCGTGAAACAGGGATGCACTGGTTTACGGTGGGGGTGAATTTTCAGGAAGTGTGTGAACTGAGCGATATGGTCTGTTCAAAAAGGCCGGAATTGTTAATGGAGAGAACGAAGTATTACTGGAAGTTGTGGGCGAATAAGGAGGCCCATCATTTTGCCTGTATTTCGGAGAAGCTTTGTAGACTGTATCGGCGCAGTTTATTGATATTACGCACCCAGATAGATAACCGGGGAGCGATCCTGGCGGCAAATGACTTTGATATCGCTGCTTTCAACCGGGACACCTATTCGTATATGTGGCCAAGAGATGGAGCGCTGGTTGCAGCAGGTCTCATTGACAGTGGCTATTCGGAGGTCAGCAGACGCTTTTTCGATTTTTGCCACCGGGTGATTACCAATGAGGGGTTCATGCTGCACAAGTACAACCCGGATGGCTCCCTCGCCTCAAGCTGGCATGGCTGGTTGGTTGACGGCGAGCAGGAGCTGCCTGTGCAGGAAGATGAGACAGCGCTGGTGATCTGGGCATTATGGAAACATTTCAAGAAGTTTAGAGATATTGAATTTGTGAAAAAACACTATCGTGGCCTGGTGATCAGGGCAGCTAACTGGCTGATGGAATACCGCTGTCCTGATACCTTGCTGCCCCTCGCCTCGTGGGATTTATGGGAGGAGCGTCATGGTGTACATGGCTGGACTGTGGGGGCAGTCTGGGGTGGGCTGCAGGGTGCGGCCAACTTTGCTGAAGCCTTCGGCGAAACGGTATTGGCCGCGAGGTATCGCGAGGTGGCGGCAAGGATGAAAAAAGCTGTGGTTAAGCATCTCTGGCTGGATGATGAAAAGCGTTTCTGTCGAAGCTGTGACAAGGGGATTGGACGCAAATATAGAAAAGATCGGGTGATGGACTCGTCTATCATAGGCTTATGGTATTTTGGTATGTTTGACCCGGATGACGCAAAAATTGTTGCAACTATGGAAGCCCTTAAAGACAAGCTCTGGGTCAAAACCAGTGTTGGCGGCATGGCCCGCTATGAAAGCGACTATTACCACCAGGTGAGCAGTGACTTGGCCAATGTACCGGGTAATCCCTGGTTTATATGTACTCTGTGGCTTGCCCAGTGGCAGATCGCCACGGCAAAAGTTTCAGCCGATCTTGACCAGTCGCTGACATTGATTGAGTGGTGTGCGGATCGGGCACTTGAGAGTGGGGTGATGGCTGAACAGGTCGACCCCTACACGAATGTGCCGATTTCGGTCAGCCCGCTGACCTGGAGTCATGCGACCTTAGTGATGACCATTAATGAATTTCTGAAAAAAGAGACCGAACTCGCTTCGCGATCGAACAGGTAAGAAAACCCAGTGAAATAGATCATCAAGATTTTCTTGCTAATGTACAGAAACTTCACTTTAAATAAGACTTTTGGTGGAAGAAGAAAAACGGAACTGCCAGAGGAGAACAACATCGGTTGGTGAACGCGTAAAAAATGTATAGTATAGGGATGGTAACTTATAAACTAAAGGCTTCGATGGGGTGAGCAGGGCTGTCCCCGCAAAACAACAATATTCAGGCTTTGGGGTCGAATTGCATTACTGGCACAACGCTTGGATGGTTGTCTGAACTGTTCTTCCGTAACAGTTGAAAATAATAACGAAAATGAAATAATCCTTGTCAAAGTAGTGACATTCCATTATTCCTCCCATTGTTCCCATGGGAAACATCTGGTAATTTTCACAGCTCTCCACAGGTAGATTTAATGAACGAAAACGAAGTGCTCCAACGGATTTTTGCCGTTTTAGAGCAATATTTTGCCACCAGAAATGAAGGTGTATTTGTCAAATACACTTCTCCTGCCGATCTGCAAAAACTTCTCGCCCTCGATGAACCGGGCAGCGAAGGCGATTGGGACAGGACTTTCAAATGGATTGAGCAATATCTCGAGTACGGCGTCAAAACTTCACACCCCTCTTTTATGAATCGGATGTGGGCGGGTGCCAATATGCCTTCCATGATGGCGGAAATGGTTACCGCACTGTCGAACACCTCCGCCTGCACGTATGAGTCGGCACCGGTTTCAACTCTTTTCGAGCGACATATGATTCAGGAGATGCTCGATCTGGTCGGCTTTGTTGATGGTGAAGGGCAAATGACCACCGGTTCGAGCAATGCCAACATGATCGCCATGATGTGTGCGAGGAATATAGCCGCGCAGCAGGTGAAGCAGCAGGGCCTGTTTGGCCAGCGGGAGCTTTTTGGTTTTGTCAACGGCGAAGCACATTATTCAATGGATAAGGCTTCCAATATTCTTGGCATTGGCTCTGATCATCTTATCAAAGTTGAGGTGAACGAGCGTGGCGAGATGATAGCAGAAAAGCTGGAAGCTGAGATAGAAAAAGTCGTTCGCGGAGGTGGAGTGCCGTTTTTTGTTGCAGCCACCGCTGGTACAACCGTTCGTGGTGCTTACGACCCAATTGAGCCGATACTCGCACTGCGTGACAGATATAAATTCTGGTTGCATGTGGATGGAGCCTGGGGCGGGGCAGCGGTGATGAGTGACAGGTTGCGCGGGAAATACCTGCCGCGACTTGCAGAAGCGAACTCTTTTACTTGTGATTTTCATAAAATGCTCGGTTCATCGCTGATGTGTAATATCCTGCTTATAAATCGAAGTGAGCATATTTTTGGCAAAGTGCTTGCCGCAGGTGACGGCAGTTATCTGTTCCGTGATACTGATGATACTGAAGTTGATGACCTTGGTAATGTTTCGCTGCAGTGTGGACGTAGGGTCGATAGCCTGAAATGGTTCCTGGACTGGAAATATTACGGGAAGTCGGGATTTGCAGAGCGCATAGAAAAGTATCTTGAGCTTTGTGAATATGCGGAACAACGGGTTCAGGCGATACCTGAATTGGAACTGGTGTCGGAGAGAACTTCGTTCAACATCTGCTTTCGGTTTAAAGCTCCTGAAAACTGCAGCAGGGAGCAGGTAAACAGGCTGACCGAGGAAATTCGCACCAGAATCTATAAAAAAGGTGCCGCTCTGGTGGGCCTTGCATATATTAAAGAACATCTGGCCATGAGGTTGCTTGTCACCAACACCAACATAGGCATCGCCGAAATCGATTCCTTTCTGGCGGAGGTGGTCGCAACCGGTAAAGATGTGCTGGCTTTCGAGCGCGGCCGAACAAAGGTTGTACGGGCCTTTCCTGCCGGGCATGTGGCGGAACGGGGTGATACTGCCAGCCAGGCACAGAGCGAATACCGCAAGGTAGGTTCAGGAAATTGATTTGATCCACTACGATGATGGCCGGATCTTTTGCAAAAAACTGAATGACAGCGTAATATAGAGAGCTTGGCAGTTGATCTTGTATATATGAAGGGTTAGTTCTTCTTAAAATCGTGGTTGGCAAACTTGATGAACGCGCTGGATAATGCGTGTTGCAGTATGCCGTGAAGTTAACAGGAGATTACGTAACGATGGGCAGTTCGTTTCAGGATCAGCTTTTGAAGCTGGGATTGGTCGACAAGAAACAGGTCGAAAAGACCAAGAAGAAGCAGCACAAGAGTCGCAAAACAAAGATTGCGAAAAACGTGCAGCCGAAGGTGGATGAGAATAAACTCCTCGCCGAACAGGCACTGGCCAAGAAGAAAGAGCGGGCGAGACAGCTGAATCAGGAGCGTGAGGAGAAGCTCAAAAAGCGCGAAGAGGCGGCGCGCATCAGGCAGTTGATTGAGAGCAGCCGTCTGCCGAAACAAGAGGACGGCGTTGCCTATCGCTTCGTTGACCGAAAGAAAGTGTTTCGGATTTTCATCAGCCAGGAGCTTGTCGACAGCCTCAGTCGGGGCGGTGTCGGCATTGTCCGGCTTGGCGACCAGTACGAGGTGTGTCCAGCCAAGGCGGTGCAAAAGATAGCCGAGTTGGACACGAGTGTTGTGGTAATGATGAATAAGCCGGCGCCAAAAGGTGAAACGGAAGAAGATGATCCGTATGCCGGTTATGAAGTGCCGGATGATTTGATGTGGTAATCATCGAAACAGTTAAACAAAAAGGCTGGACTTCATGAGAAGTCCAGCCTTTTTGTTTTTGCTGGAGTGGTCGCATTCAGCTGCCGCTGCTGCTGGCTGTTATCCTGGGTTTCAGGGAGAGTTGCAGTCGTTGGGGATAGGCTTGAATGTCGGCTATCCAGGTGTCGATTGTTACAGTTTTGGTACCGGCTCTGGTCACGATCGGGTCGAGATCTCTCATGGAGATGGGAAATTCCTGGCCGTTAAAGAGGGCAAGCAGGGTCTGGCCGATATCCCCTCCGGCCGCGTCCTGTTTGTTATTGATTTCATCCACCACCGGAGTCACGTAAAGAGTTTGGCTTTCCGGATCGAAACGTAATCTGGCCTTGGCTGTGAAATCCAGCTCTATGGTCCCTACATTGAGACTTATACTGTTCCCGGCAAGTTCTGTGAGCACCTTGAGCTGATCTCCGATAAGATGGAGGCGACAGCGAAGATGCTGATCCAGCAGCTGGACATCACTCACCTTTTTGATAATGATCTTTCCCTTCAGAGAGCTTGAATCAGCTGGGAATTCCATTGGCAGCAATTTGGTGAGAGTCTCGGCCAGCACCTTTTCCGGCAGGTTCAGGGTGATCTCATCATCGGCGGCAGATGCGGTTGTGCAGGTTATTGCCATAGAGATGAGCACGGCGGTGAGAAACAGAATCGCTTTGGGCATTATTTTTGTGTACATGGGTAATTGAGTCTGGTGAAGATTGATTGGGAGACCGAACGCTGCAGTCAAGTATTATCGATTACAGGATAAATGCAAGCTGTAACCTCACAAAAACAGGGTGATACCAGCTGCGTGAACCTGGGTCGATAACTATTCAGGTTATTGCGACAAGATAGCGGATATAACAAAAGGCAGGTATAATAGATCATCTGATCAGCATATTGATCCAACGGACCCTGTCTATATGCCTGCCGCCTGATATCTGACTCCTAAGCAGTTATTGCTGAGCGGGATGGCTATCAGAAGTGCAATGAAAAGAGCCTTATACAACGTTGGTACCTGGAACTGTAGATTTTAGCAATATATTGGTTTGAACTTGAACCTGAAAAGAAAGATAAGGTGTTCAGGCTGATCTACAATCGTTTTTTTTCCTTTGTTACTATTCGGATTTGATCGATCTTATCGTAATTTAACCTGTTTATATCTCACGCATGTCTGCAACCTTACCAACACTCAACGTTACATCGGATTGCCTGCTCACCGGGATTGATGGTGCGCTCGAAGCAGAACTGAAAAATCGGTTGACCATAGACAACCCCAAATATCAGGCGGCGAAGAAGTACGGACGCTGGATTGGCAAATCGCTCAAGCCCAAGCTCACCTATTATACCGAGGTGCCCGGGGAGAATGGCTTGCGGTTTCCAAGGGGATTTTCCAATCAGGCCGTGATTCTTTGCCGTGAGATTACCGGCCAGTCTCCAGAAATTCTAGATAACAGAAGATTGTTGCCTGAGGTCGATTTTGAATTTTCCGGGAAGCTGAGGGGCTATCAGCATGAAGCTTTGGAGCAGGTATCCGGTCGCTCGTTCGGAGTGTTGGAAGCCGGTACCGGCAGTGGCAAGACAGTCATGGCTTTGGCGGCAATCGCTGCCAGAAAACAACCCACTCTGGTAATTGTCCACACAAAAGAGTTGCTCTATCAGTGGCGGGATCGGGCAGAAGAGTTTCTTGGGGTTAAAGCGGGTCTGATCGGGGATGGAAAGTTTACCCTGTCACCGCTCACCATAGCCATTGTCAACACGGCCAGGAAAAGGGCGGAGGAGTTGATTGAACATTTCGGCCATCTGGTGGTGGATGAATGCCACCGGGTTCCGGCTGCTCTTTTTACCGATGTGGTTTCAAAGTTTGACTGTCACTATCTGCTCGGCTTGTCGGCCACCGCGTTCCGCAATGATGATGGCTTGACCAGGCTCATTTACTATTTTATGGGCGATCGTATTCACAAGGTTGATCAGGGAGAGTTGCAGGCAACAGGTGCCATTGTCAGGCCGCAAATTATTCGCAGAGTGACAGACTTCAATTATGGTTATCGTGGTGACTACCAGGCGCTGATCAAAGCACTTGTGCTGCATCAGGGCCGCAATATGCAGATTACCGAGGATATCCATAAGGTTGTACAGGAACAGGAGCCAGGCACGGTGCTGGTCGTTTCAGACCGGGTCAGCCATTGCGAACTCTTTGCCAGGCTGCTTGGTGAGCGGGGAGTGGGGGTAGAGCTGCTGACAGGTCAGATCGGGCCTGAGCGCAGGGCTGAGATAGTAGCAGCGGTGCAAAGAGGAGAGGTGCAGGTGCTTGTGGCGACCCTGCAACTCATCTCCGAAGGTTTTGACTGCCCGGGCTTGTCGACTCTTTTCCTGACCACTCCTATAACCTTCGAAGGCAGATTGCTGCAGGTGATCGGGCGGATTATGCGTCCCGCAGCCAACAAGCAGGCGAGGGTATTCGATTATGTGGACGAGGCGGTTTCAACCCTGAACCGTTCGGCAAATATCCGCAGAGCTGTTTTTCAGAATATGTGAAAAAAATGACCGCATAAAGGTCCGTCTGTGCGGAATAGTTTGCGTCCCGGTCTCAAATCGGGTATGTTCTGCATCTTTTTGCAATGTGCATAAAGTATTTTTTGCGCACAAAGCTGCCAACACAATCACTCCCGTTGCTTTTTTATTTTCAACTGCATGTGCAGTGCATATTGTTACCGGGTCCCGGTAGCGTCGACAGCCGGCAGGATCACTGAGGAAACACGATGGAACAGAGCAAAATACGTAATGTGGCAATTATCGCCCACGTTGACCACGGTAAAACCACCCTGGTTGACCAACTTTTCAAACAGTCCGGAATGTACCGAGATAATCAGCAGGTCTCGGAACGATTGATGGACTCCATGGATCTTGAACGTGAGCGTGGCATCACCATTACGTCCAAAAACGGTTCCTATGCCTTTGCTGATCACTGGATTAATATCATCGACACCCCCGGTCACGCCGATTTTGGCGGGCAGGTGGAGCGTGTATTGCGTATGGCAGACGGCGCGCTGCTGCTGGTTGATGCCCAGGAAGGCCCGATGCCTCAGACCTATTTCGTTCTGAAAAAGGCACTGGAGAACAATCTGCCTGTCATCGTGGTGATTAACAAGATAGACAAACCCGCAGCTCGCTGTGACTGGGTTGTGGATCAGGTGTTCGATCTTTTCGTAAAACTCAATGCGCCTGACGATATTCTTGATTTCCCTGTGGTCTATGCTTCTGCCAAAGAAGGATACAGCCTGTTCGAGCTCGGCGATGAGCGCGTGGACGGCGGCAATATGGACCCGATCTCCAGGATGGTCATAGACCATATCCCTGCTCCGGTGGGCGATGAAGGTGCCGAGTTGCAGATGCAGGTGGGTACCATCGACTATTCTCCGTACCTTGGACGTCTCGGTATTGGTAAGGTTGTAAACGGCAGGATGAAGATTAACCAGCCCATTGCTGTTGCTCGCCGTGACGGTTCTATTAAGCCGATCCGTATATCCAAGATTTTTCGCTTCGAGCGTGATGAAAAGGTTGCGGTCGAAGAGGCTGGTGTAGGTGAGATTGTGGCCATTGCCGGTATGGAGGATGTAACCGTTGGTGTTACTTTTACCGACGCTGATAATCCTAAGCCGTTGCCATTGATCACCATTGATCCGCCGACTATCTCCATGAACTTTATCCCTAACGATTCTCCGTTTGCCGGTAAAGAGGGTAAGTTCGTTACTTCCCGTCATATCGAGGACCGTCTCAAGCGCGAGATTCTCGCTGACGTGGCATTGCAGTACGAGCCGCTGACCGATGCAGTTGGTTTTAAAGTGAGCGGTCGAGGTGAGCTGCATCTCTCTATTCTGATTGAGAAGATGCGTCGCGAAGATTATGAATTTCAGGTCACCCGCCCTCAGGTCATCATGCGTGAAGAGGACGGCAAGCTGATGGAGCCCTACGAGGAACTGACCATCGATGTGGACGAGGAATTCCAGGGTCCGGTTATCGAAAAGCTCGGCAAGCTGAGAGGTACCATAGAAGAGATGAGCACCAACAACGGCATGGTTCGTATGGTGTTTCACATTCCGACCCGCGGTTTGCTCGGTTATCGTTCCCAGTTCATGACCGATACCAAAGGAATGGGTATGATGGCCTATGTCTTCCATGAGTATGGCCCATATGCAGGTGATATCATCAACCGCGTCAACGGTGTGATGCTGGTAAAAGAGCCGTGCACTTCCGTAGCCTATGCGCTTTTTAACCTGCAGGATCGCGGTAAACTCTTTGTAGGAGCGGGCTTACCGCTTTATGCGGGGCAGATTATCGGTGAGAATGCTCGTCCCGCCGATATGGTGGTCAACCCCGGTAAGGGCAAGAAACTCACCAACGTGCGTGCTTCAGGTACCGACGATGCGGTTGTTCTCACCCCGGCGACCATTATGTCCCTCGAGGATTGCATTGCCTACATCAATGATGATGAACTGGTTGAGGTAACTCCCAAGTCGATCAGACTTCGCAAAAGGACGGGTACCAGAATCAAGATTTAAGGTGAAGACATGGACCTGCTTATCCTGCTGATATCCGGAGTAGTTGGAATTTCAAGCTTCTTTCTTATCTCCAGAAAGTTCGGAAGCGACTGCATCCCCTGAGCCCTGCTCTATGGATCCGTCGGGGCGGGTCTGGTTGCTTTCATGATTCTGCAAACTCTGCTTAAATAAAAAAAGGTGCATCTGGAAATTTCCAGGTGCACCTTTTTTTTTCAACGTCCAACGTCCAACGTCCAACGTCCTATTTCTCTCCGTTCTTAAACCGATAATAATCAGCCAGAATCCTGGCGTGATCAAAGGCCAGTTCAGGCAGGTTGTCACGGTCGAAAAGTTCTGCCTTGCCTGCATCATCGCCAGCTACAGGTTGTCCGTCGGCCTGGGCGATGAAAACCGTTGAGACGGTATGTTGGCGTGGATCGCGTTCCGGGTCCGAGTAGGTGCGAAATTGCGCTAGGCCACGTACCGCAAGTCCGGTTTCCTCTTCTGCTTCTCGTACTGCCGCTAGCTCAAAAGATTCGCCATAGTCTACGAAACCACCGGGGAGCGCCCAGCCATAAGGGGGATTCTTTCGTTCTATCAAGACGATTCTGTCGTCAACCTCAATGATGATATCTACGGTGGGCACAGGATTGCGGTATACAGCGATCTCTTTGCTGCAGTGTGGACATTTCATTGAGGTCTCCAGCTTGGGGCGAAAGGGCATGAAGCAGGTACTTCAATCCAGAACAATCAGCTCACGGATTTCCTGCCAGTTTTCCACGGTTGCCAGGTCGTGGCGGTTCCTGTTCCATGGGTGGCTGTACACAAGGGGAATAATCTCCCTGGCCAACTCTTTGCAGGTCTCCGCCCGATCATCGATGAAGTATTTCAGCTTATGTTCCTTGATGTAGCGCAGTTTATCGTCGTGGTCGCCGGTTGCTACCAGTTTGATGGCCTTTTGCGTGGGGAGTGGCAGGAACGTATCGAACCAGTCTATAACCGGCTGCTTTATGGGGCGGGCGGTGATAACGGTGACTGGTCCTTTGGCGGCGAGCTCGTTTAATACCGGTATCGCGCCCGGCATGGGTTGCAAGCCTGTTGCCAGGGAATCTTTAAGGATGTCGAGAAATATCTTTTCCACTGTGTCCTTCGGCATGCCGATACAGTGTTCGAGTTCGAAATTGGTTATGTCCTCGAGGGTGAATGAGCAGTAGTTATGCTCTTCACAGGCAATTTTCAAAAAGGCTGCGGCGGTATCGGCAATAACACCGTCAAGATCGAACCCAAGCTCGTGGGGGAGTATTTTAAAATCGGTTTTCATATTGATATTCCAGCGTGTTGCAGGTATTGACGTTCCAGCTGCTTCACTTCTCTGACGATGCGTTGGTTTTCCGGGGCGTCAATCCCCAGCTTTTTGGCAGCGGTGACCACCGCACCATTGATGGCTTCGATCTCGGTGCGTCGCTTCTTTCGGACATCTTGCAGCATGGACGATATATTGCCGGAAGTCTTAACACAGACCCCCTTGGTTATCTCAAACGAATCCTCTGGCACGTGTATGCCGGAACCATGGGCTATCTGATAGGCTTCGGCCACCAGTCGCTCCATGCGTTCAGGGAGGCCAGGGAGCGTAAGCAACTCTCCGTTGGTGCAGTTCAGTGTTGCCGTAAGCCCGTTGATTCCTGTATTTACCAACAGCTTGGTCCACAACCGGGAGAGGATATCATCCACAACTCGGGTTTTAAGGCCGGAACTGTTAAAAAGTTGCTGTAGTTGATCAAGGTTCTCCATGGCATCCGGAGATGCGGGCTTTTCAAGGAAGCCAACCTGGGTGAGGCCTTTACCGGCATGAAACACTTCACCCGCACCAGTAAGCGTAGCCCCTTCGGTGGTAGTACCATAGAGGGCGAGACAATTTCTGACTGGCAACCGGACCCCGATATGGGAAATACCGTTCTGCATAAATAAGAGAATGGTACCTTCACCGATCAGCGGGCTGCAAAAGCGCAGACAGTTTTCGATATCGTATGATTTTACGCAGAGTATTACCACATCGGCTCGACCTGTCTCAGTGGGAGAGGACGAAACCGGGATGTGTGTAGTCTCCCGCCGATCCTTGTGGCTGTAGAGTATACCGCGCTGATTGAGCTGTTGAGCTCGTGTGGAGTTGTGGTCAATAAGGGTGAACCGGTGCTGCCTCTTTTTTGAGGCAGTTGCGAGCCTGGACGCCAGCAGGCAGCCCAGGGCGCCAGGCCCGACAAGAACGAAATGCATGATAATGCTCCCGCCTGATAAATGATTATTGAACGATTCGTGCTTCTTCGATAATCACTTCGTATTTATAACCGGCGCCGAAGTCTTTATTGGCGGAGAGCTTGCCCTCGATGAGAATGATAGAGTCCTGATCAGGTGTATCACTGGTGGTAACGACCAGGTCATGGGTATTCTGCATGGGGTTTCCTGTGCCATCCTGCAGATGTACCCAGTTCCGGCCCATGATATTAGGGTTGAATTTCACTACCTTGCCACGAACATGTACGGTCTGGCCATTGAGTTCCTTGGCCTTGGCAAATATCTCTTCTACGCTGTATCCTTTTTCGCTGGTTGCTTTCTCGACCTTGATGTCAGTGAAAGGGACGATAGCACCGGTACTGCCAGGGCTGGCTTCCCCCTGAACATCCTGTGCATCAGTAGCCTTGTTTTGTTCGCGGGCGACGGCATCTGCGAAAGAGCTTTTAGAAGGTGCCGGCTCTACTGCGGCTACGACAGGTTGTGCGGGAACATCACCGAGGTCGGTACCATTAATCAGTGCACCGGCAAAAATAATGGATGGGAAGGTGCGATCCAGGGTCTTGGAGTGGAAGTCACTCATCTCCATACCGCTGTTGTATGTTACGTGATCTCCAATTTGTACCTGGGTCTCTGGTACGGCTACCCAATCTTTGGTGGAGCCATTATCAACTTGAAGATAGGTATAGCCCGCAGCGTTCATGGTTTCCAGGACTATGCCTGCAACTTCCTGGGCCTGGGTTTTGGGTGGTGTCAGGGCAGACAGGCCAAGTATGCATGCGGCTGCTATGTAGAGTACGGATTTTCTTTGCATATGATCTCCTGTTGGACGAATATTTGATTATACATCGCGCGACAGATTAATCATTTTCCATGAGAAAGGCAACGTACTCAAAAAGGGTTCTTGTCCACAGTTCATATCCGGCGTCCGTGAGGTGAACACCGTCCGTCTCAAAGAGCTCGATATCTGATTTGGTAAATCGACTGTAGACATCTATATAGCAGCTGGCAGTGTCTCTGCAGATGCCTGCAATTATTCGATTTATCTCAATTATTGCTTCATGGTCATGGGGACATCGGATCGGCAGCAGGCTATTGACCATTGTCTCCGCTGCCGGGTAGCTATTGCTCAGCCAGACCACAATTTTTTTCAGATCTTCCGTGAAATCATGATTTCCCATCAGGAAGTCGTTGGTACCGATCATCACCAGGATAAGTTTGGGCGAGGAGCATTTTTTCTGAATCTGAGGCAGCGAGGTGAGCAGTTCACCGGTGGTGAATCCTGGAATACCGAAATTCAATACCTCAAAGGCAGGCAATCGGTTCTGCCAGTCGAATCCGGCTACCAGGGAATCTCCGATCATCAGGAAAGGGGGCTTTACGTTGTTGTTTCTCGGGGGAGTTGCGGACATGATGGTAATTTCAGTGGATGTGGATTGGAGCCAGCCGAAAATCAAATGTTTTCCAGACAGCGAGAAAAAAAAGAAAATATCTAATAGAAGCCGGATCTTAACACAGCAGGCAACTGATGCCAAAGAGTTTTCAGACTGTCAGGGGGAAGCAATGGCGAACGAACCCTTAAAAAAGGTGTTGTGATTACAAGACCTCCGGCAAAGACTGCAGGACGACCACTGCCAGGTTGGCCACTCTAATGGAACGGATTCCACTATCAAGCGGAGTACCGCGGGGGATGATATCTTTGGGGGGAACAGCCGCGGTATCAATTATTTTTGACCAGCTTCTGTTGTTATTATTCGGTGGTACATCGGGGGGAATGAAATGAAGTTTTTTTTCGATGTTACCGTTCATCATGATGAAAAAATCATCGTCACGACTCAGGTGTTGACGTTTGCCATGGATCAGCACACCCAGGCCGTGACAGTCAGCTGACCAGTTTTGTTCGCCGGGGGTGAGGTATTGCCATTCAATCTCCTCCGGCACATTGGGTGTACTGGAGTCTGTGGTAGCAAAGAAGTTTTCCCGCCGAAAAACCGGGTGATTCCGGCGCAGGGCAATGCAGAGCTGAAAAAATCTCAACAGGTCCCTGTTGTGTTCCATAAGTTGCCAGTCGAGCCAGCTGATGGGGTTATCCTGACACCAGGCGTTGTTGTTGCCGGACTGGGTCTTGGCAAACTCGTCTCCGGCGCAGATCATTGGCACTCCCTGGGAAAACATGAGGATGGTCAGCATACTGCGAATGCGTCTCAGCCGCAGTTCTTCAACTTTCGGAGAGACTGGTGTGCCTTCACGGCCGCTATTCCAGCTGAGGTTATGGTTGTCACCGTCCCGGTTGTTTTCTCCGTTCATCAGGTTGTGCTTGCGGTTATAGCTGACCAGATCGTAGAGCGAAAAACCGTCGTGACTGGTTAAAAAATTAATGGAACTCAATGGACCACGCCTACTGGCCTGATAGAGATCGGAACTGCCGGCAAAGCGACTGGCGAGTCGTGAGACCATTCCGCCGTGGCCTGCCATAAAGGCCCGTACGTCGTCTCTGAAACGCCCATTCCATTCTCCCCAGCGGGTATCATTGGAAAAGCTGCCAACCTGGTACAGGCCGGCCGCGTCCCATGCTTCCGCGATGATTTTAGTGTCCCGTAGTACAGGGTCTTCCGCTATCTGCTCGATCATCGGTGGGTTTGCAAGTACGTTCCCGTCCTGGTCGCGACCAAGGATTGAGGCGAGGTCAAAGCGAAAGCCGTCCACGTGCATTTCAATAACCCAGTAGCGCAGGGAGTTAATGATAAGGGAGCGAACGACCGGGTGGTTACAGTTCAGGGTGTTGCCGCAGCCTGAGAAGTTGAGATAACTCTGATCTTCTGGATCAAGCAGATAATAGACTGAGTTATCTATGCCCCTGAAACTGCTGGTGGTGCCGTCATAACCGCCCTCGCCGCTGTGGTTGTAAACAATATCGAGGATGACTTCTATGTTGGCATGGTGCAATTCTCTGACCAGCGTCTTGAATTCGTTGATATGATTCTCAGGATCAATGGCATAGCCTGATTTCAGGGCGAAAAAGGATACCGGGTTATAGCCCCAGAAATTCTTGAGCCTCTCTCCCGTCTCAGGGTTTACAAAGTCATTGTCGTTTTCATCGAATTCGGTAATGGGCATAAGCTCAACAGCTGTCACGCCGAGCTGCTTGAGATATGGGATCTGCTTCATCAACCCTTCATAACTACCAGCCGCCGCCTGGTTTTCTGCCAGTTGTTTGGTGAAGCCACGAATATGCAGTTCATAAATGATGGTTTCGGAAAGAGGGGTTTTGAGTGGGCGATCATCCTGCCAGTCAAAGTCGTGACTAATGATTTTGCAGCACGGCGCTTTGCCGTACTGTGCTCTGGTCCCCCAGGCGCGTGGAGACAGGGCGTGGCAGTAGGGGTCTATCAGAATATCTGCATGGTTAAAACAAGAGCCAGAAGCAGGCTTATCGCTATCGATCCGGTAGCCATAGGTAAAATCGCACTCGTGGGTTTCAAGCAGGATATGCCAGACATCGCCGGTCTTGTGTTCTGAGGGAGTAAGCTGCAGCTCATAGCGTGTTTCTGATCCTTCTTGGCATGCGCTCTCCAGAACCAGAGTAACCGTACTTGCATTTCGCGAAAACAGGGCGAAATTGACTCCTTCACTCAGGGTCGTCACCCCCAGCGGCAGTGGATAGCCTCTTTTTATTTCCCAGGGTAAATTTTTTTTGGACATAGTTGAGAATAATTATTAGAATCATTTCCAGGTCGAAATGGTTATCACCAGAATGGACAACTGAATACAGTTAGTATAGCGCATCCATGTATTGAATTTGAAGGCATAGGGAGCGTGAAAAAACAGGTTAAATTTTTACCTGTATATAGGAGGGATTATGGGAATGTTTCATAAGGTTACAGTCGGAGACAGGGTGATCAGTCCAATAGATTGGGAAATGAGGCCAGAGTTAACCTTTGGTACCTTTGAGTCCTGGGGCGGACGTGAACGTGTTCGAAACAACAGTGAGTGCGTGTATTACTTCTTTATCGACGACTGGGGTGATGAACCTAAATTGTGTCTGATGGAGCGGGCCGTGAAACACGCTAAGGTGGTAG
This sequence comes from Desulfosediminicola sp., assembly GCF_048381775.1. Lineage (NCBI taxonomy): Bacteria > Pseudomonadati > Thermodesulfobacteriota > Desulfobulbia > Desulfobulbales > Desulfocapsaceae > Desulfosediminicola > Desulfosediminicola sp. Next base: position 89,670 of record NZ_JBLXGE010000007.1, on the reverse strand, counting down.
CTGAAATCAAGGCTCCCATGGAGATGATGAAAAAATGTGTTTCAGAGCAGGGCAGCGTTGCCCTTTTCGAGCAGAGTTTCGCTATCAACCAGCAGCTCCGTGATTGGCTTATAGCGAATGTGCTTGATGATAAGAACTCATCGCTGGTCATTCCGGTTATTGACCAGAATGAGATTGAGGATATGGGACCTGCGTTGCCGGATGTAAGCGTTACCGGTTATGGTGGTGAGAAAGTGAATCTGCCTGTTGAGCTGGAGTATCTCCAGGAAGAGGATGTCGCCGGGTTGATCAGGAAATGGAATTTCTATGATAGCGAGCATAATCCTTCCGGTCGATTCGATAACTGCCTGGTGGAATGCGGTAACGAGCATACGGTCATCGATCTGAAGACCCGGTTGATGTGGCAGCGTGAAGGCTTGGACATCAATTCTATCCGCCATCAGAGAAAAGAAATCGAGCAACTGAACATGGATGGCTTTGCCGGTTATCACGACTGGCGACTGCCGACTCTCGAAGAAGCAATGTCATTGATGGAGACTGAGGTAAATGACAAGGGTGTGCACCTGCACCCCTGTTTTTCTAAAAAGCAGCCGTTCATCTTTGTAATGGCAAGAAGGAAACCTGGCGGGTATTGGTTTGTTGATTTCAAACAGGGGCGTGCATTCTGGTCTTCCGGCACAATACCTGGTGGATTTGGGCGTCTGGTCCGTTCCCTTGGTTGACGGCAGTGGTGTTATTTCGATAAATACATAAAATGCATGAGCTGTTTCAGTTGCTGAAGCGGCTCATGCATTCTTTGGGGGAGATATCAGCCTCCCGGATAGTAACACTCCATGATTGAGAGCAGTTCCCTTTGTTCATTTCTGATATCTGTAAGCTGATTACGGATATCACTTTCAATATAGCGATAGAGCGGTTGACTCACGTTGTCTATGAGCGGGAAGGCCGCCCGCAGTTTTTTATCCCATCTATCTGCATATCGGAGCAGGTCGTCGGGGTAGACCATTTTACGCTCCCCGCCTTCGGGCAACGCCTCAAATGGCTCGATGATGTTGAGGTAACCATAGTCGTCCGTTAGCTCTTCGTCTTTTTCGATGTCACGAATGGCAATTTCGAAGTTATATGGTGTCAAACAACAGTTTGAGTTGAAGCTGTGGTTTATGAATTTGCCATTGTCCCAGCAGAACACGTATTCCCCTTTTTTATTGCGGAAAGAGTATTTCATCAGAATCTCTTGATAGCGTCCATCATGAGCGTCCATCTCCTTTTGGGTGAATATGCGATCGAGATGATCAAGGGTCCAGGTGATGGTGCCCATGGGGATTCTGTGAGTTGCAAAAAGGCCGAATCCTATATTGTCGCTAATATATCTCACTTCAGTGTTCGGGTGGATCATGGCTGGTGCTCCAGGTTGGCGAGGTTTTTCTTCATAATAAGCGCGGCGCTGCCATTTTGATAATAGTGAGGACGTCTGCCCTGAAGAGTATAGCCATGGGAAAGGTACAGCCGGCAAGCTATCGGGTTATCTTCAGAGACTTCCAGTTTCAGACTTGTCCGGTCATAGTTTGCAGCAACCCGTTCAGCCTGTCTCAGGAGAAGGGTGCCAACGCCGCATTTCTGTGAGTTTTTATCCACGGCAAGGGAGTGGATTTTCATGGTGTGGCTACAGGTTCTGGTGAGCAGGGTCATGTAGCCGATGATATTGTTTTGTTTCTGGGCTTTCAGGGTAATTCCATGAGCTTTGGTCAGCAGATGCCTGAATTGTCTGCGCGAAAAACGATCATGGTCAAACACCTGCATTTCAAGAGACTCCAAAGCATCGAGGTCAACAATGGTGGCTGGTAGGACACGAAGCATTATTACCCTCTGCGCTTGGCGTTAAGACGTCGAACAAACTCGCGAAGGATGATCCGGTAGAGTTCATTACCAAGAATTTTATCTTCTATGGTGTGGTCAATGGAGGGGTTGTCATTTACCTCTATAACGACAGCTGTGGATTTTACAGTTTTAATGTCGACACCGTATAAGCCCTTGCCGATTGCCCCTGCTACTTTTGCAGCCAGCCGGATGACATTTCTTGGTGCCTCATGGACAGGAACAGTCATGACCCGGCCGGAGCGGGTGGAACAACCGGCCTTGTGGTGGTAAATCTGCCAGTGGCCACGTGCCATGTAATATTTGCAGGCGAAAATCGGTTCACCATTCAGCACACCGATACGCCAGTCAAACTCTGTGGGCAGGAACTCCTGGGCCAGGATGATTGAGGAGCGGGTGAAGAGCGTATCAAGCATGGTGTTAAACTCGTGTTCACATTCGACCTTGCTCACCCCAACGGAAAAAGAACCATCGGGGATTTTCAGTACCATTGTCTGGCCAAGCTGGTTCGCAACGCCCTGATAATTTAAAGAGTTGGTACGAAAAAGCAGGCATGAGCGAGGTGCCGGGACTCCAAAACGATCAAGCAATTCTTTGAGGAATACCTTGTTGGTGCAGCGAATGATGGACGACGGATCGTCTATAACCACCATGTCAGCATGCTGGGCAGACTGGGCGAGGCGGTATGTGACGTGGTTTACCGCAGTCGTCTGACGGATGAAGAGTGCATCAAACTCCATGAGGCGTGAAGATTCCCTTTCGGTGATGAGTTCCGCGTTGATGTTCATCTTTTTTGCTTCATTGATAAACAAATTGAGTGCGGCACGGTTGCTGGGCGGGAATTGTTCTTCCGGGTCATGGAATATAGCAAGGTCATAGCGAGCTGGTTTTTTGCTGCGAGGTTCCCTCCAGACTTTTTTGTTGAATGCATCCAGAGCGTTGGCGAAAAGGTCCTGCTGATGATCTGTCAGTTCTTCGAGGTTCAGAGTGCGGAGGCTACAGAGATGTGAGTGCTGGTTTGCACTGAACTCCGCTCTTAAAAGCGGTGCGGGATAGCGGTCGAAGATAGTGCGTGCAAGCTTTTCAAATCGCGGGTCTTCGCAGGTGCCGAAATAAATGTCGAGCTGCAGCAGGCCGTTTATCGGGTTGGTTGGCAGCTCACCGTTGCATTTGCAATGACGGACGAGGGAACTTTCCAGCTTTGCCGGAATATCGGCTTCCAGCATGTTTAAAGTGTCGATGCTGGGAATGACCTTGTGTTTACGAGCTTGCGCCAGTAGTGAGCAATAATAGCCTTCGGAATGGTACGAGAGGTTATTGCAGAGATTAATAATCAGGTGAGAATGTTGATCGGGATTCTCGCTCTGCAGATAATCCAGTGCGGTGGTGATGCTTTGAGTTTTGTAGTATGGCTCCCACTGTTCGATGCTGTCGATAATGACGAGTACTGAGTTCATAAAATGCTCGATATGTTACTCGCAACGGAGTACTGCGGCATCCGTTATCTGGGAGCCGCAGTGTCGTCAGGAGGGTTATGAGCGCTCCTCCATCAGGATGTAATTGAGGTTGTTGTGACCGGTATATTCGGCACGTGGTCTGATGAGCCTGTTGTTGGCCCACTGTTCGAGGATATGGGAGGTCCAGCCCACAGTCCGGCTGATGGCAAAAATGGGGGTAAATAGTTCCTGCGGTAGTCCCATGGCGTTGTAGAGTGAGGCTGTATACAGGTCGACGTTGGGGAAAACCATTGTTTCACGTCGCACGACTCGTTCTATTTCCCTGGTGATTTCGAATTGGACTGTGTTGCCGGTGTAACTGGTAACCTGGTCGGCATAATCCCTGAGCATGTGTACCCGTGGGTCTTCGCAGCGGTAGACACGATGACCGAATCCCGGAATTTTCATTTTGTTTGCCAGCTTTCCGAGAATGATTCGCTCAGCTTTATCCGGTGTGCCGATTTCTTCGATAAGCTGCATCACTTCCATATTCGCTCCGCCGTGTAGAGGCCCTTTCAGGGCTCCAATGGCTGAGGTGACCGAAGAATAGATATCTGACATGGTAGCGGCAGTCACACGTGCCGCGAAAGTTGATGCATTCAGCTCATGGTCTGCGTGAAGGATAAGAGCCACATCGAATGCACGCTCAATAATCGGGTCTGGCGCTTTTCCCTGCAAAGTATAGAGAAAGTTGTAAGCGATGCCGCGACCAGGTTCGGGCTTTATGGGTTCCAGCCCCTGGCGAAGACGCTGGTGAGCGGCAATGAGCAGAGGGATGCGGAAAGTGAGGCGTTGTGCTTTGCGTAGGCAGGCATCGAGCCCGGTGTTTCCGCTATCGGGGTCCCAGTGACCTAAAGAGGATACGGCGGTGCGAATTACCTCCATAGGAGTGGCGACTTTCGGAAACATCCTGAGAATCATCACGGTCTCTACAGGCAGAGCCATGGAGCCGATGAAGCCTGAGAGAAATGCCTTGAATTCAGTGGGCCGGGGAAGACAACCATACCAGAGTAGATAGGCGGTTTCTTCGAAGGTGCTGTTTCCTGCAAGCTCAAGGGCATCATAACCGCGGTAAAGCAGTCGTCCATCTATTCCGTCGATAAGACAAATTTCAGAGTCGCAGGCAACAATGTCGGCGAGTCCGGCTTCTGATTGTTTTGAAGCGGTAAGGCATGATTTGGTCACAGATACTCCTCCCTGTTGTTGTAATGATGTCCAAGACCATAGGCAAAATTTATGCCGTATCTGAAGTGTATCCATAAGTGCTTGAAAACAAACAAAAAAAATTGTTATCGAGAGAGGGGCTGGTAAAGTCCTTCTTGAAAAAAAAGAAATGAATTTCCTTTTTGCTGGGGTGTTTCATGAATTCACTTCAGTTTGTTCTAACAATACAGCCCAGAATGCTGAATGGTAATCTGCCTAACTGGTCTGATTGTTATCGTTAATGACCTGGGCAAAGTCGCCGCGAGGCGGTGGGGCGATGTTGAGCAACAAGCTTGCGCCGGAATAAAAAAGAAAGTATTTTCCGATTGTGCGGTTGCTGAAATCGTAACGGGGGGATTATCGGAAAACAATTTCTTAATTACTGGTGAAATATGCTGATCAGGGTGGTATTGGCACTGGGAGACCGGGAGTTGCAGAGAGGGCTTGAAGAGCAGATCGGGCTGGCTGAAATTGAGGTCGAGGGGTTGACCGGGGAGGCCGACAGCTGGCGACAGGTCGTTCGGAGTTGTGCGGATGTTATCGTCATCAGTGACAGCATGATTCCTGCCCCTGTGGCTGGCGGTATAGGCTTGCTTGCCGGTTTGCCTGAGAATCCGACGATCATGGTTCTGCAGACTGAGCATTCTGCCGAATTGCAGGCTGGCTATATAGCCGCAGGAGCTCATTCCTCTCTCTATTCAGGTATTTCCAGGGAACGTATGATCAAGGCACTGGAAGGCACCATTGAGAGCCGTCGGCTGGCTATGATGCGCGACCGGTTGGATCGGCGGGGCAGGAGTGTGCCGAAGATTTCCGACTTTACCACGAATAGTGAAGTGATGCAGCTCTTCATGAACGAGGTACAACTGGTGGCTCCCAGTGATTCGGTTTTGATGATCATGGGAGAAACCGGAGTTGGTAAGGAGCATCTGGCTAAAGTAATTCATGGTGAAAGTCCCCGCGCTTCAGGGCCATTTGTTGCCGTGAATACAGCAGCTTTGCCTGAGCAACTTTTAGAGAGTGAGCTTTTTGGTCATAAGCAGGGGGCCTTTACCGGGGCAACCCGTTCGCGGCGCGGGGCATTCGAACAGGCGCATGGCGGGACTATATTTCTAGATGAAATTGGAGAGATGCCGCTGCACCTTCAGGCAAAGCTGCTCCGTGTTCTGCAGGAATATGAAATACAGCCCATAGGCGCAGAAAAATCATCATGGGTTGATGTGCGGGTGATTGCCGCAACCAACAAGGATCTGGAGCAGGAGGTGAACAGCGGTAATTTTCGAAAAGATCTCTATTATCGTTTGAGCGTGATCAAGCTCAACATTCCCCCCTTGAGGATGCGTCGGGAAGATATTCCCCATCTGGCCAGACGCTTTGTCATGGATTTCAAGTGTAAGATAGGGAGGGATATTCGCCAGATTGCCGAACCTGCAATGGCTGCGCTCTGTAGTTATGAGTGGCCTGGCAATATCAGGGAGTTGATGAACGTTATCGAACGTTCAATGCTCCTAAGTCGGAGTGGTGAGATAACAATGGAAAACCTGCCAAGTGCTTTTCTTTATGCCACAGACAAGAATGTGGACGAGCCGGTGAATGGAAATTTAGCCGGTAACTGGCAGGCTAAAACTTTGCAGCACGTTGTTTCTTTGATGGTTGAGCATACAGAGAAAGAATATCTGTGCAGGGTCCTGGCTGAGCATGGTGGGAGTATCCGGAAAACTGCGGACCATGCGGGGATAACAACCCGAAGTCTCTACAGTAAGATGCGCAGATATGATCTCAGAAAAGAGGATTTCAAAAAACGGAAAAGGTAGTTGTAGCGACCTCTTCGGGAAAGAGTCAGAGCCTGTAGCTTTTTTCGGCAGAGAGCAGTATGGGGATCTGAAACCAGCCACCTGTCAAGTTGTCTTGACAACTTGACAGGTGGCTGGTAAACAGTGGCGTATGGAAACGAAAATCGACAAAGCATCGCCAGTGCCCCTGTACCATCAACTTGCAGAATTACTTCAGCAAGAGATTCGTGGCGGCAGGTTTCAGCCCGGAGAAAAAATTCCTTCCGAAAATGTTCTGGCCGATCTCTATAGGATAGGCAGACCCACAGTTCGACAGGCTATCGACAGCCTGGTGCGTAAAAGACTGCTTGTCAGAAGGCGTGGCTCCGGCACCTTTGTGGCTGAAACTCCTGAGCGGGTCGACCTGTTTTCCCTGGCGGGTACCATGGCATCGTTCAAAGCCAGTAAGCGTGCACCGAAGGTGATTCTTGTTGAGCCGCCGCGTCGTGCCAAGGTTATCAGCGGTATCAGCAATCCACTTAGTGGTACTGAGGCCATCTATCTCAGCAGGCGCACCCTGGTTGAAGAGACTCCGGTGCTGGTTGAGGATATCTATCTCGATGCCAGAATCTTCGCAGGTTTGGAAAACATGAACCTCGAAGGAATTTCACTTTCACAGTTGGTGGAAGATTCTTTCCACTTCGTTCTGACCGGGGGAACCCAGCAGTTCAACATAACCTATCCCGATACCCGCCTCACAGAGCTATTGGACGTTCGCAAGTCCACACCCCTGTTGGCGGTTAACAGATTTCTCGACTCATCCCTTCAACAAAACGCGATCTATTCGGATCTTTTCTGTCGAACGGATGAATTTATTTTCAGCCAATCCCTGGGAGGCTTGTCGCATGGCTAAGACCGGATATTACGGGGAGTATGGAGGAGCGTTTCTTCCTGAGATACTCATACCCACATTTAAAGAACTGGAACAAGAGTTTGCCCGTATCAAGAGCGACCCAGGCTTCTGGGAAGAATATGTGCACACCATGTCCACATACTCCTGCCGGCCTACACCCCTGACCTATGCTGAGAATCTGACCAGGCATTTTGCAGGAGCGCAAATCTATATCAAGCGGGAAGACCTGAATCATACCGGTGCTCACAAGGCGAACAACGTGATCGCGCAAGGGCTTTTGGTGAAAAAGATGGGCAAGCGGCGGGTTATCGCCGAGACCGGTGCCGGCCAGCACGGTGTGGCCACAGCTACCATGGCGGCAAAATACGGTTTTGAGTGCACCATTTATATGGGTGAGGTCGATGTACTGCGCCAGCGTCCCAACGTGTTCTGGATGGAGCAGCTCGGTGCCAAGGTGGTGGCGGTAAAAGACGGTTCCCGAACTTTGAAAGATGCAATGAATGCAGCTTTTCGTGATTGGGCGGCCAATATGGATTCCACTCACTATGTGTTGGGCACCGCTTCCGGTCCTCACCCGTTCCCTGAGATGGTCTCCTACTTCCAGTCCATCATCGGCCAGGAAGCCCGCGAGCAGATCCTGAAATATGCCGGAAAGCTGCCGGCCAGAGTTTTCGCCTGTGTTGGTGGCGGTTCCAACGCCATGGGGCTGTTCGGTGGGTTCATGGACGACCCGGTGGAGCTGGTTGGTGTTGAAGCGGGTGGTAAAGGGCTTGAGTCCGGCCTGCATGCCGCGCGCCTTGCTTCCGATCAGGCCACGGTGGGTGTGGCCCAGGGCTATAAGACCTACTTTCTGCAGGATGATGACGGCCAGATGCGCGAGACCCATTCCGTCTCTGCGGGGCTTGATTATGTCGGTGTGTCACCGATTCTGGCTCACTTGAGTGAGACCGGCAGGGTGCGTTTTGCCGCAGCCACCGATACAGAGGTGGTTGAAGCGCTCAAGCTCTGTATGAGAAAGGAAGGGCTTATCCCGGCGCTCGAGTCCGCCCATGCCTTTGTGCAGGCATTCAAGGAGGCCTCTGAGCTTTCCCGGGACGAGTGCATCATCATCAATCAGTCTGGTCGTGGTGATAAGGATATCTTCACTGTGGCGGATGCCATCGGCGATCCCCAGTGGGAGAAGTTCATCTGCAACAAAGCGGAGGAGTACAAAAATGCTTGAGTCCTATATTCGCAAGCAGCGGGAAAATAAGAAAATCCTGCTGATGACCCATATCGTTCTGGGCTATCCCGATTTTGAGACTTCGCTTGAGCTGGCGCGAACCATGGTGGCGGCAGGGGTTGACCTGATGGAGCTGCAGATTCCCTTCTCCGAGCCCATCGCCGACGGTCCGGTTATTTTGAAAGCCAATCAGGAGGCATTGAAAGCGGGTGCCAGGCTCGCTCAGTGCCAGCAGGTGGCGCAGGAAATCACCGCCAGTCTGGATATTCCGTTCCTTTACATGAGCTATTACAACATCCTGTTCAAGTATGGGGTAGACCGATTTGCCGAAGATGCGGCAGCGCACGGCATTAAAGGAATGATAGTACCGGATGCACCACCCGAAGAGGCGCCGGAATATGTAACCGCGTTAAGAGAACGTAATCTCTCACCGATCCAGCTTTTTACCCCTAAAACGACGGATGAGCGGATGAGCTATCTGGCCGGGAACGCATCCGGTTTCATCTACTGCGTTGCCAGAAAGGGAGTCACCGGTCAGAATACCGCTTTCTCCAGCGAGCTGGATGGATATCTCGATCGCTGTCGCCAGGCAACAAACCTGCCTCTGGCACTCGGTTTTGGCGTCAAGGACAAGGACGATATTGATTTTCTGCGTGGCAAGGTTGATATCGCCGTGCTCGGCTCCAGCGCTATCCGGGTACTGGAAGACAAGGGCGTGGAAGCCGTTGGTGACTATATCTCGTCTTTACGTTAGGAGCTTGTCGGACTAAGCCCTTTGCAACCAACTCATCGATGTCGAGATAAAGGAAATAAGCGCAATATCAGCTATGTAGTTCCGGTTGTTTTTCCTTCGATGCCTCGATTTCTCATGCTAAAGCCCGGTTTGAAACCGGGCTTTAGCTTTTGACAACACAGGCATTTATTCTAAATTCCGTCCACCGTCCACCGTCCACCGTCCACCGTTTCACTCCTCACGCATTTCCAACAACTCTTTTCCCTTGCGATAGTATCCGGCCATTTCCTCCGCCGGAACCATGCTCCCTCCTGTTCCCCAGGCGACATGTACAGCGGAATCAAAATGTTCTTGAAGGGATGGTGCAAGTTTGTCACGATTTTGCGTAATTTTGACAATGCCGGGAAGGCCGGCCAGGGCCGAAGGCTCCATAAAGATATGTTCCAGGTCAGCCAGTAGTGCCAGCAAGCGGTAGAGTTCGTGGTCATCAACAGTGAAGACACCAGAAATTAAGGGAGCGAGTATGCGACCGATAAATCCGGATGGTCTCGCAACTGCGAGCCCATCGGCGGCGGTGATATTGTCAAGTCCCAGATCGCGTACGGAAATTGTATCGTGAAGACCGGTGCAGAGCCCGGCCAGCATGCAGGGCGAGTGAGTGGGTTCGGCGAAAAAACAGTGCACGTTATCGCCAAAGACCTGTTTCAGCCCGAAGGTAATGCCGCCGGGCCCTCCCCCGACACCGCAGGGAAGGTAGACAACAAGTGGCTGCTGCCCGTTGATTTCGATATTCATCGCGGAAAGTTGTGCGGCGAGCCGCTGCCCGGCAACACTGTAGCCAAAGAACAGGTCGGTGGAATTCTCGTCATCGATGAAGTGGCAGTTCGGGTCGCTTTCAGCCTGGCTACGGCCTGCTGTGACCGCTGCACCGTAATCTGAACTGTACTCGACAACCTCGACACCATGGCTTTTGAGCAGATCCTTTTTCCATCTCCGGGCATCGGCGGACATATGCACCGTGACCTGAAAACCGAACTTCGCGCCCATTATGCCGATTGAGAGTCCCAGGTTGCCGGTTGAACCCACAGCTATTTTGTACTCGTTGAAAAAGGTACGAAAATGCTCTTCAGCGAGTATTGCGTAGTTGTCGGTGGTAGTCAGGAGGCCATTTTTGATAGCCAGTGTTTCAGCGTGCTTCAAGACTTCGTAAATCCCGCCTCTGGCCTTTACAGAACCGGAGATGGGCAGCAGGTTATCGCATTTGAGCAGCAGCTTGGCAGGCAGCGTAATAGCTGAACGCTGTCCCAGCGCCTGACGCATGGAAGGAATTGCCACGAGCGGTGATTCGATGAGGCCCTGGTCGGCGGCTGTTTCAGGAAATACCCTGGCAATGAATGGTTTGAAACGATCAAGGCGTTCGGCTGCAAGCTGTTGCTCAGCCGCAGTGAGCCCGGTAGCAGTCAGGCCGGTTTGGGCATTTGTACGTTGCGGGTTGAACCAGCAGCATTCCCGGTAGGCAATCAGCTCGCGCAATACCGGGAAGTCCCTGCACCAGCTCTCAAGATCCCTGCCTGCAAGAACAGTCATAACAGTATCCCCTCTGATGGTCGATGCGGAGGTGGTTCACAGCTACTTTCTCTGACCGAACCGTCCACATTTTGCGAAATGGCTACAGACTACTCTACTATGGGATCTTTACGAATCAGTTTTTTCAGGAGGCTGTGGGACACTCCTAGGAGCTTGTCTGATAATAGGCATTTTGTTCAAAATCGAGAAATTTAAAAACAATAAGCACAGCCATATGAATGATATTGCGGGCATTGTTATTTTGAAATTCCGAAGAGTTTGGGCAAAAGGGCATTTTCGGACAGCCTCCTAGGCGCAGGCTTCAACCAGTTCCTTCAAGCGTTCAGCGTGGAGTTTCTCTTCCTCGATGATGGTATCGAGCTGACTGGCGACGTCCTCTTCTTCAATAATGCTCCTGAGAAACTGATAGAAGAGGATGGTATCTTCTTCAAACGCTTTAGACTGCGTTATGATTTCAGCAATCGTCTTGGCTTGGTTGAGTTTGTTCTGATCCAGCCCAAAGGGTTGGTTAGTGATCATGCTCTGCAGCAGTGACCTGCCCATCGCTTCCAGCTCCTGATGTTCGGGAGGCGAGGAGTGAGTGGCCTGAAATCCTTCGAACCAATGGCGATGCCGACGCTCTTCCTCGGCCATTCCTTCAAAAGCGGCTTTTATCTTCGGGTTGGTGGCGTGTGCTGCAGCCTGTTGATAAGAGATTTCTCCGTTTTTTTCAATCTGGATGGCAATGGTATGAATATCGGTAATTCTGAACATAGGATACCTGCGTGTGCTTTGCTGGGGAATGGTGCCAACAGGAAGTTTGATCGTGGAAAAGTTGGGGCAGCTGTTCTTATCAGAGTACACAATATCAGGTTGAAACACAGCAATTATTTGTTGGAAAACGGCTGCCAGGTGCAGCCTCACTGTGACTGTGCGGCTGGTACACCGTGAAAACAGATGATGCCTGATCAGGTTTTTTTACGTTGGCTGCAGCAGGTGTTACAATATAATGTATATTGACAATGTTGGATGTGATTGTACAATAAGGGTAAATGTACATGTACAAATATCATGCATTCTGAGGAGGCCGTGTGGAACTTACCAGCAGACAGAAACGGTTTTACGACTATCTTGCCGATCGCATCAACGAGGAAGGGCGGGCTCCGAGCCTGCGGGAAGCAGCAGCGGATTTTGGGGTGAGCCATAACGCAGTGGCCCAGTTGATTGGTCAGTTGGAGAAAAAAGGTGTACTGGAGCGTGAGGGGCATTACAGCCGTACGATCAGGTTGCTGCCGGAGGGCGAGTCGCAACAGGAGCAAGGGGATGCGTTTATCCGGGGGCGGGAGTTGCCCATCATCGGTCAGGTTACCGCCGGTCTGCCCATGTATGCCCAACAGGAATGGGAAGGCACTGTGGTGGTTGATAGTCAGCTTTTTCCTGGTGACAATCTGTTTTGTTTACGGATTAAGGGAGATTCCATGCGTGACGCCGGGATATTCAACGCTGATCTGGTAATTTGCGAGCCGCGGCAATATGCGGAAAACGGTGAGATCGTAGCTGTTCTGGTACAGGGCGAAGAGGCGACGGTCAAGCGCTTTTACCTGCACAGTGATCATATCGAGTTACGACCGGAAAACGAAAACTATCAGGTGATGCGTTACCCGTTCAGTGAGTTGCTGGTGCAGGGGAAAGTGGTTGGTGTGGTGCGAGGCGACAACGGAGTTTTTGACGGAAGATAGTGCACCCGATGGCAGACAGACAAGATATACACGCTATTCCGGGGGCGCTTACCCTGGCTGGTGACTGCAGGGTGCTGTTCGGCACCTGCGGCTATTCATACACCGAATGGGTCGACAGCACCTTTTATCCGGCAGGGACCAGGACTTCGGAAATGTTAAGTTTTTATGGTTATACCTTTTCAACAGTCGAGTTGAATTACACCTGGTACCAGATGGCCCGGGCAGAGGCTGTGGCCCGTATGGTAAGCAAGGCCCCGTCGCATTTTCGTTTTTCCGCCAAACTGACCAGGACCATGACCCACGAGCTGGCAGATGACTGGCGGGAGCAACTGAAGCTCTACCGGGAAGGTATAGCGCCTCTGGGGCAGCAGCTGCAGGCCGTGCTGGTTCAGTTACCACCTGATTTCGACCGTACTTTAAGCAACAGGCGGTATCTGGCGGAACTTCTGGACGGGTTACACGGTTTGCCGTTGGCGGTGGAGTTTCGTCACGCCAGCTGGGCCGTGGATAGTGTGTTCCAGGAGCTTGAGCGGCGTAAAGTGAGTCTGGTAACCGTAGATGAGCCTGAGATTGCAGGTCTTTTCCCAACGCTTGATGTGGTGACTAACCCCGAGCTTTTTTATGTACGTTTTCACGGTCGCAATATTTCAGGCTGGCGTTCAGGTAATATGCAGAAAAAATTCGATTACGACTATAGCGAGGATGAGTTAAGGGGCTGGAGTGAAGAGTGGTTGGGTAAACTGGTGCGTCAGGCTAAAAGCGGGGTGATTTATTTTAATAATCATGTTCGCGGCCAGGCTCCCAGGAATGCCCAGCGGTTGAAGAAGATAGTGGGGCACAGCAGTTTGGCGTAGCGCAGGAACCAGCCGCTGCGTCCCGTTGTCTTCAATTATTCAGCGGTCAAAGGATAATCCACTACCGGAGTCTGAGCCTGCCTCTGTACTGCCGGGAACTTCGAACCGGGTACCGTCTGGACTGATGAGAGGTCCAGACTAATGACATTATGGAACGATCGATTCTGCATTTCAATGTGGCGGATTTTGCTGTAGCGGTTGAGCGGGTGGCAGACATCACGCTCAGGAGTAAACCGCTGATTGTGGCGCCTTTAGGGGCAGCCCGGGCTGTGGTGTATGACATGAGTGAAGAGGCGTACCAGTGCGGGGTCAGAAAAGGCATGGCACTCAATCTGGCAAGCCGTCTCTGTCGTGGTTCGAAGGTTGTGCAGCCTCGCACCGATCTCTATCGCAAGGCCATGGGCACCTTTTTGAAACGGGTGCAGAGTTACTCGCCGTTGATTGAGCACGGTCTGGAGGATGGCCATCTCTTTGTTGATCTTACCGGCACGCACCGGTTGTTCGGGCCGCCACCCGATGTTGGCTGGCGGGTTCGCCGTGAGGTACGTGATGGTCTGGGGATTAATCCCATCTGGACACTCGCTTCGAACAAGTTGGTGGCCAAGGTATCTTCACGATTGGTGAAGCCGGTGGGGGAATACATCGTGGCGACCGGTGAAGAGCAGGAGTTTCTGGCGCCGCTTTCCCTGTCCCTGCTGCCCGGTTTACAGGGAAAGGAGTTGAGTCGTCTTCAGGAATTTCATATTTCCACTATCGGCCAGTTGGCGGAGTTGAGTCGCTCGCAGCTGATGGTACCTTTCGGCAGCCGCTGTGAGTTTCTTCACCAGGCCAGCCATGGCCAGGACAACAGCCTGGTTATGGGAGGCCCTCAGCAGTCTGCCCCCATTGATCATGAACATCTTTTCGCCACTGATACCAACGATCAGCAGGAAGTGGAGAGCATTGTCGGCAGTCTGGTGAGTCGGGCCGCTGTAACCTTGCGCCATCGTCGGCAGGTCGCCAGGAGGATAGGGGTCTGGATTCATTATTCAGACGGAAGCCATGTGGTGCGACAGGCAACGCTGAAGCAGGGGAGTTCCAGTGATTTCGGGTTAAGGCAACTGGCTATGCTGGCGCTCAAGAGGGCATGGATACGTCGTACTCGCTTGCGCAGTGTGCGCCTTGTCTGTGACCGGCTGCATCGTCAGTCTCCGCAACTGTCACTTTTTCCGGAGACCACGGTTAAAGAACGGAGTCAGGAAAAAGTACTCAGCGCTATGGATACCATTCGGGCGCGGTTTGGCCACAGTCTCATCAACATCGGTGGTGCCCGGCAGACCAATCCGGCTGTGGAGCGTCTCGCTGTCTGAATCTGTTGATTAGAGGTGAGAGGTGAGAGGGGAAGGGCGCGGAATGTGTCTTTCTCTTTCTATCTTCAATCTCCCAGCCACCAGCTTCTAGCTTCTGACTTCTAACTTCTAATTAATTAATCTCCACCCTCCTAACGCCATATTCAAGAGGTAGCTATGTTTTGCCTGCGGGTTCGCTCGTCATATTCACTTTCCCTAGCGACCGCTATGCCTGAGACTCTCTGTGAACTCGCAGTGCGGTTTGGCTATAGCGGCCTTGCCATTACCGATCGCGATAATCTCTACGGATTATGGAATTTTTTGAAAAGCGCAAAGCAGCAGGGGCTCAGGCCGATTGTGGGGGTAGAGCTTTCAGAACCCGACAGTGAGAGGCTGGTGGTTTGTCTGGTGGAGAACAATACCGGCTACAGTAATCTCTGCAAGCTGATAACCAGTCGTCATTGCAATAAAAATTTTTGTTTTGAAGATGCACTGCCCGGGGCTGGTGCAGGTTTGCTGATATTGGGGCGTGATATCGGTCTGCTGGATGAGTTGCGGAACCGTAATGTCGAAGTGGCAGCTGATCTGGGCCCCAGGCCGACAGAGCAGGCTCGCATGCTGCGGCAGTGGGCAAATGATGCAGGTGTCCCGGCGGTAATAACTGCGGAAAGCAGTCTGGCGCATGAAGGTGAGCGGCAGCTCTATCAGCTGTTGCGGGCCATCGCCGCCAATACCAGTATGAGCCGATTGGAGCAACTTGAGTCCCTGGAAAATGTCTTTGCCCTTGAACCTGTTGAAAAGTATCGGCAGCGCTTTGGTATCTGGCCGGAGGTATTGACGGCGACAGAGGCCCTGGCAGACCGCTGTCGCTTTACCGGTCCGGAATTCGGTATTGTCATGCCGCCCTGGCGTGAGCCGGAGCTTGGCGATGCTGCCACTGTGCTACGGGCACGAACCTATCTGGGAGCCCGGCTTCGTTACGGTGATGACCTTGGTGAACCAGTGGTGGAAAGACTGGAACATGAGCTGAAGGTGATAGAGGAGATGGGGTTTTCTTCCTATTTCCTGGTTGTGCGCGATATTGTCCATCGGAAAGGACCGGACGGTACCAGAAAAAAACGCCGGATCTGTGGTCGTGGCTCTGGTGCTGCTTCGCTGGTGGCCTACTGCCTTGAGATCACCAATGTTTGTCCGTTGAAGTACAATCTCTATTTTGAGCGTTTTCTCAACCCGGGCAGAAGTGATCCACCCGATATCGATGTGGATTTTTCCTGGGATGAGCGGGATGAGGTGCTTAACGAGGTGTTGAGTGATTTTAGCGGTTACTCCGCTATGGTCTGCAACCATATCTTTTTTCAGCCTCGCATGGCCATTCGAGAAACGGCTAAGGCTTTCGGCATGCCGGGCTATGAGATCTCCCGACTCACCAAACGACTGCACTGGCTGCACGGGGGCAATGAAGATACAATCATTGAGCGTATCCGTACGTTACCCTCTCTAAAAGATCAGGATTTCAGCGATCCCTGGCCCGAGATTTTTTGTCTTGCCGGGCAGTTGGTCGGTTTGCCGCGCTATCTCTCGGTGCATCCCGGCGGGGTGGTGATTACTCCGAAGCCGATAAACGAATATGTACCGGTACAGTATGCAGCCAAAGGTGTGCCGATCATCCAGTGGGAAAAGGACTCCACCGAAGAGGCTGGTCTGGTGAAGATCGACATCCTGGGCAATCGTAGTCTCGGTGTGATTCGTGATGCGGTTCAGTCGGTCTCTGAAGGTGGTATCGAACTTGATGAGATGACCTGGAATCCTGAAGATGATGTGCGTACCAGAAGCGGTGTGGCTCGTGGCACCACCATGGGCTGCTTTTATATCGAAAGCCCGGCCATGCGCCTGTTGCAGCAGAAAGCCGCGACTGGTGACTTTGAGCAGTTGGTTATCCAGTCATCGATTATCAGGCCGGCGGCCAATGATTTTGTTCGGGAATATGTACGCAGACTGCATGGTGGCGCCTGGCAACCCTTGCATCCGCTGGTGGGAGATGTGCTGGATGAGACGTTCGGGCTGATGGTCTATCAGGAGGATGTTTCGAGGGTCGCTGTGGCCTTGGCGGGCTTCAGTCATGCGCGGGCGGACGGGTTGCGAAAGGTCATGTCCAAAAAGGATAAGGAGCTTCGGTTGCACGATTATCGGGAGCGGTTTTACAGCGGCTGCCGTGAGCGGGATATTGCGGAAAAGGATATCGACCAGGTCTGGGAGATGATCATGAGCTTTTCCGGCTACTCGTTTTGCAAGCCGCATTCAGCTTCTTATGCCCGTGTCTCATATCAGGCAGCGTACCTGAAACATCACCATCCGGCGGAGTTCATGGCTGCAGTGATCTCAAACCAGGGTGGTTATTACTCAACTATGGCCTATGTCTCCGAAGCTAAGCGACTTGGTTTGGAGATTTTGCATCCCGATGTGAATCACAGCAGGTATCGCTGGCAGGGAAACAGCACGAAGATACGGGTGGGGCTGCAGGCGATCCATGGACTATCTGAAAAATTGGTGACCAGACTCCTTGTTGAGAGAAACAAAGGGGATTTTAGCAGTCCTCTTGATTTCTGGAACCGGGTGGTACCTGCAGAAGATGAGGGGAGAGCGTTGATTCATGCCGGGGCGATGGATAGCCTCGATCCGCAACTCAACAGGACGGCATTGCTCTGGCAGTGGGCGGCTTTCCAGAGAAGCAGGGTTCTCAGCAGGACCAGCTCTCTTTTTCCGGTGCAATTGCCGCCGCCACCGGCTTTGCAACCGCCGGACCTGGGGAGTCAGATGCGACGTGAATATGAACTACTTGGATTTCTCTGTCGACATCACCCCATTACCTTTATGGGCAGGGCACCGCAGGGCGTAGTGAAAATGGAGGAGGTCGCGGCTCATGTGGGGCGGCGCATCCGCTGTGTGGGCTGGTTGCTCACCGGGAAGATTGTCTCGACCAAAACCGGCGAAGCTATGGAATTCTTAACCTTCGAAGATGAGACGGGGATTCAGGAGACTACTTTTTTCCCAAAAGTTTATAAGCGCGCAGCCCATCTGCTGCAGAGCGGACGGGCCTATATCCTGACCGGGCTGGTGGAAGAGGATTATGGTGCGGTGACGCTTACAGTTGAAAACATTCAACCGTTGGTCCAGGCGAAGAAACGTTAGTTACGCGAGCAATATCAGTGGTCAGCCTGGGGGAGTGTCTCGTCGCCTGAATGAAGCTCAGCTTCATGGGGTGAAATATAGCGATACTGGCCAAAGCCGTATTGCACCAGGAATTTAACATCGTTCCACATGGTCTCACTACCCATAACAGCAACGATTATAGTATTGCCGTCCCTGGTAAACTGTCCGACGTAGGTCTGGCGCGCGGCGTTGGTGTAGCCGGTTTTGCCGCCTTCGGTACCATCAATCTGCCATAAAGCCTTATTGTGATTGTAGAGGGTATTACCTTCGTCGGTTTTCATCGACCGCATTTTAATTCTGGCAACGAACTCTGGATATTGCATGGCTTCCCGGAAAATCAGGGCCAGATCCCTGGCTGTGCTGGTTTGGCCCTTGGCGGTCAGGCCGGTGGCTGTTTTTATATCGGTGTTGGTGGCGCCCCAATGTTCAGCCTGCAGGGTCATGATCCTGGCAAATTCCTCTTCGCTTCCGGCCAGCATCTCGGCCAGGGCAACGCTGGCGTCGTTGGATGAGGCGAGCAGTACCGCGGTAATCAATTCATCTGCGCGATACTCCTTATTGGGGTCAAGATACATCTTGGAGCTGGGCCGGGAGGCTGCCTCCCGGCTTACCGGGATCGACTCATCGCCGGTCATGGATTTGAGGGCGATCGTGCCGGTGAGTACCTTGATGGTGCTTGCAGGTTGCCGTGGGTTATCGGGGTCTTTGGCGAAGAGGACCCTGTCATTTTGTGCATCAATGACAATTGCACTGCGGGCTGAGATACGGTTCAGGGTGTTTGCGGAGACCGGAAGTTCACTCAGCTCATCCGGGTAACGTTTAACTTTGGCTATATTACCCTGACTTCCCAGAACGGGCACATCTGCAGCGCTGGCGACCAGAGGAGTGTTCAGGGAAAAGAATGCAAAAATTGTGAGACACATCACCACGGAGAGTGATGAGCGAAGAGTGTGATTCAGGATGGTGGAAACGAAAATATGGGTCATATAAGTAAGTGCTGCAGGGGATATCTCGGGCGCGAAGTCATGTCAATATTGTGCTACTGTTGTAGTAAAGCGCAAGAGCCTTGTCAAGCGACTTCTCCTAGTAGATACAGGGGTTGCGGCAAACAGGCTCTCTCTTCACCATTGACCACCACTCATACTTTGTGTAATATCCTTGCCGATAATTACCACAGAATGCAATAGTATGTAGATGTTTCTACGCTGTTGTCTGAAGCTGCAAAACCTACTACGCAGAGGTGAATATATGGTGGTTGAAGCTGATGTTCGGATGACACTCAATTACATCCTCGATTCAAGCCGCGCCAAGTTCGGAGACAATCCAGCCATAGGGATGGCGCTTGAGAGGGCTCTTACGTATAACGAGTTTCATCAGAATGTAATGGCTCTTGCCTGTCGTCTGCAGAAAGAGGGTGTCAAGAAAGGTGATCGACTGGCCATCCTGGCCGAAAATTCTCATAACTGGGGTACAGCCTATTTTGCTATAGTTCGTCTTGGTGCGATAGCTGTTCCCATACTCCCTGACCTTCCTGAGAGTGATGTTCATCACATCCTCAATGAAATGGAGGTCAAAATCCTTTTTACCACTACTCGTCAGATTGACAAAATATACGAATTACGAAAAGAACTTGTCGGGCCGGTTATTACCCTTGATGAGCAGACTGCCAAACAGACAGTAATCAATGTCATCGGTTTTGGTGATTTACTTGAGCAGGCGACAGATGATCTGAAGGCGTTGGATGAGGCACCGGATTTTCCGGTAGTCGAAGAGAACGATATCGCCTCTATCCTCTATACTTCAGGTACTTCCGGTTATTCAAAGGCGGTGATGCTCTCTCATAAGAACCTCACTTCCAACGCTTATTCGAGTTCAAGGCTGAAGGAAATTCCTGTGGGAAGTGTTTTCCTTTCCATTCTGCCCATGTCTCACACTTATGAGTTTACCCTCGGGTTTATACTGCCTCTCCTGAGTGGAGCCCGTGTGGCCTATGCGGGTAAAACACCGACTCCCGCAATTTTGCAAAAGCTTTGCAAGGTGGAAAAACCGAACTTTATTTTTGCGGTGCCGCTTGTCCTGGAGAAGATTTACAAGAAACGGGTATTGCCGCAGATTGAAAATTCCAAACTGCTCAATATCGCCTGCAAAACCAATTTTGGCCGTAAACTGGTTTATAAAAAAATAGGCCAGAAACTGTTGGAGTTTTTTGGCGGCAATCTCCAGTTTATGGGAATTGGTGGCGCGGCATTGAATCCGGAGGTTGAGGATTTTCTGCACGACGCGGAATTTCCGTTCCTGATCGGATATGGCCTCACCGAGGCGGCGCCACTGTTGGCTGGTGGTCCTTTTGGGGATGCCACCATTGCTCCCGGATCTACAGGTAAACCTCTGTTTGGCGTTGAGGTGAAAATCGTCGATCCTGATCCTGCAACCGGTGTTGGTGAAATTCTCGCCACAGGCCCAAATGTGATGAAAGGCTATTATGGCGATCAGGAGGCCACTGACGAGGTTCTTTCAAGCGATGGCTGGTTGGCCACCGGTGATCTCGGTTTTGTCGATGAGGAGGGCAATCTCCATGTTCGGGGCCGTTCTAAAAATGTGATCGTCATGGCAAATGGCGAAAACGTCTATCCTGAAGCCATCGAGCACAAGATCAACTGTTTTCCCTTGGTTGTCGAGAGCCTGGTTCTTGAGAGCGGCGGTCAGCTTGAGGCCTGGGTCTACCCGGATTATGAGTTGATAGACGAGGAGACCAAGGGCAAAGGGCGGGGGGAGCGCCGTGAATTTATAGAGACCCGGCTTGAAGAGATGCGAAACCAGTTAAACACCCAACTCTCATCGGCTTCTCGAATTGCCAGGGTTTTCGAGCGTCGTGAGCCGTTTATAAAAACAGCTACTCACAAGATCAAGCGTTATCTCTATTCAGAAGGAACATCCCTGTTGTAGAAAGGACTGTTTGTTGTGTTGAAAAAGGAAACGGGAGATTCACCATAGAGGTGAATCTCCCGTTTTGCATGTAAACCGTTAGAAGTCGGTTATGAGAGTAAAAAGCCGTTGGCAAAGCTGACAATGGGTAAAATTACTTTGCTGAGTAAACCGCTGACTAATAGAACCAGCAGGATGATAAAGCCGTAACGTTCAACCTTCATATACGAACTGGCTAATTCGTTCGGCAATATGCCTGCAAGAATTTTGCTGCCGTCAAGAGGGGGGATTGGCAGCAGGTTCAATACGCAAAGTACCAGATTAATCCAGACACTGGCTGCGAGCATCTGCATGAGAGGATAGATAGCACCTATGATCGACGGGTTGCCGGCAACTCCTGCGGCTAACAGCACTTTGAGTATGATGGCGCTGGCCACGGCCAATACCAGGTTGGTGGCAGGCCCTGCGAGGGCGACCAGGAGCATCCCCTGCTTGACGTTGCGAAAATAGAGGGGATTGACAGGGACGGGTTTGGCCCAGCCGAAATTGGCTATAAAAAATATGAGTGTACCAAGCGGGTCAAGGTGTTTGAGCGGGTTCAGGGTTAATCTGCCTGCATTGCGGGCGGTGGGGTCACCGAGGCGGTAGGCGGTAAGGCCATGAGCTACCTCGTGCAGGGTGAGTGCCAAAAGGATGGGTGGCGCTAATATAACAAACTTAAAGATAATCTGATCAAATGAAAACATCGTCTAATATTGGGAAAAGGTTAAAGTGGGGAAGTCATTTATTCAATAGGTGATGGGATGCTTAGATTCCTTCACCCGAACCGTGGACCTCGTTGCTGGATAAGGTAGTCGGTAGCGGGAAATTCTTTTGAATGTAGGCGATCTCATCTTCCTTGCTGACAACTTCGCCGTCTAGGCGGCTTTCCAGCAGTCCATTGAGCATTTGCCTGAAGGCGGGGCCGGGTTGATAGCCCATGGCTTTCAGGTCGCGACCGCTTATCAGGGTCGTGGCATGCCGCAGGTCCGTAACGTATTTGGATATTGCCTTTTTGACGGAACTCTTGCGGGCGATAGCCATCAGGTAGAGTAAGCCTTCAATGTTAAAATCCTCAAGCAGCCAGTAAATCTCACTGTTGGTCAGTGTCCTCCTGCGAGCCAGCAGGTTGGCGGTTTTGTCAGCGTGATCTTTCTGGCGCAGCAGTGTCTCTTTGGCCTTCGGCGGAACCAGAAACCTCTGGCAGAACGCCTCGAGCACGTCAAGCCGGGATCTGCCCATAATAGCGAGCAGGTAGACCATCCAGCATGGACATTCTTCTTTGAGGTAGAGCAGCTTGTACCAGTTGATAGCCTTCTGTGCCTGAATCAGGATATGCATAAACCGCCTATCGATTTTCAGGTGCGGTCTCAGGTCGGGCCAGAGGAATTGAAAAAGGTTAAATTCGGCTAAACGCTGAATGGCAGGAATGGGGTTTTCTTCAGCGAGGATCTGGCGGATTTCTGAAAACAGGCGGGTATCGGTTGCCTTGCCGAAAAGTTTCATTTTCACCGCATTTCTAATAAGCCGGGCGGTGTGGGGGGCGATGCGGAAATTCATCCTCTTTTCAAAGCGGATCGCCCTGAAAATTCGACTTGGGTCTTCGACAAAACTCAAATTATGCAGCACCTTGATCTCCTGGTGCTTGAGATCATTCTGGCAGTTAAAGAAGTCGATTAAGGTACCGAACTGACCTGGGTTGAGTTGGACAGCCATGGCGTTGATGGTGAAGTCCCGACGATAGAGATCAAGCTTGATCGAAGAGAGTTCAATGGTGGGCAGGGCAGCTGGATATTCGTAATACTCAAGCCTGGCTGTGGCGATGTCGATCTTAAAGCCGTTGGGCATCATTACCACGGCGGTGCCAAAACGTTCATGGGTTCTGTACCTGCCATCCAGCCGTTCGGAGAGATGTCGCGCGAAGATGAGACCGTCACCTTCGACTACGATATCAAGATCGAGATTTCGCTTTTTTAAAAGCAGGTCACGGACAAAACCACCCACGGCAAAAGCATTGAAGCGAATCTGATCGGCTACTTCGCCAATAACATGAAGCAGTTGGATCATGTCCCGGTTGAGACAGTCGATCATTAGCTTGTTCAGGTTCCGTTTGCGCTCAAGTGATGGGTACTCTGTCTCATGCAGTAGATTCTTAGGCAGATGGGCCGGGTCATTAACCAGATGGTTGAGCAGATCGGTACGGGTAATGACTCCTTCCAGTTTGCCATCCTGGATGATTGGGATGATGCGCTGGCGGTTTTCTATGATCAATTCCTGAATATCGGCCAGGGTTGCATTGAGCGAAAGAAAATCTATATCGGTGGACATATAGTCGCTGACCAGCAGTTCACCGAGATTATGGTGCAGCGCCTTTTCAATAACCTGGCGGGAGATAATGCCGACGATATTCAGAAATGGGCATTCCTGTATGCGAGTCGTTGCAGGGGCTTCAACCGGAACTGAGTTGATTGAATAGCGGTTGAGCAAAAAAGCTGCGTTGGTCAGGGAGATGTCGGCCGGTATCGTGATAGCCGGCATTGACATCAGTTCTTTCGCTATGGGCTGTGGCCGCACGTGACGGTGCAGGGTCTGGATCAGCTTTTCATGGGCCTCAATCAGGGTCATATCCTTGACCGTGGCAGATGCCGCGGTGGAGTGACCGCCCCCCCCCATATCGCGGGCGATGGCGCCGACGTTGATATCCTGGATTCGGCTCCTGGCAATGAGATAAATCCTGCCTGCCATGGAGACCAGAGCAAAAAGTGTATCCAGATTCTCCATGGTCATGAAGCGTCGGACTATCAGGGCAAAATCGTCAACATAGTTCTGTAGCGAATGGGTCACCACCACGATGGGGATGGACTGGATAGTGTACTGCGTTGCTGACTTCATCAGGTCATGCAGCAACTCTACCTGCTGGGTGGTTAACTCGTACGTGATAAATTGTGAAACGATATCGAGCTTTGCCCCTTTTCGTACCAGCCAGGCGGCCGCCTCGAGATCTTCGGGTGAGGTCGTCAGGTGGGTAAGCGAACCGGTGTCTTCATAAATTCCGAGACAGAGGATGGTCGCCTCATCCGGAGTGATATCTAAGTCCCGTTCTTTTATCAGCTGGGTGAAGATGGTCGAGGTGGCACCAACATTTTTGATAATCTCAACCTCAGCCTCGATATCACTGGGGCTTTCCGGATGGTGGTCGTAAATATGCACCGGAATTTTACTGTCTTCCAGACATTTGGAGAAATTACCAATGCGGGAGGATGAGCGGGTGTCGACGATAATCAGCATCTCAACCTGATCCAGATCGATATCGCTTGTTTTCCTAAAATCATAAGTATAAAGCAGGGTCTGCGAAATGAAATCGCGCAGGTTTTTCTCCTGGGAACCGGAAAAGGCTAGAACGGCATCAGGGTAGAGTTTGTGGGCCGCCACCATGGAGGCCATGCCGTCGAAATCTGCGTTAAGGTGCGTAGTGATTACTCGCATTAATCAGGTCGCTCAGTTGTGTTTAATCCCGAGATGCTATGTTCCGGTCGGGGAGTTATGCTTTGGGCAATTTGTGGTATTTACTCAGGGTAGCTTTACCTACTATTGCCAATATGTACACAATTTCATCCCCTCGGGTGAAACTTTTTATGAATAGTTTTCAATCTGTCCTGGTCGACATGGGTATAAACCTGAGTGGTCGAGATGTCGGCATGACCGAGCATCATCTGAACCGCACGCAGGTCGGCACCGTGCGATAACAGGTGCGTGGCGAAGGAATGCCTGAGCATGTGCGGTGAAATATCTTTGTCAATTCCTGCTGCCAGGGCGACTTTGCGGATGATTTGCCAGAACCTGAGTCGGGTCATGCAACTGCCCCGGTTGGTGACAAAAAGGTAGTTGGATCGTTTGCCGTTGAGAATCCTTGGCCGACCGAGGTCGATATATTCTTCAATTTTCTCTTTAGCCTGCCGCCCAAAAGGAATGAGGCGCTCTTTGTTGCCTTTACCAAGTACCCGGATGAAACAGGAGGTCAGGTTGACGGCGGATTGTGGCAGGTTGACCAGTTCGGAAACCCGTAGCCCGGTAGAATAGAGGAGAAAGATCATTGCCGTGTCTCGACGGCTTATGGGGGTAACCAGTCCAGGTGGCTTGAGCAGTTTGCTGACCTCAGTAACTGAAAGTGCGATGGGGAGTTTTTTACCGCTCTTCGGCAGATCGACAGCAACAAACGGATTATCAGCTGTCAGATTTCGCTGGACAAGGAAATTGAAAAAGGTGCGTAATGCCGATACACGTCTGGCGTTGCTGCGATGGGAAATATTGTTCTCAAGGCAGTTCTGGAGAAAATTGTGGATGACCTTGAGATTTACCTCTTCAAACGTTTTTTTGCGTTTGCGGGCGAGATAGGTGAGAAAACCGTTGATGTCGGCAGAGTATGCCTCAACGCTGTTTTCGGCAAGCCGCCTTTCTGATATGAGATATTGGAGGAACAGTTCATATGCGCCAAGGAACTGTTCCGGCAGAAGAGGCGGCTTGTTATTTCCGGGAGGCCGTGTCACACGTGCTGCCCCTATTCAAAAAGCCGTATTGCAAGGCTTTTCAAACAAAAGACTAATGCGCTCTTCTGAGACGGTTGAACTTGCGGAGCTTTCTGCGGGCCTCAGCCTGCTTGCGGCGTTTCTTTACGCTTGGCTTCTCGTAGTATTCGCGACGCTTGAGTTCTCTTTTGATACCGTCAATCTGCAGTTTTTTCTTCAGCTGGCGAATTGCATATTCGAGATCTCCTCGAACTTCAACTTCTATCATTTTTGGCTCCGTTTATGGAAAATATTCATATGTTTTCAGGCTGTTGCATTAATTAAACGCAATAAATGCCTAAAAGGGGCAAATACACAACATAACCTTTTTTATATAAAAGGAAGTTGCCTTTCTGTCAATCTCTTTGTAGGAAAAGCGCACAAATCCTGCAAGATGTAGCCTGCAATTTACAGCCTTAACTGCTGCAATTGCCAAGGAATGTACTGACTTTACCGCTATTCTTTTTTTCTGGTTGATCTAAGTGATTGAAATTCACCCCCTCGACGGAGACTGTGGAAAAATTTTTCCAGGGTTTAATATGTTCAGTGGATCAAACAGCGTTTTGAGCTGTTTCATTACTGCTATCGTGGCCTCGTTGAGTTCGAGGTCAAGATAGGGCGCCTTAGTTATACCAATACCATGCTCACCCGAGAGTGTTCCATCAATGGAGATGGTGAATTCAAAGAGTCGCTTTTTCGCCTCTTCCCCAGCTTTAAGTTCCTGTGGGTTGGTTTTATCGAGCATGATATTTACGTGAATATTACCGTCACCTGCGTGGCCATAGCTGAGGATGGTCAACCCGAGTTCGGCTGAGAGGGCCTCGCAATGGGCTACCAGTTCAGGGATTCGACTGCGTGGTACGGCAACATCCTCGCTGATTTTGTGGGGCTTCAGATTCAATGTCGCAGGTGAAATTGAGCGCCGTGCCTGCCAGAGCTGACTGACCTCCTCACTGGTTGCGGCGTGGTGAACCGTGAACTCGTCTAAAACCTGCAGCATTGCCAGGAGCCTTTGCTTTTGCTCGGTCACAGATTCTCCGGTTCCGTCGAGTTCGACAATCAGCAACGCCTCAACATCTTCACCTGGAGGTTCTGCCATGATACCTGAGACCACCTTGATGGCAGTGCGATCCATGTATTCAAGTTTGCAGGGCAGGATGTTGTTATTGAGAATCTTTGCAACAAGCCCGGTTATAGCCGAAAGTGAATCTGAACTGATCAGAAATGTTTCCTTTGCCTCCGGGGCAGGTATCAGTCGGCAATAGAGCCGGGTCATAATCCCCAGGGTGCCTTCGCAGCCGACAAACAGTCTGGTGAGATCGTAACCGGTGACTCCTTTTTCGGTACGGGTACCGGTGTGGATGACCTCTCCGGAAGGTAAAACCACCTCAAGGCCCATTATGTAATCTTTGGTCACACCATACTTTACCGCAGCAGGTCCACCTGCACATTCTCCGGCGTTACCGCCAATGGTGCAATATTTCAGGCTGGCAGGATCGGGAGGGTAAAAAAGCCCGACCTTTTTTGCAGCTTTTTGCAGGTCGATGGTAATAACACCTGGTTCAACGACTGCCACCTGGTTATCACTATCGATCTCAATAATTCTGTTCATGCGGGTCATGGCCATGACCAGCCCGCCTGCAACCGGGATAGCCCCGCCGGTCATGCCTGTGCCGGCGCCGCGCGGGACCACGGGAAACTGGTATTTGCCTGCAAGCTTCATAATCTGGCTCACCTGCTCTGTGGAGTCCGGGAATACAACCGCTTCAGGAAGAGAAGGGTTGGCCCGGCCATCATAAGAATAACAGTGCAGATCTTCCAGTCGGGTTGTACAATGCTCTGAACCGACTATGGCTTGCAGTTTTTGAATTATTTCCGTTTCCATGAATGACGATGAGTACGAGAAGCCACGGTGATTGCTCAGTGGCTTGAAGTGACTCGTCTTTGTCCTATTTCGGCTGTTGGCTGACTTCTTTGTACAGCATTACCGCATCTATGCGCTGTGTTGAAGAGGCTGGCCAGGTGTCGATACGCATCTTCAACTGATTCTGTAATTACTCTGTCACAAAGAGATAGTGCAGTACAGTCTCAAGTGCAACGGTACAACTCAATTGTAATTTGTGAAACGTGATCGAATACCATAAGGAGAGATTCCAATGCAAGAACAAAAATTACGAATTGCCTTGCTGGCTGGCGGGACCTCTGGTGAACGTGAAGTGTCGCTGAAAGGAGCGGCAGGGGTTGAGAAGGCTTTACTGGCAAGAAATTTCGAAGTGTTACGTTTCGATCCGGCGACTGATCTCGGCCGATTGTATGAGGAAAAAGATAACATAGATTGTGCTTTTATTCTTCTGCATGGCAAAAATGGCGAAGACGGCACCGTGCAGGGTTATCTCGAGCTCCTGAATATACCGTACCAGGGTGCGGGGGTACTTGGCAGTGCCATTGCCATGGACAAGGACCTGGCTAAAGATCTGTATCTCAAGGAGGGACTTCCTGTTGCCCGGTGGAAGGTAGTTACTCCCCGGAAAGTGCCAAACGGCAGAGAACTTGTGGCAAATCTTGGGCTGCCCCTGGTTGTTAAACCGGTGCGCGAGGGCTCAAGTCTTGGTTTGACCATTGCCAGAACAGAAAATGAGTTGATAGCCGGAATTGAGACCGCGCTGACACATGGTCGATCGGTCATGGTTGAGCAATATATCGAAGGGCGTGAATTGACGGTGGGAGTTCTCGGTAATGATGATCCCGAAGGGCTGCCGTTGATAGAGATAGTGCCCGGTAAGGATTTTGAGTTTTTTGATTATAACGCCAAATATGTTCCGGGCGCTTCAGAGGAGATCTGTCCGGCACCGGTGAGCGCGGAGATTTCCCGTAAGGCACAGGATTATGCGATCAGAGCCCATAAGGTGCTAAGGCTTAAAGGCTATTCCCGTACCGACATGCTGATGGATTCTGAAGAAAATCTCTACCTGCTTGAAACCAATACAATTCCGGGGATGACAGAAACCAGCCTGTTTCCCCAGGCCGCTGCTGCTCATGGACTGGACTTCCCGGCTCTCCTAGAAAAGTTGATTGAGCTTGGTATGGAGAAAAAATAGCCGGCAGCAGTTTTTGTCTGCACAGGGAAAAAGCGGGGCGGAGTCTCTTACTCTGCCTCGCTGATAATTCTCTCGGGAGCATTGAATACATTGAGCCTGTCCGGCCGGGCGTAGGCGGCAAGGGTCGCCCCTGATCTACGGGCAATAGCAAGTCCCAGCGAAGATGGCGAGGTGCGTGACATGATAATGGGAATACCCATGCGGGCACATTTCAACACCATGTCTGAAGTGAGGCGGCCGGTGGTGTAGATTGCGGCGCGGGGTGTGGCCTTGCCGAGTAGAATGGCTCCCATCACTTTATCCACAGCGTTGTGTCGTCCTACATCTTCATAGTAGACTTTCAGGCAATTGTCCTGCCAGAGGCCGCAACCATGCACGCAGTGGGTATCATTACCCAGCGTAGAGTAGTGCAGTGACTGTCTGATGAACTGCCGGACTTCAGGAAAGGTAATTGTGGTTTCCTGTAGAGGATCGAAGGCGCCTTCCAGCATCTCTCTCGAAATCTTTCCGGTACCGCCGCAACCGGAGGTGATGATGACCTCTTTGGGTTCAGTGCGTTCAACGTCAGCATAGACTGCTATCCTTCCTTCGGGGCAAACTATTACCTCTTTCACCTCTTCAGGCGATGAGATATAGCCCTGGCCAAAAAGAAAGCCCACGCCGAATTCCTCAAGACCTATGGGCAGGACCATTGATGAACCGATGGTTTCGTCATTGAGGGCAATGGAATATGGAGTTTCGATAGCCACCTGCTCGTATTGTTCTACCCTGCTGTCAGGGGTAACAATGGTGGTGGAATGACTCATGGTATGAGCGGAAGGGGTTGGTCGCATGTCTGACATAGTGTGTCCCTGGTGTATTCGTTATAGCAATGGTACGCAAAGAAGCTACAAAATATAGATAGTGTGGCATTATTTCAACCGTTAACCCATATTTCTTATGAACAATGTGTAATTACACAACTGCATCTGTCATAAAGCACTCATCGTCGGGTAGTTATGATTCGTCAATTGCCACAATGGTATCTGCCGATGTGATATTAGGGTTAAACCGGTTATCTGGTGCACCGGCTATTACAGATTGGACTATGTTGCGAGTGGTGAGCATCAATGGTCTTGCTTTTCATTGAAATCTTAACTACTTTTTTTGCTGGAGTGTTGAGAGGATCACTGAAGATTTCCAGGTATGGCCGATAGTGTTTCTTTTACGTTTATTCATCGTCTTTGGGGACGAACGGCAGGAAGCTGAAGACCGGGTATGGTGTGGATTGTAGTATGAAAAAAAATCAATATTTTGCATGTTTGCTGGTTGTGCTGTCCTTTGTGATGGTCAGTGGTGTGCTGACCGAGGTCAGGGCAGAGGGGAAGATGAAACCATACCCGATAGTGCTTGGGCAGTCTTGTGCCTTGACCGGCCCATCCAAGGATCTGGGTCTTGAACTTCGGGGTGGGTTGCTTGCCGCCTTTTCCAAGGTGAATGAGGAAGGTGGTGTCCATGGCCGGGAGATTCGGTTATTGAGCAGGGATGATGGCTATGAGCCGGACCGGGCAATACGAAATACCCTGGCGCTTATCAATACCGATCACGTGCTGATGTTGATCGGTGAAGTGGGCACTCCGACCTCCAAAGCTGTTATTCCTCTAGTTGAAAAGTATGAGATACCATTTTTCGCACCATTCAGTGGTGCGGATTTGCTGAGATCTCCCTTCCGCAGATATGTGATCAATGTTCGTGGCAGTTATTATCAGGAGATAGAGCGGGTCGCATCTTACCTGGTAAATGTGAAAGGTATCAAGAGGATAGCATGCTTTTACCAGAATGACAGTTATGGCTATGCCGGTTTGAAAGGTCTTGAGCTTGCCCTTGAGAGACGGGGGGTGGAACTGGTTTCTACCGCCAGTTACGAACGTAACACCGTAGCTGTGATCGGCGGCCTTGAGGAGATTCACGCAGCCAGGCCGGAAGCGGTGGTGCTGGTCGGTACATACTCAGCCTGTGCTGAATTCATCAAGCTCAGCAAAAATAAATATAGTGGTGAGCTTATTTATGGCTCAATTAGTTTTGTTGGCACGGAAAGTCTCAAAGAGACCCTGGGCGGATACGGCAAAAACGTGATCGTTTCTCAGGTAGTGCCACTTCCAACCGATAACAAACTGCCCCTGGTCCGTGAGTATGAGCGGGCAATGGGCAAATACCAGCATGATGTACCGTTAAGCTTTACCTCCCTGGAAGGGTATATCGCAGGTAAACTCTTTGCCATGATTGCCAGGGAAGTCCCACAGCCGTTGACCCGCGAAAAATTTATTGAAACCATGCACAGTGTAGGGCGCTTTGATCTGGGAGGTGTTGTCCTGCAGTTCGGTCCCGACGACCACCAGGGCTCGGATGAGATTTACCTCACCAGTATTTACCCGGAAATAGAGGTAATACATGACCCGGATAAGTAATAAGCGCGATCATCTCGAACAGTTCAAGGAAATGTTGAGTGGTTTGCTGACGCCTGGTCCCGGAGCCAAACGCATATCCATTTCTGCTGCACCCCTTTACGCTTCAGTTCTGGTTGTTTTTGGTATGACGCTGTTTATCGGGATTTTCTGGATGGTGAACGAGTACCAGGCATATCAGGAGTCCATTGAAAGTATCCGTAAAAACTATAAAGATCGTTATGAGCGCAGGGTTAAGGAAGAGCATGCCAAGGTCATAGATTTTATCGAGTACAAACGAAAGCAGACCGATCTGCGCATGGAAGACGAGATGCGTGACAAAGTTCAGGCTGCCTATACCATTGCCTCACATGTTTACAGTTTATACAAAGATGAAAAGAGCGTTGAAGAGCTTCGCTCCATGGTTGCCGAGGTGTTGCGTCCAATTCGCTGGAATAATGGCAATGGCTATTATTTTGCCGGCAGTGTCAATGAATCCAGGATTGACCTTTTTGCCGACGACCCATGGTTTGAGGGCAAAAGCGGTAGAGAGATCCAGCAAACTGTAGGCAGGGATGTGGTTGGTGATATTTCTGCCATGGTCAGGGACAAAGGTGCCGGTGTATACAGTTATAAACTGGTAAAGCCCGAGTTTTCAGAGACGTATTTCTCAAAAGTGGCTTTTATCAAGTATTTCGAGCCGTTTGACTGGTTTATTGGAGCCGGTGTTTATACCATGGCGGCTGAGAAAAGCCTGCAGCAGGACATTCTCTCCCGCGTACGCAGTATGGATTTTGCCGAAAATGGCGAGGTATTTGGTTTCCGTCAGGATGGCACCATTATATGCAGTCAGGATGAACGACTGATAGGTCGCTCTGTTGAAGATTTTATCGATGCCAAAGGGGTTCATTACGGCGCGATGCTGTTACACGCAGCAAAAAATGCAGCTGGTGAGTATGTTCGTTTCAGCGAGGAGTCACAGGAAGGTGATGCCCATCTGAATCTGATTTATGTCAATCCATACCAGGACTGGGGCTGGGTGTTCGGGGCAACCATGTCCATGGAAGAGATGGAGGATGCCATTGCGTTTGAGACCAAGTCGTACCGTGATATTGCCTTCAAGAATGTCTCCGCTTTTATTATACTCTTTATTGTGGCGGTCTCCATGCTGCTGCTCACCTCCTATGTGTATTCGCTGAAGATTAAATATGGCATAGACCTTTTTACGAACTTCCTTCGCCAGGCTGCTGTTTCCAAGAAAAAAATCAGAAATACCGACCTTGCATTTGCAGAGTTTGAGGATTTGCGAATACTCGCCAACCGTATGGTCGACGATCGGATTCAGAAAGAATTGCTGCTTCGCCGGGATGAGTTGCGACTTGATACACTCCTCCGGCTGGGGATGATGGAGAATCATTCCCTGCAGGAGAAATATGACTTTGTCTTGAGAAGAATAGTGCAGATAACCCGTAGTGAAGAGGGCTACCTGGCGATGGTAAACTCAACCCATACCCATATTACCCTCTGCTCCCTGGCTGTGGCTGAAGAGCGGGATATCAAACTTCGTGAGCAGGACATGAGCATATCAAGATCGACCTTCAAGGCCGGTCTTGCCGGAGCGGCAGTGATGTATGGTGGAGAAGTTATCTGCAACGATTATGCAACGTGTAATAAAGAAGATGATATTTTTCCATACCTGCGGGAGATCAATCGGCACATGGACATCCCAGTCCATAGTGATGGCAAGATTGTCATGATTGCCGGTGTCTGCAATAACAGTACAAAGTATGACAACAGCGACGTTCGCCAGGTGAAAATGCTGCTTGAAGGAATGTGGCTCCATGTTTTGAAGACCTGCTCAGAGGAAGAAATGGCGAGGCTTGAGCGGCAGATTATTGCGGTCAGCGAGGAAGAACGATCGAACATCGGCCGTGATCTGCATGACGATCTCGGTTCCCATCTCACCGGCATCGAACTGCTCAGCAAGGTACTGCAGCAGAAGCTGGAGCAGGATGACCCTGAAAAGGCAGAGCAGATGGGTTCAATTCGCGGCTTGATCAGGGATGCGATTGAAAAGACACGAAGGCTGGCTCAGGGGCTCTATCCTGCCCATGTTATTGAGCATGGACTGGAGGCAGCGGTTGAAGAGTTGGTAAATGAAGTGGAAAATCTCTTCCGGGTGCAGTGTACCTATTCGTTTGAAGGTGGTCGTGAGTGGGTTGATAATGCGGTGGCGACCCATGTTTATTATATTATCCGGGAAGCGGTTTTTAACGCAGCTCGTCATGGACGACCTGATAATATAGGAATTTTCATGCGAACATGGTCGGATAACTTCACAGTGCGTATCGTAGATGACGGTAGCGGTTTCGATGTTTCGAGCACAAGAAAAGGGCTTGGCTGTCATACCATGCAGTACCGGGCCAAGGCTATTGGTGCTGAATTGAACATCAAGTCTGATTTGCAGGGTGGAACAATTATATCAATTTCCGGAGAGGTACACAGTTAATGTCCAAAATACTGATAGTCGACGATCACCCGATATTCAGAATGGGAATGGCAGAGCTGCTGAACCAGGAAAAAGATTTTTCTGTCTGTGCAGTGGCGGAAGATATTGGTGAGGCTCGGAAAGCTTTGTGCGAGCATGAACCGGATATGGCAATTATTGACATAACCCTGGCGAAAGAAAACGGTCTGGACCTGGTGAAGGAAATTACTGCCAGTGACCGGCCTATTCCTGTACTCGTGCTCTCCATGCATGATGAGTCTGTCTGGGCAGAGAGGGCAATTCGTGCCGGGGCTAAAGGCTATATCATGAAAAAAGAGGCCTCCGAGTCAGTCATCTCCGCACTACGGAATATTTCCAGCGGCCGCATCCATGTCAGTGCCAACATGATGGCCATCCTGCTGGATAAGCTTCATGTCAACCCGGCAACGCAAGGGGCGCCTACCGAAGAAGTTCTTACCGACAGGGAACTGGAGGTTTTTCGCTTGATCGGCACCGGTCTGTCGACCAGGGAGATTGCTGAACGCATGAACCTCGGTGTGAAAACCATAGGTACTTACCGCGATAGAATTAAACAGAAACTCTTCATAAAGAATGCTGCAGAACTCACCCGTCGGGCCGTTCTCTGGACCGAAAAATCTCACACTATCCAGTCGGATACCAAACTTGTAGGCAAATAACCTACAGCCCTTTCAATATTATCCCTACGCAAGAAAAGGGGAGTGGCTGATACCAAGAATGAGCTAACTCCCTTATACTCACTCGCAAAACTGAGTATTCAGGTGTGCAAACGGTGCTTTCCACACCGGTTTGTTCATTAAAATCCAGCAGGTTGGGTGTGGTTTTTGCCTGACTGTTTGGTTTTACGAGAGAAGTTGGCAGCAGGGGGAAGCCTGCGTCAGCGACCATAAAAGGGTCTTGAAAAGCGTATGAGTGATAATTTTTCCATGTATTTGTTCACCCAACGGAGTGGATCACAACCAGAACTTCTGCGTTCCGAAGTCAACCTCCGCCCTGGACAACCATTTGAAGTTGATAGCCTGGAATCAATTCTTCTGGCCAGCGGCTTTCCTGCAGTGACTCCCAACATGGGCTTCCCCCTGTCGCCGACATTACAGATAAATGCTGATCTTGCGAGACATGATGAAGAACTGCTTTCCCGCATAGGTCAGGCAGAGCTTGATAAGCTGAGAGCAGTCAATTACAGGAGCTTTAGCGTCGACCATGATCCACGTTTATGTGTGATTGGTTCAGATGTGGCAGCCATCAAAAAGTTTGCGGATACCTATGGTGGAGTCCTGGAAGTAGAGCCGATTCTACTGAAAGGCTTTGATCCTGAGATTCCCACCGCTACAGAAATAGCGCTTTCACGTGATGCAGATGGTTTTAGCATTGAATACTCGGTGCGGGTGCCGGTGAACAGCGGTCGCTGTACCTACTGCGGTGCCTGTGGTCAGGCATGCCCCGAGTCCTGTCTTGATGAGCAACTTTTCATAGATTACTCCCTGTGCACTTTTTGCAAAGAGTGCGAAAAGGCTTGCCCGCATGATGCCCTCGACGTTTACGGCGCTGAGCGTCGTGTGATGCGAATCCCGGCAATCCTGATTATAGATGGCACTGAGGTGGACCTGCCTGAAAATTATGCCGGGATTTATACAGAGCAGGAATTGGAGAAGTTCTGGGCTACCCAGTACTCCTGCCAGGTAGATGAGGTTGTCACCTGCGACACGTCTATCTGTCAATACAGTGGTAAGCTCGGTTATGGCTGTGGCATGTGTATCGGGAGTTGTCCCCACGGTGCGATACAAGCTACCGGTAACGGCATTAAGGTTGATAGCCTGAAGTGCGAAGAGTGTGGTGGTTGTATAGCAACGTGCCCGACCGGAGCCATGCAGTATCAGCGGTTCACCGATGAGTCGTTTATTAATTACCTGCAGACAGTAGGGCTTGAGGCTGGTTGCACAGTTGTGCTTGGCAGTGAGAAAGCTTTACATAAACTCTGGTGGCAGCGTGGTTCCGCGATTGAGGGGAACAGTCTCTATATTTGTCATGATGAGGTGAGGGCGCTTTCGCTGTTCCACCTCCTTGCCCTCTATGTTCTCGGGGCGGGCAGGATCGTGCTGTTGGTAGACGAAGACCAGGCCCATTTTGAAGACCTCAAGCGGCAGGCTACTCTCGCAACCTCGCTTATCAATACCTACTGCGAGGTATCTGAACCTGTCGTGATCTCTAATGTTTCCGATTTTACCGGCAAACAGTTTGCGGCAGCTCAGTATCCCCTTGCAGAGAACTTTACTGCACCTCTTACCGGCAACCGTCGTGAAAACCTGGCGGTTATCCTTCAATACCTTACCGAAAAGAGCGGTCGTCAGGCTCGTATCAAGGGGCATCCGCAGCTTCCTTTTGCGACAGTGTCATGCAACGCTGAAGGATGCACCCAGTGTTTTGCCTGTCTGAATATGTGCCGTATCCAGGCACTTTCCACCAATGAAGATCAGTTGGTTCTGCGTTCTAAAGGAGCGCTCTGTGTAGGCTGTGGTGGTTGTGTGCGGGTCTGTCCGGAAAAGGTGCTGAGCCTCACTCCGGGCGCTACCCTGGACGATACCTGGTTTGAACCCCAGACCATCGCCGAGGCCGAGCCTATGAAGTGTAAGCGTTGTGGCAAGGTGTTTGGCAGCAAGAAAACATTTGAAAAGGTGATGGGCATACTTGCCAGCAAAGAGTCGGTCGATACCAGCCATTTTGAATACTGTGAAGATTGTAGAGTTATCAATCTCTTCGAAGGTGAATAAGTATGGAAACCAATAACAGGGAAATCTTTCGGGTGAGGCTGCTCTTTGTGGATCTCCTGAAATCTTTTTATCAGTCTGAACCTGACTCTGAATGCATGAGCCGTTGGCGTGGAACGTTCTCAGCTCTTGCCAGGGAGCAGGTGAGCCCACTGTTTGACAACGCTGTACGCGAACTCAACGAGCGCGTCAACGGGATGAGTCTCACAGACATTCAGAATGAATATTATGAGTTATTTACCAACCCTTTTTCAAAGTCCCAGGTAAACACTCTCGCATCCTATTATCTCGATGGCCGGAGTTTCGGTGAAAGCCTGGTGGAGCTCAGAGAGCTTTTGGCCGAGGCCAAGCTCCAACGTGAAGAAGGTGTGGTAGACAGTGAAGATTCTCTGCCGATGTTGCTCGACATCTTCGCCCGACTCATCGAGGAAGAAAAAAACAGTGACAGCGATTCTATCCGCCAGCTGCAGGGACGGCTGCTGACCAATTACCTTGTGCCTTTCAGCAAAGAGTTTAGTGAAGCGGTCAACGGTGTTGAAGCAGCTCAGTTCTATAGATCGTGTTGCCGCCTGTTATGCGGCTACCTCGATCTTGAGAAAAGCCTGGTAGATGTTTCGCAGGCATAAAACACGCTTCTGCCGGTAATTGGCGGAGGCAAGGTACCTTTAACATCCCGAACTCAAAGGAGGGAAAATTATGAAACAGGAACAGGACAAGCGGCGTTCATTCCTCAAACACATCCTGGCGGGCGGCGCTGTGGTTGTGGGAGCAGCGGCCGCGATCAAGCCAGCCAAAGCCAAACAGGTTGAAGCCCGGGTTGATTCCAAAGAAGTGCTGTACACCAAAAGTGCAGACTTCGACAAGTATTACAAAACGTTGCGCTCATAATAGCCAGGGAGTTTTAGCAGTTCGGCAGACGAAAGTGAACTGCTTGAAACGAAGTTAGGACATTTAAGGAGAACAAAAAATGGCCAGAATGAAACTGAGGAAGTCCTCAGGCGACAGTGTGGTCAGCACTGGTCGCAGGGTGACTTTGAACCCGAAAGTTGCGAGGCGATCTTTTCTGAAGATCTCTGCTGCAACTGCGGCTCTGACCGGCGTGTCAATGACCAGCAAGATGACCCGTAAGGCGCATGCTGCAGGCAAGACCGCCCAGTACGAAGGTTCCAAGAAGGTACAGACTATTTGTACCTACTGTTCTGTTGGTTGTGGTATTGAAGCTGAGGTACAAAACGGTGTTTGGGTACGCCAGGATATCGCTGCTGATCATCCTGTCTCCCGTGGTGCACACTGTTGTAAGGGTGCCGGTGCCATTGATATGGTTACCAGCCCGAAACGTCTCAAGAGCCCAATGAAAAAAGTGGGCGGCAAGTGGACCACCATCAGTTGGGATCAGGCGATGAATGAGATCGGCGATAAGCTGCTCAAAATTCGTGAGAATGATGGTCCCGATGCACTGCACTTCAACGGTAGTGCCAAGGTCTCTACCGAGATGGCATACCAGCACCGTAAATTCGCAGCCTTCTGGGGGACGAATAACGTCGACCACCAGGCCCGAATCTGACACTCCGCAACGGTGGCAGGTGTCGCCAATACATGGGGTTACGGAGCAATGACCAACAGCCTGAACGATATGAGACACGCGAAGAGTTTCATATTCATCGGCTCAAATCCACCGGAGGCGCATCCGGTATCCATGCAGCACATTCTGCATGCGAAAGAGAAGAACAATGCGCCGATCATCGTGGTTGACCCGCGCAGATCGAAACTTGCCGCAAAGGCATCAGACTTTTGCCAGATCCGTCCTGGTACCGATGCAGCCTTCATGCTCGGTCTCATTAACGTGATCGTGGCCAATGGCTGGGAAGACAAAGAGTTTATCCGTACCCGCGTTGCCGGTTACGAGGAAATGCTCGAAGTCGTCAAGAACTATACTCCAGAGATTGTTTCGGATGTAACAGGTATCCCTGTTGATCAGATTCATCACGTAGCACGAACCCTCGCCGAGAATCGTCCGACATCACTTACCTGGTGTATGGGTGGTACTCAGCACTCCATCGGTTCTTCCATCACCCGTACCTTCTGTCTGCTGCAGCTCGTACTCGGCAACATGGGTAAATCCGGTGGTGGTACCAACATCTTCCGTGGCCATGACAATGTTCAGGGTTCCACAGATATGTGTATCCTTTCCCACTCTCTGCCTGGCTACTACGGCCTCTCCGAGGGTGCCTGGAAACACTGGTGCCGTGTATGGGGTGTTGAGTTTGACTGGATGGTATCCCGCTTTAAGGATAAAGAGTGGATGCACAAGCCGGGCTTTACCCTGTCTCGCTGGTACTCTGGTGTTGAAGGCGTGGAAGATGTGGATCAGATCCATCAGTACACACCTATCAAGGCAATGATCCAGTGGGGTTGTGGTGCAAATTCCAACTCCCAGTATCACAAGGTCGTTGATGCATACAATAAACTCGATCTGCTGGTGATTGTTGATCCATTCCCAACCATGGCAGCCGCTGCCTGTGATTCTGACAATATCTATCTGTTGCCGTCTGCCTCGCAGTACGAGACCTCCGGTAGTGTCACCTCAACTTCCCGTCAGATCCAGTGGCGCTACAAGGTTGTTGATCCGGTATATGACTCAAAAGATGATTACCAGATCATGGAGCTCTTCGTTAACAAGCTCGGTTTTGCCAATGAGTTTTACGCGAATATCAAGCAGTCTCCTGAAGATATCACCCGTGAGCTTGGTGGTGGTTGTCTGACCATTGGTTACAACGGCCAGACCCCTGAGCGTATCAAGAAGCATATGGCCAACTGGCATACCTTCGACATTGATACCCTGCAGGCAAATGGTGGACCGTGTGATGGTGAGTACTACGGTATGCCTTGGCCATGTTGGACCGACGAGCATCCAGGTACCCCGATTCTCTATGATGTCTCCAAACCTGTCGCCAAAGGTGGTCTGCCATTCAGAAACCGCTTTGGTGTCGAGAAGACCTACGATGCATCGGGTCGTACCGAGAACCAGCTGGCTGCAGAAGGCGTATACAATCCAGGTTCAGAGGTTAAGGGTGGTTACCCAGAGTTCAAGGACGTTGTTCCCGGAACCAACTGGAAGACAGATCTTTCCCAGAAAACCCTGAAAGTTGCTATCGCTAAAGGTATGGCACCGTTCGGTAACGCCCGTGCCCGTTGTGTGGTATGGAACTTCCCTGATCAGGTGCCGATTCATCGTGAGCCGCTGCATACTCCACGTCCGGATCTGATTGAGAAATTCCCGACATACGAGGACAAGAAAGCTCATTACCGTATCGATACCCGTTTCAAGAGCGAACAGAATCCTGAGCTTGTTAAGGAATTCCCGTACGTTATTACAACCGGTCGTATGGTCGAGCATATGGGTGCAGGCGCTGAGACCAGAAGCAACCAGTATCTTGCTGAGCTTCAGCCTGATATGTACGCAGAGATCAATCCGCGTCTGGCCAATAACCTCGGTTTCCGGGATGGTGAAATGGTCTGGATCGAGTCTCCGGAAGGCGGCAAGATCAAGGTCAAAGCGTTCCTCACCGAGAGGGTTGATGATAAAACCATCTTCCTGCCGTACCATTTTGCCGGTGTGCTGATGGGCGAATCTCTGGTTGATAAGTATCCAGAAGGGCACGCACCGTTTGTTGTTGGTGAGCCTGGTAACGTGGTAACTAACTACGGATACGACATTGTCACACAGATTCAGGCCACTAAAGATGGACTGTGTAAAGTCACTAAGGCCTGATGAGGAGGAAATGACATGGCTAGAGTAAAATTCTTATGTGATACAGAGCGTTGTATCGATTGTAGTGGCTGCGTTGTCGCCTGTAAGGAAGGAAATCATATTCCTGTCGGTGTAAACCGTCGTCGGGTGATTACCCTTGATCAGGGTAAGCCTGGCGAGAAGTCCATTTCAGTTTCCTGCATGCACTGTGCAGATTCACCATGCAAGGCAGTTTGCCCGGTAAATGCAATTTACCAGCGTGAGGATGGAATTGTTCTGGTGGACAAGAAGACCTGTATCGGTTGTGGTTACTGCTTCATGGCCTGCCCGTTCGGCGCCCCGCAGTTCCCTAAGGGACAGGTGTTCGGCGCGCGTGGTGCCATGGACAAGTGTACTTTCTGTGCCGGTGGCCCTGAAGAGACCTTCTCTGCTGAGGAGAAACATCTCTATGGCCAGAACCGTATCGCTGAGGGCAAAGTACCTCTGTGTGCAGGCATGTGTGCTACCAAGGCATTGCTCGCAGGTGACGCGGATGTTGTAGCCGACGTTTACAGAGAGCGTGTATTTCAGCGTGGTTCAGGCGTGAACGCCTGGGGCTGGAATAAAGCATACAAGGGCAAGTAATCCTGTTTGCGGATCGCTGGTCGTTAACGACTGACCATCTCCATTTTCTCGGGGATGGTCAGTTTATAATTTTGCTTAAACAGGAGCATACTATGCAGAAGTTGTGCGCATCTGTGTTTCTGCTTGGAATAATACTTGTGGCAGGCAGCTTGGGAACAGCTGTAGCTCAGGATCTGCAGGCCGCAGGGCTAGCAGGCGGTTCTTCAGCCGATTATTTCGCACAGTTGATCGCCAATATAACCGGCGGTAACTGGCAGGAATATGGTCAACTTTTCACGATGCTGCAGGGTGAGTGGTTCAGCAAGATTTTTCTTGTAGTCATCACAGCTGTACCTGCGGTATTTTTGTTGCATTACCTGATCATTGGTGCAAAGCACTTTGATCACCATGGTGAGCAGATCTATTTTTTCAGTCTGTTTGCCCGTATCGTTCACTTTGTTGCAGCGATTTCCTTTTCACTGCTGGTCATTACCGGCTTGATGATCATTTTCGGATCATTCTTTGGTGGTGGAGTCGTTATCCGGACTGCTCGTTATATTCACCTCATTTCCGCGATCGTTTTTGCGCTTCCGGGTCTGTTGATGTTTATCATGTGGTTCAAGGAAATGCTGCCGCAACTGCATGACATCAAATGGATGTTTATTCTCGGCGGCTACCTGAGCAAAGCGAAAAAGCCGGTTCCTGCTGCGAAGTTCAATGCAGGCCAGAAAATGTATTTCTGGTTCGCCACTTTAGGCGGCGGTATTATGGCATACACCGGTTATATTATCTGGGGTATGGGTGCCAGTGTAGATATGGTGCGTATTTTCGCTATGGTACATAACGTACTCGGTGTAGGCATCGTGGCTTTTTACCTTACCCATTGCTATATGTCTGTCTTCGCAATCGCTGGCTCTCTCGAGTCCATGAAGACCGGTTACAAGCCAAAGGACGAGGTCGATATTCTGCACAGTCTGTACAAGTATTAATATTTTGGGCTGCGTAGTCTTGTTGGGCTGAGCAAGTCCCAAGACAGGCAGGGAATATGAGAAAAGAGTGTGATCCTTCTTCATCGAGAAGGCACGCTCTTTTTTTTGTCTTGAAAAAAGCAGAATAGAGAGCGCCGCTTATCTGGTATTGAATTTTGAAAGCTCAGTGACGATCATTTCCAGAGGTGGGCGAACATTGATGTCAGAGACATGGATGGCGCTGATGATGCCGCTTTTGTCAATAAATACCAGGGCCCGTTCTGCTGTGCCGTCTGAACGCAGCAGGCCATATTTACCGGCAACTTCACCATGGGGCCAGAAATCAGACAGTACATCGAACCAGAGTTCACCCATCTGTCGGGTCCAGCTGTAGAGCGTGGGGATATTGTCGACGGTGATACCGAGCAGGATAGCGTCATACTGCTCGAAGAAAATCCGTGAAATGTTGTAGCCGGGCCATTGTCCCGAGCAGATCGGGGTCCACGCCGACGGCACAAATGAGAGGACAACGTTTCTCTGGTTCTTGAATTGGCTGAGGCGGACTTGTTTGCCATCAATGGCGGTGAGGGTGAAATCCGGAGCGGGTTCCCCAGGTGAGACTTTCAAGGTACTGTCGACAGGTTTCAGTACCCCGGGATCATAACCATAATCAGTGAAAGGCTTTGCCTGGATCAAGCTGGAAAACAGCACCAGCGAGATAATATTTATAATTACCTGCAGGAGTTTCGCGGGGCTCGGTAGAACCATGGCTCCTCCGGATCATCTGTAGCCACTTTTACGCAGTAGCTGGTTGAAAAACTCTTCGACAGTGTTGAATCCGCCTGACTGCCTCAGGATGATTGTACACTCTGAGTCATCTGTCTTTCTGCAGGCGATGAAACTTGGTGTTCCTTTCCCCCCAAGCGCATTATAGCTCTGCATATCCAGGTCTGGGAATACCGGGAACTGAATATCGTATGTGCTGCGATAATGACCTACCTCGAAATTGGTATTGTTGGTTCCGATACCTATCATCTTAACACTGAAATCATCAGATGAGAAATCCAGGATTGTTTGAAACAGCTCATTTATCAGGGGAGCTTCTTCTTGACAGAACGGACAGTACATGCTGAAAAACTGTATAAGCAGTACATCCGCCTCAATATTTTTCAGATCAAAAGATTCACCGGGTTGACCGTTTAGGCCAAGGTAGCTTCTGTAATCCGCATCTTCAGGTATGGCAAGCGTAACCGGCGGCAGTTGCTCGCCACTAACGGATTCAGCGGCAACTCCCGAACAAACAGGCAGGATGGTAAGGGTAAATAGTAGAACAAAAGCAACGTATCGTATCATTGAGCCCCCTCCAGAACGACAGCGGGATAGGTGAAAAGGGTCTATGTCCTCAAAGTGCAATATCTGGCTATCGTGATTAAGAGCGAAAACATAGATGGTTAATAAAATTGAGGCGTGCTTTCACGATGTATTGCAGCTTAATGCATGGGCAGGCTCACCGCAAAACTTTTCTGAACGTTCTGTTATTGTCTTATTATGATATCCGCATCGGTTATAGTTTAAAAGGATACTCCGTTGCTGTTGGCAGGAGTCATTTATTGAGTATACGTATCAGAAAGCGAAAAAGTTGTGTAATATGCGTCGTGCTTCTTGTACTGCTCGAGTACCACAATTTACTAAAATTTAAGATAAAAACGTTAGTTTCAGGGATCAGGATATGTCGGCGATAGTAACATTCATAGGGTGGCACGATAGCGATAAAAGTGTGCTGGTTAGTAAGGTCGTACGTCATCTCCGGGAAATGGGTTACAGGGTCGCGGTAATAAAGTCGAGTTGTGAGCCTGGGGTTCAGTTTGATTGTGAAGGCACGGATACCTCGATCTATAAAGAAGCCGGAGCAGACAGTGTAATGTTTGTCGGACCCGACCAGATGGTGCTGCAGACTGTCAATCGGGACCTGTCATTACGCACCCTGGCACATCGTTATTTTCCGGATGCTGATATTGTTATTGGCGAGGGCTTCAAGGCGGCCAGAAAAATTCCTAAGATAGAGGTGGCCAGGAATCCGGAGCAGATGTTGCGTAATGAAGTTCATGGGGTAATTGCCGTGGCTACTGATATTGCGGATATTGGCGGCGACTATATTTTTCGATTGAATGAAAGCCTCGAGATTGCGCAGTTTATAGAGAAACGGTTGCTGTCGGGGCAGGGAAGGGTACTGGATAAAACCGCGCTTCTGGTAAATGGCAACAAAGTGCCGATAAAGGGGTTTGTCCAGGAGGC
Organism: Desulfosediminicola sp.; assembly: GCF_048381775.1. Taxonomy (NCBI): domain Bacteria; kingdom Pseudomonadati; phylum Thermodesulfobacteriota; class Desulfobulbia; order Desulfobulbales; family Desulfocapsaceae; genus Desulfosediminicola; species Desulfosediminicola sp. The sequence continues at coordinate 45,797 of NZ_JBLXGE010000007.1, read as the reverse complement.
GCTGGCCGCCACAGTTCACGGCTTTGTCACTTCACTGAAACTCGTGGATAAAATTAACGAGATAGAGATCCGTATCAAGTTTGACAAATAATCTGTTTAGTACTGTCCGATTACCACTAAAACACAGCTTCTTGAAGTGAGGCGTGAAGGGGGATGAGTTAGGAGTAACAGCTTAAAGATCAAGAAGTTTCCCCTGACAAAGGCATATGTTTTTTTCCTGGAAGTGATCAATTGCCCATCTGCCACGCCTCCGCCTCCTCACCTGTTCAGGTAGAAGATGGGGGGAAGCAGATGATAAAGTGGTTGCAGTGACAAGCCATTGCAATCTGGCCTGAAGGTGCTTGAGCTGAATTATCGATCGAAAGCAGGTGATTCTGTCTTGGGGGCGCCTGCCACCTTGCTTTCCTCATCCATGATTTGTCTGGTGGCGGCACCGGCAGCTTTGGCGAGTTGTTCGCTATCATCCTCTTCACCGCTTGATTGCGGAATATCCACAATGACTTTTTTATGGGCGTAATGGATACCTTTTGCGCGTAACGCTTCGGTAATCCGTTTATACGCTTCCCGGCGGATGATAAAGTGAGCACCGGGTTTAGCGGTGAATTTCACTCTGATAGTCATTACGGAGTTGCTGATTTCACGCACGCCCTGGGATTTCACAGGACGAATGAAATCTTCGGCAAACTCCTCTTCCTGGAGCATAGCCTGACCCACTTTCTTTATAACTTTTCGGATCTGGTCGATATCGGCATCATAGGGGAAATCAAGGTTAAATTTAACGACAATCCCGCCGCGCATGTAGTTGGTTATTGCCCCGAGTTCACTGTGGGGGACAATCTGCAACATGCCGCGATGGTGTCTCAACATCACGTTGCGCAGGCTGATATTTTCAACAGTACCTGAAATACCACCAGCTTCCACATATTCTCCAACCCGAAAGGCGTCGTCCAATAGATAGAAAAAGCCTGAGAACATATCGGCAACGAGTTTTTGTGCACCAAAGCCGACGGCCAGACCGACAACACCGGCACCAGCCAGTAACGGGCCAATGTCCACACCTGTGGATGAAAGGATTGTCATGGTCACCATCACCATAAGTACTGTACCGAGAAACCTGCGAATCATCGGCAACAGGGTATATGAGCGGCCGCGGGCAGAAGCTGAGCCCCACTCATCCTGCTCTTCCTCGTTTTTTTCGTCCTCCTCCGGGATCGACTCCTGGATTTTTCGTTCAATCCAGTTGCTGATAAATTTCCAGAACATCAGGGCCAGAGTCATCACGATCAGTGCATCGAATACCACTGAGGAGAGGTTGGAAAAAATGGGTATTTTAATATTCCAGAGGGTGGCGACCCAGATTGCCAGCGTACCAACAAGACCGACCCTGGAAATCGCCAGTGCTCTCAGGTAGGATTTTTTGCCCTTTTCACGTTTTTCCAGTTCCTCGTCATCCACATCCTCTTCCTGGTCGTAATGTTCCTGGTGGATTTTTAGTGTATCGACCGCGTAGAGGACGATCCACTGCAGGAGCTTGTCACTCAACATCCAGATTGGGACAACAAAAAAACTGAGAATGAACGCGCCCTTACTGCGGTGAGTGGGATCTATCAAATCGTTGAAAAGCAGCAACCAGAGGACAAATAAATATGCCAGAGCCAGCAGGTGCCACATTGAGGCAAACTGCTGGCGTCCCCAGCTGATTGAATCACCACTCGCCGTTGAGCCTGCAATGATCTGCTCTCTAACCCTGTTCTTAAAGATCAGGACCGCAACCGCAGCGGCGATCAACAATATTGAGGCAAGGACCAGCATGATCAATGCAATGGTGGTGCTATGCGCTCCCAGTCGCTTGAGCGTGACAGCAAGCATCACCCCCAGGGTAAGATAGGCTGCAGCCCCGCTGAAAAGCCGGTGCATCGAACCTGCTATTTTACAATCTAAAGGTACAATACGCAGATGTTCAGATGAAGGGGAGAATATGAGTCTCGAAACAATGGCAACCAAACGGATCATGATGATTGACAGTAGAACTGCCAGAAATAAGAGCTGGACAAGAGGAGAATCAGTCCAGATAAAGGCAAGATAGGAAAAATACGCGGCAACGGAGAAGATAAATAGTGAGAGCAGCGTCGGAACTTCGTTGATAATCGCGGAAACAATTTTTTCAGAGGCACTCTGGTTCTCTTGAAATTCAGCCCTTTTGTTGAAGAGTTTCCATAAAACTATGCGATTGAAGACGAGTTCTGTAAGCAGGCCGATACCTATGAAAAAAAGTACCCACAGAAAGTTTTTGAGGGCACCAGTGTGGGTGCCGTATGGACAAAGTTTGATAAAGGCTTTTTTCAGGTCAGGGATTACCTGGGGAATATGGCTGAAAAGTTGACGTACGTGTTGCTCAGATGTGTCGGATTGGGAACTTAAGCTATACAGAATTTTGCCCAGGAATATGTCAGGTCCGGTTGTGTCGGCAGAGCTTTCCAGGGCAGTACTGTCTTTTTTTAGTTCATCAATGAGCAGACGGCGAACCTGTTCATCGCTGAGTCCGGATAGTAAGGTATGAATATCTGCTTCCGATGAAGGTGCATTTTGCGGAGTTTCCTGGGCGATACTATACCAGGCATCTGACAAGAGCGGCTGGAAGAGGATAATGGCGAAGATAACGAAAGTTGCAACGATGAGCTGATGTGCAGGCAGAGCACACCTCGAAAACGATAATTGCATGATCCCTCCAGGAGACAGGTGTTAATGTCTGAATTCCGTTACTGCTGGTATAAATTATATGGCAAGAAAACAATAAATCCTAATTAGAGAGACAGATTATCACAGTGGGGGAGAGTTTCCCTGGCAGGCATGGACTGCCAGCCAGGGAATGCGAAATTCAAAGAGGTCGACCGTGCCCGGTCAGCTCTAAAATCGTTTTTCGAAGTATGGTTTCAGCACTTCAGGGATGGCGACAGAGCCGTCTTCCTGCTGGTATGTCTCTAGAATCGCCAGTAGTGTTCTACCCACTGCCAGGCCGGAACCGTTTAAGGTGTGAACGAGTTTGGACTTCTTCTGCCCCTCGGGACGATACCGGATAGAACCGCGTCGGGCCTGGAAGTCGAGGGTGTTGGAGCAGGAGGATATCTCGCGATATGCCTGCTGCCCAGGCAACCATACTTCAATGTCATAGGTCTTGGTGGCCGAGAAGCCGAGATCGCCGGAACACAGGGTGACCACACGGTAATGAAGACCGAGCATCTGTAGCACTGTTTCAGCTTCCCTGGTCAGATCTTCCAGAGCATCCATTGAAGTCTCAGGGGTGGTTATTTTAACAAGCTCAACCTTCTCAAACTGATGCTGACGTATCAGGCCGCGGGTATCGCGACCGTGGGAGCCAGCCTCAGAACGAAAACACGGTGTGTAGGCGGTATAGTTGAGCGGAAGGTCCTTTTCGTCGATGGTCTCATCGCGGTGGATGTTGGTTATGGGTACTTCCGCGGTTGGTATCAGGTAGAGATCCCAGTCAGCGATCTTGAAGAGATCTTCCTCAAACTTCGGCAATTGACCAGTGGCGGTCATGGTCGGAGTGTTGACCAGAAACGGGGGCATAAACTCAGTGTAACCATGCTTCTGGGTATGCAGATCGAGCATGAAATTCACCAGAGCTCTGGAGAGTCTGGAGGCAAAACCGCTCAGCAGCGCAAAGCGGGATCCTGAGAGTTTGGCCGCGCGCTCAAAGTCGAGAACGTTGAGATTCTCCCCGACTTCCCAGTGTGGTTTGGGCTCAAAGGAATACTCCCTTTTGGCTCCCCAGGTGCGAACTTCAATGTTATCGCTTTCATCGTTGCCGACGGGAACAGAGTCATGACAGAGGTTGGGAATCGCCATGACGATGGTTTGCAGTTTTTCCTGAATTTCCGTCAACTCAGTATCGAGTTCCTTGATCTTCTGACCGATGTCCCGCATCTCGATGATCATTGGCTCAGCCTGGGACTTTTCTTCGTCCGAGCCCTGCTTCAGGCGTGCTATCTCTTTGGAAGCGACGTTTCTCTTATTTTTTAAGCTTTCAACCTCGCCCAGAATCTGCAGTCTGCGCTGGTCAATTTCCATAAAGGTATCAAGCGGAGTCGTGTCCGCACCGCGAAGGGCGGTTTTTTCCTTTACAAGCTCTATGTTTTCTCGAATAAATCGTAGTTCAAGCATGATGTTTTCGTGGAGCTGAAGTTGAAATTTTACAATATGTGTACAGGATATACATAACCTATGGTAAGTACATCCATGTTTATCATGGCTGGTATCTGAAAGCAACCTCAATCAAATTGCATTTCACTCCTGCTTCTGATATTTTGAGAGGTTGTAATTCCGGGAGGAACTGAGGCTTTCATTCAGTTACGTTCTCATTAAATTGTAATATCCACAGAGTAGTATTTCAGCAGATGGTCGATCAAAATAAGCTCGCTATATTCATTTTAGCATTACAAAAATCAGTTCATCGCCTCGGAATATCACTGTTTCTTTTGACACTTGTGATCTTTTTCCTCTCCCCCGAACTGTTGAAAGCGGTTCAGGAGCATCTTTCCGAGAAATTATATTTCTTTTCAGTGGCAGGTCCTTTTCTCTCCCATGTGAAATTGTCACTTTTTGGGGCTGTTTTTCTGCTCATGCCCTGGTTTCTGACAGTTCTCTGGAGTGCCATGGGGAAGCCGTTTAAAATGGGCAAAGGGCAGATCTTTTTCTTTGTCTTTTTTACCTGCATACTATTTTATATAGGCACAATTTTCTGTTATTTCGTAACATTACCTCTTGGCATAAAATTCCTGCTCGGGTTCGGTTCGGCAGAATTGCAACCGGTCATTTCAATAAGTCGTTTCGTTACATTCGTTACAGTTTTCGTTCTTGCCTTCGGGCTGGCGTTTGAATTGCCCATTTTCATGGTTTTCATGGGCAGGGTTGGTATCTGTACCAGGAAATTTTTTGAGAGAAACAGGCGGTTTGCCGTGTTGGGAATTGCAATTATTGCCGCACTTATTACCCCGACCCCAGATGTTATTAATATGGGTCTGATGGGGGGACCGCTCTATTTCCTGTATGAGGCCGGCATTATAATTTTGAGGGTTATGCGGATTCAGTAGCCGACTGCGGTTAGCCGAATTCAATTAACTGAAAATTGTGGAGTTGCAGTAACGCCGCTGTAACTCCTGTGTTGTCATGCACCGCGCACGACGGAGAGCGTGATTTCAATACGATTCCGTCAACTGCAAGACGTCTGGCCAGATCGAGTACCTGTTCTGCGCCCCGGATAAAATTTTCTGAGACGTTTTCACCCTCTTCAGTAGTCACCCGGGCATTTCCCTGAAGAACATCATGTCCATTTCCTTCGCATAACATCGCTTTGGGGCGAGGAGTCGCAAGTCCGCCAAGTTGTTCAGGGCAGACTGGTATCCAGTTTGTCCCCTCGAGAAATTCAATACATTTCTGGTCAGGGCTGATCACGCCGTCGTAGCGGGTGCAGAGGCCAATAAGGCAACTGCTGACAAGATAGGTGGTTTTCTTTTTAATATGAGAGTCTTGCATTATAGAACGTATCAGGGCATTCTGTTTGTGATTGTGATGAAGTTTCATTAATAAACGCTGAATATAACAGTCTTCACTACCTAAATCCAATACCTCAGTCAGGATGAGTCTTTAGGGAGCTCGGTTCGTCACTGTTCAAACATTGACTCTGGTGATATACACAGAATCTTTGATACACAGATAATCCACCGAGATTCCATAGTAAACGAATATATGAAACGAAACCCAGTTAACAGGAAGTCTCCGCCCTATTTACAGAACAGTCAATTGAAGAAAATGGCTGTGGTAATGACTCTTTTTGCCTTGTTGTGGATAGTGTTTGCCCCTCAATCAGGCGTTATGGCGCTGCTTAAGAAAAGAGCCGAAGTAAAGAATCTGGAGTCTGAAACCGAGGCCATTGCCAGGGAGAACAAGAGAATGGAAGCGGAGATCGGGCGGCTTGAAAATGACAGGGTATACCTGGAAGAGGTGGCACGACGCGATTACGACATGCTGAAACCAAATGAGCGGGTATATGATTTCTCAAAACCCGCCCAGGCAAAAAAGAGGTGAGACTCCCCACGGGAGCACAGTACAGAACATTAACCTCAGGTAAATCCTCCCCTTGCGGTGCATCCGGCGCCGGGCAGAGCGGTACCCTTGCTCTTTGAGTGAAAACTTCCAGCGGAAAGGTTCTTTCTGATATTGGCGCTGTTACAGCTTTTGCATGTCACGTCTTTGGCTGCATCGGCGTTGCGCACGATTACCTCAAATACGTTGTTGCAGTCGAGACATTCAAACTCATACATCGGCATTTGCTTCTCCTGTCTGTACGAAATTCCGGAAATAGTAACCATATTTCCTGTTAAAGTCAGTTAACCCGACGTTCATGTGCTTTCTGATTCAATAATCGAGATATCAAGGGAATAGCGATATAATCTGCCGCACATACCTGATCACTGAGCGTATGGGGGCAGTTGTCGTATCCTCGAATGGCTAAAATAAGATTTACAGTTACAGAGTGCATATTGTCGCCCTGAAAAGCACCACAAATTGAAACGTAAGTGTGATAGGTTTCAATAGGGTGCGAAAATTGTGCAAGTAATCACGAAATCTTTGGCTTAAGTATAGGTATTGCTTGAAAAGAGAGCAAGGACACCGGAAGGAATTGTTGGCGGAAGCAATGGAGATGAAGATTGGGTTTCTGTTTCAGGGCACTGAACAATGCCCTGAAACAGACAACGATGGGAAATTAATCAAGCAGTGAGGTGAAGATCTCACACTCTCTACAAACACTCAGCTTACTTTTATTGGTAGCGTCCTGGGTGCATTCGCAGAGGGTGCCGCAGAGGAACCAGCAAAGATGACCTGACTGATATTCATATGCCGGACACTGCTCCTTCACATCACACTGTTTTTTATCCCAGCACGGTGTAAGGTGGTTGTTGCGGCCTCGTTGATGGATAAGCAGGAAGTAAAGCTGGCGTTCGATATGGGTCGGAATGGTCCGCCAGCCCTGTTCATAGCTGTGTATCGTTTTTAGTGACATTCCCAACAATTCGGAGAGTTGCTTTTGGGTCTTGGCGAGTTTTTTGCGAGACTTCCTGAATTCCTGTTTGTCCATGTCATTGTCCTTGTATTGCTTGTGATGGGGTTTCTGCCCGGAGGAACCAAAACTGCAAACTTGAGGAGCAGGTCATAACAATTACAACCACAGCGTGTCACATCACGTTAGCATATGCTCATAAAAAATGCTTCTCTTTTTGTAGTACTTTTGTAAAAAAAGCATGGAATTGCTACTATGTAGTAGCAGTCATCTGTAGTACCTTGTAGTGAGTGGCGCCGGTAAACACAGTGTGGTAAAGTAACAGTCAATTTGTGGTAGTCAATGCACCTATCAATCTTCGTAAAATAAAAAAAATTTATGTCAGATCACTTTTCCATTGTTCGGGATATTCAGGCGACGCTTAAATACCATAGCCTGCTTGGTATTGATAATTATCCCGGCGGCGATGATATCCAGAAATTCCTGAATACCAGGGTTGTAGCTCCAGCTTTGGTAGAAAAGGCGCGACTTCAGCCTGTGGTTAGCAAGCAGGCTCGTCCAGGCGCAACAGAGACAGGAACTTCGTCGCCTGCGCCGTCACTTCGAGTTGACAGCAGGACAGCAGAGCAGAAGGGAGCATTGCTTGAAGAAATTGCAGTTGAGGTCAAAAACTGTAAGCGGTGCGGCTTGGCCCAAAAGAGGATTGTGGCGGTTCCCGGCAGCGGCAAGCCAAAGGTGCGTATTGCAATAGTAGGTGACTGGCTGGCTGTGGAGAATCCGGATAATCTGGTCAGTAATACGCTGTTTGGCATAGAGCAGGACAGGATGCTTGCTAAAATGATGGGCGCCATCACAATCAAGCCCGAGGACGTATTTATAACCAATGTGATTAAATGCGGCATTGCCAGGTCTGAGCAACCGAAGGCGGAGCATGCCCGTGCCTGCTTTGGTTATCTGCAGCGCCAGCTTATGGCGGTAGAACCGGAAGTGATTTTCTCCATGGGGGTTATAGCGACCAAAGCACTGCTCAACCGTTCTGAGTCTCTTTCCCGGTTACGTGGCAGATTGCACAGCTACCAGCTGGGCGAGGGTAAACGCATTCCCCTGATAGCAACCTATCATCCTACATATTTACTGCAGAATCCCGAGATGAAACGTGCCACCTGGGTTGATTTGCAAATGTTGGCGCGTCAATTAGGCATTAACCTTTCATGATTGGACTTCTGCTGACCGGGGTTGAGTATTGTTGTCCAAAAGCGCGGTTGTTAACGCAGTAGAATGAGGCCTCGTTTTCCCAGTTCCCGTAGAAAGGTCGTTACCGATAATTCCGCTTCCTGCATAGACATTGTAGAGGATTCTGCGAAGTCCCTGATAAGTTCCGCAACCGATTTCTCACCATCGATGGCTGCCCATACCTGGCTGCCAAGACCATCCAATTGTAGTTTTCTGGTTAATTTCTGTTGATTTGCTCCGTTGAAACGGTTGAAAATTGCTTGTAACAGTGGCTTGGCAACAAAGGGGTATTCGACCAGAATATCACCGTTTTCCTGTTTAACCCACTGGGCCTGGGGCATAATTACCGGAACACAGGCCAGCGCCTCGGATCTGCTCAGTTTAGGGGGACTCTGTGGCTTTGTGCTCTTTTTTGGAGTCAATAATCGCATATTTATCGCAAAGTTTGTGAACTTTTTCGAGGTCTATTGGGTGGCTGCTTTCTGCAATTACAGAGAGGAGGCGGTTAGAGCCTTCGTCATGCCAGATTCGGCCCCAGCGAAATGGGTGTTGCCGCTTCAATCTTTTCAACATTTGCTGGGTGAGCGGTGGAGAGCTTATACATTCATAAAGATGAGATGATTCGTTGAGTGTCTGGTACTCAGAATCTTCACCCAGAAGATTGGTGAGTAATTGAGAAATGGGACCTTGTTGCAATCTCTGCCTGGCTGGGGCAAGGCGGCAGAAATGAAGCTGCATGTTGTTTTCCTGAAAAGTTAGCCGGGTCAGGCCAGCCTGAAAGGAGTGAGCTGACATCCTGCAGGAGGCAGGCAGGGTTAATTTGATGTCCTGAATTGACCAATAACTTGAGTCGCTCGCGCCGGCATCATCCTGGTGGCAACGGATTGAGGCGAGAGCAGAGACGAGTGCGTTCAGGCCGATAGTCGGGTGATTGTATAACTGGCCAATCACGATAGTATCACAATCCGGGCAACGCCAGAGTACACCATTGATTTTTTGTTCACTATCCTGGCACTGAGGTCCAGCTGTTGCTGCCCAACTGAATGCTATACAGCCTGTCTGGGAGGCAAGCCGGGCAAGCTCATCCGGCACATCTACTTTATCCACTGGGCATCCAGAGCGTTTACCAAGAACGTTCTGGATAGAGAGAAACACATCGGAAAGGTCGCGTCCGCTATTATCTTTTTCCCAGCGTAAGTCAATAAGCGGCTTGAAGTTTTGTTCAATGAGCAGGTTCCTGTCACCTGATACGATGGTTTCCCAGCCACTGGGAAGTTCAAGCTGGATATTGTTCCAGCCAATTCGCCGGATTGGCTCGGTGGTATCGAATGTCAGCATGATGTTATAAAAAAACGATGGTTAATTTTTTTAGTCTGGGATCATAAATTTCCAGTCTGGCTTTTTTATCTCTTCAATACGCGCCCGGTCGTGGTCGTTTCTCATTTCCTCGCATTTCCTGTTGAAGCAAAGTCGCTCTTCCTCGAGTAGTTGGGGAAAGGAAATCTTAACCATGTTACCAGTGGTCTCGTTGGGGTTACGAAGGTTGTGTTGCAGAACCAGGCTGACAGATCTGTCCTGACTGTCTGTAAAATACCATTTCCAGTTCCTGAGAATGCCGAACGAATCACCTTTCCATTCGTCAGGGGGCCCAAATTTGGCCTTGAACTTTTGCAGAAGAGTTTCATAAAAGTCCTGGCTCGAATCGGCATACTTCATTTGTATTTTGAGAATCTGCCTGTTGTATTTGCAGGTCCCGTAGCTGAGGACACCCTTACGAAACCCTCTCCAGTCGGTAACGACTGTCTCCTGGAGGTAATTGGTCTCCATCAGGTCCGGGTAGTTGTCAATATTATTGCCGAGGGCAAAGCCGCCAACCCCGAGTGGTACCTCAGATGTTGCAAGCGATGCACCAGAGTAAGAAAGGGTGAAGATCGTCAGCGTTGATAAAAGGGTCAGTATATAGAGTTTTGACATAATCACTCCTGCAGGCTTGTTAAGGCTATATGTGGATAAGAGCGGTAAGAAATGTGCTGCCCATTGATGAAGTTGGTGCGAGATTAGGATGAGATATAATCAAATGGGCTTGAATCTGCTGTATTTCCAAAGCTCTATATCAAATATGCTCATATAGGACCATCATGTCAAGACAATGTATTGTGGCTGTAAATCGAACAATGAATGAGGGGGCACAACCTGTTCAGTCGGTTCACCTGGTTGCTGCAGGCCCTGGACAACGGTGGAGAACAGCTAGTACGCCATATAGTTGAGGGATTTCATGATAAGGGCGAAACCCATGGCGAACATGCCGGATAGCCCCATGCCACATGAAAACCCTGCAAGGAGTACCGGTGCATACTGACGCCACATCGGCCCGAATTTTTTCAGGAAAAAATATCTTCCCAGCAGAGCACCGGCAACTTCAAGGACCATACCGTGAGGAGTTGATTGTCCAAGGCCACGTACGACACCGTAAATGAGCAGTATAGGAAGTCCCAGAAAACTGAGTATCATATACATCAGCAGACCAAAGCCAAGTCCGGTAAAGATGGTTGAGCCGTCCAGCGCCTGGTAGAACATGGAGTTGCCTTCCAGGGTGGAGGTCTGCATCAGTAAAGTATTCAGGGCCTGGAGATGCCAGAGTTCCTGGGCGAAAGGATAGCTGGCAGATGGGATGGGAGCCAGTCGCCAGATAAACTGGGAAAACATCAGGCTGGCGATCATCACCACAGGGAAAACCAGCAGCTCCGCTTTGATGATTCCACGGATCGAGGTACCGGTCAGTTCTATCTGCCTGAACTGTACGGTTGCTTCACCGTAATTGTGGATAGGGATAGGGGCGTACCAGATCTCGATGCCCTGATAGCCGAAAAAACGTGCCCCGGCAATGAAACTCGCCTCTCGTACCAGTGGCAGGCTGACAAACTGGCCGGCTATTCCTTCCATGCGTGCGGTTATGTAACTGATTATCGGGGTGTAGATAAAGCCATAGGCAAGGAAGAAAATCCAAGGGAAGGACGGTACCAGCCAGACACAGAGCCCAACGTAGGCCAGGGTGGAAAATAGATAGATAGCGATGGATATCCAGAAGTTGAAATCCCCCCTGCCCGGAGGCGGGTTGAAAAGATCGTGCAGTGAACCGCGCTGGTCTTTGCCGGCTCTGAACGAGCGGACAACCGACCAGACACCGATGCAGCCAATCGCAAGGCCCAGACCGATGCCGAAGCTCATATAAAAATCAAAATTATTGGCAAATACGGTGTCTACCGTGGCCATGCCCGGATGCCATCGTTCAAGAATGCCCCATGAATATAGGAGCGGGTTGAGAATGATGGTAATTATCAAACCGATAAGCCCGCCAATTACTGCCCAGAAGGGGAGAACCATGCCTACGAACATGAGGCCGAGGTCGAGCTGCAGCCCCGTTGCCACTGCGGGAAGGAAGCCTTCGGTGTAACTGGTCAGTTCTATCCAGGGGATGGGAATCAGTCGGATCTGTTCTGTGAAAATGAGTCCGGTGATGATGGGCAGCACCACATAGATGCTCCCGAAAATAAGTCCAATCATTCCGCCGATGGAAAATACCCGCCATTTCCAGCTTTTTTCACGCTCTTCTGTCGACTCGGCCAGCGCCATTGTGCCGAGAGCGGCAACAGGTGCCATTGGAAAAGGCAGCCGTTCCACATCGGAAGTTATCCTGTACAACGCGTAACCGAGACCAAAGTGATCGATGCGCTGAATGATCTGGGAGCCGACCAACAGCAATATAGGGATCAGCCAGTCACGATGGAAAAAGGTCCGCTCAACCATGGAGGCAGAGTCAGCGCCCGGTGCCACCCAGGTGGGAATGAACTCGGTGACTCCGAGCATGCGTGCTGCATCAGATTGAACCAGGTACTGGTTCCATAGCAAACCGGAAAAAGGGGAGGCAAGTGCGGCACCTGCCATATAATAAAGCAGGAAAATTTCCTGTTGTTTAAGGTCGGAGTGGGCACGCTTAGCGATTTCGGCAAAGAGTATGATGGTAACCCAGCGGGCGGCAGGACCAATACCCTGGCCGATGACAAGCTGCAGGTACATGGAACCGGGCATCATCAGGAAGCCGATGAAGATGGCGCCGATGATGGTCTTCCAGTCAAAACCCTCCTCAAAGTGGGTTGGCGGTGGAAGCAGATCCCGATATTCTTTTAATTCCTTGTCATCATACATGGTCGCGTAATTGTATTATTTAAAGCTAATCGGGCAGCACCTTGTAGCTGGTACCGGTATACAGGCCGACAATAGCCCAGCCCCCGCCCATCAGGAAGTCTCCGATAATCAGGCCAATGAAGAAGAACTGCAGCTTTCGAAACAGGTGTATCCCGCCATAGCGCATGCAGAGGGCATTGCACGCCCAGCCAATAAAGAAGCTGACCCAGAGGATACGCATCGCTGAGCTATATGCGGTAAGGTAGCCGATGGGGTGAATTGGCCACCAGTAGAGCCGGTGGTAGCAGACAACCAGCACCAGCATGATGAGCGCACCGATCAAGGCGAAGATAAAGACCCAGGTTCCGGACTCCACGGGTGCGGAGATGAGTCTGTTAATGTTTTCAAAAACCGCCAGTGTCGTCCGATTTGCCCATTCGAGCTGGAGCTCCCTGATGCCGAATCGATAGCAGAGCAGCATCATGGCAACTACTGAGGCAACGGTGCTGAGTAGTATGGTCAATACAAGTGAACCGAAGAGTATGAATGCCGGTTGACGATTCTGATGAATACTCCTGCCATGAACCAGGGAGGGCATGAGGGATTCGCGTAAGTCGACAAAAAGAGCTTTCTGGCTCATGCCAGCCAGTAGACCTCCGGTGCCGGCAAAGAGCTTGGTACCGAACAGGGCAATGAGGCCATCCATGGGAGCGGCGGTCAGGGTAAAATAGGCCAGACCACCCTGGCAGATAATGCGGGCTGCGACCAGGCTGATCATGAAGAATGCGCCAACCAGCAGACCCGCGGTGACGACGTTCATCCCCAACCAGACGTACCAGGCTATTATGCCGGCTCCTCCCAGAAAAAGTCCCCAAAACGATAAGCGGACATCAAACCACTCGGAGCGAACGGCTGATGGTGGCATCAGCAGGAATGATTGTTTGGTTACCGTCAACAGGTGATGACGGGCAAGCCAGACCAGAAACAGAAAAAACACTCCATAGGCACCGATCATCTGCATTTCTTCCGGGCGTGTCAGGGTTGGGCCAAAGGTAATGCCGAGTTCGGATTGAGGGATGGAGTAGCCGAGCAGGTTCAGCACTCCAAAGAACAGCCCGCCGATCAGAAAGAAGAACCAGAAAGAGAAAGAGATCTGGCGGGAGGTGAGAAAGGCGAAGCCTATGAAGGCAGGATAAAAATAGAGTTTGAGTTTACTGAATCCAACCAGCAGACCGCTTTCTGCTATATAGGGTGCAGCCAGCAGCAAGGTTGGTATCGGAGGGATTGTCGGATAGTAAACACTGAGGCCATTGATGAGATGCAGGAACACAGGCAGGCTGATGCCGGCGATCAGGAACTTATTGACAAAGAGCGCACCAAATTCATTGTTGTCCAGGGCGCCGCTGATGGTTTGCGGTACCTTGAGCAATGGAAAATTCATACGCTCATTGTGGATCCATTGTCGTGAAATGAGATTCACCAGGCAAATCATGACTCCGTAACTGAGAAAGATAAACACACTCCAGAGTAACAAGGGTTTCAACCAGTCTACCCAGGGAATCTGCCCGGCAAGTTCAAACCATCCCATACCACGGCCACCCGGAATACCCGTGTATAGGAGCTCTATGGAGTCAGGATCTGTGGGGCTGAGCGCTGGTGGAAGCAGCGGATGAAGTGTCTGTTGCCAGCGGTTGCCCAGGGTGGCGTAATGATACGGTGCGGTCAGGTTGATTAAAAATGTCCGTGCCAGGCCTGTGTAGGCTATGCCGGAGCCGATAACCATCTGCATCCAGACGATGAGCAACTCCACACCGGTGAGAATTTGCAGTGATGAGTGGATCTTGCCGAGCAGGTAGACGAGAAGAGACAGCAACAGGAAAACAAAAAAGGGTGCGAGGGGGAAGTGCCCGCCGCCTAATGGAGTAGCCTGGAGGTAAATGTTATTGAACGGGGTAATGGCGCAAATGCCGATAGCCATGACAAGCCCGAGCAATGGCGCCCGAAACCTGATAGGGAGAGCATCTCTGGCTGTGGAATTTTCGCTCATTCAGGCGGTCTCCATGGTGATGTGTGCTCCCTCGGTTCCTGACTCTTTCCCCGCTGAAACGAGTTGGAATGCTGCGGCAAGATCAGCATGCTCTTCAGGGGTAAGGGATCGCCAGACCAACAACTGTTTGCGCAGATCATTAAGGAATACAGTGTTAATCCTGCGCCAGATTTGGGCTTCTCCGGATTTACGTTTGAGAGTTACTTTGATGGACAGATACTCACGTCCCTCCTGGGCTGGACAGAATTGAACATCAACAAGTTGCATTATGCCAAAATCAAAAGGTGCAAGCCAGACGTTGGCGCGCAGGTGCAGGCATAGAAGTTCACTCGGTTCTGATGAATTGTCTACCATCTGGCGCAGTTCGTCCAGGGTTGAACAGCTGAAAATGACATCTACAGGGCCGGTTGAGAAAATGCCGTGTGAGATATCCTGATGCCCTGTGAAATATTCGTGAATGAAGCCGCCAATACTCTCATGCTCATGATATTTCATGAGAAATGGTAATGTTACGGAGATGGTGTTATTGACAGGTTGGGGCAAGGTAAAGGTGCGTTCTACGTCGGGTATCGCTATGCGCGAGGCAACTTTGGCAGGGTAGATAACTGAGACCAGAACCACCAGAATTACCAGGGCCATGGCAGCAACACCGGCCAGCGATGAATAATTGACCGTTATGCCCTGCCAGAGTGTGGTGTGTGATAAGAGGAATGCAGAGACTTGAGCTATCACATAGCCGAGTACGACGGAGATTACTGCCAGGGCAATAGCCTCAGCCACAAACAGAAACGCTACGTGCGAGGGTGCAAGGCCGACGGAAGTATAGATTGCTATTTCGTTTTTTCGTTCGTAAACAGAGCTGATCATGGTGTTCAGTACGATCAGCACGGAGATGAGAAGCGGTACAATGATATTGGGAACACCACTGTAATTGATGGTATCACTGACGTTGTAGAGAAAGACTCCGTCGTTCTCACCGGTGAAAATCGCCAGGCTGAAACGGTCAGACAGCTCTTTTGCCAGTTTGTCTATCGCCTCGCCGGACTCTGGCTTAACTGCGATACTCTTTAAGCTGCCGCCTGCAGCCAGGAGGGAATTCGCAGGGATAATGGCGACCTGGCTCGCTGGAATATGGGTATATCGGCTTTGAAAGAGCCTGATGTCTTCACCGGATTCAAGTGCTTCCTGCTCTGTTTCTGTGGTTGTTGCCCCGGCTTCCTGGGGGAACGTGACCGGAGTCAGGGGCTCACCATTGAGGTCTATGGCCTTTTCAAGTTTTTCTGCCGAAAAGGTGCCGACAACGGTAAAGTCTGCCCCCCAGAGTTTAACCTTGTATGTCAGGTTGTCTCTCATGACAGACGGATCGATCCCGAGCCGCCTGGCGGTATCATCTTCAAGTAAAATTACAGAGTTGTCATCATCGGTGAACCATCTGCCACTGGTAAGGATGTAATCCAGGCCGGTCACCGAAGGTTCCTGGGCGGTAAGGCCTATTAATCCCTGTATGGATGCGCCTCGTCCATCACGGACCAGGGGGGCATGGATGGTTTGTGATGGGTTACCCGCCTCAAGCCATACGCGGGTGGCAGGTTGCTCGATCGATTTCATCGAGTTGACCAGGATGTCAGTGGCCTGTGGCGGCAGACTTGCCCAGTTCAGCTTTTTGAGCAGCAATCCCTGGTACGGTGCCTGTGGCTGGAGCTGGAGCCTGTTTTCTTCACGATTGGATTTGATGGTGGTAAAGCTCATTATGGTGAAGGTGAGAATAATCAGGGTGGTGCAGGTAAGAATAGTCCTGAGTCTTCTCCTCCTGAGATTGGAGACGCCGAGGAAGAATGCCGCCACAAATGCTTTCCAGCGACTGATCTCATCCGGTCGTTTATGGGTGGACCGCTGCTGCAGCAGTGCCATCTCTTTTTCGAACCGAAAGAAGATGATAAGGGTGACCATAAGTGACAGGCCTATTATAAAAAAGGCGAGTATTACCACAAGCGGGCTGTAGGTGAGCTGAAAGGCGGGGTGTACCTGATAAATAATGGCAATCAGGACGATGAGAATACCACTGAACCCGAGTATTCGTTTATAGATATTATTGAAGTTAAAAAGAAAACGCTCCATGCAAAAAGCGAAGGGAATAAAGAGAGCGATGTAGAACAGTACTCCGAATAATACGTCTTTCTGGCTTTTTTCAATCTGGGAATATACACGGGAAGCAATGGCCAGAGATTCAGAGGCTTTTTCTCTGCCGATGGAGTAGTTGAGTGCGGCAAAACCATTTTGGCTGGTTTTGAGGGCCTCGATGCCCCTTTGCTCCAGTCCATTGATTTTTTCATCAAATATGCCGTGGGATTCAAGGTTTCTTATTCTTGGCTGCAAGAGTGACCAGGCATCGTGGGCGGCATGGAGCGTGGTGTTGGGAAGTTTGCTGTAGTCATTGACAGGGTATCCTAACCCCAGAGGCCGATCCTCAGTGCCATTGGTGAGAATCATTTTGGTGGTAAGGATGGTATCTGAAAGCGTCATCTTGAGCAGGGCGCCAGGCTCGAGATAAATTGAGGCGATGTTTGATTTTCTGGTATCGATTCGACTATACCAGAAATGCTGTGGGGGCGCGTCACGACGACCGTCGTAGAGTTGCAATTTCGTCATGTACTGAAAATTGCGAGGCTCAAGCAAGTCGAAGAATGTTGTTTCCCGACTATTGAACATGACCAGGTCGGTACGCATCGATTTTCTGAGCATTTTCAGACGATAATTGTTCTTGCCTGTCATGTTTTTATCGATAGCCCAGATAACGTTGCCACTCTTGGGATCGAATTTGTAACCTTCGATGATCAGCTTGTCGAAGACGTTCTTTTTGTCGGCGAGACCACGAATCTGAAATTGCCCGCGACCATCAACGGTGGCGTAGAAACGATTGAGCCCCTGATAGGCGAGGATGGTCGTTCCGGCCGCGGGAAAATCTGCAAATAACTCGCCCTGCAGCAGCAGGTTTGTCCTGGCGGTGGCATCCGCCAGCCCATCTCTTGGCAACCTGCCGGAGTTTAGGGTTGGAGCCCTGGCCAGGCCGTAAACGAGATCGGCCACCAGTGCTGCCTGGTTGGAACTGTTGATCAGGTCGACTTTGTCCACTGTATCCCATGGCGTGCCCCATGATAATCGGCCGTCACCGACGGTCACCAGACTGATGCCTATAAATCCGGCGAGGGAACTTACTTCACCTCCAAGCTGCGGGTTGTCAAGAAACCAGGAGTCCCAGGGTCTCAGCCGTCCCGGGCGCAAGGTGTCATAATAGTTGTAGCTGGCGGGGGACGCTTCGCCGGCTTCCTTGAGTACATCGGCGATGGTTGAATAGATTCCCGTGCGATTGATGGTTGGTTTAAGCTTATAGAGCCAGCCGCGATGAAACCCGCCAACTCCGCTACCATGACTCGAGAGATGCAGGCTGACAACTGCGGCAATATCAAATCCCCTGACCGTTTGCCTGAATCGAGTGGCGCTGATGAGGTTCTGGTATTGAATGTTCAGCTGAGAGAGGAGTTCCTGGTTATCGGAGAGTGCATCCGGAATAATGGATTGAAGAGTTTCTTCACCACCTGTATCAAGATCATGAAATGTTTCGGCCCAGCTCAATTGCCTGAGTGCAAAACGTGTGGTGGCCTGCGTGGCTATCTCTGATCGGTATTTCTCACGATCTCCGGCTAAACGCAATTGCATAAGATCGCGAGAGATAGTGTCAATCTGATACTTGAGGTGTTTATTGATGATCTGGGCCAGCACCTTATCTCGTTCTTTATCCTCGCCAAGCGGGAATTCAAGGCTTCGGAGGAGAGCGCTTTGTTCCTCAAGCGTCTTGATATCTTTTTCCAGTTCCCGCCGGGTGTTGCGCAGTTCTCTGGAGCGCGTATCAAGGGACCAGATCATCTCCCGCATACCGGCAAGGGATTGGGCATGGCCGCTGGTAGCAACCAGCAGCACGGATCTGGCCGGCGGATTTTCAACCAGCTCCTCGGCAAGATAGAGCAGGGTGGCAAGCGAGAGTGCGGCATCGGCCCCGGGCGCGCGGCCTGTAACAAACTCGGGCGTATCATAAAAGGCTTCGATTATGAGAAGCTCATCCTGCAAGTCCTCATCGCTGCCGTTGATAACTGCATAGATGTTTCTGGTGATTCCATTTTTCCAGGCTATGTCAGCAGTGAGGGTAACGGAATCGGCAATTTTACCGCCATCGGCCTGGCCGAGCAGGCTATCACCGAAAATGGTCTCAGTCATCCCTTCATCAAGCCAGAAACAGGGAAATTGCAAAGGAGAGAGTTCCTGTTTTTCCCAAAAGTAGAAGCTGGCGCGGGTGGCCTCCCTATCGATAAAAATGAGAGCGCGGGCGCCAAGGCTGGCGAGAGTCTGCCAGTTACGTGATGAATTGAACTCCATCAGGACGATAGCGCCGGCAATATCCTTGCCGTTCAACTCTTCGAGTGATCCTTTTCCTACGTAGAAGAGTGGTCCCTCAAGGGTACCGTCTTTTTCACCGGTGGCGCCCGGGGTGATGGCGTTATTAGGAAAGGGGTGGAGAGGGTGCGTCACTCCCTTGAAATTGATGGTGGCCCCCCGGGATTGACGTGAGGTAATCTCAAAATTATGACTTTCGGGTTTGAGACCCAGAGAGATGAAATGATCTTCTATCAGGCGGGCAGCAGATTCGACACCTTCGCTGCCTATGGCTCTACTGGAAAATGTGCTGACTTTGTTGAGTGTTTCTCGTATAAATTCAGGCCCAGCTGATTGGGCAGAGCTCTGAACTTCCGGTGCAAAGAGCAGCAGAGCGCC
Source organism: Desulfosediminicola sp. (assembly GCF_048381775.1). Taxonomy (NCBI): domain Bacteria; kingdom Pseudomonadati; phylum Thermodesulfobacteriota; class Desulfobulbia; order Desulfobulbales; family Desulfocapsaceae; genus Desulfosediminicola; species Desulfosediminicola sp. The sequence goes on along the minus strand of NZ_JBLXGE010000007.1, from coordinate 26,424 downwards.
ACATATCAACTGCAGCAGCGTGGCTATATAAAAATGGGAGAATCGCTGCATACGAATCCTCAACAAGATCAGTTCGGGTAGTTTCTTTTAAGAGTTGGAACTTTCCAACCCTCCAGTTTTAATTTCCAGTTCAGATCGTTCCTGAATTTTGTCTATCCTGCCGTCACGAATCCAGACCACCTGATCGGAAACATTGAGCATCTTATAATCATGGGTAGCAGAAATAACGGTAACCCCATAGGCGGTGCTGAGTTCCTTGAGCAACTTGATAATGTCTTCGCCTGTTTTCAGATCAAGATTGCCTGTGGGTTCGTCGGCAAGAATTATTGAGGGGTTATTTGCAAGTGCCCGGGCAACCGCGACACGTTGCTGCTGGCCTCCGGAAAGCTCAGAAGGCCGGTGGCTGTGTCTGTTCTCCAGACCTACCAGTTCCAATAACTCCATCCCTCGCTCCAGGGAATCATCATGTGATGCTCCGGCAAAGGTCATGGGGATAGTAACATTTTCGAGTGCAGTCATAACCGGGATCAGGTTGAAGGTTTGAAAGATATAGCCGATTTTACGACACCTGAGCCAGGCAAGTTCATACGCGTCCAGCTGAGCGATATCTACCTCGTCTATGAAAACCTTGCCGCCACTGGGCTTATCCAGCCCACCTATCATGTTGAAAAGAGTTGATTTGCCTGAGCCGGAAGGGCCCATTATAGAGATATACTTTCCCGTCTCGATTTCCAGATCTATGCCCTTGAGAACTTGTATGACATGTTTGCCCAAATCGAAGTCCTTGGTAACTCCGGTAACGCGGACGATATGCTTTTTAGTCATGCTGCTGAGCCTTTTCTATTTATGGGTTAGCCCGAATTTCTCATGAACACCTGTAAATCTATCAACCTTCCTCGCTCGAGTAGGTTTTCAATCAATCTTTTGCGATTATTAAGTTTTCATAATGTTCACCCTGGCCACAGTCGGCCGGTTTCGTATCGGCTATCATTGGCAAGATCATTGTTCCACCCTCATGGCGTCGACAGGTTGCATTTTTGCTGCGAGCAGGGCGGGGTAAAGCACGCCAAGCAGGCTGAGCCCGGTACCGGTTGCCAGGGTGATCCCCATACTGACGAGCAGATCCGAAACGGGAAAGTTGGCAAAAATAGTTAAGCCAAAACGAAACAACCCATTGGTTACAGATGCAATAACGCCAAGGACAACTCCTGCCAGTGAACCGGTAACTCCCTGCATGATTGCTTCAAGGACAAAAAGTCGAACTATAATGCTGTCGAGAGCACCCAGGCATTTCAATGTGCCGATTTCTCTGAATCGTTCGGTAACCGACATCAGCTGGGCGTTGACAATTCCGACAACACAGACCAGCAGGGAGAGGAAAACTATCCAGCGCTGTTTTGCTGAAGTGCCAAGGTCAGATTGACCTGGTTTAATGTCGTACCCGGCATTTTGCAGCTGTTGAATGTTGTTTGGCTCGCCCGATTGCAGCAGACTTTCAGCGAGATCATTACCGGTAAAAATGAAGCAGAGAAAGGCAACGGCCAGAACCAGGCTGGTTGTGGTGATGAGAGAACGAAAAAAGCGAACCTTTATTGACTGAAAGGCAATCTGTATAGACTTCCCCAGTGGTAAACTGACAATGCGGTGAATGTTCTCTGCCATGGTGAGAGCCTCATGCCGGTATCAGGTAACGATGGTTTGTTCGCTCATCGCAGTGTGGTTATTCAACATCCCTGCACATTAGAGATAAACTAAGGTGGCAGGCCCGGTTGTCAATAAACCTTTATCTGTACGGTTTAGTTTAAATTATCTGTATTTCGATCTGGCTGGTTTTTTTGAAACAGTGAATACCTATAGCAGGTGAATACAGGTATTCACTCAGCGGCAGTTGGTGTCGCTGAACCAGAGCGGTTTGTGTGAGTATTCCTATGTGTGATGTCTCTTATGAAAAGTCTTGAAAGAGGCATGGCTCGCACGTGTTTTTTTGCGCAACTTCAGTGAGCAGCAGATCAAGCAGATGAAAGGCATGATCGTTCATCAGCTGATGATGGATCATTATACCACAGTAGCCGCTGCCAAGAGCAGTGTGGAGCTGGTCGAACAACTTGTCGGCAGCACGCTCGGATGAGTTCTCTTTTCCGGTATGGAGGTCGACATTGACATCAATACCGGCAATAGTGTCTGTGAAATCAGGTTGTGCTCCTGTAAACCGCGATATCGCATTAAAATTGAGGGATTTCAGAATCTGGGCGGTGTCCAGGCTGCAACGATTCCAGGGCGGGGTAAAATAGGGAGAAAACTTATCCTGCAGCAGCTCCTGTAAACGGCTCTGGCCCAGTTCGAGATGATGGCCTACCTCTTCCCGCGAGCGGGCAGGACCGAATTCCTGTTTTTTACCCGATGGTTCAAAATTTTTATGTAATCTGCCATGTTGATGCCAGCACCATTGTGAATCGTCTGAGCCGGTTAGGCTGAGAAGTTCCCGGGTTCGCCGGGCAGTGAGCCAGGCCGGCACTACAGCAAGGCAGAGTGGCATGTGATGTTTTTGGAAAAGCTGAATGAGTTTTGTGAACTTCTTCGAGGGAACGCCGATATCATCTGCCCGGAAGAAGACCCGTATTTTGGCATCATGGGCAGCAGATCTTTGCCAGTTGTCAATTGCCTGGTCAAAGATCGTTCCTAATCTGTTTGGGAGGTTGGGGATTTCTTTCTGGTAAAGAATCGGGATAGTGTAATTCATCAGATTCGCCCAACTTTTTGATGGAAGGTTTCAATAATGGCCAGAGTATTGTTGGCACCATCCAGGTCTATTGTTGAACGTGTTCTGGGCAGTAGTGTCATCAGCCGCATGAGGTCCTGCAAATTCTCAGCTACCAGTTCATCGTTGGTTAAAACCTTTATAGCACCCTTTGTGCTGAGCCGCTCTGCACGAAATCTTTGTTCCTGGTTTTGCGCAAAAGGTAAAACGATGGCTGGAACGCCGCACTGTACAATATCCATGCAGGTGTTGTACCCGGCCATGGAGATGGAAAGATCGGCCGCCTGTAGCCAGTCCTGAAACCTGTTGCTGAAGCGGAGCAGTGTCGCCCGCTCAGGAAGCTCTGCACTGAGAGTCTGGAAAATATGTTCATCCAGATACGGGCCGGCGAACGCGACCAGATGATAAAAATACTCATCATCTGGCAGTTGTTTAAACGCGGCAAGACTGAGCTTCAGGAGCTGTGACCCTACATTGCCCCCGCCAATGCTGACGACAATCAGTTTATCTCTACCTCCCAAGCCCAATTCATGGCGAAGTTTGGGACGAAAACCCGGCTGATAACTTTTGGTCACAAACCCGGTATAGGCGATAGGGATCGTAATATCATTATACCTTGAAAACGTTTCATCAAGCGTAATGACTTCAGGATCGGAGTGAATGAGCAGCCCATCAAACAAACTGTTTGTGGCATCAAGCGCCCGTGCTTCAAATTTTTCCTTGTCATCAGGGCGTTCGACAAGGATATCCCGTAAGCTGATATAACATTTGCAATCAGGATTGTAGAGGTCATTTCTGATGTCCCTGAGCAATGGATCGAGTTCAAAGCGAAAGGCTTTTCTGCCAAACGGATACAGCTCGACGATGAAGATCTCTGGGGCCCAGTCGGTGAAAAATTGTCTTAAATTTGCGAGTCGCAGTTTTTTGACATCGCTGAGTTCGAGGTCGTTGTCGACTGGTTGCAGATTCTTAAACTCGGCATCCATTTTCAGGCCGGGAAGCTGAAAAACTGAGAGCGTATCAGGAATTTCCGAGACCGCAGGTCCGCCAAGAATCAGGGTGACCTCATGACGAAGCGCCAGAGCCTGGCAAATTGCAATACTGCGGTGTACATGACCGATTCCAAGTACATGCTGACAGTAATAGGCAACTCTCAATGAGCTCATGACTCGTCTTGCTCCAGGGGAATGTTGAGTTGGCCGAGGGTATAATTTTGGTCGTAGACGATAGTATGCATAGTGCCCTTTTGCAGGAGAGGTGGCTCATCCTCCATAAATTTTCGATTTGCAATAGCATAGATAGCACACTTTATGACACCCAGATGACAGACTACCAGGGTGTTGTCTGCCGGGTTGCTGAGCCGGTGATTGAGCAGGGCTTGAAAAAGTCGATCACGGACCGCCCGACGGCTCTCGCCTCCAGGTGCCTGGAAATCCCAGCCCCTTTTGACTTGAAGCCCAAGTTCCTCAGGGAACTGCTGGTACACATCCTTAACCCTCATCCCTTCCCATTTTCCCCAGTTCTGTTCCCGGAGATTCTGGTCAGTGGTGACTGGCAGCTTGAGTATTTCATTCAGTATCCCGACCGACTGCTGCACTCTGCCAAGGTCGCTGCAGAGGATATGCTGCCAGTTCTGGCCCTGAAGCTGCACAGCCCACTGCCTGAGGGTAGCGATTCCCTTGTCGGTAAGAGGTGAGTCGCCGTGGCCCTGGACTCGCTTTTCTTTATTCCAGGTTGTTTCCCCATGTCTGAACAGGCCGTATTTGAAAGTGCTACGAGATGATAAATCCATGACTGCCTTCAGTTGATCATTCTCAGGTGCGGTTGATTTTCGAAGATCTCTGCGAGTTTCAGCAGCCAACGCGTATTGTCGAAGCGTTCGTTCACCCATTCTTTACCGTTGCTGATAAAGGTATTTCTGAGAGATTCGTCTTCCATGATCTCAAGTATTGCCCTGGCGAGCTGATCGGGATTACGAGGCTCGACTGTTCGACCGGTCTGCCCGTCTATGATGATTTCCGGGATTGCAGAAACATTGGTCGAAATGGCAGGTACCCCCATGGCAAGACTCTCAACCAGTACATTGGGAATACCATCGCGATCTCCGTTTTCTGCGATCTCACAGGGCAGTATAAAAAGGTCTGTCTGGCTGAACTGGGTGAGGACGTCATCGTGAGTGCGGGTGCCAAGCCAGGAACACGAATCGGTCAAATTAAGCGTACAGATAAGATCGAGAATTTTTTCTCTGTCGTCACCGTCACCAATGAGAACATGATTGAAAGCCACTCCCTGTTGCTTGAGCATTGCCAGTGCCTGGTAGAGGGTTGGCAGCCCTTTTTTCTCGGTAAGCCTTGCGATGGTAAAAAACTTGTATGGTTCCCGGACCGGATGCGGTTGCTTGATATTGTTAAAGAGAGCCAGATCAATACCATGGTAAATGCAGTGTATTGGCGTGTTGCATCCACCCGAGATTGACTGAAGATATTTTTCGTTAGCCTGGGTGCAGGTTACTACGAAATCAGCCGCTTCAATTTTCTCGGCCAGTTGGTTGGGGTTTGAGGTGTAGATATCCTTGGCATGGGCGGTGAAACTAAATGGTTTATTGGCAAGAATTGCCGCAAACATCGTAACCGAGGTGGGAGAATGGGCAAAGTGGCCGTGCAGATGATGTATGGTGGAGTCAGTGCGTAGAAAGTGCCATGTCATATACCCTGCTTGCAGCATATGCTTTAACGTAGCGAGTTTTCTGGTCCTGTTGAACCTGCGTCTGGCGAGTTTGAGAGCAGCGCGATATGCGGAAGGGCATTGAGCCGCAAGAAAAATATTTGGAGTGATGAGTCTGGGGAAATCAAGCAAAAGTTCTGTCGGCAGATAGTCGACTCGAGCTTTGATTTTCTTTACAGAATCGTGACTAAAGTTTTCCCGTGGATGCCGCATGGAGAAAATTCTCAGGGAAAAACCGTGCTGTTCCAGCTGCAGAATCTCATTGGAAATAAAAGTCTCAGAAATTCTGGGGTACCCTTTCAATATATATGCAATCTTGGAAGTTGTGTAATTCATTTAAGTAGGAATCAGGAATCGTTTGAATGGTCGTGTGTCAGGTCCGGCGAAAATGTGGTCTGCCTAAGAGTCGTCTGTTGAAGCGACTCAAGTTGAGACTGCATGGTGGCAAGACCTGAAAGTTGGAAACTGTTCATTGCCGAGACATAACTGGTGCGGTTTTGGATCATAGAGAAGATTTTCTCCCTCAGCAATTGGGGCGTGACTTCGCTCCATGGGATGTAGTCGAGAAGTCCTTTGGTCTCAAGGCAGGTTGCCCGAATCAGCTGTTCTTTCCTGGGAGTTTCTCTGGGGACGATCAGGGCTGGGGTTTTCTGAGTAAGAATTTCACAAATGGTATTATAGCCACCCATCGAGATAACGAGGTCAGATGCATTTATCAGTTCTTCAATTCGAGGATGAAAGGGAAGTGTTTTTATGCCGTGCTGCTTGGCACGGGCCTGGATTTTGTAGCGCTGCTCTTTAGGCATGAATGGGCCGGTGATGATAATCGATTTGAAAGGCAGTGAAGTCGGATAGTAATCGTGCATGGCCAGAAAATGTTCAACCACCTCTTTGCCATCACCACCGCCACCTGTGGTTACCAGTACAAAAAGATCAGTGTCGAGAATCCGGTAACGTTTTCTCACTTTGCTCCAGGTATTGGTCGGCAGGGTTTTGCGCGGGATATAACCGGTAAAGGTTACCTTGTGCTTAACACTTTCAGGTATCTGATAATGACTGATAGGGTCATAAATATCCTGGTCTCCATACACCCATATCTGGTCATAGAGATTTTCCAGCGATTGATAGACACCTTTTGCCTGCCAGTCCTGGCGGATGGTGGTGTCATCATCGAGAATATCTCTCAGGCCCAGAATAGATGTGGTTTTAGGACTGTCCGTTTTCAGCCATTCCAGGGTCGGCAACACTTCTTTTTTCAGCCCATGGGGCTCCTTATCGACAATGAACAGATCCGGGCGAAAAGTTTTTGCAGTGGCCAGAATTATATTGGTACGAATGCTCAGTGCCTGTTCCTGCTCAATGCGAATGGAAAGGGATTGATAGTCATCGTTGGTCTTTTTGATCATTCCGGGGATACGAACGAAGTCAACTTGCTCGGGAAATGGAAAGCGCCCAGCGATAGGAGAGCCGGTAAGGATCAGGACATTGGTATTCTCACTACGCAGATGGCTTGCTATGGCCATGGTACGACGGATATGGCCCAGCCCATATGTGTCGTGGGAATACATCAATATATTAAAGGTCGAAGAATCACCCAACTGCATCACCAATAGTAAAGGAATTTAATATGTTGCCTGACGTTCGGGGGGAGATGATTTTAAACGTTTATCTCACGGTAAGATAATTGTCAAGCGCCTGTTTGTCGAAATGAGACAGGGTTGGCCGCAGAATTATTCCCCTAAAAACAGCGTGAGGTGATGAAGAGGCAATAGACGAAAAAAGCCTATTATCCGAATGCGGATAATGGGCTTTATATTTGATAGGTAAGTCAGGTTGTTAGCTGTTAAAAGCTCATGGTGAGTTTGTTGCTGACCATGATAATATTTTCTATATCACTATAGGTGCTGCGCTCTTTAAAAAGATCGCCCGTCTCCATGTAGCCGAAATGTATCTCGTAACTCAGGTTATCCAGAAATTTGTATACAAGGCCAAGATTCGCTTCCCAGCTCCCTTCATTGCTTACTTGATCTGTCTGCCATCGGTTCTGGGCAAAACCGAGTGCACCCTGTACGGTGAAATTTGCAGTTGCACTGTACTCTGCCGCGATTGCAAATCCTTTAATGGGTTCCTGGTCGGGCTGTGCGGCAAGAGATGTGGTTTTTAGCGGATCCCCGGATAAAATATCCGATTTGGTGCCGGTAATAAGCAATGGTTCATAGTTGCGAATTCTCAGTCCGGATTGCTCTGCCTCACCGAGCAATGCACCAAGGTCATATGTGGTAACCTTGTATACGCTGTGCGTTTCCAGATCAGCGGCATTGGCGCTATCGCAGAAAATGAGTTGCGTTGCCGCACTCAAGCTGAGCAGTGTGCCAAGTACCAGGCTGTATGTGAATTTTCTATGATTTATCATGGTCCTGTTTACTACTTACGTCTGTTTGCTTGGAGTTTGACTTAAGTATACGTAACATGCATTCCGAATGTCAAGCTCAGGTACAAAAAATTATACTGAAGTTACATAATGGATCTGAAAAGACAAAATGTCAAGACTAAAATTGGCTGAAGATAAAGGTATTAAAGAGATAATTCAGAAATTTGGCTGAACCTCCTGGAAATTTGGCGTAAAGCGGGGATCTTTGGGGGGGAAGAGTTCTCTTGCTGAAGGTCGGAAAGTGAGATATAGGTACAGCCTTAAAAAGATTTTTTTAGCCCACCATTAAATAATATTAGTGATCTGTACAGGTGTTCATATGATCGATAAGAACAAATTTTTAGCGGCACTTTTCACTGTATTCCTGATAACCATCGGAATTACTTGTAACATTCAAGCCGCCCAGGCAAAAGATGTGCGAATTATTGTACTGTCCCTTAACGGAGACTCAAGTGGCGACTTTAGCTACTTGACCGACAGTATCAGAACCATGCTTTCTACCCGGCTTGCAGTAAAAGAGGGCATTGAGGTTGTTGATAAAGTGTTGACTGCTGATGAGATTATCCTGTTGAACAAGGATGATATGGAAGATGGTGAGTATCTGCAGGTTTTGCATAACCTCAATACCGACTATCTTGTTTCCGGTGCACTCTATTCACTGCAGACTGGCCTGAAAATCCAAATCAACGTAGCCGGTAAAGATATCGCGGCCTCTGGCGGAGGAACTTTTACTTCACTTGCAGTGAGCGAAGATCATATACTGGAATCAGTGGAGCATTTGGTAGAGGATATCGCGGTACGTGCACTTGGGGTATCCGACAGATCTCCGGTTGTTGCTGCGAATGTTTCTTCAGGTTCTACCGGCATTGAGGCGTTTAGTACCGAGCATCCTGAAAAAGTATTTAAAAAGGGTGTTTATGGCGGCTCTATCACTGCTGAAGATGGGATAGCTGTTCGATCCCTTGGTGTGCGGAAAAGCTCTGATCTGCCCTCTATGCTGGTCTCCATGGCCAGTGCGGACCTGAATGGCGACGGTAATCTGGAGGTTGTAGCTGCTTCAAGAACTGCTGTGGAAATTTTTCGGTTCGACGATACCCGTTTTGTGAAACTCGGGGAATATGCATTTCCTAAGAACTATAAGATACATGCTGTAAATGTGGCCGACCTCGATGGCAACGGCAATGTCGAGATCTATGTGAGTGGCAACAAAGGAAAATCTGTGGCCTCAGCCATTTTCAGCTGGGACGCTGCCACAGGGCTTAATCCGCTGCTCACGGATATTGACTGGTATATTCGACCTATGGTTCAGCCTGGTGTGGGGGCAATTCTTGCTGGTCAGAGAGGGAATTCTGACCCGCGTAGAGGCTATGTCGGTGAAAAAATCGTGTCATTGGAGTTAAACGAAGGTCTTACTGCTGTGGAAGAGCGGGGGGATTTGGCCTTACCTCGTAACATTCGACTGTTTGATTTCATTTGGGCAGATCTTGATGGTAACGGCTCATCAGAGATTGTGGCCATCGACAGCAGGGAAAAGCTGCTGGTCTATGACAGCAGCAATAGCCTGATGTATGTGAGCGAAAGAAATTATGGCGGCAGCCGCAATTTCTTTGGACCAGCGCAAAGTGCAACCACCTCAATGCGGGATATGGCTGGCAAAGAGGATAGCGCCAAAGCCGAGCGGCAAATGCACTATATTCCAACCAGACTGCTGACTGCCGATTTAAACGGTGATGGCAAGCAGGAGATCATTGTTGCAAATAACGAAAGAACCACGCCAATGGCCATGGTCAATTTCAGAGAATACGATGGCGGCAAGGTAGTTGGCTTAAGCTGGAATGAAACCGAGATGGTTGAAGTCTGGCAGACCAATAAGATTGAAGGGTATATAGCCGATTATAATTTTTTAGATTCTGTACATAGCTCATCCAGGTCTCTGTCGGGTGATAGTGTGAGTGCTTTGTATATCAGCCAGATTCCGGATAAACATCTGCTTGGCCTCTCCATGCGCAGTAAAAGCAAGCTGTTGCGTTATGTACTGGATCTGGTAGAGCAGGAGTAAAAATTTGAACGGAATATTTTGGCAGTGCATCGTTGATGCGAATAAAATGGTAAACATTTCATTATAATGTTGCCATTAGTATAAAAAATTTTACCCATGGTAAAAAAACCTTGACACTAACGGCTCTCACGGCTAAATATCACCTTAAGTTTTAAAAGCATTGAAAAACACTTTGTCGGGGATTGGAGCTCCGGCAAATTATACAACGTGCTCCCACGCGGAGCGTATAATCCTTAAGGAGAAAAGAGATGAAAAAAGTAATTGTAGCTGCTGCCGGCCTGATGCTGGTAGGTACCATGGCCACCACCGCCATGGCCGAGTTCAAGTTTAGCGGAGACGCTCGTGTTCGTTACTACTATCAGGACAACTACCCAAACAAAGTTGACGAGACCCTCATGAACTCTCGTGTACGTCTCAAGGTAGAGGCCACCACCAAGGGCGGCGCCTACATGAAGTCCCGTATCAAGTACTCCGATGGTACTTTCAATAGCGACGATAGCGTCAAGTCCGGCCAGTTCCTGGCAGACTACGCTTACATCGGTGTTCCTTTCGGTCCGGTAACCGTAGAAGGTGGTCGTATGGTTCGTGAGATCACTCCGTTCACCCTGTTCGACGAGCGCGCTGAGGGTGTTCAGGTTAAGTACAAGAACGACACCACCGGTCTGGTAGTATTCTACGATGTTGTAGCTGAGTACGAGACTGTTGACTTCACAGTACCCGCCACTGACGAAGATGGTAATGCTGTCGAGCTCCAGGGCACTGCACTTGTAGATAGTGGTGATGATGCTTCTCAGGTAGGTTTCCTCCTCAACCAGGATTTCTCTGGTGGTTGGGGTATGAACGTAGGTGGCCTCTACATTTGGGATGATATTAATGACGACAGAGACGGAGCTGCTCTTGCTACCGTTAAAGTTACCGGCGCTTTCGGCGATATCGCTGTAGAGGGTGAGGTTGGATACCAGACCGAGGAGTACACCGGAATCGATGATGGTTTCGGTTTCTACGTTGGTGCTACCATTCCTGCAGGACCTGCTTCCGTATACGTAATGGCTGGTGCTACCTTCGACGGTTTCCAGTATGATGCAGCTGACTTCGGTCCTTTCGCTATCTTCAACGACTACAGCCAGATTGCTCAGGGCGACAACCTCAGTGCTGAAGGTGAGAACCTGTTCCTCGTTGTTAACCCAACCTTCAAAGCTTCTGAGAAGCTGACCCTGGGTGCAATTGCTTCCGTAATCGATGTAGACGTATATGACGTTGATGCCGAAGATGCAACTCTTTGGGAAGTTGGTGCGACCGCTTCTTACGCAGTTACCGACGGTGCTAAGCTGAACGGTATCATCGCTTACGGCGACACCGATGACACCACCGATGACGATCTGTTCGGTTTCGGTCTGTCCCTCGAGATTTCTTTCTAATTTGATCCTTATCTAAATTAGAAGTGAGTCTTTTAAGGCGGGTTTCCTTCGGGAAGCCCGCCTTTTTGCGTTTCGCGAAAAGGGTTGTGAAATTCAATGTAATAGGCAACAGTTAGATATGGAACGAACACTAACTAACAGCCGCTGGCATGCACTCGTAATGGTGGCGGGTGGAGTGCTGCTCTCCACCATGGACAGTTCCATGATCAATGTTGCCCTCCCTGAGATCATGCTGCATTTTAATGTTGCCATGAGTCAGGTGCAGTTGGTGGTGTTGGTCTATTTGATGGTGATCACCTCTTCCCTGGTTGTCTGGGGACGGGTCGCTGATAGATTCGGGCCTATTCGAATTTACCTGGCCGGGATAACCATATTCGTTCTCGGTGCACTTGGCTGCAGTATTTCACCTGAATTCCATGTTCTCATTGGTTGCCGCTTGCTCCAGGCTCTTGGTGCTGCCATGATAATGGCTGCCGGGCCGGCTATTTTAAAGCTTACCAGCCCTGCGGCAAGTCTGGGTGGCACCCTTGGTCTGGTCGGTATCGCCACATCCTGCGGCCTCATGAGCGGACCGATAATCAGCGGCATGTTGCTGCAATATGTTTCCTGGAGGGCGATTTTTGTAATTTCCGTCCCCTTGGCTGCGATGATTTTCCTGCTCGGTTGTAAAAAACTGCTTGATATGAAGGGGAAAAACTCATTACTGGGAACTAAAAACCATGAAACAGCAGACTGGAAAGGCGCTCTGACCTGGGTGTTGCTGGTAGGCTGTTATGTACTGCTCCTGACGGACAATGATTTTATAAACAGCTGGTTTCTGCTCATTTTTCTGCTAATTTTTCTGGTAACCTTCCTGGTAATTGAGACACACGCCTCAAGCCCGATTCTCCCACTGTCGCTACTGAGAAAAAGATATTACTGGACCGGTGCCGCTGCAGCCTCATTATCCTTTGCAGCACTTTTTATGGTTATTATCTTGATACCTTTTTTCCTCAAGCTGGTGAGAGTTTTCGAACCCTCCGAAATTGGTCTGATAATGATGGCTGTGCCGGTGAGTCTGGTAATTGTATCACCATTTTCCGGATGGCTTTATGATCGTCTCGGCAGTGCCAGAGTAATCTCCACAACGGGTTTATTGCTGAGTTGCAGTTCGGTTTTTTTGTTGAGCAGGGTGAGTGCCGACACTTCATCCAGTACCTTGTTTCTGATACTGGTGGTTCTTGGCGCGGGGCAGTCCGTCTTTTTGTCACCAAATTCCGCTTCAGTTTTGACCAGGGTAGAAGATCGTTTTGCCGGAATAACATCGGGAATTCTCGCTACAGCGAGAAATTTCGGCATGTTAACCGGAGCGGGAGTTGCTACCGGTGCTTTCTCCTATTTCTTTGAGAAGCATTCCCATGGAGCCAGCCTCAATACATTTATGGCCAACTCGCAGTTGCATATCAATGCTTTCATTCATGCTCAGCAACAGACAATGACCATTGCCCTCATGCTATTAATTGCCGGTGTCATTTGTTCACTGCTCAGAAGTTGACGTATCTGATTTGACTTCTTTGGGCAGGGTGACCGTGGCGATTACTCCGTTTCCTTCCTTGTGTTCCAGAGAAAACTTCCCATGATGCAGGTCGATAATCTTTTGTACCAGGGTAAGGCCCATTCCTGTCCCATAGGTTTTGGTGGTAAAAAAAGGATCTGTAAGTTGACTTAATGTTGCTCCACCTGTACCTCTTCCGGTATCTATTATTCGTACCACTATCTCTGCCTCTGTTGCTCTGCATTCGACTGTCAGTTCACCACCGTCCGGCATCGCTTCTATACCGTTTTTGACTAATTGGAGAAAGACCTGTCGAAGCCGGCCACCATCCACCATAACCAAGGGACTTTGGCCGGGTAGATCGAGGTTATAACGGATGCTGCTCTTTTTCATGGTGGTATAGAAAATCATCACCGAACGGCGTAGCAGGGGATACAGTGAGTGGGGGGCAATATTGAGTTCTGTCTCTTCGACGAAACTAAAGAGTTCTTCCAGGGTTGCTTCTATTTTCGCAGCTTCTTTTCGTATCAGGTTCAGAAAGTTGAGGATATAGCCGTCGTCTATCTTCCTGGCCAGCATTCGTGCCGTACCCCCGATGGAAGTTACTGGATTTCTTATGATATGAACAAGTTGTGCCGACATATGACCGACAGCCGAATATCTCTCTGAGGCGACGAGCAAATCCTTATTCAGTTCAAGTTCCTGGGTTACCTCTTCCAGTTCGTCTATTTTGCTTATCATATCTTCGTACAGATGACTGTGTTCAATTGCAAGACTGGCCTGGCTTGCGAAAACCTCAAGGGAGTGTAGATCCTCATCGGTGATGGGCTTTCTGGTGACGAAGTTGTCAACCAGGATAACCCCTAAAGAACGGGATGGGGACAATAGCGGAACCACCGCAAAGGTATCGTGATTGAGGATTTTCAGCATTTCCTCCGGAACATCGTAGTGCTCCGCCCTGCCATTGTTGACAACTATGGATTTTTTCTGCAGGCATGATGCAATGAGTACATTGTTTTCTTCTGTTATGGGAATCTGCAATTGTCGGGCTATTTTGCTGACAGCCTCATCGCCCTCGGTGTCTGTCGATTGTATACGGTTGATAATATCCTGAAGATTTAAATCGTTTTCCCTGATAGCATCCCAGACCTTGACCGCTTCCTCACGGCAGGCTGGTCCGAGAGCCAGACGGCCTATAAGGCGTTTGTCATCTTCATCCAATAGTGCCAGAAAGGCGCGGTTGAACCGCAGACCTTCTTCAGAAGTGATGCCAACCAATATGGCCTGGAGTATACCGGTTAATTCAACATTGTTGAGATAGACCGTGTTCATTTTCAGGTTCAGGCGGTGAAGAAACTGGGTGCGATAATTGGTGGCTTCAAGTTTACGCTGAAAGGTTCTGTTTTCAATGGCCAGTCGTCTTTTTTGCAGGGTGGACGTTACAACATGGTTAAAAAGATCAAGGCGCACGGGTTTAGTGAGGTAGTCATCAGCACCGTCGCGGAGGCAATCGAGCGCAGTGGCAAGGTCGGTTGATCCTGTGACCATGATAATGCCGAGATCAGGGTATCGTGGTACCAGATCTTTAAGTATCTCTATGCCATCCTTGTCAGGGAGGCCGATATCAAGCAGGATGAGCGCGACTTTGCTGGTTTCAAGGAGGGTGTAGAGTTCCGTGGCATTACCGGCAGTAAGAACCCTTAATCCGAGGGTATTCATGTAGCGACTCAGCAGAACGACGATCTCAGGGGAATCTTCGACAATGACGACAAATTCATCCTCGTCCAGCAGGTCTACTGCTGAGTGGTTGAGCTGTGAAACTTGCCTGCTGAGGAGTTTGACCATGGTGGAGGCTACCCTTATCCGTCTGCTATCAAGGTCTCTGCTGCACGGTTTGTTGAAGAACACTCAATACGATCGCGAGGCGAATTTTCGTCAGAGATGAACCCGCATCTCTCTTCACAGCTTTGGGGAAATGAGAATTTCGCCTACTCCTGTTTGTTTTTCTATTGTATACTCGACCGATTGTTTTTTGAAATGTATTGATCACTTCCTCAATATTGAAAAATGGCCAACAGGCTAAACAGCTACAATAGGCAGCCCAGGTATGTCTGATTTCTTTTCCCCAACAGGGCTTCTGGCTCAATACCTTGATGATTTTGAACCCAGGGATGGGCAACGGGCAATGTCCGAAGCCGTTGCTGCGCTTATCCACGATTCGAAAGAGTACGAGCAGGAGCACGGTCGGATTCTGGTAGTTGAGGCTGAGACCGGTATAGGGAAAACCCTTGCATATCTGGTACCTGCCATTGAGAGTGGGCAAAGGGTCGTGATCTCGACTGCAACGTTGAACCTGCAGGATCAGATCATGAACAAAGAGATCCCTTTAATTGAAAAGGTTCTCGGCAAAAAAGTACCCGCTCTCTGTATCAAAGGCAGGCAAAACTATTTATGTCTGTATCGTTGGTACCAGCATCGCTCAACTGGCCAGCAATCACTGTTTGAAGAAAAAGAAATCGATAGCATTGATGATTGGCTCATCACAACTGAAACCGGTGACCGTGCAGAGTTGGAGTGGCTCTCCGAGCGATCTCCTTTGTGGCCCAAAATCTCCGCCCATTCCAATCAGTGCCTCGGAGGTGACTGCCCTGAAGGAGCACTCTGTTTCGTCAATCAGCTCAGAAAACAGGCTGGCTCAGCCTCGGTACTGATTGTTAACCATCATCTGTTCTTTTCTGATCTGGCCATACGGCAGGCAGGCTACGGTGAAGTACTACCAAGATATGAGGGAGTCATTTTTGACGAAGCCCATCACATCGAGAATGTGGCAACTTCCTTTTTCGGTAAATCATTCAGCCAGTATCAGCTCATTGATCTGTTGGCCGATATGGAAAGGCAGGCTGAGCAAGATCTTGATCCGCAGGGTACAGAGCGCATACTCGCCATGGCACGAGGGCTCAAAACCCGGACTGATGAGTTTGCATCACTGTTCCCGGCATCAGTAGGAAAATTTCATCTCAAGGAATTCATCAGCCAGTTTTCCCAATCTGCCTGGCGTACTGAAGTTGAGTTGCTCGCCCGGGGTATCCAGCGTATGGCTGAAGAAGCGGGCTTGATGCAAAGTGCAGGAGATGGTTGGGCTACGCTTGAGAACAGAGCTCTTGAGTTGCGTTCGAATCTGTTGTCGATAGCGTTGCCGGATTCACTTTCTGAACAACAAACAGGTATGGAAGGAAGTAGTTTCGTTTACTGGTATGAGCGTCGTGAGCGGTCAGTGGCAATCTCAGCCACACCAATCAATGTGGATAACCTCTTGCAGCGCACCCTGTATCGTACGGTGGAATGGTGTGTATTGACTTCCGCAACACTTTCTTCCGGCGGCAATTTCAGTTATATGCGGAAGCGGCTTGGGCTTGATGATTCTGTGGAGTTTCTGAGATTTCCATCTCCTTTCGATTACCAGAACAGGACAAAGCTCTACATCCCGCCGTTAAGTTTCCCAGAACCTTCCGATCAGAACTTTCAACAGCGTGTTGCGGAACAGGTGACTGAAATCCTGAAACTGAGTAAAGGCAGGGGGCTGGTGCTCTGTACAAGTTTTCGTGGCATGGAGCACCTGGCAGCACATCTGGAGCAGGAATTGGAATATCCTGTACTGGTGCAGGGGAGAGGGGCGAGAAATGCGCTCTTGAAAAGTTTCAGGGAAACGAATAACTCTGTACTGGTAGCTGTAGCAAGTTTCTGGGAAGGTGTAGACGTCCAGGGCGATTCTTTAAGCTGCGTTATCATAGATAAACTTCCTTTCGAAGTGCCGTCAGATCCGGTGATTCAGGCACGAATTGAATCTATCAATGAGCAGGGCGGTAACGCATTTTTTGATTTTCAGGTGCCACGTGCTGTCTTGACCCTGCGACAGGGAGTGGGCAGATTGATGAGGGCTGCAACAGATAGGGGAGTCATCGCGATTATGGATGTGCGGCTCTTTACCAAGGGCTACGGTCGACGATTCAGACAGAGTTTGCCGTCATCACCCATTGTTCGGAAGCTCTCGCCAATTGCCGACTTTTTTGCATCGTCATCCTCTGAAGATAAATAAACAGATTTTGTAGAAACGGGTAGAAATAGCGATGGAAAAACAACAACTGATGGCTGCTATTGTGGCTGAATCACAGACCATAGATACGGTCATTGGGGATGACATAGATCGACTGCAGGGCACCGTGGATCCGTTACTTACAGAGGTACTCCGCTATGGCCTGCTCCAGGGCGGCAAACGAGTGCGACCACTGCTTGTTGTGCTTGCTGCAAGGATTTGTGGTTGCAACAGCCGTGACGTCTATTCGTTAGCTACCGCTTTCGAGTATCTGCACGCAGCAACCCTTTTTCACGATGATGTCATTGATAACGCCGATACCAGAAGGGGGCATCCCTCTGTTTATAAAAAATTCGGTATTATTTCTGCCATCCTGGCTGGTGATTTTCTCCATGCCCGTTCCATGGAAATCGTAGGTAAACTGGTCGGTGACGAAGGGCTTCGTGTATTTTGCGGAGCCACTGCCGGAATGGTTGATGGCGAATTCATGCAGCTGCGTAATGCCTCCCAGTTGAACCTCAGTGAGTTTGACTATTATGATGCAATCATGGGCAAAACTGGTGTGCTGATTGCTGCGTCCTGTGAGGTTGGAGCAATCTATGGCGGAGCAAGTCCGGAGCAGCGTATGGCTTTGCGTGATTATGGAGTCGGTCTTGGATGCGCTTTTCAGATGGTTGACGATTTACTCGATTATAATGGCGATCAGGTCAATACAGGTAAAGCAGTGGGCAACGACCTGGCAGAAGGAAAAATGACCTTGCCGCTTATCATTGCCTTATCAAGAGCCGACCAGGCAGATAAGGAGGAGTTGGAGAAAATTATTGCCTCTCCAGAATATCGCGAAGCCGGGTTCGACAAGGTTCACAGGCTGATTGTGAAGTATGATGGTTTTACTGAAACCAGGCACCGGGCCGAAGAGGCTGTGGCCAAGGCGGTAAAGGCGTTGGAAATCTTTGGGGACGAAACAGCTTCAGCCGAAAAAGATGTTCTCATCGGTCTTGCCTACTATGTTTTGAGTCGTAACAAGTAGACTTCTAATCAGACGATTGATACCTAATAAGAAAATATTTTCCTATTCTTCCGATAGACTTCGATAGTATCCTGTAATGGCAACTAATCAAAAGACAACAGTCAGGAAAGCGACAAAAAGCAAAACCAGAGCTGCCCGGTCTCAATCTACTGCCGGCAGAAAAAGAGTATCTCAAAAAAAGAAGAGCCGATCTTTTCCGATCAAGTCGCTCCTCATAGTTATCTCGCTGCTTACCTTGCTGCTGATTACAGTGGGTGCTGTTGGTTATGTTATTTTCTTTCGAACGGTGTTAGCCTGATTAATCATTAGAACAGACTGCGTCAGATTGTGGGGTGTTTGGCAGTAAAACATGGTTGTTGGCTAACTAACTGAGTTGTCTAGAAACTGTCGTCACATAGACGAACCTGCGATAACATCTTGTTGAATAACGAGAGCAATTGAATTATGGCACTGTCCTAAAACAATTGCCTATTCTTTAGCGCAATCAAAAGAACATGAAAAATTCGGGCTAACCGGTAACGATCAGCGAACAGCTTGATATACCAGGGTGGTCCGATACCTCATACGCTAGCTCTATCTCATAGAATTAAAACTCTGGTAAAGAGTGTGGGATACGGAATTACGGTCAGTTTGTTTTCTTGCTGGATCACAAAAACAATGCTTCTTCATAGCGCAAAAAAGGAGTGATTCATGGCAGACAACACGATTCGAGTAGGCATTATCGGCACAGGTACGCACGGTTCTCGTTATGCGAACCACGTGGTGAACGATGTGGAGGGGCTCGTTCTTGCGGCAACCAGCCGCCGTTCCATAAACGGAAAAGAACAGGCGAAAGAGTGGGGCGCAACGTTCCATGACGACTGGCGTGAACTTGTGTCCAACGAGGAAGTTCAGGCTATTATTGCTGTAGTTCCTCCCAAAATTAACCTGGATATTGCCAGATATTGTGCTGAGCTTGGTAAACCGCTGCTGATGGAGAAACCGCTGGGGAGAAACGGTGGCGAGGCCGGGGAGATTGTGGCGGTGCTGGAGGCACAAAAATCCCAGCTTACAGTTGGTCAGACACTTCGCTATAACCCCGTCATACAAGCGCTTCAGTACCAGTTACCAACTATGGGTAAACTGCATTCTTTTGCGGTAAACCAGCGCATAGAACCATCTTCCCTCGCCTGGCATGATGATCCGGATGAGGCTGGTGCGGGCGTAGTTATACACACCGCAGTCCATATTTTTGATTCCCTGAGAGTTATTACCGGTCAGAAGATTACACGGGTGATTGCAGCAGCAAGGTCTTTCCACGGCAAACGGTTGGAAGACCTGGTAACGATGCTGGCTGAATTCGAAGATGGAACGATCGGTACCGTGGATGTCTCGAAAGTTGGAAATGCCAGGAGCGGACGTTGGGAATTTATCTGTCAGGAAGGCCAGCTCCATGGTGAACAGATTTTTCACCGAATCAGCAGGATCGTTGGAGCCCAAAAGACAGAGGAGGAACAGTTCAAACCTTCGCCCACTATTTTACATCTGCTCACAGACTGGAGGGATTTTTTATTGGGCAAAATCCCGAATCCAGTCTCTGGTGAGGATGGTCTCTATACAGTAAAAGTTTGTGATGCCTGTTTGCGTTCAGCCAGAACAGGAGGGTGGGTTTCACTGTAGCAGCCTGTGGTCAGGGATTTGCCGGTTTAGAAATAGACAGTATAGAGTGCAACCAACCAGAGAATTCCCGAAAGGGCGATGGAGAGAAGTACTGCGGCGCTTCCCATATCCTTGGCCCTCTTGGCATAGATGTTGTAATCCGGGGAGACCAGATCTACGACGGATTCAATGGCGGAATTCAGAAGCTCGACTACTAATACCAGACAATTTGCTGAGAAGAGAAGTGCCTTGAATTCGATTGACACCGGAATCAGATAAAGAGCAGGCAGCAGCAGCAGAAACAGAAGAACTTCCTGACGGAAAGCCTCTTCATGATTCAGACCGGAGCGAATTCCTGCCATGGAGTAAAAAAATGCTGCAAAGACGCGAGATAAACCTCGTTTGTTGGATTTCATAGTAGACTGTAATTTGCTGGATAGGCGACCAGGTTGTTGCTGTGGTCTGATTACCTGCAGCATTAATAGCTAAGATTTTTTAAGAAATATTTGAAAAACTGGTACGTTATTATGACTAAAGTGTTTTCAAGTGACAATGAAAATCTGCATGTTGTCCGCATTCAGCGTTCGGAAGGAAAACTTTCTACAGAGCTTGATGGTGAAACCGTTATTCTGGACACTCAGACAGGAGGCTACAGCTCTCTCGATTCCATAGGTACGATTATCTGGAATGTTCTGGAGCAACCGGTGCTTGTAAAAAACATTATCGATAAAATTCTATCGGAGTATGAGGTGGAGCAGGAGGAGTGCCGGCAAGATGTTCTGGACTTTCTGGCTGACCTTCACGATCGTGGACTGGTAACCGTTCGTATCGATTAAATACGATAGCTCAGTGGCAACAGTCTGAAGCACACCAAAAAAGCAGCTCCTTTTAAAAGGGGCTGCTTTTTTCGTTGCCGATACAGGTAAATTATTTTGAGCGGATCAGTGCTTAAAAGAGCGCTGGCCGGTATACATCATCGCCACTTTGGGATCGGCTTCGTTGCAGGCCTCAATGGTTTCAAAATCACGCATGGAACCACCTGCCTGGAGAATTGCGGTAATGCCTTGCTTGATTCCCACGTCAGCACCATCCCTGAATGGGAAAAATGCATCCGAGATCATTGTGCAACCAGGCAAACCGGCTCGATCGGCCTGGACTTTGGCGTCGATCTCTTCTTTTTCTTCGATTTTCTTCTCACCTTTACTGATAGCCAGCACAAGGTCAGCATAGGAAATGTTGTGGGTGTCGAAACAGATGATATCCGCATACTTGATATATGCTTTATGAACCGCAATTTCAGCCACACCAACCCGATCTTGCTCACCGGTGCCGATGCCGACGGTGCAACCATCTTTAACATAAAGAACAGAGTTGGAGGTAACACCGTGCTCAATGGCCCAGCCGAAAATCATATCATCGATTTCCTGCGGGGTAGGTTGCCGTTCACATTTATACTCCTGGCCTTTCCAGGTGGAAACGGCAGGCTGTAGATCGCTTAAGGAGCGGATTGAATTAACGGCTGACTGCTGGGCGATGATGCCACCATCAATGAGACTCTTGAAGTCTACAAAACGGTGCTTCTCGAAATCGCTGAGACGATCAATTCGGTCCATCTTGATAATTCGCAGATTCTTGCGGCGTGAGAGAATTTCAAGAGTTCCCTCTTCAAACTCAGGGGCACAGACAACCTCAAGGTAGTTACCGGCAAGGAGTTCGGCTGTAGCAAGATCACAAGCACGGCTCATAACCACAGCTCCGCCGAAGGCGGCAATTCTGTCTGCACGGTTTGCGCGGTTGAAAGCATCTGCCATTGTTGCACCATAGGCAGCTCCGCATGGATTATTATGCTTGAGTATTACCGCAGCAGGTTTATCCACCAGGTATTTGAGAATATTTAAACCGTTATCAATATCAGTAAGGTTGATTTTGCCAGGGTGCTTGCCGACCTGAAGCATATCTTCAACAGCGATGGATGAGACCAGGCCATTGCCGGCCTCAATGTATTTGCAGTCGCCGAGGGCGAGGTTACCGTTCACCAGCTCATAGAGGGCGGCCTCCTGATCAGGGTTTTCACCGTAGCGGATACCGCGCTCTTCTATGGTGCCGTCTTCACCTGTGATTTTCCAGGTCCGTTTTTTGTAGGCAAGCTTTTGGTCACCAAAGCTGATGGTCATCTCCATCGGGAACTGATCACCAAGTATGGTGGAGTACATTTTTTTCAGGTCGCTCATGGTAGGCTCCGTAATCTATTGAATGGAAATAAGGCTGAGAATTTAAGAAGTGTATTGTCTACAATATTACGATCAGTTATTGAAGTAAATTACTCTACTATACCACCAATATCTGCATTTGGTGAAATTGAAATACAACCTATTCAGACCTGAACTTTAGCGTTCCGGCTGTTCAGTAAGGTATGCAAGGTATCGATTCTCCACCGGTGAACATTCGGCATGTCTCTGGCGTAGGATTGGTATGGTCCGCTTTAGATAACAGCTTGGCACAGCGGTATTTTCATGTCAAGCAGAGCCATGGGTCTGCCGGTATGAAGCAGCGTCAAACCAATGATGTTTACAGGATCGCCTTGCCACTTTTCAGATATCTGTACCGGGGCCTATGAGTCAGCCCTAATCTGCAGTAATGGAGGTAGAGTAGGGCGCCACTGCTGTATCGTCTGCAATCGTGACGTCTTCAAGAACTGAATAGGCTCCTACCATAACATTGTTCCCAACCTGGCAATTTCTTAAGATAACACCCTGACGGATAAGGCACTGCTCGCCGACGGTGCATGAATTGGTGATTGTGACACCTTTTTCGATCAGGCTATCACCACCAACTGTTGAGTCGTTTGATATTGTTATAGTTTCGGGCAATTGAAGGGTAACACCCTCCATCATGACAGCCTCGTTTCTTCGTTTTTGTAGCTCACGGTCGGCCTGGGCAAGTTCCACCCGGGAATTGACGCCAAGAACGTCACCACTTCTTGGAGCAATGTATTTCTCTACCAGAAGATCCTGATGCACAGCAATGGCTACGATATCGGTCAAATACACTTCACCCTGGCTGTTATCGGTGCCAACTTGTTTTAAGGCCTGAAAGAGAAATTTACGTTCTACGCAATAGATCCCGGCGTTGATCTCAGAGATTTTTTTCTGTTCACTGGAGGCGTCTTTTTCTTCGACTATGCCAAGAACTCTCTGATTGGCATCACTCAAAATCCTGCCATAGTTTTTGGGATTGTCCAGCATGGTCGTCATCACCGTAAGGACAGCACCCGATTCAGTATGCTTATTATACATCTCAATGAGGGTATCCGGTTGTATCAGCGGAGTGTCGCCGCAAAGAACCATGACGGTTTCCACATCAACGGGTACTGAATCCTCGGCAATCAGAACGGCATGACCTGTTCCCAGTTGCTCTTCTTGGGTTACCGGGGTGATATCATACTGTGGCAAAGCTGCAATAACTTCTTCCTTTTGATGACCGACAATGACAATGGTGCATGCAGCCTGTAAGCCGTTGGCTGCATCCAATACATGGTGGACCATCGGTGCCCCGAAGACAGGGTGCAATACCTTGGCTTTTAAGGACTTCATCCGGGTGCCTTTGCCGGCAGCGAGTATGATTATTGATAGTGGTGTTGTGTTACCCATTGATTTCCTCTGATAGATATTCAGCGTTTTTCCCGGATTTCTTATCAGCTCATGCAGGGGCAGGGAGGATACCCGTCAGCGGGAGTATCTGGTTACTACCAAAATACTGAAGTAGAAGCGAATTGCAGATTTGGCTGAAAATCGCATCCTTTTCATAGTTTCTGCAAAAAACTTACGAGAAATTCGGTTGAGCGGATTGAGACGGTAAATAAGAATCCTGCAAGTTATACGAGTGACATGAGTTTTTTGCAAGTGCCGGTTCTTCGATATGAACCAGACGTCCCTTGTCAATATGGATGATTCTATCGGCTAACTGCAGACTGGCTGGTCTGTGCGTAATGATAATTACGGTTTTTTGCTGAAATGCAGGGCGGTTTTCCTGCAAAAAAGCTATCTCACCTTCCGGGTCGAACATTGCTGTTGCTTCATCCAGAATGAGTATTGGTGAATTCATAAGCAATGCGCGTGCAAGCGAAAGCCTTTGTTTCTGGCCACCCGAAAGTTTAACACCGTGATCACCTATGATGGTATCAAAACCGCCAGGAAGTTCGGAAATAAACTTACTGGAGTGAGATGCGTGTGCTGCCCTGAGAATTTCCTCATCACTGGCATCAGGCCTGGCGAAACGGATGTTGTCTTTAACCGTGGTGTTGAAAAGCATCACGTTTTGCTGGACATAACCAATCTGCCTGCGCAGGCTATTCAGGGAAACACTGGAAATGTCTGTACCATCTACGGTGATGGTCCCTTTGTGCGGGGAATAGAGGCGCATGAGAAGGTGAGCAATCGTGGATTTTCCGGAGCCGTTTTCACCAACAATAGCAATCAGTTCCCCTTTGGAAATGGAAAGAGAAAAATCATCGATGATAGTCGTTCGCCCAGGGTAGGAAAAGCATACTCGATCAAAAGAAATTGTACCGTCAACTGTCTGAAGCGGTGGGCCGCCATCGAGATCCTCGGGGGCGAGGTGCAGAACATCCAATAATTTGTCGGCTGCACTTCTGGTACGCTGGATCTGGCCATAAATGTCGGCAAGCCTGCTGATGGGCTGGGTAAGCAGCATACCATACATCACCACAGTGACTATCTCTCCAGTGCTGATAGCACCAGAAGCAATATGCTCACCTGCCAGAAATAGAATGAGAAGGACTATTGAGGTGGCCAGGAATTTAATAACAGGTGCTAACCGGCCTTGTTCTCGAATGTATTGAGCGTTGAGGTTGAAAAGTCGTTCATTGCTGGCCGTAAATCTCTGGTTTTCATGACGCTCTCTGTTAGATGCTTTTATGAGTGCAAGCGCTCCGAGGTTCTCTTCAGCAAGAGAGAAGGTAGCTGCATATTGATCCATGAGTTTTTTGGAAATAGGTCTGATTTGCCGCCCCAGCAGTTTTATGGCGATAAAAAAAATTGGAACCAGAAATGTGATGAGTGAAGCGATAAGAGGGCTAATCAGTGCGACGCAGAGAACTGCACCAGCAGCGGTTAGCAATTGTGGCAAAATACTTATTAAGGTGCCAGTAACGAAAAAGCTGATGATCGCGCTCTCATTGGTAATCAGTGCGAGCGTCTCACCGTGCTTGCGTTCATTGTGAAATGATAACGGCAAACTTTGCAGATGCGTATAAATCCTGTTTCGCATTCTGGTAAGCATTCTTTCACTGGTGGTAGAGGACAAAACGCGGTGAAAATAGCCAAAAATGGTTTGGACGATAATTATTAAAAACCAGATACCTAATATTTGTTGATATGAAAAAATCGAATCAGAGCTGTCTGTTAAGATGGTGTTGGTCAGTTGTCCGGCAATCCATGGAGTGCATAATGCAAGACCATTTTCAATGAGCATCAGGCTAATGAGTAGAAGGAGAACACCACGTTTGGGAGTTATAGTTCCAGCAAGTGCTATATATTGAGATATTCGACTCATTTGGGCCTGTGGTAAGAAATTTGCAACATGGTTAGTGCTATATTGGGCCCCAGATTAGCATGGATAGCTCCATAGTGCCATCGGGTAACATAACAATTTTACGCAGGAAGAAATTTAAACGGAGCCTCGCCAGACGCCACATTCAAAAAAGGAGCAAAAAAAGGGTATTTTCTTACCTGTAATTAACAGAAAGCTAAAAGAGACCAGATACAAGGATAGGACAGGAATAAAACAGTAGTGCTCCAGGTTGACTGATCATCGAACATTATTTTCAAAAGCGGATATATAAATGCGAAGGAGGGAGTAATGGCAGCACAGAGGATCAAAGAGTACCGGCCAACTGAAGATGAAGAGTACATGAATGAGCGTCAACTCGAATTTTTCAGAGTTCAGCTTGTCACACGGCGAGCTGAACTGGTGGCTTCAATTGCAGGTTTTTCAAAAAATTTAAAAGAGACCAATATTCGTAAGCCGGATCCGGTAGACCAAAGCTCAAATCACACAGATATGAGCCGTGACTTGCAGACGAGACATCGACAGCAGAAATTGATACGGGATATCGATTATGCGCTTGAACGAATTGCAGATCGGGAATATGGCTATTGTGAAGTGAGCGGTGAAGAAATCGGTTTGAGGCGATTGCTTGCTCGTCCAGTGGCGACAATGAGTGTTGACGTGCAGGAAAAGTTTGAGCGCAAAGCGAGTGGCCATCAACGGTTTGCTGTCACATCGTGTGTGATATAGAAAGGTACATTATGATTTTTTGGTTTATGTATTAAGAATTGGCGGCGACCCTGCCTCCCACACAGTTTCCCATGCAGTACCATCGGCGATAGATAAGCGACGCAGCGAGCGGCGCCATCTCGACCCGACCGAAGGGGTGAACTTTTCAGGAAACTTCCGTGTTCGTGATGGGAAAGGGCGGAGCCTCTTCGCTATAATTGTAGAAAAACATTTTGGCCGTGAACAGATAGGGGGAGGGGAGAAGTGAGAAGTGTTTAAGAACGCTTTACATTTTACCTCTGGCTTCTACCTTCAGACCATTGCTCAATCGCAATTTACACAACAAAAAACCCCGACCAGAAATGATCTGATCGGGGCTTTTGTATAAAGAATCGGCGGCGACCTACTCTCCCACACAGTCTCCCATGCAGTACCATCGGCG
>NZ_JBLXGE010000006.1:0-353445 GCF_048381775.1 Desulfosediminicola sp. | reverse complement strand
TGCTGGTGATGTTCGTCAACCACTTTGTTGCGATGCTCAAGGTTTCTTTTAAGCATCATCTCTGGCACGTTTCGAAGCTCAGTCAGCTGCGCGACTTCTAGTCGTCGAGTGTTGTTCTCCGTGTTTCAAAGACCGCGGCAATCTACAGGATGAGGTAGAGACTGTCAACAGGAATGTTGCAGGAAAACCATATTAAGAATCAACTCTTGTCCTTTTAAACAGATCGTTCTACGGCCAACTTTGCAAAAGTTAGGAACATCGCTCTGATGAGTTTATGCTAAAGCTGGCCGTAAAGTCAAATCAAGATAACAGGGAAGGACGGAGACCTTTCTTTTATTATAATGGTCAGTCCTTCAGCCAACCTTGTAAGGCGTTAACAACTTTCTCGGCCTGCTCTTTACTTGAGATGTTGAATTTGGATTTTGGGATATACTCTCCCTGGCGCTTTTGATAGCGGCGTATGGTAAACATATCTTTACCGTAGTCGCCTTTGGCGTTGTCCCAGTTCTGATAGCGGAAGATAATAGTGGTCCAGGCACCTTTGGAGAGTATCTCTTTACCGGTTTCTTTTACCAGAAGTTTGCCATCTTCTTCGTAATTGATGGAAAGATCTTCAACTGTTTTGCTCATGTATATGCTCGTTAAGGTAGAAAATTAGTGTTCGATAATCCCCCTTAAGCAATAAGGGGGAAATATAGCGCAAGAACAACTATGCAAACACATTCTTGGTCAAAGGTAAAGGGAATGGACCAAATAAAGTCTGTTTTTCCTTGTTAAGCTATTGAGATGCCTTTGTAAATCTTAACTCGTTTCCGCTCGATTCGACAAAGATATGGTCTCCTTCCGAAAAACGTCCTTCCAGGAGTTCCATCGCAAGAGGATCCTCAAGGTAGCGCTGAATTGATCTTTTGAGCGGTCGTGCTCCAAAGGCGGGATTGTAACCGTGGGCGACGAGAAACTCTTTGGCGCTGTGCCGTATCTTCAGGGATATGTTTTTTTCCTTTAACCTGTGTATCAGGCGCTGGAGCTGAATGTCAACGATCTGCACCATGTTTTCTCTGTCCAGACTGTGAAAGATTATTGTTTCGTCTATTCTGTTTAAGAATTCAGGTTTGAACTGGCTTTGCAGGATTGTCTCGATCTGGTTCGCTATCTCTTTTTCATCCTTATTCTCTTGCTTCATACTCATTATTAACTGGCTTCCCAGGTTGGAAGTCATAATGAGTATGGTGTTTTTAAAGTCGACCGTTCGCCCTTTGCCGTCTGTCATTCTGCCGTCATCCAGTACCTGCAGAAGCACATTAAAGACATCCGGGTGTGCTTTTTCGATTTCGTCGAGCAGGATAACGGAGTAGGGGCGTCTTCTGACAGATTCCGTGAGATACCCTCCTTCGTCGTAACCCACATAGCCTGGAGGTGCTCCGATAAGCCTGGCTACCGAGTGCTTTTCCATGAATTCACTCATGTCGATGCGGATCATAGCCTGCTGGCTGTCAAAAAGAAAATCAGCCAATGAGCGTGCGAGTTCAGTTTTGCCGACACCGGTTGGTCCCAGGAAAATGAACGAGCCAAGCGGCCTGTCCGGATCCTGGAGTCCTGCACGGGCTCTCCGTACTGCGTTGGAGACTGCACGAATTGCGTCTTGTTGACCAATAACGCGCCTGGCAAGCTCTTCTTCTGCATGGAGAAGTTTTTCTTTTTCCCCCTCAAGCAGCTTATCTGTCGGGATGCCTGTCCATTTGGCTATGACGGTTGCGATATCCTCGGCACTCACCTCTTCTTTCAGCATCATATGTTCCGACTGAATTGAGCGCAGCTGGTCATTGGCGTTTTCGAGGTCCTTTTCGAGCTGTACTATCCTGCCGTAGCGGATTTCAGCGACGGTGCTGAGATCTCCTCTCCTCTCGGCCTGCTGTTCTTCCACATGAAGCTCATCGATCTTTCCTTTTATATCGCGTATTTTCTGAATAGTCTCTTTTTCGAGGGACCATTGACCCCGCATGCCGTTGAGTTGCTCGGTAAGATTGGCGAGCTTTTCACGGATCTCTCCAAGCCTGTCAATTGAGACCTTGTCATCTTCTTTTTTAAGGGCCTCCTGTTCTATTTCCAGTTTGATACGTTTTCTTTCAAGTTCATCGATCTCTGTTGGCATGGAGTCGATCTCTATTCGAAGCTGGGAGGCTGCTTCATCGATGAGGTCTATCGCCTTGTCGGGCAGGAAGCGGTCGGTTATATATCTGTTTGAAAGGGTTACCGCAGCTACAGTGGCAGAATCCTGTATTCGTACACCGTGGTGTACTTCGTACTTATCCTTTATGCCCCGCAGGATAGCTATGGTATCTTCGACTGTTGGCTCCTGAACTATCACCGGTTGAAAGCGTCTTTCCAGGGCGCTGTCTTTTTCTATGTATTTGCGGTATTCATCCAGTGTAGTTGCACCGACGCAATGGAGCTCACCCCTTGCAAGCGCTGGTTTGAGCATGTTTGAGGCATCCATTGAGCCCTCGGCCGCTCCGGCACCGACCAGTGTATGGATTTCATCAATAAAGAGGATGATAGCCCCAGCTTTTTTCTGAACCTCTTGCAGGACTGCTTTCAGTCGATCTTCAAATTCGCCGCGGTACTTCGCCCCGGCAACCATCGCGCCAAGATCGAGAGTTACGACCTGCTTGTCTTTAAGCGTAGCGGGAATATCACCGTTAACTATTCTTTGTGCGAGTCCCTCGACAATGGCAGTCTTGCCGACTCCCGGTTCACCGATCAGTACCGGGTTATTCTTCGTCCTTCTGGAGAGTACCTGGACGATTCTCCGTATTTCATTGTCACGTCCGATAACCGGATCGAGTTTACCGAGTTTGGCTTGATTGGTGAGGTTGATACCGTATTTCTCGAGAGCCTGATACTTTTCTTCAGGATAGGGGTCTGTTACCCTGTGATCACCTCTGATTGACTGCAATGCTTCCAGGAATTTGTTTTCAGTAACCCCTCTGTTTTTCAATGATTTAGCAAAATCGTCTGAGTCATTCCTGATAATAGCCAGGAAGATATGCTCCTGGCTCACAAATTCGTCCTGCATAGACCCGGCAATCTTGAAAGCGGAGTCGAGAACTTTCTGGAGATTATTGGAGAGGTATATCTGTCCGGCGCCGGTGCCGCTCACCTTCGGGATGGCTTCAATCTGAGAAATGCAGTCAGCAAGAACCTGTGAAGGATCGACACCCATTTTTTTCAGAATCGAAGAGACCACACCTCCCTTTTGTTCCAGAATCACCCGTGCCACATGGGCTGGCCGAATCTCCTGTTGTCCGTTATCCCTCGCAAGCTGTTGTGCAGCCTGGATAGCTTCCTGCGATTTTAATGTGAATTTGTCAAATTGCATTTTCCCCTCCCGGGTCTGCCTTTCTCGATGACAGATAACTAACCTCGGTTACATGGAATAGTGAACATCTCAGCGCTGAGAACATAAGAATCGTTAAAAGTTGTGTCAAGCAGGAGGGGAAGGGTATGAGGAAGAGGAAAAGGTAATAAAAAAAGGGGCTTTCTCGTAACCGAGAAAGCCCCTTCAACTTTCGATAAGTTCTGAACGAATCAGAACTCATATATATGAAAGTATGTGAGAATCAGCCGCAGCTGCCTGAAGAACAGTCTCCAGAGCTACAGCCACCGCCGCCAATTGGGTTGGAGGAGGTGATACCGAAACCGGAACGAGGTCCAGCGTCGATGAAGTCTACGGTGATAGAACCACAAGTAGTCAGCAGGCTCTCTTCAACCAGAAACTTCAGGGTGTCGTTCTCGTATACTTTGTCGTTATCTTTTGGCTCATCCAGAGCCAAGCCCAGAGAGGGTCCAGCTCAGCCACCCTGCATGAGGGCGACACGCAGAGCAGAATCGATATTGTTCTGCTCCATGTATTCTTTTAGTTTTTCTACAGCTAAGTCTGTTACACTGAAATCAGACATATTGCCTCCTCGGTTTCAACAATTTTGCTTACATTGTTGAACTGTTACTGGTTTGACTTCCCTGGGGAAGTTTCTTCTTGTGCCACAAAAGGTAAGTGCAGAATATGAGATGTCAATTAAGAATCTTATTTAATAGAACCTTTCCTGCTGCTTTTGAATTGAGGTCACTCTGTTGATTACATAACCAGTGCCATTGTGCAACAAGTTTTTTACTTGAACCGCTGAAAATGAAGGTGATATTGTTTATATTATTTTGCAGTGACTCATCGGACACCATTGAATGTATAATGTTTTGTTATCTCTCTATAAATAGTCTGTGTTCATTAACGCAGCCTGAACCGGAAGAAGTTGACCCTTTGTCAAACCTCAACATCCGTTCATTATTCAGAAGGTATCTAATATGAAAAAAATAGTCATTTCAACAGGGGGAGGCGATGCCCCAGGTCTGAATGCGGTGATATTTGCGGTTGTACACTCATGTTACAAACGAGGCTGGGACGTCTATGGCAGCCGGGATGGGTACGGCGGTTTTCTGGATATAGACAAGATGATCAGGCTCACCCCTAAGGATGTATCCGAGATTTACGCCATGGGAGGCACGATTCTCGGGTCTGCCAATAAGGGTCATCCATTTGCACGACCTGTGGAGAATCTTGCCGGTGAGATCCAGATTGTTGATGTTTCTGATAAGATACTTCGAAATTTCCATCGAATGGGGTTTGACTGTCATATCGCCATTGGAGGAGATGGTAGCCTTGAAATAGCTCACAGGTTCGCCCTGAAGGGGATGCCGGTGATCGGAATTCCGAAAACAATCGACAATGATCTGGAAGAGACGGATCGAACATTCGGTTTTGATACCGCTGTATCAACGGCAACTGAAGCTCTTGATAAATTGCACTCCACAGCAAAATCGCATAATCGGGTTATGGTTGTAGAGGTTATGGGACGGGATTCGGGCTGGATTGCACTCTATTCGGGGATTTCTGGTGGAGCTGATGCCATTTTGATTCCCGAGATCCCCTTTGATATGGACTATGTGTGCGAGAAGATTACGGATAATGAGTTGTATGGCAAGCATTATTCAATAGTTGTGGTTGC
Source organism: Desulfosediminicola sp. (assembly GCF_048381775.1). Taxonomy (NCBI): domain Bacteria; kingdom Pseudomonadati; phylum Thermodesulfobacteriota; class Desulfobulbia; order Desulfobulbales; family Desulfocapsaceae; genus Desulfosediminicola; species Desulfosediminicola sp. The sequence goes on along the minus strand of NZ_JBLXGE010000006.1, from coordinate 348,385 downwards.
CGAGGGGGCGGTGACGAAGTCTGGTGAATCTTTTAATAAAGGCGTAGGCGAACTTGGCCGTGAAGAGGTGGTGCTTGGTGGGGTAGGGGAGTATGTTGCCGATCAGATCCGCCGGCGAACAGACAAAGATACCAGATCGCTGGTGCTAGGTCATTTGCAGCGAGGCGGTTCACCTACCACGTTTGACAGACTGTTGGCACTTCGTTTTGGAGCTGCAGCGGTGCGCATAGTTGAAGAGGGTAAATTTGGGCAGATGGTGGCTTTTGTGCACTCCACAATGAAAGGCGTACCCCTGGAAGATGCGATCCGTTCAAGAAAGAAGGTAAATCTTGATTCAGACAAAATATTAACGGCTGATGATATAGGGATTTGCCTTGGTGATTCCCCTGAAAATTGGCCTGTCATAAAGAAATAATATCTGCTCATAAAGGATTTCGCATTATGCGGGCCAAATCATTTTTAGAAGTTTACGATCGTCTCTATCAGCATTATGGCCCGCAAAAAAACTGGTGGCCGGGTGAAACGGAGTTTGAAATCCTTGTCGGTGCGGTTTTGGTCCAGAATACTAATTGGACGAATGTAGCCAAGGCAATGGATAATCTCCGGGACGCAGGTCTGCTTTCATTTGCGGCAATGCATGCTACCCCGGCTGATGAGTTGGCCGAACTCATCAGGCCATCAGGCTATTATAATGTGAAAGCGAAGCGCCTCCATAATCTACTGAAGATGATCTCAGGATGCTATGGGGGCGATCTGGACGCATTGCTTGCCGGCAGCACTGAGGATGCCAGGTCAAATCTGCTGACGGTAAAGGGGGTAGGACCTGAGACTGCAGATGTAATACTGCTGTATTGCGGAAACCATCCGGTCTTTGTGGTCGACAACTATACCCATCGGGTTTTTTCCAGACACGGGCTGGTAGCTGAAGAGTGTGATTACAACGAATTGCAGGAAGAATTCACCAGCAGGCTGGAGCCGGACCCGCAACTTTATGGTGAGTATCACGCCCTGATCGTTATGGTCGGCAAGGACTATTGCAAAAAGAGTTCACCACTGTGTGAGATGTGCCCTCTTGCCGGAATAGAAGAGGGGGGGGCAGGAGTATAGCACACGCTCATTTCACAGGAGCAGGGGGAAGGTGTTGAATCCTGACTTCCTAGTAGGAAGAACTGGATTGCTCGAATACCGTCTCCTTTGCTGTGGCGAGGATTACCTCTATGTACTCATCGATCTCCCGTTGTGAATATTCAACTTTTTTCAATGCCACTTTATATCGTTCCAATGTCTCTTTAGCTTTGATCGGGCTGTTGTTTTTAGAGTGTAGTGCATAGAGCAGAGTGACTAGCTCTTCTTCAAGCTTGTTGGTTTGCAGCACTCTTTCGATAAGGGCTATAGCTTCATCGGTGCGGCCGGTTTCTGCCATATGACGTGCCCAGGTCGTCGTAAATTCGATAAGGGTATTGGCGAGTTGATCATTGTAGGTCAGGACCTGTTCACTCTTGAAACTATCTTCAGGCAAAGAACCTTTCCAGTGGTAGAGTGCGTGCTGGAAGGCGTTGCCAGCCTGCCACCAGTCGCTATTTTTGGCGTGAACAATTCCTCTGCGGGCCGCATCGGTAAATTGCAGGGAATCCATCTGATAGTTGCTCAGACAGAGAATTCCTTTCTGCATGTGGATGTAATCCCGAACCTGAAGTATTTCATTTTTAGAGAGCTCCTTTCTCAGTCGGGTAAGCAGGGTGTCAAAACTCTTGCGGGCATTTTCCGGAGTGTTGTCCGGCCATAGTTCAAGCTGGATTCTCTCCTGGCTTATTCTCTGACCTTTGGCAGTTATCAACAGGCCTAGAAGCTCACGCTGGGATGGGGTGAGATCTTTAGAATGGCTAATAATGGTTGTGCCAAGACTTATCTGGAAGCTGTCGAGGAGGGAAAAGTTGAGCAGGGGAGTGGGTTCGCCATTTTCTCCAAGATGCATTTTTAATCGTTCCTGGCAGAGCATCTGTGCGAAGCTTCTCTCGATATCAAACTGGACGGCCAGTGTCAGCAGCTTAGTCATCATAACAGGCTCCCACCCCCAGAAATGGGTGTAGCCGTTGCTTTTCATAAGAGACAATCCAGCTTCGAGATCATCGAGGGCGCTTTCAGTATCGACGTAGACCAGCTTGCAGTAACTGCGCTGAAAGAGTGCACAGATATGCAGGAAGGTAGACGGAATAAGCTGTGTTCTGGCGACACCGTCGTCTAATAGCGCTGCGGCCTTATCGCCCCGCCCAGTGCGGGCATAGATGGCGCCTGCCATAATATTATTGAACAGTTCATAAAAGACTCCGCCTGTGTCTGATCGAAGAGTAATAGATTCTTCTATGAAATGTACGGCCTCTTCATTGCTCCCCTGTAGCGCATGTCCATAAGCAAGCCACTGTAACAATTGACTGTGCATGTGATGACTGGAGGCTGTTGAAGTGATACCGAATCCCTTGTTCAAAAGCTCCATTGAGGTATCGGTCTGGCCCATGGAGATGTAGCAGGCGGCTCCCCATACATAAATATATGGCGCAGCCACAGTCTGGTCGACGATTGTCCGGTCAATGCTTTTCTGAATTGCTTCCTGTGCGATTTTAAAGTTGAGGAAATCACCGACCATGGAGAGGTAACAGAGGTACATCACGTGAATGGTCAGTTTGTTTGACATCCCAACTAACGGGTCGTTTGACAGGGAGTAGCATTTTTCAGCCTCACGCAGAAATTTTGCCCTATTGCCACAGAGTAATTCAATATATCCCTTGGTAAAACGGGCGGAGGCTTGGAAATTTCTACTGTCATAACGTTTGGAGAGGGTGTTGGCCATATGGATATAATTTCTGGCTTTATCCATTTGGCTATCAAAGAAGCAGTGACCGCAGGCAAGATTACGGGCAGCAAGAATTTTTACCGTGTCCGGGAGGGATTGTTCGTGTGCCTTTAAAAGGTGAGCAGTGTTGGGGAGCAGTCGTGAGCCTACATTGTATTTGCCGGTGATGACGAAATGGAAATAAATCATCTGGGACAGACACAAAATTTCACCTATGGGATCACGGCTTTCCATAAACAGTTCGATAGCCCGTTCGTAATATGGCAGGGTTGTCTGGGGCGAATAATCGTTTTGCATCAATCCGGCAAAAAAGGTCAGCCAGTTATATTCAAAAAGAGTCTCTTTTGGGATCGAATTTAACAGGGCAAAAATGGTAAATGTCCGGTTTTTGGATACAAGTTCCATACCTCTGGTTTGCAGGATACGGTCCATAGTCAGGTAGTCCTCAGCTTTCCGGTAGCAGGCAAGGGCTTTTTCAACCATGTCCAGTTCCAGATAGTACTCGGCTTCCCTGGTATGGATCGACTGGATTTCGGTGTTGCTGAACAGAGCTGTACCCTGCAATTGGAGGAATTCCTGAAAAAAGTGATGGAACCTGAATACAGATTTGTTGTCATCAAGTCTGTAGACGAAAAAATTCTCTCTGGCCATTTCTGAGAGGATGTTTCCAACGTCTTCGATACCGGTAAGGATCGTAGCGAGTTGAACGGGAATTTCACTGATGAATGATAGACGGAAGAACGGAGTGTGTAACTCTTCCGGGATCTTGTCGAAAATTTCATCCTGGAAATAATCAAGCATGTGTCCCTGGTCTGAATCCGGGGCAATGACAGAGTCATTGGTGGAGTTTTGCCAAAAGTGATTGCGGCCGCTCATCGGGTGGCTGGCGAGTACGATGCCCATTATCCAGCCGTTAGTCATGCGGTGGATATCAATCGCGTCCTGGCGGGTGATATCTCTTTCGAAAACATTGGTGAAAAGGTCTTCGATTTCTCTATTGTCGAGTGCGAGATCACTGGTGCTCAGGTAGCTGATTTTACTGCTGTCCCGGAAGGTTTTACATTTCATCTCGAGAGGGTGCCTTGAGATGAGTATAAAATGGAGTCGCGGCGGAGATGTGTCGATCATATACTCAAGCAGATTGTTGGTGAGTATGCTGCCGGTGAGTAAATGCAGATCATCAAAAACAATGAACATATCCTGTTGGAGGTAGATGTTCAGATCACCAAGCAGGATGTTGGCACATTTTTTCAGGTCGAGGGGACCGACGACTCCGTCCCGGAGTATGGTGGAGAGTTGCGGGGAGTAAAAATCGGTAAATTTCTGATTGAAATTTGCCAGTAGCGATGAGAGCAGCAATACCGGGTCGGAATCTTCAGGGCCGATCTGGTACCAGATAAAATCAATATTGTGATGATTGATGAATTGCGAGACGAGGGTCGTTTTTCCCTGGCCAGCCTGGGCTTCTATGATGATTGCTTTTTTGTTCCGTATCTTATGCGGAAGTTTAGAGTTCAGCAGGCCGGTGCGGAGCAGGGATTGAGATTCGTCAATATGGGGAGGATAGAATTTATTTGATGGAATGGCAAAGGGTCTGGGGATATCGCGTGTGTCCATCGTCGGCTCTCATAGTAAATCATTCTTTCTGGTTTTTCCCCTTGTACCATAAAAACTGGCGACAAATACCACGAATGACGCTGGCGTCTTTAGAGGAAAGTCTGACTCTTCCAAGGAACTGCCTGATGTTGCTCATCCAGTATGTATGACTTTTTTCTTTCAGAAAATCAATACGTAATAAGGCATCCTCCACATGCTTGTACATCCCTTCGAGTTCGAAAGATGATGCATATCTTGGATTGGGCTCAACAGCGTTGGGGGCGTGAACTATACTGAAATACAGCTCATAGCAGTGGATAGCGACAGCCTGGGCCAGGTTGAGTGATGAAAAATCGGCTGTCGGAATGCATGAGGTGTAATTGCAGTATTTTAGTTCGTCATTGGTCAGGCCGGTATCTTCCGGGCCGAACATTATGGCCATATGGTTGTTGGGGAGATCGGGGATAACCGCCTCTATCACTTCCCTGGGATTACGCTCGATGGTTCTCTTTTTGCCGAGTCGGGCCGTGGTACCGACGATAATAGAAAAGGGTTTCAGTGCTTCCTCCAGGGTGGAATATACCTCTATCGAGTCGAGAAGATGTGCAGCTTTGTGGGTGGCCATTTTGGCCATGTTTTCCCGGTCCGGCATTTCGTCGCGGACCAGAATGATTCTGCTGATGCCCATATTAAAAGCGACCCTCGCGGCAGAACCTACATTTTCTGCAAATTTCGGGTGGACGAGGACAATGGCCACCTGGGATAAAAGCTCACGGTCTTGATGCATGATATCTGTCAGGAAAAGGAAATTGTAAAAGGAGGGGTGTTGGCAGAGGGCTTAAACAACAAGCAGAGATTGAACCGTTGTTTCGGTCAATCCCTGCTTGAAGTAATTGAAACTGGCGTCGAATTTCCGCTCGTGCAGAAAAATCTCAGTTTTTCTTGCTGGTGGTATCCATTGAGATTCTGCTGATTTTTTCGTACTCTTCAACCTGCTTGTCAGCGGTAGAAGGCATCAGTCTTTTAAGCAGAGGTACCACACCACTTTCAGATTTTTCGAACAGTCTCTCAGCCTCTTTCAGGGTAACCTGCCAGGCTGGTGCAAACCCTGGAGCTTTTTCGAACATGATGTCGATTGCGGTCTGATAGATGTAGTATTGACGAATCTCTTTTCGACCAGGCTTCTGGTTCAGTGACTGCACAGTAATGCGGAGATTGTCGCGCTCCTGCTTCAGACGGGTTAGCTCTGCCTTACGCCGTTCGTTATCAGTAGAATCGATTTCCAGTTTGGTGTGCAGATGGTTGCGCAGACGGTCAACCTCTTTACTGAGTTCACGTCTGCGAAGCAGTCCGCGAATGTACATAAACGAACACAAGATGATACAGATCACTAAGCCTAAAGCAAGCCCCTTGGCAAAAGGATTGCCGAATAACGACGCAAGCATGCTGGTTTCTTCCATATGAACTATCCTCCAGAACGAGTTAACCGTAAAATATATCTTTAGAAAAAAAAGTATTAATCAGTACCTTCCTGAGAGTACTTAATTCGAAATATTGCAGCAAGTCAAGGTGCAAAAATATCGATCAATATAGGCCCTGTCGGCTGGATGGACTGATTTTTAAGTCTTTCTACTCGTTATTGCTGTGAAGATGGTTCGAAGTAAATTCTGTTTTTATTTCTATCAACATCGCTTGCGGTAACGCTGATGATATCACCAATTTGATAGATCTTGCCGCTTACCTCACCAATGACTCGATGATGTTTGCCGTCAAAGAGGTAATAGTCGTCATTGAGTGACTCGAGTGAGACAGATCCGCTTATGAAGAGATCCAGCAATTCGACAAAGAACGCAAAGTCAGTTACGCCGGAAATGATTGCTTTGAACGATTCACCAAGATGCTTTTCCATATAGAGCAGTTTGAGCCGGTCGGCCATGTCGCGCTCTGATGAGACTGCGGTCCGTTCTCTGCCGGAGAGGAATATCCCGACTTCGTGCAGGTCATTCTTCAATGTGTTTTCTGCCTTGGTCTGTTTTTTGCGTGCGCTCTGTTCCGCCAGCATTGCACAGAGCTCTCTGTGGACGATGAGATCGGGGTAGCGACGGATAGGGGAGGTGAAATGGGTGTAATCTGTAGCTGCCAGGGCAAAATGACCGACATTGTCCGAAGAATATCTGGCCTGCTGCATTGCTCTCAGCAGAAGGTTGTTAACGATATATTCCTTGGGTGAACCTTTACAGAGTTTAAGAACTTTGCCAAACCACTCAGCAGTTGATTCGGGTGGGGGGAGCTGAAGATCGAGCGTCTTGGCGAATTCGCTGAATTCCACAATTTTGTCATGATCCGGCAATTCGTGGATTCGATAGAGGCTTTGACGATGTTTCCTGGTGAAGGTTTCTGCCACCGCTTCATTGGCTGCCAGCATAAACTCTTCGATTATCTGATGGGCAAAATTCCGTTCAGCTCTGGTTATGCTCTCGATATGGCCGTCTGTATCAAGTTGGATTTCGGCTTCGGGCAATGAAAAACCAATAGAGCCTCTCTCCAGTCGTCTGGCGAGGAGTACTCGGGCGAGGTCGTTTGCATGATCAAGCATGGTAAGAAAGGGACCAAAAGCGTTTCGAGTCTCTTCATCTTTATCTATAACAAGCTGGGCAACCGTGGTGTAGGTAAATCTGTTATGACTTTTAATAACGGATCTGCAGAACCGCTTACCGATCCGCTTGCCGGAATGGTCGAAATCCAGGACTGCTGTCACTGCCATTCGACCTACGTTGGGGATAAGGCTGCAAAGATTATTAGACAACTTCTCGGGCAGCATGGGAATTACTCTGCCTGGAAAATATATGGATGTACCCCTTTGATATGCATCCGTGTCGATGGCCGAGCCGGGTTTCACATAGTGAGAGACATCGGCAATTGACACATGGAGTTGGAAACCCTGTGCGGTTTTGGTAACACAGACTGCGTCATCAAAATCTTTGGCTGTTTCCCCATCTATTGTTACATGCAGGATGTCACGTAAATCTTCACGGTCCTCGGTTAGCTTAACGCTTTCATGCAGTTGGTTCGCTTCTGCCAGGGTTTCATCGCTGAAGATGTGTGACAGATGGAACTTTTCAATCACCAGCCGCATTTGTACATCGATATTATCGGCTGGCCCAAGGAGTTCGATGATCTTCCCTTTTATAACAGGCGATGGTTTTTCAGGACGACGGAACTGGGCGATGACTGCAATGCCATTGGCAAGGTTGTCGAAGCCGGCAGGGTTCACTTCGACAGTAAAAGGGAATCTGCTGTCATCCGGGTGAACGAAGCAACCGCGCCGTGTTAATTCTATAGTACCTGCAATTGTGTCTGCCCCAGGGTTCAAAACTTTTAAGATTGTACCTTCAGGGCGTCCGGAAGAGCCGCCACGCCGGGTGTGAACCAGAACCCGGTCGCCGTGCATGGCACCGCCCATCCTGTTCGAAGTGATGTGGATATCCTTGGCCAGATCGGGAGCCTTGGCGTGCTTGACAGCGACGGATACGAAACCAAAGCCTCTCGGATGTTGCTGCAATGTGCCCTCGTAAAGAGGAGCATTGGGACTGAGTTGAAATCTCTTCTTGTCCGCCTTGGTTAATGTTTTAGTATGTAACAGATGAGTAAAAGTACCTTTGACCTCTTGGGTCAGTGTACTCTTTCCGGTAACAGCCCGGGTGATGTCGGCCATGCTTGCCGGTTCTGTGGAGGTGTAGAGGTAGGCCAAAACCTGCTTTTCAAAATGTTGTATTGTTTGGTCTTTCGACGATGATCCTCTTTTGTGAGAGGATTTGGAATGATGCTTTTTTCGTGAGTATCTTTTTTGAGTCATGAAATGAAATTTGTTCCCCCTGAACGGGGAATTCTGTTATTCTGAGACAAGATTGTCTGTTATTTTATTAGTTTTCTTCAGTGTAGCATGGTTTTAGCGGGCAGATATATATCTGTGCCGATGCTGGCATGCGCCTAAAAGGAGAGTATGCGTCGTATTCCTTTTGATATAGTTTCTTACCGTCGGCAGATGCTTGACCTCTTGGGAGATTCTCCGGATCAGGTTGTTTTCTGGGAAGCACTCGATTTTGCAATTGAGGCCCATTATGATCAATGGCGTAAATCTGGTGATGCGTATATCCTTCATCCTTGTTCAGTTGCCAAAATTCTAGCCGAAGAGATGGATATCATCCATCCGGAAATTCTTGCTGCTGCACTGTTACATGACACTGTTGAAGATGTGGAGGAAGTGACGGCTGAAGTGGTAGGTGATCGATTTGGTCACTATGTTCAGGCAATCGTTGAGGGTTGCACAAAAGTAACGCATGTTTCGGGCAGTAAGCAACATAATTCCCAGAGAACGCACAGAAAAATATTTTCAGGTGCGGCACTGCGACCGGAAGTTATGCTTGTTAAACTTGCCGACCGGCTGCACAATCTGCGTACCCTGCAGGCATTGCCGCGCAAGAAGCGCCAGAGAATAGCTGATGAAACAATAGATATTTATGCGCCTTTGGCAACCGTGTTCGGCTTATTTACCATTAAGAGGCAGATGTATAATCTGGCTCTGCTTTTTAAATATCCCAAACAGGGTGCTAAGCTTAACAGTCATATCAGGCAGTTGGGCAAGTCACCAATCGGCCTGGAAATAGTACAGGCACTCAGGCAGCAGGTGAAGGCATATGAGCTTCCCGCCGAAGTGAATATGCGTACTAAAGAACTTTGGGCCTATTACGATGCTACCAACCGGTTGCTCCTGAAACGCATCGAAACTCCGATGGAGATCGTTATTGTCGTTAAAGATCGCCATTCCTGTTATCGCGCCCTGGGCATAATCAACGAGACATTCCGTCCTATTCCCCGAACTATTCGTGACTTTATAGCCAATCCGAAGCCGACAGGCTATCAGGGGCTCCACGCAAGGGCTATCATTAAGGGTCAGAAATTCCTCTTTAAAATACGGGACTATGAGATGGCCAGAAAGGCTCAGCGGGGCCTTTTTCGTAACTGGAGTTCCAAGTCGGGTAAGCAGGGACATTTTGTCAAAGAGGTTCAGGAGCTCTTCGATGTATTGAGTTCAGACGAGTCGTTCTCGTACCGGGATGTCATCGCCGCCAGTGGCAAGAAAGAAATTTACACCTATACGCCCCAGGGAGATCTTATCTGTCTGCCGTTTAAATCAACGGTTCTCGACTTTGCCTTTCGGGTTCATACTGAGATTGGCCGGACCTGTCTCGGTGCGATGATACGAAATACCAGGGTGCCTGCTGATCATGTGCTGACGGATGGTTCCATGGTCCGAATCATACGAGCCAAGGAGCCGGTTCGCTTTGAGCAGCATGTCATTAATATCTGTAAGACGCCCAGGGCCAGAGCTGAATTGGCCAGGGGATTCAGGATTCGGCGGAGAAGAGTTACCCGTCAGGTCGGTGAATCGCTTCTCAGGCAGGAGATGCTCCGTTACGGTTTCCCGTTTCATGTTCTGGAGGGGGAACCATTGCTTCAACTGCTCAGGGATTTCCATGTCGACACGCTGGAGGAACTTTACGGTCGTACTGGTGAGGGGCGTCTGCGGCTTTATGATGTTATGGCCAGGATTAAAAATGATATGTTCGATGGTGTGTCTCCACTTTTCACACCAACCGGAGCCTTTAATAAAATTCAGCTGACCACACTGGATCCCGTAGTTGTGAAGCTCTCTTCCTGTTGTAAGCCAAACCCTGCCAACAAGGATAATTGCGCGTTACTCACCGAGAAGGGATTCTCAGTACACCACAAAAAATGCACTCGATTGCACTCCATCAAGTTCAGGCGCGAAGACGCGGTAAATATCAGCTGGCAACTTCGGGAAACATCTGTGCGCAAGCAACAGGAGTTGCACATCCTACGGGCGTCCCGGGCTGAAGTTATGCAGTCCCTGGGAAATGCACCAGAAGAATTGGATGTCACCCACCTTCAGCTGCTTTCTAAATATTCCACCCTTGAGCCGGCCTGGCAACTTAACTTCAAGGTGCCGAACCTGCATGCACTGCACAAGGTCTTGCGGCACTTCGACAAGTCCAATATCCCCTATGAGTTTTACCTGGAGTGCTGATCACCTCCAGCAGGTTGCGAAACACTGCTCTGAAAAGATCAGGGTGTTTCAACTTCGTGTCTGGCAATATCCTCTGGGCGGTTCGCATACTTACTGAGAACCTTTACCAGCATATCCGGTAGATCGTCGCGTTGCCTGGAGCTTCTGTGTAGTTGGGTTAGGGTCTTTTCCAGAGTCAGATCTTCACCAAGTGCTATATGCCGTAAAACCAGGGAGACCAGCCGGGTAATTGTTGTCAGATTGGATATTCTTGACTGAAGGTGCTGGTCCCGGTCAAAGGCAGTGGAAGCAAAAATTTCAACTGGTTCACCTTTCATTTCGCTGATGGAGACGTACCAGCTATTGTGTTCCCGATCTTTAGTCCTGTAGCGAACAGCATCCAGAACTTCCGGAAGTACCACCGGATCGCCATTTTTCCTTTCTGGCAGCAGATTTTTGATTCGAGTGACCCGATCTTTGTCTCTGGCAATCATTTCCGCGATCGACCCGCATTCGGAGCAGAGTTCAAGGTTATCAAATGGGGTCAGTTCTCTTTCCTTTATACAGCCTGGACAGGTTCCTGTTCTCTTCTCATTTTTGCTCATTCGTCCACCTACCATCAGGGTTGGATGATTGGATATATTTATCCAACAATTGTTGAAACGTTTTTCCCTCAACCTCTCGTGCTCCGAAGCGGAGCAAGTGTTCCGTTGTCATCTGGCAGTCAACCAGCTGAACCCCAATTCTTTTGAGGTGTTCAATCAGCGCAACAAAGGCTATCTTTGAGCCATCAGTAATCCGGGTGAACATCGATTCTCCGAAAAAGACCTTGTCTATCAGAACCCCGTAAAGACCACCGGCGAGTAGGCCTTTTTGCCAGCACTCGACGCTATGACAGTAGCCACGCCTGTGTAATTCGATATATGCGTTTTGCATTTCATTAATGATCCAGGTCTCTTCACCTTTTTTGGTCCTGCAGCTGGCGCAGTTATGGATGACCTGCTCAAAATCCCGATCAAAGCTGATTTCAAACGGTTGCTTTCGGATGGTTCGGGCTAATCTTTTAGAGACCCTGAGTTCGTTGGGAAACAATACCAGTCTCGGGGCAGTGAACCACCAGAGAATAGGATCACCTTCCGAGTACCATGGGAAAATCCCGTTACTATAAGCTTTAATGAGACGTTCGGGGCTGAGGTCGCCGCCTACGGCAAGCAGCCCGCTATCCTCTGCGAGGTCAGGGTGGGGAAATACAATATTATCTGTTAGTTGAAATACTGGCATGAATGAAGTTAACCGTAGTTTTCCAGGATGTCAATAATATGCGATGCAGAGCAATCGGCAGAGGGAAAATGCATCTGTATCGTAAAATACTCATTAAAATATTAAACACAGAGCCTGTTACGTACCAACAAGAGACCTGCCGGAAAAGCTCATCTTTTAAATAAAGTTGTACCAGGCGATTATGGATATTGAAGGCAGCGAACTGCCGGATCGATTTCAGAGCGGTTGAAGCGAAGTGCCGACAATGGTAGGATTGGTGCGCGATTGGTCATATAATGGCAGGATTAGGTGAATGGTTGTACCTGTTCCAAGTGAAAGGACAACAGGAATTGAACGTTACAGCGAGATTGGAATTGCTGCAAAATGTCTGGTTTATGATTAAGGGCGGCAGTTCCAGATGGATATAGAGAAATGAAGATAGACGACAAAATGACAGAGGCCACCCCTAAGGAATTTTCACCTTTTTCTGAGGAGTTTATTCCGCAAAATTTTCATCCCGAGATAGGGCGTCTGAATCTATTGAAGAATATCAGGCAGGACCTGGCGGAAGGCGTGCCAATGGTGGTGGTAACCGGAGAGGCGGGAAGCGGCAAATCGGTAATAGGTAAGATGGTTGCCAACGAATCAGTTGATGGCTGCCGGCTGATATATTTTAGTAAGACTGTGCTGTCATTTGAAAATGTTGTAAAGGTCGTTGCCCGGATTGTCGGGGTCGAGGTGACAGATCTTACAAGAAAAGGCGTCGCGGCGGCGGTGGGGGAGATCGCCGAATCAGCAGCAAGTTTATCTGAGCGTTTGACGTTGGTTTTCGATGGCGCAGAACGAATATATCTGGCTACACTCGAGCGCATTCGTAAAATGCTGGACATGGTTAACGCTAACAATTTCCGTATGCAGATCCTCTTTATAGGCCGGCCTGGCCTGTTGGAGAACTTGGAACAGTTGCATATTTGTAATCTGAATGAGGTTGTTGAAAAACGTTATGGTCTGCAACCGCTGAGTGAGTCTGAGACCGCCCTGTATATTGAAATGTGTACAGGGCGTCTGGCTCAAGTCGATGCCGGTTCGTTTACTACGGAAGCTGTTGCGCGAATTAATCAGGTCTCGAGGGGAAATTTCAGGAAGATCAATAGCTGCGCAGACGAAGTGCTGAAACGAGGAAACTCAGGGGCTTCCTTTTGTGTCATGTTGGAAAATGCAGAAAGCGGCGAGGGTGGAACCGGAGCAGGGATTAAAGGGGCAGTACTACCTGGGCCTGGCGGTTATTCAAACAAGAAGATGTTGATGGCAGGTGGAGCCATTGTGGCCACTCTTGCTGTTGTTTTTGTGTTGGTGACAGGCAATAAAAAAGAGAGCTACGAACCAATTGAAGCTGTTGCCGGGCAGCGGCCTATTATTGAAGAACCTGAAACAATATTAGAGCAGGCATCAGCCGAAATCGGTCTCACAGAAAGAAAACAGCCTGAACAAGGTACACCGGCAGGGCATGATGTTATTGTTGATAATAGTGCCGGTTTAGAAAATGAACCCACCACAATAAATGAAATAGAGATTGATGAGTTGGTTGCTCTCAAATCAGAATTGCCGGAAGGCGCCGCCGAAGCGAGTACATTGAAACAGGAAGCGTCAGGAGTTGCAGACCTGTCCGAAGACTCCAGCCAGATAGTTAAACCAGATCTGTCCAAGGCATATGCTGAGGAAGCCGATAAGGAAGAAAATTCGGTGATCATTGGTGATGACGATTTCGTCAAGGAAGTAGTCAGCATAGTACCACAGCCCACAGTTGGGAAAAAAATTATTGAAGAGCGGGTAACGCGCAAGCCGGTGACTCTGAAAAAAGGTTCCGCTAAAAGGATTGTGGCAGAAGAAACCGAATCATCTGAATCACAGGGCGGGGCAGAAGAGATCGTGGCTGAGATCGACGGCACTGTTCAAACCGAAGCAGAGAGTGTCGTTGAAGGTCTCTCGAATGAGGATATAGACCTGATATTTGAAAAGTCTCTGGACGATTCCACCGAAAACATTGAGTTTCAGCCCGGTGCGCCTGTAACTGAGATGACTGAAGTAAAACCGGCCAGTACAGAACATTTGAGGGCGGGACAGGATACAGTCGGAACCGTGAGCGCAGAGCCAAAAAAAGTAATAAAACCAGCTGAAGCTACCGTCTCAAGTATCAATATACAGGGTTCGAATATCAAGAAAGTCCCTGAAATGGAGAGTGCTGTTATTGAGTCTTCGGTAACAAAAGTTGATTTGGTAACAGATCCGGGCTTGGAGAATGAATACTTCCGCCGCCTGGCCGCAGGTGAGAACTGGTTGCATGGTGAAAGTGACAGCAAATATACCATGCAGCTCATGGTGCTCTCAGCCGAAAATGCGCAGGAAAATATTGAGCAGATGCTTGACGCCGAAGAATATAGACAGGAAGCCGACAACTTTTTCATCCTGGAAGACAGACAAAATTCCGGGCAGGTGTATGTGTTCTACGGGGAGTACGAAACGATGGAGGCTGCGCGGATGGCACGAGACGCAATCTCTGATGCACTGCGGGAACATAGCCCCTATGTGCTTTCGGTTCCGGTGGCTGTTCAAAAGCTTCTTTAAGCTCTGTGCTCCATAACCGGATTAAAAGGGTCATGTGAGGAACACTTCATTTTTCTTATTTCAGATGAGGGAGCTTATTCAATCCCCTGCGATGATTATCACTGCACCAATGTTTTTTGGGTCTGCATGTATACTTTGTCATGAGGGAATGTGCAGCAAGGGTGCTTACTATCGGGCAGGGCATACCATAAGTAGTTAAAATTAAACTATGGGTGTGTATTTGATTGTGCATCGATGATGCTGTTGTTCGTGTGGAGCCAGTGTGGCAAATGTGTGCTGAGTCGGACGACGGGATGATGGAAAGTGAAGTGTGACGCAAAAAGAAAAGGTTACACAAAATTAATTGTGTAACCTTTTTATATCTGTGGTGGAGCTAGGCGGGATCGAACCGCCGACCTCTTGAATGCCATTCAAGCGCTCTCCCAGCTGAGCTATAGCCCCACATTTTGCTCTCTGCAATTTGTGACCGATTATATACCTGGCTTTGAAATCGCTGTCAACGAAATTTCTTCTATTATTGTAGCCGACACCTAATTTGTTGCCAAACCCTATGGTGGTTTGTTATGGTTTGGAGTTTTGTAAGTGATCTCTTAGAGACCTTGAATTTACGCGATTGAGGGGGGTAAAACACCAAGTCGATATCCCGCTGAATTGATCATCTAATTTCCCCACTGAAGGTGGTTTTTTTACTCCAAGGAAGGCTGTATGTATTCACCATTTAACTTTCTTTTTGGTTGGCTCTCTAACGATCTTGCAATAGATCTAGGCACAGCCAATTGTGTGTTGTACGTCAAAGGTAAAGGGATCGTGTTGCGTGAGCCCTCCGTTGTTGCGGTCCGCCAGGATGGCAGGATGAGCAAAGTGCTTGCAGTTGGGCAGGAGGCGAAAATGATGCTCGGCAAGACACCGGGCAACATCAAAGCAATCAGGCCGATCAAGGATGGCGTAATCGCCGATTTTGAAGTGACTGAGGCTATGCTACGTTATTTCATCAACAAAGTTCATAACAGGCGTACCCTTGTTCATCCGCGTATTATGATCTCGGTTCCATCCGGAATTACCCAGGTGGAAAAGCGTGCGGTAAAAGAATCTGCAGAGTCGGCCGGTGCCCGCGAAGTATATCTCATCGAAGAGCCAATGGCAGCCGCGATCGGTGCAGATTTGCCTATTACTGAGCCGACAGCGAACATGATCATCGATATCGGTGGTGGCACCACAGAGGTTGCAGTGATTTCCCTTGCCGGAATTGTTTATGCCAAATCAGTTCGTGTTGCTGGCGATAAGATGGATGAGGCTATTCTGCAGTACATCAAGCGCAAACATAACCTGGCGATTGGTGAGAGAACTTCAGAGTCGATTAAGACCACTATCGGTAATGTTATGCCGGAAGAGCCATACGAGACCATGGAAATCAAGGGACGCGACCTGGTTTCAGGTGTTCCGAAAACTCTCACTATTTCAGCCGACGAGATTCAGTCTGCAATTGCCGAGCAGGTAGACGTGATTGTTGAGGCCGTAAGGGTGGCACTTGAGGTGACTCCACCAGAACTTGCTGCTGATATCGTCGATCAGGGAATTGTGCTGACCGGTGGTGGAGCACTGTTGAAGAATCTTGATAAGTGCTTGAAAGAGGCTACAGGAATGCCGATTATCGTAGCAGATGATCCGCTTTCTTCAGTGGTACTTGGCTCGGGCAAGGCTCTGGACAATCTGGATATTCTGCGAGAAGTCACCATCTATTAACCGGCTTGCACAGGCCGTTTTTTCGCCTGGCAGGTTGTGTTGGAATGTATCGGTTCAACCTGGCGGTTGGACGCCAAGGTGGTATCGGTTTCTAGCCGATGAATGTTAAGTGGAGATCCGTGAGAAATCGAGCGAAAGCGAGAAATGGACAATCTGGCCTGCTTTCAGTGCGAATCCTGCTATTGTTCGGGACTCTGCTGGTGGTGGGCCTTCTTTTGCTTGCCTCAATGCTGGGCGGGCGCTTTGGGGCGTTGCACAGGGTAACGCTTGACCTGATAGCTCCATTGCAATCAGCGGTCACGCACTCATTATCCGGGGTCGCGGCGATAAAAGACGATTATATAGCCCTGATCGAAGTCAGAGAAGACAATAAACGGCTGAAGGCGTTGGTCGATAAGTACATGCTGGAGTTGAGCGAACGTCGGGAAGGGTATCAGAAGTACAAACACTACGAGGAGTTGCTTGAGTTCAAACAGCAAGAGGGGTTTGGCCGTATAACCGCACGAGTTGTGGGTAAAGATCCGTCACTCTGGTTCCAGACTATAATTATTGACCGTGGCTCGGAAGATGATGTGGTTGAGGGTATGGTGGTGGTCAATCCGCGCGGGGTGGTAGGCCAGATTATTCATGCTTCTGAAAATTATTCCAAGGTCTTGCTGGCAAATGCGCCCAGTAGTGCAATTGATGCAATGCTTCAGAAAAACAGAGTGCGCGGCATCTTAAAAGGTGCCGGAGAGCATGGCTACGTACTGCAGTATGTTCTGAAAAATGATGATGTCGCAAAAGGTGATTATATTGTAACTGCCGGTATCGGTGGTATATTCCCGGCTGGTATTCCGCTGGGGCGTGTCTCCAATGTTCGCATCATGGAGCGTGGCATGTTTCAGGAAATAGAGGTTGAGCCGAGCGTGGATTTTCAAAAACTTGAAGTAGTTTTTGTTGACCTCACTGACCGTAAAAAAATCTTGCGTGAAATGTATATGGAGGCAGAGAGATAGTCAGATGCTGGTTGCCATGATCTATCTTCTCCTGGGGGTTTTGCTGGTTGTAGTGCAAACCTCCATGCTGCAGCTTCTACCCGGTAATTTCGCCCGACCTGACATAATATTTCTGTTGGTTGCTTTTTCTGCATATAAGCTGCCCTGGATACCCGGGGTGTTCCTGTCGTTTTCACTGGGGTGGATGCTCGATGTGCTTGTAGCGGCAAATCTGGGTTATTACCCGTTCATTTTCCTTGCGGTTTTTGTCATCCTGAAGACTATCACTGTCAACAGTCCGGTCAAAGAGAGTGCCTATCAGATTCCAATGGTTGGCGTAAGCTATTTCCTGCTGCAGATCGGGTTGTATTTTTTCGCAACCATCTCCGCGGCTCATGCTATACCAGATTGGTCCTGGGGGCAGGTTGTCCAGGACACCTTACTGCTCATATTAGCTGCAATTCCATTTTTCCTTGTTTTCAACAGCCTCTATGAGCATTTGCAGATGCGCAGTGCACGATCTCGGCGCTTGAAAAACAGAACGAGGAACCCGCTTTAAGCGTAGAGGGAAAAGTATATGAAGTTGTTTTTTAAAGAGGTCGAGGAATTCAGCGAGCGGGACGAAGAGGCTGTAGACCTTTTGCGGAGACGTTTGCTTGGCGGAATCGCTGTTATTATACCATTTTTCTCGATTATCATATCCAGGCTCTGGTCATTGCAGATTCTCCACGGCGATGATTACAAGGAACATGCTTACAGTAACAGGGTGAGAGTTCAGGAAATAGCAGCTCCCCGTGGCCACATACTCGACAGAAAAGGGCGTGAGATTGTTACCAACAGGCCTTCTTTTAATGTGGTTCTCATGCGTGAGGACAGCCATGACATCGAGGATGTCCTGAAACATCTTGCGCCGGTGTTAAAGGAAGATATATCCCTTCTCTGGGAGAGGATTCGCAAATCCTCGGGAGTGCCACGGTATTTGCCGATCACTCTCAAAGAAGATATTGACTGGCAGACCCTAGCCTATATTGAAAACCACAATCAGGAATTTCCAGGTATTCGTATTGAGGTGAAACCTGTCAGGGTGTATGAGTACGGGAATCTTGCCTCCAATACTATCGGTTACCTTGGTGTGATCAGTAAGGCAGAGCTTGAAAAGTCAGATCAGGAAATCTATAGCGGCACGGACCTTGTTGGCAAGCAGGGGTTGGAGAAGCTCCGCGAAGCAGATCTCAGGGGTGGCAAAGGACATCGCTATATTGAAGTAGATGCCAGAGGTTTTGAACGCAAACAGCTCAAACAGATCGATCCCTTGCCGGGCAATCAGATTTACCTCACTATAGATGCCGAACTGCAGAAGGTTGCAGAGAACCTGATGGATAGGGATGAGCGCGCTGGTGCAGTAGTTGCCATGGAGGTGAAGACCGGGCGCTTGCTCGTTCTGGCAACAACGCCGTCAATCGTGCTCGATCAGTTCATCGGCGGTATCTCACACAAGAACTGGAACGCCCTGCGTGATAATCCACAGCATCCGTTGCTGAACAAGATTGTCCAGGCAAACTACCCGCCTGGCTCAACCTACAAGATGGTCATCGGTCTGGCTGGCCTCGCGAAAGGTCTGGTTGATCGCGAAACCAAAATCTATTGCCCTGGTCATTATTCTCTCGGCAATAAGACGTATCGCTGCTGGAAGCATAGCGGGCATGGTTCCGTAAATCTGGAAGAGGCTCTTGAGCAGTCTTGTGATGTTTACTTTTATCAGTTAGGGCAGTGGCTTGGGGTTGATACTATAGCAGAGTATGCCAAAAAATTCGGCCTGGGTGAGAAAACCGGCGTGGAGATGGAGCATGAAAAAAGTGGCCTCGTCCCTACCAAGAATTGGAAAAGGCAGCGGTATGGTGAAAGATGGCATGACGGTGAAACAGTAATTGTGGCTATTGGCCAGGGCTATAATCTTGCAACGCCTATCCAGCTCACGGTAATGACAGCTGCTTTGGCGGCCAATGGTAAAAGAATGCAGCCGCAGTTGATAGAGAAAGTTGTCGATCCCAGCGGTGAAGTTACCGATACATTTGAGCCGATAGTTGTGGCCGATGAAAAATTCGATTCCCGGTTTATGGATATCATTCATCAAGGCATGGTAGACGTGGTTCACGGGCGAAAAGGCACTGCTCGTAAAATTGCGATCGATGGCCTGACAATAGCCGGTAAGACTGGTACATCCCAGGTCGTTCGTGTGGCAAAGTACCGTGGATTGAAAGACGATGACATTCCTTATAATTATCGGGACCATGCACTTTTCACCTGTTATGCGCCGGCGGATGACCCTGAGATTGCGTTGACTGTCATTGTCGAGCATGGGCTTGGCGGGTCCTCGACTGCAGCACCTATCGCCAAGGTAGTCCTTGAGAAGTATTTCGAGGATTATCTTAATGAATTACAAGGGAATGAAGAAAAGGAAAATCAAGCCTGATTGAAACCGGTCAAAAAGGAGTTTCAGCCAGGAGAGAGGATATATATATGATTCGTGTTGACCGGCGGCATTTTGAAAATTTTGATTTCGTACTGCTGCTGCTTATTCTACTTGTTTGTGGTATGGCACTGTTTAATCTTTACAGTGCTTCCTACCCACCCAAACCATATGGGACACCACCCTATCTGAGGCAGGCGTATTTTTTCCTGATGGGTGCGGCCTGTTGTCTGGTCATTCTGAGTTTTGACTATAACGATCTGCATATCTGGAATTATCCGTTCTATTTCCTTGTTATCATGCTTTTACTCCTATCGTACTTTGTCGGCAGTAAGGCAGGTGGTGCACAGCGTTGGATTGACCTTGGTTTTTTTAATCTTCAGCCCTCAGAACCTGCCAAGCTGATGCTTGTCATTTCCTTGGCCAGCTATTATTCCAGAAAAGAGGTCATCGACGGTTATAACCTCAAGCAACTGCTCATGCCCATCTTGCTGACAGGCTTTCCCTTTTTGCTGATCTTGCTGCAGCCGGATCTCGGTACGGCGCTGATGCTTGGCATCATCTTTGTGTCGATGACGCTCTTTGTAAAAGTGAAATTTTCCACCATCGCAACTTTAGGGACCTCCGCTTTGGTGGTGGTGGTTTTCGCCTGGGAAAAATTACTGCGACCTTATCAGAAGCAGCGCATTCAAACCTTTCTCAATCCCGAGCAGGATATGATGGGCAGTGGGTATCAGATTTTTCAATCCAAGATTGCTGTAGGCAGTGGTGGAAAATTCGGTAAAGGATATATGGAAGGTACCCAGGGACACCTGCACTTCTTGCCGGAGCGGCACACCGACTTTGCTTTCTCGGTCTGGGGAGAGGAGTGGGGATTTGTTGGTTGTCTTTTCTTTCTCGGTTGTTATTTTTTTATGCTGCTCTGGGGACTGTATGTGGCGATGAATGCCCGCGACAGGTTTGGTGTATTGCTTGCGTATGGAATTGTTATGTTGATCTTCTGGCAGGCGGTAATAAATCTCTTGATGATACTCGGATTTTTACCGGTTGTTGGTATTCCTTTGCCACTGGTTTCCTATGGCGGGTCCTCTCTGTTGACCACTGTCGCGGCGTTGGGAATTTTGATGAATGTGCGGATGAGAAGATTTCAGACCCATAATCCTCCCGGGGTGACCTAGTCATCAACTGCGGATCTGTTGTTGGAACGGTAGGGATATTTTACCTGGACCTGTCTGACTCAAGACAATAACTGAATGGGGATGAGCTGTATGCTGGCAGCTCATCCCCATTTTTTTCTATACAGCAGCTAGTTGTTTTTGAGTTGTCTAAGAATGATGGAGCGCAGGGACGAGATGAAAGCTGGGTCAGAGTTGAGCGAGGGAGTTGAAATAAGGCGAACTCCCAGCTCTGCGGCGTGATCTTTAAAAAGCATATCAATCTCATAAAGCGTTTCAACGTGATCTGAAACGAAACTTATCGGCACCATCAGAATGTTTGTACACCCGTTGGCTGCCAGCCTGTCTATGGTCTCAGATGTTTCAGGCGAGAGCCACTCGACGGGGCCACTTCTCGACTGGTAACACAGTGTTCCCTTGAGCTGCAACCGCTCCTCGATACCGGTGATGGTTTTAGCGAGCTCATCAACGTAGGGATCACCTTCTTTGATAAACGACACCGGCAGGCTGTGCGCGCTATAAACCAACTCGAATGGCTCTCCCTTGAATTCCTCTGCGGTAGCAGAGATTCGTTGGGCCAGAACATCGAGATACCCAGGTTCTTCCGGCCACGAACGGACAATCTCCAGCGGGATTTGAGGCATACACCTTTTATGGGTAGCGATCAGGTCGTTAATGGAAGATCCGGAGGTTGCCTTGGTGTAGTGCGGGTAGAGAGGCAGGGCGATAATTTTTGCAACACCATTGTCCGCTAACTCGGTGAGGGCCTCCTCACAGCTCGGCGCCCAGTACCGCATAGCAACACGAACGATGAACTTCCCGTCTGCGGATAATTCTCTTTCCAGCCGGGCAGCCTGTTGCTCACTTATTTTTCTTAGCGGAGAGCCACCACCTATTTTTTTATAGATGGACTGACTTTTGGCAGCTCTTCGTCTGGAAATCAAACGGGCGAGTGGCTTCTGCAAAAAAGAAGGCCCTAGTTTAATTATGTCTCTGTCGGAAAAGAGATTGTAGAGAAACTGAGGGACATCTTCAAGAGTGTCCGGGCCGCCCATATTGAGCAGAACAATACCTACTGGATGATTATTCATTTAATCACGAATAGTTAAAGGGGTGGTGATCGGAAAGGCGAATACATTCTACTGTATTCCCTGTCAATCCGCCATACTTTGCCAATATTCGATATCGAATTCGTTTGGATCATAATTTTCTTGTGCCTAAACAACTTCCCTAAGCTTGATTCTGAGCCTCTGCGAAATATACTGTAAGTAAAGGTGATGAACGAGAGTGGCTGAAGGTTATCTCTGGCCGGTAAGGCGCTCTGTTCTGAAATCATCAGGGAATGCGCTACGTCGCATGCAGTGGATGGTGGAGAAAGTGCACCACTATCGAAGTATTCAACGGAGGAACTCTATGGAACTTAAGATCGAAGCCCGGAATGTTGAGTTACGCAAAGGATGGCAGACTAAGATCGAAGAGGAGAAGAACAAGTTGGTGCGTCATTACGCCGGTCTGGTTCTTCACCTGCGCGTCTCCATCGAAGGAACTGCTCATCATAAGGAAGGAGGGTTTGAGATCAAGATTATCGCGACTATTCCGAATGACACAGTAGTTGTTGCCAGAAAAGGAGAAACCGTTCGACCGCTGCTGACAGAGGCCTTTGATATCCTGGCTTTACAGTTAAAGGAATGTCTTCGCAAGAAGAGGAAAAACGTTAAGGCACACACCAACGATGAAACAGATAAGATAGGAGTTATTCGTAAACTATCCCCTTTTGAGTCATATGGTTTTATAACCTCTTTTGATAACAGAGATATCTATTTTCATGAAAATGCGCTGAAAAATATTGATATGGAGCAGCTTACCGAAGGAGACAGCGTCTATTTTGGTGAAACAATAGGAGACAAGGGGCCGCAAGCCTCATGGGTAAGGCCCGCAAGGTAATAGTAGAGTCTCATATTAACATTTCAGGCCGCGGACGTTTTTTGTCTGCGGCCTTTTTTATTGAGCGTTTTTCTGTGCCAGGGAATGAATGGGTAATGTTCTTTCGCAGTAATGGCAGAGATTAAAACATGCGTAGAAATCGGTGATGCGGTATAGATAGGTCAAACATTTTCATATAAACACAGTCGCCAAAGGAGTTCATTTCGTGAAAGAAGATGTCTACTTAATAGATGGCAGCGCCTATATTTACCGAGCGTACCATGGGGTTAAACCTCTCTCCAACAGTAAGGGCATGATGACCCACGCTGTTTTTGGATTCATAAATATTCTTCGACGCATCATGCGCGAACGCGACCCGAAATACATTGCAGTTGCCTGGGATAGCCGAGGACCTGTCTTCAGACATGAAATTTATAAGGAATACAAGGCCAACAGGCCGCAAATGCCGGAAGATCTCGCCCAGCAGCTTCCCTATATCCGGGAGTTTGTAGCGTCTTCAAATATACTCTGTCTTGAAGAACAGGGGATTGAGGCAGACGATCTCATTGCTTCATCGGCCAGGAAACTTGCCGAAAAAGGCCATAACGTTGTCATCGTCTCCGGAGACAAGGATCTGTTGCAACTGGTTGGTGATTCCATTGTCATGTGGGACCCCATGAAAGACAAAGTCATGGATTCTGAGGCTGTTGTCGAAAAGTATAAAGTCACCCCGGATAAACTTCTGGAAATCTTCGCCCTCATTGGCGATAGCTCCGATAACGTCCCAGGTGTGCCAGGAGTAGGGCAGAAAACCGCGGAAAAATTGATTGCCGAGTTCGGCGACCTTGATGGTCTCTATGCAAATGTTGAGTCGATGAAAAAGTCAAAGATGAAAGAGCGACTCATCGAAAACAGGGAATCCGCCTATCTTTCCAAAGATTTGATCAGGCTCAAGGAGGATGCCGAAGTACCAGTGGCACTCGATGTCTATTCGATTCAGAAACCGGACGATGCAAAACTTGCCGCACTCTTTACTGAACTCGAGTTTACCACCTTTCTGAAGGATATCGATACGTCGGAGAAAATATCGACAGACGGATTTTCACTGGTTACCGATGAGGGTGAGCTGAAGGCGGTTGTAGAAAAATTGCAAGAGTGCGGTTCGGTGGTGTTCGATACTGAAACCACCTCGCTTGACGCTCGCGTGGCCAAACTGGTGGGTATTTCTCTCTGTGCAGACTCAGATCAGGCCTGGTATGTGCCGGTTGGACATCGTGACGAAGCAGGGGAACGGGTGGCAGGCCAACTTGATGAGGAGTTGGTTAAATCAATACTGGAGCCGCTGTTTTCCGATCCGACCATTGCCAAAATCGCTCATAATCTGAAATATGATTTTACCGTACTCGATCAGCATTGGGGCATTCGCCTTGCTGGCAGACTGATCGATACCATGATTGCGGCTCACCTGCTTGAAGTTCCAGGGCGTTCATTGAAGCTTGATGATCTCTGTTTTGAGCGCGGCATAAAAATGACAGCCTTTAAGGATGTCGTCGGCAAAGATAGTCGTGAAGACTGCTTTGCCTATGTAGGTCTGAAAGAAGCATGTGATTACAGCTGTGAAGATGTTTATGGCACCCTGCAACTCTGGCAGGAGTTCGAACCGCAGATAGTTGAGAAAGATCTCGACCAGCTTTTTTATGATCTCGAAATGCCGCTTGTCCCGGTATTAGCCGATATGGAGGTGAGGGGAATCTGTGTGGATGAGCAGATTCTGAAAGAACTCTCGCTTGAGTTCGCGGGCAAACTCGAAGCAATTGAGGCAAGCATTTATGAACTCGCAGGAAAAACGTTTAATATAAATTCACCTAAGCAGCTTGGACAGTTACTTTTTGAGGATTTAGAGCTTCCCCATGGCAGGAAGACAAAAACAGGCTATTCGACCGATGTTAAAGTGCTTGAAAAACTTGCCTCTAAGCACGAACTGCCAGCCCTCATCCTTGAGTACCGTACACTCGCCAAACTGCAGTCGACATATGTGGATAAGCTGGCCTCTCTGCGTGATAAAATTACTGGTAGAATCCACACTTCATTCAACCAGGCAGTTACTGCTACCGGACGTCTCTCGTCCAGTAATCCTAATCTGCAGAATATTCCGATTCGAACTGAAGAGGGCAATCGGATTCGCCAGGCGTTCGTGCCGGCGGAGGGCTATACTTTTGTGTCTGCTGATTATTCTCAGATCGATCTTCGGGTTCTGGCCCATTACTCGCAGGATGAGGCCCTGCTCGCAGCTTTTAACGCAGGAGAGGATATTCATTCCAGAACGGCGGCACAGATCTTTGGAGTATCCCCTATGCTGGTAACTCCGGATATGCGCAGAGTTGCCAAGAGCATCAATTTCGGAATTGTTTACGGCATGAGCAGTTTTGGTCTCTCCAACCAGCTGAATATCAGCAGAAAGGATGCGCAGAATTTTATTGATAAGTATTTTGCTCACTATTCCGGAGTGAAACAGTTTATGGAGGATATTGTCGAGCAGGCGAGAAACGATGGGTATGTGACCACCTTGATGCATAGACGCCGAGGCTGTCCCGAGATAGATGTTAAGAACAAAATGCGCAGAGAATTTGCAGAGCGCATGGCGATTAACACCCCAATCCAGGGTACAGCAGCCGATATTATCAAGCTTGCCATGCTGCAGGTTGAGCACAAGATCGCAGAAACAGGCAGCCCGGCAAAGCTGTTGCTGCAGATTCACGATGAACTCGTTTTAGAGGTACCTGAACATGCGGTTGAAGAGACCAGCGAGATGGTTCGATTGGCCATGGAAGGCGCTATGAAACTTGATGTGCCGTTGGTGGTTAATGTTGAGATCGGGAAAAGTCTGGCTAAATCCTGATAACCATTTTTGCATGGGCGTAATTGCAAAAGAAAAGGGAGTGATCCAGCCGGATTCGCTCCCTTTTTATTTTGCAGAACCGGGTATGCTGAATTACTTGCGCTGGTGCATCGGTATGAATTGTCGGAGATTGTGGCCAGTATATACCTGTCGGGGTCTGCCGATTTTTGAATTGTGTTTATCTTCTTTCATTTCACGCCACTGGGCAATCCAGCCTGGTAGTCGGCCGAGAGCAAACATAACGGTAAACATATTTGTGGGAATGCCTATGGCCCGGTAAATGATACCGCTGTAAAAGTCCACATTGGGGTAGAGGTTTCTGGAGAGAAAATAATCGTCTTTTCTTACGCGTTCCTCAAGTTCCAGTGCAATGTCAAGTAATGGATCCTCAATTTCAAGTGCAACAAGCACTTCATGGCAGGCATCCTTGATGATTTTAGCACGCGGATCGAATGTTTTATATACCCTGTGGCCGAAACCGGAGAGCCTGAACGGATCATTTTTATCTTTGGCTTTCTCTATATATTTCTTGTAATTACAGTCATCTGCATAGATCAGTTCGAGCATTTCAAGAACTGCCTGGTTGGCACCACCATGGAGCGGCCCCCAGAGGGCGCTGATGCCTGCTGAGATCGAAGCGTAGAGGTTAACTCCGGCGCTGCCTACCAGGCGGACAGTTGATGTTGAGCAATTCTGCTCATGGTCGGCGTGGAGAATGAGCAGTTTGTTCAATGCGGAAGCCACTTCAGGTTTGATGACGTAGGGCATATTTGGACGATCGAACATCATGTGCAGGAAGTTCTGCACATAGTTCAATTTTGCATTGGGGTAGACCAGTGGATGGCCTATATTCTTTTTATAGGAAAAGGCTGCGATTGTTCTGATTTTTGACACTAGTCGTGCAGTGGTTACAATAATTCCGCCATAAGGATCTTCTTCGACATCCATTTCCGGGTAGAAATTGTGCAGCGAACCAACCATGGTGGAAAGGATGGACATTGGTGAGGCGTTAGGCGGGAAGTGATCGAAGAAATGGATCATGTCCTCATGAATCAGGGCAAACCGACGCATATCCCTTTTGAACTGTTCGAGTTGCTCAAAGTTCGGCAGTTCCCCATTGAGGATAAGGTAGGCTACTTCGATGAACTGGCAGTTTTCTGCGAGATCTTCAATGGCGTAACCGCGGTAGTTGAGAATTCCTTTTCCGCCGTCGAGATAGGTAATGGAACTGGTGCAGGAGCCGGTATTCATGTAGCCGCTGTCGAGAGTGATGTAGCCGCTATCTTTAAGTAGCGTTCTGATATCAATAGCTTTTTGACCAGCAGTACCTTCAACGATCGGAAGAGTATAGGTTTGACCATCAATACAAAGCTGCGCAAATTCCTGGGACATAGGTATACCTCGTAGCTGTTGAAACGGTGACCAGAAATGGTAACACACACTTCAGTAATTTATTCGGCAAGCGTTAGGGAAAGTTACTGCTGATTGATGCACAGACGGTACGATTACAGTAGAATGAAAATGTCTGGGTGCATGAAATTTGCTGCCGAAAGGAGCGGTCCTGGCGGGCTGGCATGGTGCTGATAGCGGGGTGAACAGACGACCATGTTGGGACCGTATTTCCATCGATTCGTCAGTAATATAGCCGAAAATAGAGAACAACGCAATTTTTCTTTTTATTTCGACGTGGTTGCCCGTCAGGCGGGGCATAGCGGTTCGCATGAGGCTGTACGAAGGTGTTACGCAACAATCAAAGTTGCGCTCTTGCAGGTAGCCACCTGTCAGCTCATGAGCTGGGGTACTGTTTTGATGGGTGAGCACCACTCCTGAATGTATTTCAAGCTACTGTTTGCGACAATTTTTAGTGCCTGGTAAATGACGGGTGTGTAATTTATAGCGTTTTGCAAAAAAAAGTGACTGAGGTTTAGCCAGGCAGTGTGGCCTGAAAATACTACTTTTACATTGAGAATTGATAATACAGGAGTCAGGAAAATGATGTTGCCCGAGAAGTCCCAGCAGAAGTTGATCGGAGAACTAGATATATTTATCGAGTACGGGGTAACCGATTCCGAGAGAGATTCAGCGAAAAAATTGGTCGAGAAATACAAAAATAACTCTGAAGCGCTGGAGGTTTTGCTTGAGTTTTACAGGGTGTTGCCGGAAACCCGGGAAGAGGCTGTGGTAAAAATTCAGCGACTGGACACTATTCAGGGAGTCATCCTGTTGGCGTTGACTACTGCCAACCATGTGTATAATGCTGTGGTATCTGAAGGGCAGGCACAAATCCTCGGAGAATTCAATCAGGATGAAGTACCCGCTGACATCCTTCAGTTTTTCGGTCATGGCACGAATGATGAGTTTGTTAAGTCCTACAGCCCGATCGAAGAGCAGGAAGAACTTGCAGTAGAAATTGGCGAAGAAGTCTGCCCCGCCTGCCAGGTTGCAGTGGGCCAGGTTCATGTACTGGGTTGCCCTGTGGAGATTTGTCCATGGTGTGACGGTCAGTTGAATAAATGTAACTGTCGCTTTGAAAAGCTCGATGTCGAGAGTCTTGAGTCAAATGCAGAATTGGATCAATTCCAGGAACTGCTGGAGACGAAAGGACGTATACCGTATAAACCTGAGCAGAAACCAGCTTATCCCGGAACAAGTGATGGCCTGGATTCGTAATCAAGCTGTGAACCTGCTTTAATTACGCCAATAAAAAAGGGGGACGTTGCGCAAGCAATGTCCCCCTTTTTCGTTAGTACTCCGAAGTTCTGTCAGCTTATTTGGTTGGTTCTACACTTTTCAGGTAGCGATAGAGATCGGAATCCGAAGAGATAACCAGATTGGTGTTACCACCAATGACCTTATCATAGCTTTCAAGAGTCTTGAGGAACTGATAGAAGTCAGGGTTCCGAGAGTAAGCATCACCATAAATCTGGGTTGCCTCGGCATCAGCATTACCGCGGATTATCAGTGCTTCACGGTTGGCGTTGGAGATGATCTCCTTCAGCTCTCGCTCAATGGTACCGAGAATCTCATTCTTCTGACCTTCACCGAAAGAACGTTTCTCTGCAGCGATTCTCTGTCTTTCGGAGATCATTCTGTCATAAACTCTCTCACGTACGGATTCGATGTAGTTGACGCGTTTGATCATTACGTCAACCAGCTCAATGCCGTATTGTGGGGTTGCCCTGCCTGCGGTCTCGAGGATAATGTCGGCAATCTTGTCGCGACCCATCACCGGTCTGGTCCCCATAGCCTCATTACTGATGCCGGGGGTCATGGTATCTTCAGACCAATCAGAACTGCGGATAATCTCAATC
Source organism: Desulfosediminicola sp. (assembly GCF_048381775.1). Classification (NCBI taxonomy): domain Bacteria; kingdom Pseudomonadati; phylum Thermodesulfobacteriota; class Desulfobulbia; order Desulfobulbales; family Desulfocapsaceae; genus Desulfosediminicola; species Desulfosediminicola sp. The sequence continues at coordinate 319,467 of NZ_JBLXGE010000006.1, read as the reverse complement.
AGATTATTTTTGTTCACCATATCGCGAACGGTACCGCCGATAATGTCATCCAGAAGGGACTGGGCCCGAACCTCAGAACCACTTGCTGCCTGCAGATACCGGAGTGCGTCGGAGATTTTCCAGCGAGCGGTAATGTCGAGGAACACGAAAGTCTTATCATTGGTAGGGATCTGGTTTGGTTCACCGTCCCAGATCTGGATCTTCTTTTCAAACTCATTAACCTGCTGGATAAATGGCATCTTTAAATGCAGTCCGGCATCGGTTACGGGGTCGCCGACAGGTGCACCGAACTGGGTGACAACAGCCTGCTGACCTTCTTCTAAAATATAAAAGCCGTCATATATGACAGTGATAGCCAGGAGAATGAGGCCGACTGAGAAAAACTGTATTATTTGTTTCATCTGTGCTTCCTTATGGTTTCCACACTAGTTGGTCTTCGGGGCTGCGATAGCTGGTGAGCTGCCAATGTTCAAAAGCGGAATTGGCGACTGCTGATTCTCGTCGATGATGTATACAGACTCGACATTGGGCAGCACGTCCTGCATCGTCTCGATGTACATACGGGTGCGGGTTACCTCGGGTGATTTTTCGTATTCTTTCAGAATGGAGAGGAACCTGTCTGTCTGACCGTTGGCTTCGTTCAATCTCTCAGCGGCGTAACCACGAGCCTCTTCCATAATCTGCAGTGCGGTACCGCGAGCTTTAGGGATAACTTTGTTGTACTGGGCCTGTGCCTCGTTAACCAGACGTCTCATGTCCTGGTCGGCAGCGTTCACTTCGTTAAAGGCAGGTTTAACCTGTTCCGGTGGATTGATATCCTGGAACTGTACGGTAACCAGAGTGACACCAGCCTCGAACCTGTTTAGCTCTGTCTGCAGTTCGCTCTTTACGCTTGCAGCGAGCAGGTCACGGTTACTGAGAACATAGTCGAAGTCCATGTTACCCACGACACGACGGGTCACACTTTCGGAGGCATCGTGAACAGACTGTTTGACATCTTTTACTTTGAAAAGATACTGGTAAGGGTCGCTGATTTTGTACTGAACGATCCAGGCAACGTTGATGACGTTTTTGTCTGCGGTCAGCATCAGTGATTCCATTTCATAGGCGCTTCTGTCAAATGAACTGACTTGGCTGGAGCGGGTTCTGAAACCGAATTCCTGCTTTCTGATCTGCCCAATATCGACTTTGTACAGAGCTTCGAGGTAGGGAAGCTTGAAGTGCAGACCCGGGTCAACGGTACGAACGTATTTACCAAGTCGAAGTATTACACCGACTTCACTGGGCTGGATCTTGAATACCGATGAGTAGACACCTTGGATCATGATGAGCACAAGGATGATAGCTAGAATTTTGCTTATGCTGGCAAAAGGATTGACCGGCTTGCGTTCTGGCGTGGAGCCGTTTGGGCCGGGACTTTGTTTCTGGTTTTCCGAGAAGAAATCCTGCAGCTTTTTTATAAGCTGTGCAACCATTTCTTCCGGAGTCTGGGGCTTGTTTTTGCGGCCCCAAGGAGGCTGTTGATCCTGCATGGACATAGAAAAATCTCCTAAACTGAAATGTTCCGGATAACACTGAGTTAACCATGTCAGTGTCCGGGTGAAAAAAAGTGAATAACTCTATAAGCTTTTAATTCTAAACAGGTAAGTCTTTACTGTTTTAGATGCTACCAAATCGTATCAATATTTCAACCCGATTCGGCGGTTGGGCACGGGTATGGCGTCAATTGATAGCATAATACCATGCCATGAGTACAATAAACCAGCTTGATAGTGCCAGTATAAGCTGCAGTTTAAATTTTTCCCTCTGTCTAAGGACCGTCTCAAAACTTAAAAATAAACCAGTAATAAGCCCTGTTGCCAAGCCGTAGAAATGGGCGCCCAGGTCTGTTCTTTCTCCGCTACTGCCGAGCATTGCCAGCAGCGCAGCCCCTGCCATGAGCGGTAGCAGCAGTCTGGCTGGACGTTTCAATTTGTAATGTCGGAAATTAATAGCAGATAATATTCCAATTACCGAGAAAACCGCTGTGGAAAAACCAACAGAGAGATGGCCTGGTCCGTGACCTATGACATTCAGCATATTGGCAGAAGTTGCAGCAACAAGCAGGGCGGCAAGACCTATTCCGTTTCCGAGGATGCGAAAATAAAAGTGCAACAGAAAAGCGCCAAGAAAGCAATTACTCAACAAGTGAACTATGTCTGAATGAAGTGTCAGTGCAGTTACCAGCCGGTAATATTCCCCATCGTTAAGAATCTGGCTGGAGTTGACTGCGCCTTGTTGAAACCACTCCGACAGTGGTGACCAGCTTCCGGTAACAGAAAAAAAGAGAACCATTATGCCAATCAGGAGCAGGGTGTGTGCCTGAAATATTGGGGCAAATTGATCCTGAGCCGGTTGGCTTGGCGGCCAGTTTCGATTTTCCTCGATAAAGACACCCAATTCGTAATCGGCCTTGGGGTAATCCCGACGGTTGACGTGTATCTCCCAGTTGGCGGAATCAATCTTTTGCACAGTGTGATTGATTCGTGCTGCAGAGAGCACCAGTGAAAAGAGGTTTGCCTGTTGTTGGTTATTGGTCTGGGTAACTGTCTGGGTAGGGTGCTGGTTTTCAGTCACGTTCAATCCTGGAAATTACGGGGAGCATCCTGATGTGCGTGTAGCGAGGTTATGTAGATGAGGTTGCGTGGTTTGTGTTGTCAGGCGTTTTTTCTCTCATAACTTATCAGCCTCTACAATAGGTCCGGTTGGCTGAGTTGGCAAGGTAACTGTTTGTAAGCAAGACGTATTTTTTCCCAAAAAACAAAAAAGGCCGAGGGTGGGGACCCTCGACCTGAATTTTCTGGTATGTAACTCGTTTTCAGAGCGGTGAAAAAGCTGTTTCCGCCTAAGGCTGACTCAGGATCAGGTCATCAGCACTGACAACACTTCCGTACTTGGCCTTGAGATCAATAAGCGCATTTCTCTGCCTTTGGTAAACCTCAAAAAGCTCGACAGGGATGCCAGTCTCTTTCTGGTAGGCGTCGGTTTGAAGATCAATCCTTCCGACTATATTATCCACATAGAGGGCAAACTGCATGTTGTAGAGAGCTTTAGGATATTCCTTGTCAATTCCATTGAAGAGTTTCTTCAGGTCTTCATATTTCGGAATCAAGCCGATCGGGGTTTCGATGGCCTCTACATCTCCGTGTGCATAGAGTTCAAGCCAGCCGAGCCAGGCGCGCACATCCCGTTTTTCACCAAGCAACCCGGTCCCTGAACCACCTCTGTTCTCATGGGTGAGGAAATAGTTGAGTCCGGCCATGATTGGTCTGTCAGAATCGGAAAACTCGGGTGAATTGAAAAAGATAAACTGAGCTTTCATGTAATCGGCAAGAGCACCGGGGATAAAAGGTGCGTTCGCCCAGGGTTGTCTGCGTACACCGGAGGCGCCCACCTCGGTAGCCGTGGCCTTTGATACGATGGAAGCGCCTATCACAACACCCTCGTTCATTGACTTGGCAACCCAGACGGGTGGCATGGTATCGGCATCACGACCGGAATACGTAATAATTTTTACCGGCACTCCCTCAGGGGATTCGGAGATCTCGGTGGCATGATTGGCGATGGCGGATGCAAGCAGGGTGCAGCGTGAATTTTTGTGTGACATGGGAACTGGCTTGCCGTCTGAGTTGAGTTTGCCATTGTACCACTCACCCTGAAAGTTTATGCCTCTCTCTGGTACAGGCTCACCGTTACCGACCCAGTGCGGTACACCTTTATCATCTATCAGTACGTTGGACCAGATTACTTCGGTGCCGTCACCACGCAGGCAATCCATCAAGTACGGGTCACCTTCCCGGTTAACATCCTCGACTATGCCAAAAATACCCTTTTCAGGGTTAATTGCCCGTAAAGAACCATCCTTTGCGATCCACATCTGGGCCAGATCATCCCCGACAAAGTCTGTACCGACCATGGCTGTGGTTGTCTTGCCGCATCCGGAAGGGGCAGCACCGGCGAAGAAGGTTTTTCTGCCGTTGGGACCGGTCAGGCCTGTGATAAACATGTGCTCGGAGATTTGCTCGCCAAGTTTGTAATAGGTCGCGTAATCGACAGAAAACCGGTGATTACCTTTTTTAAGCAGCAGGGTATTACCTGCATAAGTACAGAAGGTAGAAAACGTGGTTTGCCAGCTTCTGTCCATAAGAATCCGGGCATTGGGTACATCTTCCGGGGTATTATTACCTTCGGCGTGCACGTTGGTGTAAAAAAGTCCGGCTCGTTCAGTTTCCTTGTCAAAAGCCTCGTAGCAGTTACGATAGAGGAGCTCGGCAGAATGCATAACATAGGATGAAGAGGAGATTTCTATGGCTGGGATGGCAGCTTCAGCTCCGACAGGACCGCGTGCGTAAAAGCCAATCATCATGACCTTATTGGCCATAACGCCGGGCATGAATTCTTTTACGTAGTCCAGAGCCTCGTCACGTAAGAGCGATTTTGCCAGCGAACTCATCTGTTCGCCTTCGTTGATGATGTAATAGGTCTGATTCACCAGTCGGGCCTGGTCCTGAGGCAGGTCAAAGTGAATGGTGTGGCCTGGCTTGGCAAGCTTGGCTTCTTCACCTTTTTGCAGGGAATACTCACGAATCCACTGCTGGTCATCATCGTTGCCGGTATTGATGAAAACTTTCTCAGGGCCGCACATTACAATAGCGTTGGCGATCTTGATGAGAGCATCCTGATTTTTTACAACGGATAACTTTTGCTGGTTGGTTTCGTCAAGTCGCTCGGAAAGAACGGCTTTTGCATCCTCTATGGTAGCAATTCCTCCGACTGCTTCCAGGATATCTACACCTTTTTTGAGTTCAAGCATTCTTGAATTCCTCGATTAGAAAAATGAAATATTTGCTCCATCCGCCTTAAAAATCAGGCAGATGATTAATGTGCGAAGCCTCATATTAGGGTCTTTTCAGAGTGCAGTCAAGGTCTGACTTCGGAGGCGATCGAGGTTGGGTTTCGTTCTAAGTTGTTAAAGTTTCAGGTGTATGTCGGAAAGTGAAACAGTGAAAGGAGCAAAGGAAAGGGCAGCAAACGTTCAGATTTGCTGAAATAACCTATAACTTTTATTGATATAGCCACCCTTGCGGGGTTGTCAGGGTTTTCATTTTCCCTTCAAGAGAATGATGCAGGGTAGTGAAAGTGAAAGTGAAATATTTATTAAATTTTCTTTATATATCAAGAAGAATCGTGCTTGATTATGAAAATATTGGAGTGGAAGGAGGTGGTGGTACCACCATGTAGAAATCAAGTCGGCTCGAAATTCCTGGCAAAATTATTTTAATTACAGATCCTCTGGCAGTTGAGATCGGCTATAGTATCGGGATTTTTTGAAAATGAGTAGTTTTTTTATAACTTATGTACATAGTGTCAGTGTCATCATCAGATCCCTGCCGGGCTTGCTTGTGTTGGGCTGCTGGAGAAAGGGTATGCATTTCCGGCTGGCTGCTCATCCTCCGGATGTTCTAACATGATTGCGTGAAAGGCGATTTCATGATATACGGCATCCTGCTTTTCTGGGCATTCTGTATCTGTGGCCCGAAAAGCAGATTGTACGGATTATCGGACATGGAGAGTATGCCGGGATACGCAGGGCAAGACAAAAGAATATAAAGTTATGCACTTGGTTTAGGATGCAAATCCGCCAGGCCAGCACTGTCTACATTAAGGAAGGAGATTCGATGATGATTTCACTATCAAATAAAAAAAGGGTTACAGTCATGAAGACTGTAACCCTTTATTCATTTGGTGCCGAAGAGAAGACTCGAACTTCCACGGGGATGCCCCCACTAGACCCTGAACCTAGCGCGTCTACCAATTCCGCCACTTCGGCTTGCGACAACGGCCGTGATAATGCTTGATCGTGAGTTTTTTGTCAACACTTTATTTTTCACAAAAGTTAAAAAAATATCAAATTAGTTTTTAAGAAATGAGAATAGTAAGGAAGATTGAGGATATCGACGGACCGCTGGTTAACGCCTGTGTCACCATTGGGAATTTTGATGGTGTTCACCTTGGGCATCAGCAGTTATTTGCCGAAGTTGCGGCCAGGGCCAACAGGCTGAACGGGAAAAGTGTTGCCATAACATTCGACCCTCATCCGCTGCAGGTTCTTCGGCCTGGGGGAATTAAGCTGATTTCCAATTGCGAGCAGAAAATAGAGCTCGTTGAGATGGCCGGTATCGACGTGATGCTGGTCGTCCCATTTACCAAGGAGTTTGCCAAGACAACGGCCGAATACTTCGTCGACGAAGTTCTGCTCGGTGGACTTGGCATGAAAGAGTTGGTGGTGGGGTACGATTATGCCTTTGGGAAAAACCGGTCAGGAAATATCCCCTTTCTCAAAAAGCAAGGGGAAGAGAAAGGATTTTCGGTGACCGTAGTCGAGGCTCAGTATGTAGGTGATATGCTTGTCAGCTCAACCCGTATAAGAACTTTGCTTGCAGAAGGTAACATGGGCGAGGCCCGAAGGCTTCTCGGTCGAAGTTACCAGATCCGCGGTGAAGTACAATACGGAAAACAACGTGGCGGCAAGCAGATCGGCTTTCCCACTGCCAACCTTCGTTTTGCCAAAGAGGACCTGGTGCCTAGGCTGGGGGTATATGTTTCACAAGTTATTTGTGACGGAAAATGTTATGGTGGCATAATCAATATCGGTCGCAACCCCACCTTTGGCGAAGATGAGTTGGTCGCAGAAACACATATTTTCGATTTCAATCAGGATATCTACGGTAAACCTATAAAAGTCAATCTGCTTGAGTTTATCCGCAGCGAACGAAAATTCAGTGGTGTGAAGGATCTCGCCGAACAAATTAGTCGAGACGTTGTGCAGGCTAGACAGGTTCTGGCTCATCAGAGCAAGGAGCTGGTAATCTCCTGCACAGATAAATTCAATAGTTGAACAGGGTCGCACAAATGTGAAAAACCGACTTTTTTCTTCTTGCATGTCGATCGATGGTGTCTATAGTGTAGACCGTTTTTAGGTCTACAAGTAAGCAGCAATGTTGGTCATGCATCTAGCTGATGTTGCTGTACTGACGTGATATAATCCCATCCGGGGAGAGCATAATATGCTTTCATCCGGATGAAAGACATTTTTTAATATTGAGGTGAGCAATGGCAGAGCAACTTAGCGAAGATCTCGTAAAGATCATCGAAGAACTTGAGAAGAAGTGCGAGCAACATCCGGAGTCGTTGATGGCCCATCATCATCTCGGCCTGGTATACATGAAGGCGGGTAGGATTGAAGACGCGATTAAATCCCTTGAAAAAGCTATCGAGATTGATCCCCTGAATGCTGACAGCATGGTAAATCTCGGCGCAATTTTCTTTGGTCAGGGTAAACTCGATAAAGCGAAGGCTCTCAACGAGCAAGCTGTCAAAGTTCAGCCGGAATCAGCACAGGCCTACGCAAATCTCGGCCTTATCTGTCAGCAGAGCAACGAGCTGGAGAAAGCAATCGAGAATTACGACCTTGCTCTGAAATATGACCCTAAACTTGTTACAGCCTGGCTGAACCTCACTTCCGTGCTCACCATGAAGGGCGAAGATGACCGAGCTGTCACCGCGGCCCTCAAGGCTCTTGAGATTGAACCTGACTCTGCACTTGGTCACAATAATCTTGCAGTATCCCTCTATTTCAAGCAGGAATTCGCAGAGGCACACAAGCATATGCTGAAAGCTCAGGAACTCGGATATTCGGTGGATCCAAACTTCAATGCAGCGCTAGCAGAGAAGCTGCAGTAAGCCGAAGTCAGAAATCCACCTTAACAAAGAGTTTCCATGAGTAAGTCAGATATCAAGAATCCGCCGTGGTGCCCGTTTTGCGGGCAAAAGGTAGGACGTCCCGGTGATGCTGCCGAAAGAAAGCTCAATGAGTTCCCGGTAGGTGAATGCCAGTGTGGAGCAATTTATACCAGTGACGCAACCGGCCACAATGTTGGTGCCGCCATGGTTGAGGCGCTGGTTCATGCCTGTAAGGACAACTGGGACTTTGCCTGGGAGTTGCTGCCGGAAGATGATTACCTCACGGGCCGGATAGAGAACTATGATGAGCAGTACCACGAGGTAATGGACAAAGGCAATGTCGATGGTCGCCCGGTCCGAGGTGTTCTCTACTTCGTACGTCTGCACACTGAGATTAAAGACATCGCCAGTCGCATCAAAGCCCGAAAGGAGAATGGTCTCCAGCAGGAAGCTGTACAGCAGATGCTGGATGAGAACCGGCCAGTGGTCGAGCCTGCTCCCGACAAAAACAGGAAGAAGCAGCGGGCCAACAAACGGTTGGTGAAGGAGATGGTCGAGCAGTCTGATGTCGACGGTCTTGTTGCGCTTTGTTTTGACGACAAGAAGACTGTCCGGCTCATGCAACGGTTGCTTTATACTCCCTATGATGACCAGAGGTGGCATGTGGCCTGGATGATAGGCCAGGTAAGTGCCCGAGTTGCGACCCGCGAGCCAGGACAGGTCTCAGAGTTATTACATCGTCTCTATGAGGCGTGCAATGATTCTGCGGCTACCCACTGGGGAATGGTCGAAACGCTTGGGAGCGTGATCGCTGGCCGGCCAGATATCTTTGGAGCCTTTACCAGGTATCTGCTCAATTTCCTGGGCCAGGACACAACCAGAGTACAGGTGCTATGGGCCTTGGGTGAAATTGCGGAAACGAGGCCGGATCTGATCCGTGACACTCCGTTTTTTAACCTTTTTCATTTCCTGGAGCATCCTGATGCGGCAGTCCGTGGTCATGTTGTACGGCTGCTTGGTCGAATCACGGCTTCTGAGGCGTCCATTCAAATTATGGCTTTGTCCGGAGATGAGGCTGAGCTGCTGATCTGGGAGAAAGGCCGTATGATTTCCACTACTGTTGCCAACGAGGCCTCGATCGCGCTTGCGGCAATTCAGGGAGGTAAAAAAGAATAACTATGAGTAATCCGATTCAGAATTTAAATTCCATCGGTCCGATGACCGGTGATAGTGATGATAAGAATAAAAAGCCTGCGGATCCAGTAAAGGCCGATTATGAGGAAGGCAAGCGCTTTCTTGATAACGGTAACCTTTCCCAGGCAGCAATTTCCCTGCATAATGCCCTTCTCGGTTACGAGGAAAAGGGAGATAAGACCGGGATTGCCAATGCAGCTAACCAGCTTGGGCATGTCTGTCTTGCCAAGGGTGATTTCACAGGTGCAGAGAATCATTACAAGCGTGCCTGGGATCTCTGTATTGAATTTGATGATCCCATGAGTCTTATGGCGCTTTCTTCTAAATTTGTAGAGGTATATCGCGGTCAGAAGAACTATGGTAAGGCTGTGGAAGCGTGTTTCGACATCCTCGATACCCATCAGAACAACAATAATCCGCGTGGCAGTGTCGAGTTGCTCGAAACTCTTGCCGGAATTTATATTGAGGCAGAGGAGCCAGCCAAGGCTGCTGATGCGTACAGGACTATCGCTTCAATTCATCGTAATTTCAAGCATGCAGCCACTGCTGATGAATTCGAGCAGAAAGCTAAGGAACTGGAGGCGGGTGCATAGCATCCGTCCAGGCCGGATAATATGTTCACAGGAATAATACAAGGCGTCGGCAAATTACTGGCCAGGAGAACAGTGGGCGGAGGTGTGGCTTTTGATCTCGAAGCAGGCTTTGACCTGGATGAGCCAATGGAAGGCGAATCCATAGCGTGTTCGGGAGCATGTCTTACTGCCTATAATATTACAGGTCGTCGTTTCACCGCAGATGTCTCGCCGGAAACGCTCTCCCGTACCAAGCTTGGGAAGTTTACCGTAGGCGATTCCATCAACATGGAGCGGGCTCTGAAACTCTCAGACCGGCTTGGTGGCCATCTGGTCTCGGGTCATATAGACTGCATGGCCGATGTGAAACGGATAGAGCAGGTGGGTGATTACACTATCTTCACCTTCACCTTGCCCGAAGTTCACTCGAAGTACATAATTGAGAAAGGTTCCGTAACAATAGATGGTATTAGTCTTACTGTTAACAGTTGCGCACCCGGTACCTTTTCTGTATCTATTATTCCACATACCCTCAAGGTTACCACCCTTGGTCAGCTCAAAGCTGGCCATGGTGTAAACATTGAGGTGGATGTGATCGGTAAATATATAGAAAATCTGCTCCTCGCCGGTGGAAGGCTTGCCGGCAACGGTCAGAAAGAGCAGGCTCATATAACCCCGGGGTTCCTAGCCGAACATGGGTTCCTCTAAAGCACCCTTTAGTCGGGTATTGAACTAACCTTTTTACTCGTGAATGCTATGGCAGTAAGTCCTATAGAAGAAGTAATTGAAGATATCAAAGCTGGTAAGATGATCATTCTGGTTGACGATGAAGATCGTGAAAACGAGGGTGATTTATGTATGGCAGCCGAGGCGTGTACCGCCGAGCACATTAACTTCATGGCCAAATACGGTCGTGGTCTGATCTGTCTGACCATGAGTCCGGATATTGTGGACCAGCTCGAATTGCCGATGATGGTCACCAATAATAAGTCACCATACGGAACTGGTTTTACCATCAGCATCGAAGCCCGTACCGGAGTTTCAACTGGTATTTCCGCCGCAGACCGTGCCCGTACCATCGAGGCGGCAGTAGCGCCGGATGCAAAGCCCCGTGATTTGATCAGCCCTGGCCATATTTTCCCGCTAAGAGCCAAAAAAGGCGGTGTGCTGGTTCGTACCGGTCAGACTGAAGGGTCGGTAGATCTCGCCCGTCTTGCCGGAATGCGAACCGCGGGTGTTATCTGTGAGATCATGAATGATGACGGGACCATGTCCCGCATGCCTGACCTCGTCAAATTTGCAGAAGAGCACGACCTGAAAATTGCGACCATCGCTGATCTTGTTGCCTACCGCCTGAAGCAGGATGTTTTGGTACACAGGCAGGTTGAAGCACGTATTCCGACCGAGCATGCCGGTGAGTTCCGTTCTATCGTGTACACCAACGATGTTGATGAGCTTGAGCATCTTGCACTGGTGAAAGGTGATATCAGTAACCAGGATAAAGTTCTGGTGCGTGTCCACTCAGAGTGCCTTACCGGAGATGTGTTCGGTTCTTCCCGCTGCGACTGTGGTCTTCAGCTGAGTGCAGCCATGCAGATGATCGATCAGGAAGGTGCCGGTGTCGTTCTTTACATGCGCCAGGAAGGGCGTGGAATCGGGCTGGTCAATAAGTTGAAAGCGTATAATCTCCAGGATGAAGGTTTCGATACTGTTGAAGCGAACCTCAAACTTGGTTTCGATGCCGACCTGCGTGACTACGGTATCGGTGCTCAGATTCTCCGTGATCTCGGAATTACCCGGATGGCGCTTTTGACCAACAACCCGAAGAAGATTGTTGGCCTTGAGGCGTATGGTCTCGAGGTGGTCGCCCGATTTCCTATTGAGATTGCCGCAGGCGATGAGAGCAAAGGTTACCTCGTCTGTAAGCGCGATCGTATGGGGCACCTTATCGAAGTTGAAGAGTAGGCCGTACTGTTAACCAGATAGCAGTAAGGCTTTATGAGAATAGATATGGCTTAAGGAGAAAAGATGGCTAATTTTATTGAGGGGAACCTCAAAGCTGATGGCAAAAAATTCGGCATAATTGTTGCGCGATTCAACTCATTTGTTGCCGATAAATTGCTTGAAGGCGCAATCGATTCCCTGGTTCGTTCCGGTGCACTGGACAATGATATTGATGTTGTTCGGGTACCCGGTGCTTTCGAGATTCCTCTTGCTGCCAAGAAGCTCGCAGGAACACAAAAGTATGACGCAATCATAACTCTTGGTGCCGTTATCCGTGGCGCGACCCCTCATTTTGACGTGGTTGTCAATGAGGCATCCAAGGGTACTGCCCAGGTGAGTCTTGAAAGCGGCATCCCTGTTCTTTTCGGTGTTCTTACCACCGAGACCATTGAGCAGGCAATTGAACGCAGTGGTACCAAGGCCGGTAACAAGGGTGCTGAGGTTGCCATCGCTGCCATTGAGATGGCGAACCTGCTTGAAAATATTGACTGATATACGCAAAGCAGGAATAGAGAAGTAGTCGGAGGCAGGAATACTGCTTCCGGTAATTTTTAGTACAGGAGGTCTGAAGAAAGGTGTCTGGTCGATATCTGATTTCGACCTCCTGTTCTGGTATTTTAGACACTAAGTTGAAATTTTATGGGAGTTCGTCGAAAAGCCCGTGAGGCCGCCCTGCAGTTCCTCTTTCAAGAGGACTTTATGCTGGAGGAAGGTCACCAGGTAGAAAATTTTTTAGAACGGTTTGATTCTTTCTGTACCTTGTATCAGGTAAACAGGAAAGCACGGCCGTATGCGCAGCAGCTGCTTGGGGGTATCCTGAGGGACCGCATCGACATTGATACCTGTATAGAACAGGCAGCCAGTAACTGGCGGCTGGCCAGGATTGCGGCCACAGATCGCAATATACTGCGTCTGGCTGTTTTTGAGATGATGTCCGATGATGAGATTCCCGATCAGGTAGCAATAAACGAGGCAGTTGAAATCGCTAAGCGATTTGCCGGTGATGAATCTCCGGCCTTCATTAATGGAGTCCTCGACGCTGTAAAAACCTCAATCAGGTCATAGTGCAGTTCCTGAAGATCCTTTGAAACTTGGCGGCCTTGCAATTCTAGTAATTTCCGACTACTTTGCTTGGTTGTTTTAATAGTTATCAATCAGTATCTTCAGGAGCATTCTGCACATTATGACTCAAAACAAAGCGCAGTCTCGCCCCGGATTCAAACAGGAATTCGTGGCTGTTCTCGGCATATTTTCCTCTCTATTTCTTTTCCTGAGCCTTCTCTCAGCAAGTCTTGATACCGGTTCCAACTGGTGCGGCGAGATAGGTCTTCTCATTGCCCAGGTTGTATCCGGTTTTGTCGGCTGGGGTGGGTACCTTCTCACTGTTCTTCTCCTGCTGCTTTCTGCATTATTTTTCAGCCCACGCATGTCTTTTGAGCGTCTTCCTCAGGTTACTCTCGGACTCACAGGCGCAGTGATCTCCTTCTGTGGTCTGCTCTCTGCTACAGCGTTCTATAATCCCGATTATATCGAACTCGGTGGTTTCCTCGGCAGGTCATTTTTCTCCCTCGCCAGCTCGTTGATGGGAAATGGCGGAACTTTGTTGGTTCTGATTTTTATTTTCCTTCTGTCGCTGATGCTTTCAGTCCAGTTTTCACCTTACCGATTGTTGATGCTGATTGGGGCTACTGCTAGAAGATTGTTCAGTTTTGTCGGGAATGCGTCCAGGGGAAAAGAGGATGGTTCTGTCAGGGTTGGGGGCAAACAGAAACTTCTGAAGCCCGAACGTGAGGCGAAACCGGTTGTGGAAACTGCGTTACCGCCGGCAAGCAGCAAACCCGTGGTCAAGGAACTGCCCAAAAAGGTTGTTGAGTCAGCAAAGGATGATGAATTTGCCATGACCCAATTGGCTCGAGGTGACTGGAAACTGCCACCGCTCTCCCTGCTCGCCAAAAACGAGCAGGAGCAGGAGAAGGTTGATCATGAGGTGTATTACAAGGTCTCCAAACAGTTGGAACAAAAGCTCAAGAATTTTGGTGTTTCCGGCAGTGTGGTCGGCATTTCCCCGGGGCCGGTTGTTACCACCTACGAATTTTCGCCGGCACCTGGTATCAAAATAAATAAAATTGTCGGGCTTGCTGATGACCTGGCCCTCGGGCTGAAAGCAAAATCGGTACGCGTGGTCGGCTCCATTCCGGGTAAAGCCGCTCTTGGTATTGAGATTCCTAACGAGAACAGGCAAATAGTCTATATCCGTGATCTGCTTGGTGCGAAACAGTACAGAAGCAACTCTTCAAAGCTCACCATCGCACTTGGTCTTGATGTGATCGGTAATATAGCTGTGGGCAATCTGGCAAAGATGCCGCATTTACTTATTGCAGGTGCAACCGGAGCAGGAAAGTCGGTAGGAATCAACACCATAATAGCTTCAATATTATATAATGCGACGCCTGATGAGGTGCGCTTTTTGATGATTGACCCTAAACGCATTGAGCTGTCAGGGTATGAAGGCATTCCGCATCTGCTTCACCCGGTGGTAGTTGATCCCAAACTTGCTTCCCGGGCATTGAACTGGGCGGTGCGTGAGATGGAACGTCGCTACAAGATGCTTGAAGAAGCAAAAGTGAAATCCTTTGATTCTTACAACAAGACGGCAGAGGAGAAAATGCCGTATATTGTTGTGATTGTAGATGAATTAGCCGATTTGATGATGGTGGCATCCAAGGATGTGGAAGCGGCTATTGCCAGGCTTGCCCAGATGGCTCGCGCCGCAGGTATTCACCTTATTCTTGCAACCCAGAGGCCATCAGTTGATGTTTTGACCGGTCTAATCAAAGCAAACTTCCCTACTCGAATCTCCTTTCGGGTTTCTTCCAAGATCGACTCACGTACTATTCTCGATACCAGCGGGGCAGAACATCTGCTTGGTGCTGGTGATATGCTTTACCTTGCACCGGGAGGTTCGAGTCTGCAGCGGATTCATGGCGCGTATATCTCTGAGAAAGAAACTTCTGAAATTGTCGAGTTTCTCAAAAAGCAGGGAGAGTCGACATATGACGACACGATTATTGAGGAGATTGAAAAAGAATCGGCAGGTGGCGGGGAGAATGGCGATGAGGATTATGACGAAAGATATGATGAGGCTGTCCAGTTCATTACGGAGTCAGGTCAGGCTTCAATTTCTTCCCTGCAGAGAAGGTTACGGGTTGGCTACAACAGGGCCGCAAGAATGATTGAGACCATGGAAAAGGAAGGGTTGGTAGGGCCTGCGGATGGTGCGAAACCAAGGGAGGTACTTGCACGTAAAAGCTACTCGTGACATAGTAAGCTTTAGTGTGAATTCTCTTGACAATAGTATGGCAACCAATTATAAAAAAAATTCGTTAAATAAATGAGGGACCGTTCAGTAGTTTCTTATTGGTTTTACGTGGGTTTATAATCTGTTCATCTGGTAACTAAAACCGCGTAAGTTTCTTGAGGATGTTCACGGCAGTACGGCCTCAATAGGCTTAGCGGGGTTGAGTTTAGATGTTTTATTTTGCAGTACAAGAGTATAGGTTTAGCTGGTCCTGAATTTGTCGGGACCACATTGTTTAAAACTAACTGAGGAGGTAGTTTAATGCCAAGTTATGTAGATCCTTCCAAGTGTGATGGCTGCAAGGGTGGAGACAAGACCGCATGCATGTACATCTGTCCGAACGACCTGATGGTACTCGAAAAAGGCGAAATGAAAGCCTACAATCAGGAACCGGATGCATGCTGGGAGTGCTACTCCTGTGTCAAGATTTGCCCGCAGGGTGCTATTTTCGTTCGTGGTTACGATGACTTCGTACCTATGGGCGGCCAGGTTCACCCAATGCGTAGTGCAGATTCCATCATGTGGACCGTTAAATTCCGTAACGGCGCAATGAAGCGTTTCAAATTCCCAGTGCGTACCACCGCTGAGGGTGCTGCTAACGCATACGTTGGCGAGACAGGTGCGAACCTCGATGACGAGTGTCTCCTTCTCGAAAGCGATCTCCCGACTCCTAAGTAATCGGGAACCGGAATCTAAACTAGAACGCAAAATCTTTGATAGATATAAGGAGATTAAAATATGGCATTACCAAATAAACCCAAAGGTGAGTTGCTTGCAGTTGTCGATCCTGAGGTAGTAGAGCATGATGTTGATGTTCTCATCGTCGGTGGTGGTATGGCTGCTTGTGGAACCGCTTTCGAGATCAAGAAGTGGGCTCCTGAAGATATGAAAATCATGCTCGTGGATAAAGCTTCCCTCGAGCGTTCTGGTGCTGTTGCCCAGGGTCTTTCTGCTATTAACACCTACATTGGTGAGAATCCGATCGAGAACTACGTAAAAATGGTTCGTAACGATCTGATGGGCGTTGTACGTGAAGATCTTATTTACGACTGCGGTCGTCACGTAGATGAGTCTGTTAAACTGTTCGAGGAGTGGGGTCTGCCAGTATGGAAGAAAGATGCTGACGGCGAGAACCTCGACGGTTCCAAGCCTGCTCCAACCCTGCGTGAAGGCGGACAGCCTGTGCGTACCGGTAAATGGCAGATCATGATCAACGGTGAGTCTTACAAGTGTATCGTTGCAGAGCCTGCAGCAACCGCACTTGGCGCAGACAACATCCTTGAGCGTGTATTCATCGTTAAGATGTTGCTTGACAAGAACAAGCCAAACCAGATCGCTGGTGCGGTAGGTTTCTCCACCCGTGAGAACAAAGTACACGTTTTCCGTTGCAAAACTGCAATGGTAGCTTGTGGTGGTGCGGTTAACATTTTCCGCCCACGTTCTACCGGTGAGGGTAAAGGACGTGCATGGTACCCAGTATGGAACGCAGGTTCCACCTACACCATGTGTGCTCAGGTTGGTGCTACCCTGACCATGATGGAAAACCGTTTCACCCCAGCCCGTTTCAAAGATGGTTACGGTCCTGTTGGTGCTTGGTTCCTTCTGTTCAAAGCGAAAGTTGCTAACGGTCTGGGCGAGTTCTACGCAATGGGCGATGCTGCTAAAGAAGAGCTTTCCAAGTTCATGCCTTACGGTCAGTCTGCGGTTACCCCGACCTGTCTGCGTAACCACTTGATGATCAACGAGCTGAAAGAAGGCCGTGGTCCTATCTACATGGCTACCGACGTTGCTCTTAACGCTTTCCTTGACGAGCGTAAAGAAGCAGGTATGGATGAGAAGTCCCTCAAGAAGTTCTGGAAACACCTCGAGTCTGAGGCGTGGGAAGACTTCCTGGATATGTCCGTTGGTCAGGCAGGTCTCTGGGCTGGTATGAACATCGAGCCTGAGAAAGTAGGTTCTGAGATTATGCCAACCGAACCATACATGCTTGGATCTCACTCCGGTTGTTGTGGTATCTGGACCTCTGGTCCGGAAGAAGAGTGGGTACCAGATGTACAGAATGACTCCCGTGCTCACAAGTACAAGTGGGGCTACAACCGTATGACCACCGTTGACGGTCTGTTCACCGCTGGTGATGGTGTTGGTGCTTCCGGTCATAAGTTCTCCTCCGGTTCCCATGCTGAGGGTCGTATTGCTGCTAAGCAGATGGTTAAATTCTGCCGCGACAATGCTGACTTCACCCCAGAGCTCATGCAGACTCCTCAGGAGCTTGCTGATGAGATCTACGCTCCAGTTAAGCGCTACAACGAGTTCAAGGATGCATCTACCGCTGAAGATGTGAATCCGAACTACTGCAAGCCTGCTGGTATGATGATGCGTCTCATGAAGGCTACCGATGAGTACGGTGGTGGTGTTGCTACCTACTACATGACTTCTGGTAAACTTCTGAACATCTGTCTGGATCTCCTCCAGATGCTTCGTGAAGATGCTGAGAAGATGGGCGCTGGTGACCTCCATGAGCTGATGAGAGCTTGGGAGAACTATCACCGCATCTGGTGTGTTGAGACCCATATCCGTCACATCGAGTTCCGTAAAGAGTCCCGTTACCCAGGATTCTACTACAGATCTGATTTCCCGACCTGTGATGACGAGAACTGGAAGTGCTTCGTTAACTCCACCTTCAACCCAGAGACCAAAGAGTGGCTCTGTGAGAAGGTTGAGGTTATCAACATCGTTGAGACCGAACCTTGGATCTAATTGATGGACCCAAAGTGTTAGGTTAGATGTGAAGTAGTACTAAAATCTCCAGGGGTCAGCCGGCTCCTGGAGATTTTTTGTTATAAGGAGACCCTTTTTGGCGTATGCCGGGTAAAGAGTTTGGTAAACTTTGTCCAGCCTAAGCTAAAAAAGTTTTCATCGGTATTAAAAATATGTTATCTAGGGATCTTAGTCCATTAATTGGTGTTGGTTTACAGAGATGTTCGTCGCAGATCAGTTAACCATGCCAATGGTCAATATATTTTTTTAAGAGTAATTATGGAGGAAAGGTATGACTGACGAGCATGGCACCAATGGTGCAGTATTGGTCGTAGGCGGAGGAATCAGTGGCCTCACAGCTGCCCTTGAGACCGCCGAAGTCGGAAACGACGTATTCCTGGTCGAAAAGAGCCCAACCTTTGGTGGTCGGGTAGCCCAGCTGAATGAGTATTTTCCGAAGATGTGTCCACCTAGTTGTGGACTCGAAATCAACTTCCGGCGGATTAAAGACAACCGTAAGATCCGTACATATTCCATGACCACCGTGAAAGAAGTCACCGGTGGCCCTGGCAATTATGAAGTTACACTGGAAATCAGCCCACGTTACGTAAACAGCAATTGTACCGCTTGCGGTGACTGTGCTGTTGCCTGCCCTGATGAGATCGACAGTGATTTCAATTTTGGTCTTGGCAAGACGAAAGCTGCTTATCTTCCGCACGCTATGGCGTTTCCACGTCGTTATGTTATTGCCAAAGACGCTCTTTCTGCCGAGGGTGCAGAGGCGGTTAAGGCTGCTTGCAAATATGATGCTGTTGACCTCGATATGCAGTCCGAGACAGTAACAGTCAACGTTGGCTCGATTATCTGGGCCACAGGCTGGGAACCATATGATGCAACTAAGATGGAGAACCTCAAGTTTGGCCAGTCTGATGCCATCATCACCAATATGATGATGGAGCGTCTTGCTGCTCCGAACGGTCCTACCGAGGGTAAGATCCTCCGTCCTGGCGACAACAAGGAAATCGAGTCTATTGGTTTTGTTCAGTGTGCTGGCTCCCGTGATGAAAATCATCTCGAGTACTGCTCGCACATCTGTTGTATGGCAACTTTCAAGCAGATGTCCTACGTCCGTGAGCAGTATCCTGATGCCAAAATCTATGTTTTCTATATAGATCTGCGTACCCCAGGAAAATACGAGAAATTCCGTGAAGCCCGTATGAATGATGCAAACGCCGAGTTTATTAAAGGCAAGGTTGCAGATATTCTGATCGAGGAAGATGGCGGTGTAACTCTTATCGCAGAAAACGCTGTTACCATGGAGAAGATCTCCCAGAAGGTCGATCTGGCAGTCCTGGCAACCGGAATGCAGCCATCACTTGATGTACAGGGTGCACCTGTTGCCTTGCAGATGGACAGCAACGGTTTCGTAATCACTGATGCAGAGAAGGCAATGATTGCTGCAGGTTGTGCTAAAAAAGCAGCAGACGTTGTTACAACTACTCAGAATTCCACTGCCGCTGCCTTGAAGGCAATTCAGGTTTCCAGGAGGTAATGATCAATGGATAAAAAATACTGTGCATATATTTGTACCGGGTGTGGCATCGGAGATGCGCTCGACATTGAGGCCCTTTCCGAGATTGTATCCGGTGAGATGTCCATGGAGTGCAAGACCCATGCATACCTCTGTGGCAAAGAGGGCAGGGCGTTCATCGAGACTGATATCGCTGACGGTGTTAACACCATAGTTGTAGGTGCCTGTTCTCCACGTGTTATGACGAACGAGTTCAACTTCGGTGATGATAAGATTACTGTTCGTGCAAACCTTCGTGAGCAGGTGATCTGGTCTGAGGTAAAACCTGCTGAAGGTGAAGAGCCCCATGCAGAAGCAGCAGAGTTTCTTCAGGAGACCGCTTCTGACTACATGAGAATGGCTTGTACCCGTGCCAAGAAGACCGAACTGGCAGAGGCATTTAAATTAGAGACCATCAACAAGACCATTATGGTCATGGGTGCTGGTATCTCCGGTCTTACTGCAGCAAAAGAGGCTGCCGCAGCCGGTTACGATGTACTGGTAGTTGAGAAAGAGGATGAGCCAGGCGGTAAGGCGAAAGGCTGGAGAAAGTCTTTCCCCTCCAAGTCACCCTGGACTGACCTCGAAGAGAATCCTGTTGCCGCCCTGCTGGCAGAGATTGAGGCAAACGAGAAGATAACTGTTAAGACTGCAACAGAGGTGGCACGTATCTCTGGTGCTCCTGGTGATTTTAACGTTACTTTTAAAGATGCCGGAACAACTGGCGAGTGGGATGCTCCTGCGAAGGTAACTGTTGATGAGCAGGAACTGATTGATAAAGGTCAGAAGGAAGACCCGAATGCAGGTCTCCAGAAGTACACCGAGATCGATCCTAACGCGACCAAAGTTGGTGCAGTTGTACTCGCCACCGGTTGGAAGCCTGCTGATGTCAGCCAGTATGAGCATCTCGGCCATGGCAAGATACCTAATGTTGTAACCAATGCGGAATTCGAGAAGCTTGCCAAAGAAGGAAAGGTTCCTGCAAATGTAGCCTTTGTTCAGAGTCCAGGTGGAAAAGACCATGATCAGGATTTTCCATACTGTAACTCTGTAACTTCCATGGTCGCTCTTAAGCAGGCTCAGTATGTCTGCCAGGATAATGCAGAAGGTAAAGCATATATTCTTTACCAGCATATGCGTACTCCAGGTTCCATGGAACTGTTTTACAAGGCTGCTCAGCTAAACGATGGTATTTTCATGACCAAAGGTAACGTGATGCAGGTCGGCGAGGCCGGCGGCAAGGTTACTGTGGCTGTTGAAGATACCCTGCTTGGCGAAAACCTTGATCTTGAAGTGGATATGGTTGTTCTTGCGGCAGGTATGGAGCCAACCACCCTGCATGAGAACACCATTAATCTTGCTTATCGCCAGGGACCAGCCTTTAACGATCTCGACCTGTTCGACGGTTATGCTGACTCTCATTTCATCTGTTTCCCATACGAGACCCGAAGAACAGGTATTTACGCCTGTGGTGGCGTTCGTAAGGCTGAGACCATGGATGAAGCGCTTGATGATGCAACCGGTGCTGCACTCAAAGCTGTTCAGTGCCTCGAGTCAACTGATCGCGGCGTATCTGTTCATCCTCGTTCCGGTGATGCAACCTACCCGGAATTTTTCATGCAGCGTTGTACCCAGTGTAAGCGTTGTACCGAGGAATGTCCGTTCGGTGCTCTCGATGATGATGATAAAGGTACTCCGCTGCCTAACCCGACCCGTTGTCGTAGATGTGGTACCTGTATGGGTGCATGTCCGGAACGTATTATCGGATTTAAGGATTACAACATTGATCTGATTGGTTCGATGGTTAAGGCCATTGAAGTACCTGAGGACGATGATGATAGACTGCGTATTGTCGTTTTTGTTTGCGAAAACGACGCTTACCCGGCACTAGATATGTCTGGTATGAAGCGTAATGGTCTCAATCATATGGTACGATTCATTCCTGTACGCTGTCTTGGTTCTGTGAATATGGCCTGGATCCGTGATGCTCTGTCTGCTGGTATGGACGGTGCTATGCTGCTTGGTTGTACTTATGGCGACGATTATCAGTGTCACTTTGTTAAAGGTTCCGAGATTGCTTCCAAGCGTATGGAAAATATCGGTGACACTCTCTCCAGTCTCGGCCTTGAGTCTGAGAGATGTGCTGCTGAGCAGGTTGCAATTACTGATTACGACAAGATTCCGCAGATCATTAACGATTTTGTCGAAGAGATCGTTGAAATGGGTCCGAACCCATTCAAAGGCTTCTAACCTGTTGTATATCATGAACCGTTCCGCGGGGGGCTTGCTCTCCGCGGTTTGAGGAATACTCGGAGTTTGAGTTTAGTAATTTCATGAGATCATGATTTGTAGTTTTTGATAATATAACAGGAGGGGAAAAATGAATGTTCAACCGGATTTACAATTTATACGATCTCTGAAAGAGGCTGGAGGTGACACTTTAAAAAAGTGTTATCAGTGTGCAACATGTTCTGTTGCTTGTCCTCTTTCCAGTGATGAGAAACCATTTCCAAGAAAGGAAATGATTTGGTCCCAATGGGGTATGAAAGAAAATCTCGTTGCTGATCCCGATGTGTTTCTCTGTCACCAATGTGGTGATTGTACCGCTAACTGTCCACGTGGTGCCAAGCCAGGTGAGGTACTTGGTGCAATTCGTTCCTTTGCCTATACCTTCTACGGTTGGCCAGCCGGTCTGGCTAAGCTTTGCACAAGTGCAAAGAATCTGCCGATGTTGATTGGTATTCCTGCAGTTATCATCCTTATTTTCTGGTTTCTTTCTGGTGCGATGCATATTCCAAGCACTGAAGAGTTTGCCAAGAAAGGATATCAGGAGTTCTTTGGTCACTGGGACTTCAGGTGGTACGCAAAGAATATTGCTTTTATCGTATTCTTTATGGTGCCTTCGCTGGGCTTAGCTGTGTTCTCATTGTTTATGGGAATCACCAAGATGTGGAAGGCGATGAGCAGCAACGCTGGAATTAGCTCCAACTTCAGGCCATCTGTAGTAGGATTTTTTCAGGATTTCCTTTGGCCATCGCTTGTGGAAACCATGAAGCACAGCCGGTTTCGTGAGTGCACAGTGAACACAGACCGTGTAAAAGGTCATTTGCCTCTGGTGCTGGCCTTCATCGGACTGTTTATAGTTACCTGTTGGTCCTTGTTCAAGAACGATGTGCTGGGGCTTATCTGGCCACACCTCCACGGACCACTCTCCCTGATTGATCCGTTCAAAATTCTTGCTAATGTTTCTGCCGTTGCTCTTCTCTACGGTATTTGGGTTTTATGGAACAACCGCAAGGAAATGGAGAAAAAAGGTGAGGCAAGCAATACCTTCTATGACTGGTTCCTGATCTGGGAAATCATGGCAGTAGGTATAACCGGTCTTGGAGCTGAGCTTATTCGTCTCGCTGGTCTCCCTACCCTTGGCTATATCGTGTATTATCTGCATCTCGTATCGGTAATGATGCTGTTCCTGTATTTGCCATACACCAAATTCGCACATATCGCCTACAGAACCACAGCGATGTGTTTTGAGAAGTATCGCGAAAGTAGCTATGCAAAAAACGTTAATGAGCTGTAAGATTAGCGCTAATGGCTAATGCATAAGAAGAAGGCCGATTCCTGTGACAGGGATCGGCCTTCTTGCGTTTAGCTGTGAAGGTGGAGCGGTTTGCGTTTGGAAAGCGCATAAAAAAATTAATAGAATGCAACTCAGGACTGGACTGAATCGCAATAGGGACTTACCATTGCTTGTGAAGTTGTACCGTTGTCCGGTACTTCAACAGTCGCATGTTTACAGGGTGCCGGGATTCACAGTCTCAGTACTTGAAAAAAAAAGCTCATAAAGCGATAATTGCCTTTGACTCTATATGGGTTTTGTAAGTTACTGTAAAATCGCTTTTCTCAAATGCTGACTGAGTATAGGGCAGGAACTTTTGTATAAAAAAAAGACAAAGTAATGGAAAAAAGAGGTTGAATTAACAATACCGAAAGTGTATATTCCCGTGCTTTGTAAGCTGGCGTAGCTCAATTGGCAGAGCAGCTGATTTGTAATCAGCAGGTTGCGGGTTCAAGTCCCATCGCCAGCTCCAAAAAAAATTAAAAAGTACTTTACAAAGTGCTGTGAAGGGTATAAATAGGTGCCTGTCTTTTATTCAGGCGCTCAATAGCGAGGAGGGGTTCCCGAGTGGCCAAAGGGAACAGACTGTAAATCTGTCGGCTCAGCCTTCGGAGGTTCGAATCCTCCCCCCTCCACCATCTTTTCAGCATGGTAGAAGACTTTAAGATAGAGCGGGAATAGCTCAATTGGTAGAGCATCAGCCTTCCAAGCTGAGGGTTGCGAGTTCGAGTCTCGTTTCCCGCTCCATGCTGTCTATACAGAAGTAGTTTTAGGTGCCCACGTAGCTCAGTTGGTAGAGCGCATCCTTGGTAAGGATGAGGTCACCGGTTCAAATCCGGTCGTGGGCTCCAGTTTTATTTGAATACTATTGAATAAGAAAACTTTCAACGGCCTGAGGAGACAAGAGATATGTCAAAGGAAAAATTTGAAAGGACTAAACCGCATGTCAATGTCGGTACTGTTGGTCACATCGATCATGGTAAAACCACACTGACTGCAGCTATTACCCGCGTTTTGTCTACTAAAGGTCAGGCTTCTTTTACTGACTTCAGTGATATCGATAAAGCGCCGGAAGAGAAAGAGCGTGGAATTACCATCGCGACCGCTCACGTAGAGTATGAGACTGAGAAACGTCACTATGCTCACGTTGATTGTCCTGGCCATGCTGATTACATCAAGAACATGATCACCGGTGCTGCTCAGATGGACGGCGCGATCCTGGTTGTTGCTGCGACTGATGGTGCTATGCCTCAGACCCGTGAGCATATCCTGCTTGCTCGCCAGGTAGGTGTTCCGGCTATCGTTGTCTTCCTGAACAAGTGTGATATGGTTGACGATGAGGAACTCATCGAACTCGTTGAGATGGAGCTCCGTGAGCTGCTCGACAAGTATGAATTTCCTGGTGATGATATTCCTTTTGTTCAGGGTTCTGCTCTTCTCGCACTTGAGAATCCGGAAGATGAAGAGAAGGCTGCTTGCATCTGGGAGCTTATGGATGCGGTAGATAGCTACGTTCCTGAGCCAGAGCGTGATGTTGATATGCCTTTCTTGATGCCGATCGAAGATGTGTTCTCTATCTCCGGACGTGGTACCGTTGCTACCGGTCGTGTAGAGCGTGGTATCATCAAGGTAGGTGAGGAAGTTGAGATCGTCGGTATCAAAGAGACTCAGAAAACCACCTGTACTGGTGTAGAGATGTTCCGCAAGCTTCTCGATGAGGGTCAGGCTGGTGATAACATCGGAGCTCTCCTTCGTGGTGTTAAGCGTGAAGAAATTGAGCGCGGCCAGGTACTTGCCAAGCCGGGTTCTATTACTCCTCACACCAATTTCGAGGCAGAGTGTTACATCCTTGGTAAAGATGAGGGCGGACGTCATACCCCATTCTTTAACGGATATCGTCCACAGTTCTACTTCAGAACAACTGACGTTACCGGTATTGTAACCCTTCCAGAGGGTACCGAGATGGTTATGCCAGGTGATAATGTATCTGTTACCGCAGAACTGATCACCCCTATTGCCATGGACGAGGGTCTCCGTTTCGCTATTCGCGAAGGTGGTAGAACCGTAGGCGCCGGCGTAGTATCTAAGATCGTTAAGTAGTATCGGCGCAAGAATATTTTACCCTGCCTCGGGTGTGTTCGGGCAGGGTAAATTTCGCATAGGAAGATCAGAATGAGAGATATAGTCACCCTTGCATGTGGTACATGCAAACGTCGTAACTATACGACCACAAAAAACAAGAAAAATACTCCGAACAAACTTGAGTTCAAGAAGTATTGTCCTTTCTGCCGGAGTCATACTCCGCACAAGGAGACTAAGTAACGAAACACAGGCCAGTAGCTCTAATTGGTAGAGCACCGGACTCCAAATCCGGGGGTTGGGGGTTCGAATCCCTCCTGGCCTGCCATTTTTATGGCAGGTGTTTTTGTGTTTGGTGTACGTAGTTTTTTTGACCTCTATTTGCTGGAAATAACTAGGTAAATCTCTTCTCGGATAATGATATGGCAGGTAAACCCAAGACTAAAAAGACTGATGCAGTGGCTAAGGTTAAGGAGCCATCACCATTCGCACCTGCTCAAATCAAAAAATTTATTGAAGAAGTAAAGGTTGAATTCGGCAAGATAGTGTGGCCGGACAAAAAAATGACCTTGGGTCTGACTGGAATCGTAGTTGTGCTTACATTTGTAATGGCGGCGTATCTTGGTTCTGTTGATCTTCTTCTCGGTAAACTTGTTTCGTCTCTCTTGCGATAGGATGATTCCGGGGTCCAGTTTGATAGGACGGACCAGGCTGATAGAACTGCTCCAACTTTTTTCAAACACTCGAGGAAAAATTTGACTCATGGCAAGGCAATGGTACATACTTCAGGTTCACTCCGGGTTTGAGGACAAGGTTAAGACCACCCTCGAAGAGAGGATTCGTAAAGAAGGGCTCGAAGAGTACTTTGGCGAAATTCTCGTACCGACAGAACAGGTAGTTGAGATGATCAAGGGATCCAGGAAGACCTCATCACGTAGGTTCTTTCCTGGTTATATGCTTGTTAGCATGGAATTGAACGATCAGACCTGGCATACAATTCACCAGAACATGCCAAGAGTAGTTGGCTTTGTTGGCGATGATCGCAATCCGGTCCCCATATCCGACGAGGATGCAGCAAAGATTATAGGTCGAATCCAAGACGGCTCAGATAGACCGAGGCCGAAAGTCATCTTCGATGTGGGTGAAACGGTACGTGTAATCGATGGACCGTTCGCTAACTTTCAAGGCGTTGTTGACGAGGTCTTTCCTGAGAAAGGCCGTGTTCGCGTTATGGTATCTATCTTCGGTCGTGAAACACCCGTTGAGTTGGAGTTTGTTCAAGTCAGCAATACCTGACAGGCAGCTAGACCGATACCATTCGTAGCTGCGGCAATCTAATCTTGGATTGCATAAAATAGAAAACAGCTTGTTAGTTGGAGTGAAAAAATGGCCAAAAAAGCAATGGCATTCATTAAACTGCAGATTCCTGCAGGTAAAGCGAACCCATCTCCGCCAGTAGGTCCTGCACTGGGCCAGCATGGTGTGAACATCATGGAGTTCTGCAAGGCATTTAATGCAAAGACTCAGAGTCTCGGCGATACAATCGTTCCGGTTGTTATCACTGTGTACCAGGATAGGTCTTTCAGTTATATTACCAAGACCCCACCGGCATCCGTTCTGTTGCTCAAGGCAGCAAACCTGCAAAAAGGTTCCGGTAATCCGAAAGCAGAGCGTGTAGCTGAGCTCGGTCGTGACAAGGTTCGCGAAATTGCGGAAATCAAAATGCCTGACCTGAACGCATACGATATCGATGCAGCGATGAAAATCGTTGAAGGTACTGCCCGTAGCTGCGGAATAACTGTAGTAGATTAATTAAGTTAATCAAAAGATTTGCATAAAATCACTGCTGACTGAGCTTGTTAGCTTTGTCAAAGTAGGAGGCATCATGCCGAAACGCGGAAAAAATTATAAAAATAAAGTTGAGACATTAGATAAAAGTGTTCTTTACTCTCTGGAAGAAGGTATCAAAAAAGCTCTTTCTATGAGCTATGCTAAATTTGACGAAACCTTCGACATCGCACTGAAGCTCGGAGTAGATCCGCGTCACGCTGATCAGATGATCCGTTCTTCTGTTGTTCTGCCACATGGTACCGGTAAGGTTACCAGAGTACTGGTTTTCGCTAAAGGTCCTAAAGAGGCCGAGGCGAAAGAAGCGGGTGCTGATTTTGTTGGTGCAGACGACCTTGTTGAGAAAATCCAGGGTGGTTGGCTCGAATTCGATAAGACAGTTGCTACTCCAGACATGATGGGAACTGTTGGTAAAATCGGTCGTATTCTCGGACCACGTAACCTTATGCCGAATGCAAAACTCGGTACTGTAACCTTCGATGTCGCCAATGTTGTCAAAGATATTAAAGGCGGAAAGGTTGACTTCAAAGTAGACAAGTCTGGTATCATTCACGCAGGCATTGGTAAAGCCTCCTTTGGGGAACAGAAAGTAATCGAGAATGTTACCGCATTTATTGAGAAAATTATTCAGCTGAAACCTTCAGCGAGTAAAGGAGTTTATCTCCGGTCTATCACTGTTTCCACAACAATGGGACCTGGCGTTAAACTCGACCCTGTGCAAATCAGGGCAATGATTAAGTAAATTTTTGGACGGAGCATCAATCATCTGGTTGATGCTCTTTTTGGTCGAAGACAGCGGGTACACAAGTGTTTAATCATGCCGATCAGGGTGTGACCTGCCGAGACGCAAGGCGTAAGCCTTACTACATGGACAAAATTGGGTAACCATTTTTGTTCGTATCAGCGTTGTAGCTGCTGTTTCGAAAACTATTAAAACTTCTATATAGGGAGGAGCACTTTGAATCGTGATGAAAAAGCGACGGTAGTTTCGGAATTGAACGACTCGTTCAGCCGGGCTAGCTTTGCTGTTGTCGCCGACTATTGTGGTTTGAAGGTCTCTGAGTTACAAGAATTGCGTGTGGAATTACGCAAGAGTGATTCTGAGATTCGCATTGCCAAAAACACTCTCCTGAAAAGAGCTGCCGCTGATACTGATAATGCCGCGTTGAGTGACGATTTCGTCGGAACCACCGCAGTTATCATGGCCTACTCGGATCCGGTTGCACCTGCAAAGGTGCTTGCCAAATTTGCCGAAGACCATGCGAAGTTCAAGATCAGAAGTGGTGCTCTCGAAGGAGAGAAACTTGAACTGGACGGAATTATTGCTCTGTCCAAGCTGCCATCCAAAGAAGTACTTCTTGGACAGTTCCTGTCCGTACTCAACGGTGTACCTACCGGACTTGTCCAGGTACTCACCGGAGTTCCACGTACCTTTGGCTATGCACTGAACGCTCTCAAAGAGCAGAAAGAGCAGGCTGGCGCCTAAATTATCATTAATTGAGACGAATTGTTAAAAAATTCTGAACGAGGTATTCTATAATGTCCATTACTAAAGAAGATGTAATTGAGTTTATTTCCAACATGTCTGTACTTGAGCTCTCCGAACTGATCAAAGAGTTCGAAGAGAAATTCGGTGTTTCCGCTGCTGCTCCTGTAGCTGTTGCAGTTGCCGGTGGTGCTGCAGATGCTGGTGCTGCTGCAGAAGAAAAAACTGAGTTTGACGCTATTCTGGCGGCTGCTGGAGATCAGAAGATCAAGGTTATTAAAGAAGTTCGCGCTATCACCGGTCTCGGTCTGAAAGAGGCTAAGGCTCTGGTTGAGGGTGCACCTGCTCCGTTGAAAGAGGCTGCTTCCAAGGAAGAGTGCGAAGAGATCAAGACCAAGATCGAAGCTGTAGGTGGTACTGTAGAGATCAAGTAGTCCACTTACTTGCAAGCAACCGCTTCGGCGGTTGCAATCGGTACACACGACACGCTACGGGCTCTGCCACGTAGCGTGTCGTGCTTTAGACTGTACGAAAAATTCGAAAAAAATGTTCAGTAATTACAAGCGATTAAATATGTATCTTTGCCGTTTCTATATTTGAGTAAACAAATAAAAGAGGAGAAAAGGTATGTTCAGTCCCGCAATATCGCTTTTTTTTACCGAAAGTCTGCTTATTCTTAACACGAACTACCCGAAAGTTATCATTTCGCATAATTCATACTCAAATCCTAAACTTTAATCACTTCCTTTTTGTTCAGCTAAACGCTGAACCATCATTTTTAGAAATCAGACTGGGCTAAGTAGTTTGTAACAAATTACAGGCAACCTCGAGGATAATTTATGGAACGAGTTAGAAAGAACTTTGCCACGGCCGACAACATCATCGAGCCACCTCATCTCATTTCAATGCAGAGAATATCGTATGAGGAATTCCTGCAGATTAACACTGAGCCGGAGGATCGAGAGGACATCGGGTTAGAGGCGATTTTCAAGAGTGTCTTCCCTATTAACGACTTTAACGGACTCTGTTCCCTCGAATACGTCAGATATAAATTTGGTGAGCCAAAATATACCGTTGAAGAATGTCAGCAACGGGGCATGACGTATGAGATCCCGCTGAAAATTGTCGTTCGTCTCATCACTTTTGATGTAGACGAGGAGACCGGTGTTCAAACCATTCGCGATATCAAAGAGCAGGAGGTCTTTCTCGGCTCACTGCCTATGATGACCGCCGATGGTGTTTTTGTAGTTAATGGTACAGAGCGAGTTATCGTCTCGCAGTTGCAGCGTTCACCAGGTCTGTTTTATACCCACGATAACGGTAAAACTCACGCCAGTGGTAAGCTGCTCTACTCTGCCCGTATTATCCCTGTACGTGGTTCCTGGATTGATCTCGAATTCGATATTAAGGACGTTCTTCACGTTCGTATCGACAGGCGTCGTAAATTTCCGGTTACTACTCTCCTCAAAGCGATCGGCTACGATGCAGAATCCCTGCTGAGTGAGTTCTACCCTATCAGCAACGTAAGCATCGAGGGAGAGGAATTCTTCATTGATTTTGATCCGGAGATCATGCTCGGCCAACGGCTTGAGTACGATCTGGTGTCTCCTGCTGATGGCGAGATTATAGCCAAGACGGGCCGTAAGATCAGTAAGGCCATGGCGAAGCGGATTGCTACGGATGAAATCAGCAAACTGCGTATTTCCGTCGAATCGGTTACCGGTAAGGTGTTGGCTGAGACTATCCTCAACCCTGAGGATGGGGAACCGCTTGCACTTTGTAACACCGAGATCACGGAAACAGTTCTCCAGACTCTCGTGGCAGCCGGTATCACCTCCTTCAAGACATTGTTCATTGATGGTGTTAAGTACTCCGAATCGTTCTCCAAGACCCTCTCGGTTGATAAGGTCGCTTCAAGCGAGGAAGCACTTCTCGAAATCTATAGAAGACTTCGTCCATCAAGCCCTCCAACCATTGAGGTTGCTCAGGGATTTTTTGACAATCTTTTCTTTAACGCAGATCTCTACGATCTCTCGGAAGTAGGTCGATACAAGATCAACGCCAGACTTGGTCTCGATATCGATATCGAAAACCGTGCTCTAACCAAAGAAGATATTGTCCAATCGATTAAATATCTTGTTCGTCTTAAAGACAGCCAGGGTGCTGTAGATGATATCGATCATCTCGGTAACAGAAGAGTTCGTACGGTAGGTGAGTTGGTTGAAAACCAGTATCGCATGGGCCTGGTCAGAATGGAGCGCGCCATCAAGGAGAGAATGACTCTTCAGGATGTCGAGACGTTGATGCCACATGACCTGGTCAATCCCAAGCCGATCTCTGCTGCCATCAAAGAGTTCTTCGGAACCTCCCAGCTGTCCCAGTTTATGGATCAGACCAACCCATTGTCCGAGGTGACCCATAAGCGCCGTCTGTCAGCGCTCGGACCGGGTGGTCTTTCCCGCGAACGTGCAGGCTTTGAAGTTCGTGACGTACATCCGACACACTACGGACGTATATGTCCCGTTGAGACTCCTGAGGGGCCGAATATCGGACTGATCGTCTCGCTTGCAACATATGCGCGTATTAACCCATACGGCTTCATTGAGACTCCGTATCGCAAGGTTGATGACAGAATCGTTTCTGACCAGATCAAATATCTGAGTGCACTGCAGGAGCAGAATCAGATTATCGCCCCGGCCTTGATGAAGGAAGGTGGTGATAAGGAAATTGCCGAAGGAAATCTGGTTGTTCGTGAGGAAGGTGAGGTTGTCACCGCAAATGCCGACAGCGTCACCTACATGGATATTGCGCCAAACCAGCTCGTTTCCGTCGCCACATCGCTTATCCCCTTTCTGGAAAACGATGATGCTAACCGTGCCTTGATGGGCTCGAACATGCAGCGACAGGCTGTACCTCTGCTCATAACCCGTTCACCGCTGGTCGGTACTGGTATGGAGAGCTATGTAGCCCGCGATTCCGGGGCATGTCTGCTTGCAGCCGGTGAAGGTGTGGTAGAAGAGTCGGATGCTAACCGTATCGTGATACGCTACGATAAGCCTGGTGTGGACGGTTATGATACCGGTGTTGCCGTGTACCGTCTCGAGAAATATAAGAAATCCAATCAGAACACCTGCTTTAACCAGAGACCTCTGGCCCTGCCGGGACAACGTGTTACCGAAGGTACAGTGCTTGCGGATGGTCCATCATGTGAACTTGGTGAACTGGCGCTTGGTAAAAACGTTACCATCGCTTTCATGCCATGGCGCGGTTTCAACTTTGAGGATTCAATCCTTGTCAACGAACGTTTGTTGCGGGAGGATACCTTTACCTCGGTACATATCGAGGTTTTTGAGACCATGGCCCGGGACACCAAGCTTGGCAAAGAGGAAATCACCCGCGATATCCCGAATGTCAGTGAAGAGACTCTGAGAAACCTCGATGAGTCCGGTATCGTCCGTATCGGAGCTGAAGTGAAAGCCGGCGACACTCTGGTGGGTAAAGTCACCCCGAAAGGTGAAACCGTACTTTCACCGGAAGAGAAGCTGCTGAGAGCAATCTTCGGGGAAAAAGCTCAGGATGTGAAGGATTCCTCTCTGCGTGTGCCACCAGGAGTGACCGGAGTCGTCATCGACGCCAAGGTTTTCTCACGTAAAGGTGTCGATAAGGATGAGCGGTCCCTGATGATCGAGGATCTTGAGATTGAAAAACTCAACCAGGATAAACTCGACGAATTGAGCAGTCTCAGACGCGGTGTATGTGGTGAGATCGGGCTACTTATCGAAGGCCGAACCGCCAAGAAGGATATTTTCGACGCAGATGGTGAGCTGGTTGTCGCACTGGGCAAGAAGATTGAGGCGGATATGGCTGTCGCCATCGGCTTTCAGCAGCTTCGCCACATCGAGTTCTCTGAGAGAGCGAAATACGAAGATCTGGTTGAGCAGGCCTACGAACGTTACGAAAAACAGGCTCGTCTTATTTCAGACAGGTATGAAGGCATTATCGACAGGATGAAGAAAGGTGACGATCTTCCTCCTGGCGTGGTCAAGATGGTTAAAGTCTACGTTGCGACTAAACGTAAGCTTTCTGTTGGTGATAAGATGGCTGGCCGCCACGGAAATAAAGGTGTTGTTTCGCGCCTTCTCCCCGAAGAGGATATGCCGTTTTTCCAGGACGGTTCCACCGTGGATATAGTCCTGAATCCGCTTGGTGTACCTTCTCGTATGAACGTTGGCCAGGTGCTTGAAGTTCACCTCGGTTTTGCTGCTAAAAGGCTTGGTGCGCAGCTTGAGAAAATGGTCAAGGAACAGGCTGTAGAACTGATTCGGGAAAAACTGAAAGCTGTCTATTCCGAGAAAGAATACAAGGCAATCACCGAAGGCCGTACTGATCAGGAACTCATCACCTGGGCCTGGGCACACAGAGAGGGGTTGCATATGGCTACCCCGGTATTTGATGGCGCCCGGGAAGAGCATATCAGAAAACTACTTGTAGAGGCAGGTGTTGACGAGGTAGGACAGGCACAGCTTTATGATGGCCTCACGGGTGAACCGTTTGCCAATAAGGTGACTGTTGGTGCGATGTACATGATCAAATTGCACCACCTTGTAGATAATAAAATTCACGCTCGTTCCACCGGGCCCTACTCATTGGTCACTCAGCAGCCGCTTGGTGGTAAGGCGCAGTTTGGTGGACAGAGACTTGGTGAGATGGAGGTATGGGCAATGGAAGCATATGGAGCTGCCTATACACTTAAAGAATTTCTCACAGCAAAATCTGATGACGTGGAAGGGCGAACCACCATGTACGAGAGAATTGTCAAAGGTGACAACTTCCTCACCACAGGTCTGCCTGAATCGTTCCATGTTCTGGTGAAGGAATTGCAGGGGTTGTGTCTGAATATGGAATTGATCGAAGAATGAACTGACTGATTGATCCCAGGCATAAGACTACACTGCATAGCAGTTTTGAAGGAAAATCTCTTCAAGGTCCGGCGACTTGGTCGCCGGGCATATCCTAAAATATGAGGGAGAGGTGATTTCGTGGAAGAATTATTCAATTTTTTTCAAAAACCGAAAGCCCCTACTAAATTTAAAAGCGTTAGAATTTCGCTGGCCTCACCAGAGAAAATAATGGATTGGTCACACGGTGAAGTTAAGAAGCCGGAGACCATTAATTATAGAACGTTCAAGCCAGAAAGAGACGGTCTTTTTTGCGCCAAGATTTTTGGCCCGGTCAAAGATTTCGAGTGTAACTGCGGTAAGTACAAGCGCATGAAGCACCGCGGTGTCGTTTGTGAAAAATGTGGCGTTGAGGTGATTCAGTCCAAGGTTCGTCGTGAACGTCTTGGCCATATCAAGCTCGCTGCACCTGTTGCACATATCTGGTTTTTAAAGAGTCTGCCGAGTAAGATCGGTGCGGTTCTTGACATGACATTAAAGCAGCTCGAGAAGATTCTCTACTTCGAGCAGTATGCTGTCGTCGAGTCCGAAACCGAGGCTATTCCGGTTGGTTCTCTTCTTACCGAAGAAAAATTCCGTCAGGCCCGTGAAGAGTATCCAGCACAGTTCCGGGTAGGTATAGGCGCAGAAGCTATTCGTGAACTGCTTGCGGCTACACGTCTCGTTGAGCTTGCCGCACAGCTACGCGAGGAGATGGCCAACACCAACTCTCAGACCAAGCGTCAGAAGTTGGGTAAGCGCCTTTTCGTGGTTGAGGCATTCCGCGATTCCGGTAATCAGCCTGAGTGGATGATTCTCGAAATTATCCCGGTTCTTCCACCGGATCTTCGTCCGCTGGTACCTCTGGAGGGTGGTCGTTTCGCGACTTCAGATCTCAATGATCTGTACCGCCGTGTAATTAACCGTAACAACCGCCTTAAGCGACTGCTTGAACTCGATGCGCCTGATATCATTATCCGTAACGAGAAGCGTATGCTGCAGGAGGCTGTGGATGTCCTTTTCGATAATGGTAGAAGAGGCCGTGTCATCACAGGTGCCAACAAGCGTCCGCTTAAATCCCTGGCCGATATGCTTAAGGGTAAGCAGGGACGTTTCCGCCAGAACCTTCTTGGTAAACGTGTAGATTATTCAGGTCGTTCAGTAATTGTTGTTGGACCTCACCTGCGTCTGCATCAGTGCGGTATTCCGAAGAAGATGGCATTGGAGCTGTTCAAGCCGTTTATTTACAATAAGCTTGAGAGAAAAGGCTTCGTTACCACCATCAAAAGTGCAAGAAAGATGGTGGAGAAAGAGGTTAAGGAGGTATGGGACGTACTGGAGGAGGTTGTTACCGAATACCCGGTAATCCTCAACCGCGCGCCTACCCTGCATAGACTTGGTATGCAGGCCTTTGAGGCAGTATTGATCGAGGGTAAGGCTATTCAGCTTCATCCACTGGTCTGTGCCGCCTTCAATGCTGACTTTGATGGCGATCAGATGGCGGTTCACGTACCACTGTCTGTTGAGGCCCAGGTGGAAGCTCGTGTTCTGATGATGTCCACCAACAACATCCTCTCTCCAGCCAATGGCGAGCCGATCATTATTCCGTCTCAGGATATTGTTCTCGGTCTTTATTATATGACCCGTGAACGTATCAACGCCAAGGGTGAGGGCAAGGTCTTCTCTAATGAGGACGAGGCTCGTATCGCCTATGATTATGGCGAAATTGATCTGCAGGCGCGAGTAAAGATCAGAAAGAACGGCGAGATCATTGATACTACCATGGGTAGAATCGTGCTCGCGGAGTTTGTACCGAAGTCTGTGCCCTTTGTAGAGATGAACAAAGTGATGAGTAAGAAGGCTCTTGCCGCCCTTATTGATTACACCTATCGTAAAGCCGGAACCAAGGATACAGTTATCCTTGCCGATCGCCTAAAAGATACTGGCTATGAGTATGCAACCCGTGCCGGTATCTCTATCTGCATCGACGATATGAGAATTCCCGAAAAGAAAGTGGAACTCGTTGAGCAGGCAGAAGGTGATGTACTCGATGTAGAACAGCAATACAATGACGGTCTGATTACTGCTGGTGAGAAGTATAACAAGGTTGTTGATATCTGGTCCAAGGCATCCGAAGATGTCGCCAACGAGATGATGGATGAGATTAAAGTCGAATCTTTCACCAACAAAGACGGCGAGATCGAGGAAGGACCAAGCTTTAACTCTGTATTCATCATGGCCGACTCCGGCGCAAGGGGGTCCCGCGACCAGATCAGGCAGCTGGCTGGTATGCGTGGTCTGATGGCCAAACCTTCCGGTGCGATCATTGAGACCCCGATTAAAGCGAACTTCCGTGAGGGGCTTGGCGTACTCGAGTATTTCACATCTACTCACGGTGCCCGTAAAGGTCTTGCGGATACCGCGCTTAAAACTGCGAACTCTGGTTATTTGACCCGTCGCCTGGTTGATGTGGCCCAGGAAGTGACCATCGTCGAAAGCGATTGCCTCACCCTGGATGGTATCGAAGCCGAGCCGCTATTGGATGGCGGTGAAGTTATCGTACCACTTGGTGACAGAATTCTCGGACGTGTTGCCTTGGAGGACGTGGTTGATCCTTACACCAACGACACTATAGTCGAAGCTGGTGAAGAGATCACCGAGAGTAAAATCGAGGAAATCAATGAAGCGGGTATCGACCGTGTCATGATTCGCTCGGTGCTTACCTGCCGTTCCAAACGCGGTGTCTGTGCACTGTGCTATGGTCGAGACCTCGGCCGTGGACATATGGTGAACAGAGGCGAAGCGATTGGTGTTATCGCTGCACAATCCATCGGTGAACCTGGTACACAGCTGACAATGCGTACCTTCCATATCGGTGGTACTGCATCTCGTTCTGTTGAACAGGCCGAGATTCAGACTCAACGTGGTGGTAAGGTAGAATTCAGGAATCTGCACTCCGTTGTGAATGCCGAGGGCATCAAGATCGTAATGAACCGTAACGCAGAAATTGTTGTTGTGGACGAACTTGAGCGTGACCGCGAGCGTTTTAAAGTGAATTACGGTGCGCAGCTTCTCGTTGCTGAAGGAGCAGAGGTTGAGCCGGGTACCATCCTGGCCGACTGGGATGCCTATACCATTCCGATCGTTTCAGAGGTCGGTGGTATTATCCGCTACGGTGATGTACTTGAAGGTATTTCCATGCAGGAGAAAGTTGATCCTGTAACAGGTAAGTCTTCCAAGGTTATCACTCACTCCAGTAGCAGCGCGCAACTCAACCCGCGTGTTTCTGTAAAGAACGAGCGCGGCAAAACCCTGAAGCTTCCGAATTCAGAAGTGCATGCCCGTTACAGCCTACCGGTTGGTTCTATTATCTCAGTTAACGAAGGTGACGAGATCCAGCCAGGTACTATTGTTGGTAAGATTCCACGGGAATCTTCTAAAACCAAGGATATTACAGGTGGTCTGCCAAGGGTTGCAGAGCTGTTTGAGGTTCGTAAGCCAAAGGAGCCTGCGGTTATCTCCAAGATTGACGGCAGGGTAAGTTTCGGTAAGGAACTGAAAGGCAAGCGCAGGGTTGTAGTTACCCCTGAATATGGTGAGTCCGAAGAGTACCTGGTACCGAAATCCAAGCATATCATCGTGCACGAAGGTGATTATGTGCAGGCTGGTGAACCCCTGATGGAGGGTACCGTAGTTCCCAACGACATCCTCAGCGTACTGGGTGTCAAAGAGCTGGCGAAATTCCTGGTGAATGAGATTCAGGAAGTATATCGTCTGCAGGGTGTTAAAATCAATGATAAGCACATCGAGGTCATTGTACGCCAGATGCTGAAGCGCGTAATGATTACTTCCGCAGGAGACTCGAAGTTCATGATAGGTGAGCAGGTCGAGTGGTGGAAGTTTGAAGAAGAGCGTGATAAGCTGATGAGCGAAGGACTGATGCCTGCGGTAGCGGAACCTCTGCTCCTCGGTGTAACAAAGGCTTCACTGTCAACCGAGAGTTTTATCTCGGCGGCATCCTTCCAGGAGACCACGAAAGTTCTGACCAATGCGGCTATGGCCGGAAAAGTTGACGAACTTGCCGGACTTAAGGAGAATGTCATCATGGGCCGGTTAATTTCTGCCGGTACTGGTCTTGACGGTCGGTAGCTAAAGCATGTTAAATTTAGGTTGAAGTACTATTTGGTCTTGACACTCCAATGGCGTTAGGGTAAATATCATCTCTTTCGTGCAAAATTTTTAGTGGCGAGATCCGTAACTGGTTTGTCAGAAATTATATATTAACTGTTATTCAAACAGGAGCAGTAGACGCAATGCCAACTATTAACCAACTCGTTAGGCGTGGCAGAAAGAAGATTGTCAAGAAGACAAACACTCCCGCCTTGAAAGGTTCTCCGCAGAAAAGGGGTGTATGTGTAAGGGTTTACACTACTACACCGAAAAAGCCAAACTCAGCGCTTCGTAAAGTTGCCAGGGTAAGACTTACAAACGGTATTGAAGTAACATCCTACATTCCGGGTATCGGACACAATCTGCAGGAGCACTCGGTTGTGTTGATCCGTGGCGGTAGAGTAAAAGATCTTCCTGGTGTTCGCTATCACATCGTACGTGGTACCCTCGACTCCCTTGGTGTTTCCGATAGGCGTCAGGGTCGTTCAAAGTATGGAGCCAAGCGTCCTTCCTAGTGGGGGGCGGGGCCTGATGGAGAAAAATTAATATGTCTCGTAGAAAAGTAATTAGTCGGCGTCCGATCGACACTGATCCTCGTTTCAACAGCGTGCTGGTGAGTAAGTTTACCAACGGTCTGATGGAGCGTGGTAAGAAGAGCCTCGCAATGCGTATCTTTTACGATGCGATGGATCTCGTTGACAGTAGAGTGCAGGATGATGATGCTATCAACGTCTTCGAAGGAGCAATGGAGAACGTTCGGCCTAAGGTAGAAGTTAAGTCCCGCCGTGTTGGTGGTGCTACCTACCAGGTGCCGATGGAAGTTCGCCAGACCCGTAGAAACGCATTGGCAATCCGCTGGATTATCGGCTTCGCAAAGTCTCGCTCAGGCAAGTCTATGTCTGAGAAGCTTGCTGCAGAGTTCATCGATGCATACAATAATCGTGGCGCGGCTGTTAAAAAGCGTGACGATACGCATCGTATGGCTGAAGCCAACAAGGCTTTTGCCCACTACCGCTGGTAGGGCAGATAGACGACATCGAGCGATGCCATGGGTTGGCATCAGCACTTACTTAATTTCTTTATTTGAGGGAGGGCGATGGCAACCCAGGTTGAGCTGACAGACGTCCGTAATATCGGCATCATGGCGCACATCGATGCTGGTAAGACAACGACCACGGAGCGCATACTCTATTACACAGGTCGTTCGCATAAGTTAGGCGAAGTTCATGAAGGCACAGCCGTTATGGACTGGATGGAGCAGGAACAGGAAAGAGGTATTACCATTACCTCGGCAGCAACGACCTGTTACTGGCATGATAAAAAAATTAATATCATCGATACGCCGGGTCACGTAGACTTCACAGTTGAGGTCGAACGTTCCCTGCGGGTGCTTGACGGTGCGATCGCAGTATTTTGTGCCGTAGGCGGTGTCGAACCGCAGTCAGAGACTGTATGGCGGCAGGCCAACAAGTACCATATCCCGAGAATAGCGTTCGTTAACAAGATGGACCGCGTCGGGGCTAATTTCGAACGTTGTGTTTCGATGATAGAGGGCAGGCTTGGAGCCAACGCGGTTCCAATCCAGATCCCCGTCGGCGCTGAAGCCGAGTTTGAAGGGGTGATAGACCTCGTTAAAGAGAAGATGCTCTCCTTTACAGAGCACACTCTTGGTCAGGAAGTTGTAGAGAAAGATATTCCTGCCGAATACACTAATGATTTCACGGCCGCACGTATGGCACTCCTCGAGAAGTTGGCCGACTTCGATGAGGATGTCATGGAAAAATACTTGAGTGATACGAAAGTATCTGCGACTGAGATCTATAACGCTCTCAGAAAGGCAACATTGGGTTTGGATCTCGTACCAGTGTTGTGTGGGAGTGCGTTTAAGAATAAAGGTGTCCAGCCTCTGCTCGATGCAGTGGTCGACTATCTTCCTTCACCTCTTGATGTTCCGGCTATTGACGGAATAGATAAGGACGGGGAAGAGGTCACCAGGAAAACCGACCCTAATGAAGCTTTTGCCGGGTTGGTATTCAAGCTGATGAGCGATGCGTTTGTTGAGAATCTCGCCTTTGTCAGAATTTACTCCGGTAAACTGGCTGTGGGGGATAAGGTCTTCAATCCGGCTAAGAAAAAGCAGGAGAAGGTCAGCAAGATTCTCAAGATGCACGCAAACAAACGCGAAGAGGTACGAGAGGTCGTAGCTGGTGATATCTGCGCCATTGTTGGTTTGAAGTTCACAACCACCGGTGATACGCTTTGTGAGAAGGGGGATTACATCATGCTTGAGAGCATGGATTTCCCGGATCCGGTGATTGGGGTTGCCATTGAACCAAGCACTAAGGCGGAAGAGAAAAAACTGGCTGAGTCTCTCCGAAGAATCGCCCTTGAAGATCCGTCATTTACTATCTCAACAGATAGTGACACGGGTCAGACAATTATTTCCGGTATGGGTGAACTTCACCTGGAAATAATTGTTCACCGACTGCTTCATGAGTTCAAAGTCGGTGCAAAGGTCGGTACACCACAGGTTGCCTATAAGGAGACCATTACCAAGGCGTGCCAGGCCGAAGGCAAGTTTGACCAACAGACTGGTGCTAAAGGTATGTATGGTCATGTGGTTCTCGAAGTTGAACCGCTGGCCCAGGGTGAAGGGTTTGTGTTTGAGTCCGCCGTTGACGAAGAACAGATCCCGACCGAATTTTTGGGAGCTATTGAAAAGGGAGTTGGCGATAGTCTTGACTCCGGCCCACTGATTGGTTACCCGCTTACAGATATAAAAGTACGATTATGCGGCGGGTCATATCATGAAGACGAATCTTCGGATATGGCATTTGGGGTAGCATCTTCCATGGCGATTCGCAGGGCAACCGCGGAGGCTGAGCCGGCACTGTTAGAGCCGGTTATGGATTTGATTGTTTTGACCCCGGAAGATTACATCGGTGACGTGATTGCTGATTTAAACAGTAAGCGCGGCAAGATTGTCGGTGTAGAGGCTGAAGGTGATCTGCAGAACGTTAAGGCCCATGTACCGTTGGCCGAAATGTTCGGATATTCGACATCACTGAGGTCGGCAACACAGGGAAGGGCAAATTTCACAATGCAATTCCTGGAATATAATATAGTACCCGCTGCCAAGGCAGAGGCAATTATTAAAAAAATCAGAGGGATCTAAGTCCAAGTAAATTGGGGTATTACTATGGCTAAGGAAAAATTCGAAAGGACTAAACCGCATGTCAATGTCGGCACTGTTGGCCACATTGATCACGGTAAGACCACATTGACAGCCGCGATTACTCGTGTACTGGCAACCAAAGGCCAGGCTAAGTTCACTGATTTCAGTGATATTGATAAAGCGCCTGAAGAAAAAGAGCGTGGAATCACTATTGCCACTGCCCACGTAGAGTACGAAACTGAGAATCGTCACTATGCTCACGTGGATTGTCCAGGCCATGCCGACTACATCAAGAACATGATCACTGGTGCAGCACAGATGGACGGTGCAATTCTGGTTGTTGCTGCAACCGATGGTGCTATGCCTCAGACCCGCGAGCATATCCTGCTTGCACGTCAGGTTGGTGTACCCGCAATCGTTGTGTTCCTTAATAAATGCGACATGGTCGATGATGAGGAACTGATTGAGCTGGTTGAGATGGAACTTCGTGAACTGCTTGATAAATACGAGTTCCCGGGCGATGATATTCCGTTTGTACAGGGTTCAGCTCTGCTTGCACTCGAGAATCCTGAAGATCCTGAGAAAGCAGCATGTATCTGGGAGCTCATGGAGCAGGTAGATGCGTATATCCCAGAGCCTGTACGAGACGTTGATCAGGCATTCCTGATGCCGATCGAGGACGTTTTCTCCATCTCCGGTCGTGGTACCGTTGCAACCGGTCGTGTTGAGCGTGGTATCATCAGGGTTGGTGAAGAAATCGAGATCGTCGGTATCAAAGAAACCCAGAAAACAACCTGTACCGGTGTTGAGATGTTCAGAAAACTTCTCGACGAAGGTCAGGCTGGTGATAACATCGGTGCTCTGCTGCGCGGTGTTAAGCGCGAAGATATTGAGCGTGGTCAGGTTCTTGCCAAGCCAGGTTCAATTACTCCGCACACCCAGTTTGAAGCAGAAAGCTACATCCTCGGAAAAGACGAGGGAGGCCGTCATACTCCATTCTTTAACGGGTATCGTCCGCAGTTCTATTTCAGAACAACTGACGTTACAGGAGTAGTAACTCTTCCGGAGGGAACCGAGATGGTCATGCCCGGAGACAATGTTTCTATTACTGCCGAGCTGATCACTCCTATCGCTATGGATGAGGGACTTCGTTTTGCTATCCGTGAGGGTGGTAGAACTGTTGGTGCCGGCGTAGTAAGCAAAATTATTAAATAAAGGTGTACGATGATACCTACAGAAAAA
This sequence comes from Desulfosediminicola sp., assembly GCF_048381775.1. Classification (NCBI taxonomy): domain Bacteria; kingdom Pseudomonadati; phylum Thermodesulfobacteriota; class Desulfobulbia; order Desulfobulbales; family Desulfocapsaceae; genus Desulfosediminicola; species Desulfosediminicola sp. The sequence continues at coordinate 277,674 of NZ_JBLXGE010000006.1, read as the reverse complement.
ATTCGTATTCGTTTGAAAGCTTACGATCATAAACTGCTCGACCAGTCTACTTCTGAGATTGTAGAGACAGCAAGAAGGACCGGCTCTGCTGTGGCGGGTCCGATTCCTCTGCCGACTACTGTGAACAAGTTCTGTGTTCTCCGTTCACCGCATGTAGACAAAAAGTCCAGAGAACAGTTTGAAATGAGAACCCATCGTCGTTTACTGGATATCCTTGAGCCTACCCAGCAGACTATTGATCTGCTGATGAAACTCGAGCTCTCCGCTGGCGTCGATGTTGAAATTAAGCTGCCTTAACCGGCAGGCGATATTGCAAAGTAAATTGAAGCATCGGGTGCAATTATGCCAAAGACAATGGGTATTTTAGGAAAAAAGGTTGGAATGACCCGCATCTACACCGAACTGGGGCAGGCAGTACCAGTTACAGTTGTAGAAGCAGGACCTTGCAAGATTCTCCAGATTAAAACTGTAGAGAATGACGGGTACAGCGCAATTCAGGTTGGTTTCGACCAGCAGAAAGCGCAAAGGGTTAACAAACCAACTGCAGGCCACTTGAAAAAATCTGACTCAGATGGCTTCTACCACATCCGCGAGTTCAGAGTAGCTGCGGACGCTTCTTACGAGGTGGGTCAGGAGATCAGCATTGAGGAGCTTTTCAAGGTTGGTGATGTTGTTGACGTTCAGGGAACCAGCAAAGGTCGCGGTTTCCAGGGTGTTGTCAAGCGCTACGGCTTTAAAGGTGGTTGCTCAACACATGGCTCCATGTTCCATAGAGCACCAGGTTCAATCGGTTGCTCAGCCTGGCCGAGTCGCGTTATGAAGGGAAAGAAGATGCCCGGTAGAATGGGTAATGATACCGTTCTGAAAAAGAACGTTATTGTTATGGATGTTCGTGCAGATGAGAATGTTGTTCTGCTTAAGGGACCTGTTCCTGGGGCCAAAAATGGCCTTTTGAAAATTTTTTCCAAATAATTGATGTCGGAACGAGATCAGGTTCGAGGAGATAATAATGTCAACTATAAACGTAGTTAACACCAAGAATGAGAACGTCGGTCAGGTAGAACTGAACGATGACGTTTTCAATCTTGAGGTGAAGGAGTATATCCTCCACGATGTAGTTCGGATGCAGCGCGCTGCCCGTCGTGCAGGTAATGCCTGTACCAAAACCCGCGTTGAAGTAAGCGGTGGTGGAGCCAAGCCATGGCGTCAGAAAGGCACTGGACGCGCACGCGCCGGTAGCCGTACTTCTCCTATTTGGAGAGGTGGTGGTGTAACTTTCGGTCCCAAGCCACGTGATTACAGTTTCAAGCTGAACAAGAAAGTTAAAAAGCAGGCACTGGCGATGGCCATGAGCGCTCGTCTTCAGGAAAACAACGTGGTTGTGCTCGAAGACTTCGCTATGGAAGATATCAAGACCAAAGATTTCATGGGCGTGATGAAGGCGCTTGAGATCGAGAACGGTCTGATCGTAATCGACGGAGACAACGATAACCTGAAGCTTTCATCCAGAAATGTAAATGGCTTTAAGGTTATGCCTTCGGAAGGACTCAATGTATACGATGTGCTGCTGCACAAAAAACTGGTCCTTGTAAAACCTGTAATAGAAAGCCTTGAGAAGAGGTTGATGGCATGAAAAATATCTACGGCGTTTTAAAGGGGCCCTGCCTCACAGAGAAGGCCGCCTTGTTACAGGAAGAAGGCGGCAAGGTCGTCTTTAAGGTACATCCCAAGGCGAACAAGATAGAAATCAAAAAAGCAGTTGAGACCATGTTCAACGTTAAAGTTAAGGACGTGAGAACTGCTAACATGCACGGAAAGCAGAAGAGGGTTGGCCAGAAAATTGGAATGACCAATGACTGGAAAAAAGCGTACGTTACCCTCGCTGAAGGTGAGATTAACTTTGCTGACGAACTGTAATCAGCAAATGATCAACGTGCTGTAAACTCTCTCATATTGAATGATTCTATCTAATTTTATCATGATGGAGCGATTGGGAAACCATGGCTATTAAGACATATAAACCAACATCAGCCGGTAAGCGACACCAGGTATCAATTAAGAATCCTGACCTGTCCAGCAAACGCCCGGAAAAAAGTCTGGTGACAAGCCTGTCAAAGACCGGCGGAAGAAACAATTACGGACGTATTACCTCACGCCACATTGGCGGTGGACACAAACGTAAATATCGTATAATTGATTTCAAGCGTGACAAAACTGAAATCGACGCTAAAGTGGTAGCGATTGAATATGATCCGAACAGATCTGCTAATATCGCACTGCTCAGCTACGTGGATGGTGAAAAGCGTTACATTTTATCTCCAAACGGAGTTGCTGTAGGCGATGTAATAGTTGCAGGGGATAACGTTGATATCCAGCCCGGCAACTGCCTGCCGATGAATAATATCCCGCTTGGTACTGTTATTCACAACCTTGAGATGAAGATCGGTAAAGGCGCACAGCTCGTGCGTTCAGCTGGTGCTTCAGCTCAGCTCATGGCTAAAGAAGGTGAATACGTACTGGTACGTCTGCCTTCCGGTGAGGTTCGAAAATTCCACAAGAATTGTCGCGCCTGTATCGGTTCCGTAGGCAACAGCGAGCACGGCAGCGCCAAGCTCGGTAAAGCCGGTCGTAACAGATGGAAGGGCAATAGACCACACGTTCGTGGTGTTGCCATGAACCCTGTTGATCATCCAATGGGTGGTGGTGAAGGTAAGAGTTCCGGTGGACGTCATCCTTGTACTCCTTGGGGTTATCCGACAAAAGGATACAAGACCCGGAAGAAGAAGGCTTCAGACAAGTATATTGTCAAGAAGAGATCATAATAATCAAGGAGTAACGTATGTCCCGTTCAATTAAGAAGGGTCCATTCATTGACGATCACCTGATGAGGAAAGTCCAGCAGACTTTAGAGTCTGGTTCTCGCAAAGTTATCAAAACCTGGTCTCGTCGCTCGGACATTAGTCCTGAGATGGTTGGACTGACCTTTGCAGTACACAATGGAAAAAAATTCATACCAGTTTTTGTCTCTGAGAACATGGTAGGTCACAAACTCGGTGAGTTTTCACCGACCAGAACCTATTATGGACACGCTTCAGACAAGAAAGGTAAAAAATAATATAGAAACATCACAGTTTCTGGTACGACTCATTGGGAGTACATACTATGGAAGCACGAGCCGTAGGGAAATATATTAGAATATCCCCACAGAAGGCACGATTGGTAGCAGATGTGGTTAGAGGCATGAACGTAGATCAAGCCATAACCACCCTTCGCTTCATGCCTAAGAAGGGAGCGGGTATTCTGCGTAAGGTAATCGAGTCTGCAGTAGCGAACGCAACTCAGGACGATCAGGCCGACGTTGATAATCTGTATGTTAAGACGATAATGATCGACGGTGGCCCATCACTGAAAAGGATTCGTCCGCGGGCAATGGGACGGGCAACCGGTATCATCAAGAGAACCAGTCATATCACTGTCATTCTTGATGAGAATGAATAAATTTTAGACTAAGCACTCTTTGGAGGTTGTTTTGGGCCAGAAGGTAAATCCACTAGGACTCAGACTGAACATTACCCGGACCTGGGACTCAATCTGGTACGCAGATAAAGAGTATTCGTCTTATCTGCTCGAAGACCAGAAAATTAAAAAGTTCCTGAAAAAACGTCTTAAGCATGCAGGTCTTGCTAAAGTCGTTATCGAGCGTACCGGCGAGAAAGTTCGCGCCAAGCTCTTTACCGCAAGACCGGGTATCGTAATTGGAAAGAAAGGCTCCGAGATTGAGATCCTGAAAAAAGATCTCGAAAAACTCGTAAGTCGCAAAGTGACTCTGGATATTCAGGAAGTTCGTCGTCCTGAAGCTGATGCTCAGCTTGTCGCAGAATCCATAGCTTCACAGCTTGAGCGACGTGTTGCTTTCAGACGCGCCATGAAAAAAGCTGTTAACTCCGCACTTCGTTTTGGCGTACAGGGAATCAAGATCTCTTGTTCCGGTCGTCTCGGTGGTGCTGAGATGTCCAGATGCGAATGGGTTCGTGAGGGCCGTGTACCTCTGCACACACTGCGTGCGGATGTTGACTACGCTCTTGCCGAAGCAAATACCACTTATGGTATTATCGGTGTAAAAGTCTGGATATTTAAAGGCGAAGTTCTGAGCGAAAAAGAAGCACCGGCTGCATAAGCCAGGATCAGCAATCAGAGCACACATCCAAATTTTTATCTGGAGTAAATGATGTTAAGTCCAAGAAAGGTTAAGCATAGAAAGGTCTTCAAAGGAAGAATGAGAGGTACCGCATACCGCGGATCTTCCATCTCTTTCGGTGAATTCGCCTTGAAAGCTTTAGGCTGTGGCAAAATGACCGCCCAGCAGATTGAAGCTGCACGTATTACCATCAACAGAACTATGAAGCGTGGTGGTAAAGTTTGGATCCGTGTATTCCCGGACAAGCCGATCACCAAGAAGCCAGCGGAAACTCGCATGGGTAAAGGTAAAGGTAGTCCAGAGTACTGGGTAGCACCAATTAAACCTGGCAAGATCCTCTACGAGGTTGCTGGTGTAGATGAGACACTTGCCGTGAAGGCACTTACGCTGGCCGGCAACAAATTGCCGTTCCCAACAAAAGTGATCACCAGGAGGACCACTTTATGAAAGCAGTAGACATTCGTAAAATGTCCGACGAAGAATTGATCAAGAAAGAGAAAGAATTGTGTGAAGAACTTGGAAATCTTTCATTTCAGCACAGAATCAGACCTCTTGAAGATACCTCGCGTTTGAAAAAAATTAGAAAAGATATTGCTAGGATACAGACCGTTCGTAATGAGGTAGCCGCTTAGTAAGGTGGCTCCTCAAAATAAATTTAAAAATGGTAACATCCTCGCACTACTACATCACGAATTGATTAAATTATGAGTGAAAATACAAAGTCCAGAAAGACAAGAACCGGTTCTGTTGTTAGCAACAGAATGGAGAAGAGTGTTGTCGTCCGGGTCGAGCGCAGGGTTCGTCACAAACTGTATGGCAAATATGTGAAAACCAGCGTCAAGTACCTGGCTGATGATCCTGAGAACTGTTGCAACATTGGTGACACTGTTCTTATCGAGGAATGTCGTCCACTGAGTAAGAAAAAACGGTGGCGTGTTAAAACCATACTGCAGCAGGCTGTATAAGCGTTTTCTCCCCAGGGGAAAACGCCTGAACTGCTACAGATAAGATATCAGGTGAAATTATGATTCAAACAGAAACAATACTCAATGTTGCCGATAACTCCGGTGCCAAGAAGGTAATGTGTATCAAAGTTCTTGGCGGCTCCAAAAGGCGCTATGCTGGAATTGGTGACGTTATCACGGTTGCTGTTAAGGAAGCTATTCCGCACGCCAAGGTTAAGAAGGGTGAGGTCATGAAGGCCGTTATCGTTCGTACCGCCAAAGAGATGGAACGCATGGACGGAACCTGGGTTAAATTCGACGAGAACGCAGCAGTCATTCTTTCAGGGTCCGGTGAGCCGGTCGGTACTCGTATTTTCGGCCCGGTTGCCCGTGAGCTGAGAAACCAGGGTTTTATGAAAATTATTTCATTGGCCCCGGAAGTACTTTAACCGATTGCAAATCGTTCTCGACATTGAGATACATTGACTGAATAAAGGTATTGAAAATGAGACAGGGTAGAACATACCTGAAAAAAGATGATCAGGTTGAAGTGATCGCCGGTAAAGATAAGGGCCGCGTTGGTAAAGTCCTACGTGTGCTGCCGGCTGAGAATAAGGCGGTTGTTGAACGCATTAACATGATCAAGCGCCACACCAAACCGACTGAGATGGGCCAGCAGGGCCAGATCGTCGAGAAAGAGGCCCCGATCCATGTTTCGAATCTCCAGCTTATCTGTCCCGAGTGCACCAAGACTGGTCGTATCGGTAAGAAAGAACTGGATGATGGCACCAAGGTTCGTTACTGCAAAAGCTGCGGCGAGTCCATCGAGTCCAAATAATATAACGATAAGGCTTACACGCTAGGAGTATATACATGGGTGCGCTGAAAGAATTATATATAAATGAGGCCATTCCGGCTCTCAAAGAGGAATTTGGCTATAAAAATGCCATGCAGGTTCCCAAGATTGAGAAGATCATTCTCAATATGGGATTGGGTGAAGCTGTACAGAACCCGAAAATCGTTGAGGGTGCGGCTGATGAGTTGACCAAAATTGCTGGTCAGCGTGCAGTTGTAACCAAGGCTAAGAAGTCCATTGCGACATTCAAGCTTCGTGAGGGAATGCCGATTGGTTGTAGGGTTACCCTTCGTGGTGAGAAGATGTTAGATTTCTTCTCCAAGCTGGTCAACATCGCCTTGCCACGTGTACGTGACTTCCGTGGACTTTCTCCAAAGACGTTCGATGGTAGAGGAAACTTCTCCATGGGTGTTAAGGAGCAGATCATCTTCCCAGAGATTGATTACGATAAGATCGACAAGATCAAAGGCTTGAACATCACAATCGTAACCTCTGCAAATACTGACGAAGAAGCTTGTTTCCTTCTGAAGAAGATGGGAATGCCCTTCAAAAAATAGAATCGGTATTTTTGTACTGAGGATAACTAAAGAGAAAATCTGGAGGTCGTTTTGGCTAAGAAATCCATAATTGCTAAGGCACAAAGTAAACCAAAGTTTGGTGTGCGGAAGTACAACAGATGTCCAATCTGCGGACGTCCTAGAGCTTTCATCAGAAAGTTCGGTATCTGCAGAATTTGTTTCCGTAAGCTGGCGTCCAGTGGTGAAATCACTGGTGTTACCAAATCGAGTTGGTAAACCAGCAAAACCAACTTTGTTTGATTAGTAGATTACTTAAACAGAATAAGGAGTGTTCGCTATGTCAATGAGCGATCCCCTGGCAGATATGCTGACCAGGATCCGAAACGCAGTAATGGTAAAATTTGATACCGTTGACATGCCTAAATCGAACGTAAAGGTGAATATCGCCAAGGTTCTGAAAGATGAAGGCTTTATCAACGACTATCAAGTTTCCGACAAAGGAGTTCAAGGAACGCTTACTCTTACCTTGAAATATGGCCCGGATGGTGAAGCTGTGATCAGGGGCATTAAACGTGTAAGTAAGCCTGGTCTCCGAAAGTATGCCAAAGCAAGCGCAATTCCCACAGTCCTTTCCGGACTTGGTGTGGCAATTGTTTCTACTTCGAAAGGCATCATCACTGATAAACAAGCAAGGGCCCTGAACACTGGCGGGGAGATCATTTGCGAGATTTGGTAATTTCGCAAATAAGGAGGTAATTATGTCTCGTATTGGTAAGCAACCAATTCCTGTGCCCGCTGGAGTGAAAGTTGACATCATGGGTCAGCAAATCACAGTTACCGGGAATAAAGGAAGTCTGGAACTTGAAGCGCGTCCTGAAGTTGAAATTAAGCTCGAGGACAATCAAATTATTGTAAATGGTCGTGACGAAAGCAGAAAAACAAATGCGTTCCGCGGTCTGTTCCGTAGCCTCGTAAACAACATGATCATTGGTGTTGTCGAAGGTTTCAAAAAAACTTTGATTATCGAAGGTGTTGGTTACAAGGCAAATGTTGCCGGTTCCAATCTCACCTTGAATGTAGGATTCTCCAACCCAGTTGACTTTACACTTCCCAAAGAAGTGCAGGCAACCGTTGAAGGCGCCAACAAGATTACACTTGAATCTATTGATAAAAATCTCCTCGGCCTTACCGCCGCCAAGATTCGTCAGATCAGAAAACCTGAGCCATACAAGGGCAAAGGTATTCGCTACGAAGATGAACATATCGTACGTAAAGTCGGTAAAGCTGGTGCTAAATAATTTCTCGTAACGTTTTACGTTGCAGGTAAAATTTATAACGGAATAGAACTATGGCTAAGACGAATCCCAGGACAGTCGCGAGAGCGAAGCGTGTCCGTAGAATTCGAAAAAAGATCACAGGTACAAGCGAGCGGCCACGTCTTAGAGTATTTAAAAGCAACAAGCACATTTACGCTCAGATTATTGATGACGTAGCAGGTCGTACTCTTGCAGCAATGTCCACCATCGATAAAGAATTCGCTGTTGGTGATGATGCCAGTAAAACTGGAGCTGCAAAAGCTGTTGGAATGAAAATCGCTGAGCGGGCAAAGGCAGCCGGCATTGAAGATGTTATCTTCGATCGCGGTGGTTACATCTACCACGGGCGGGTTAAGTCGCTTTCAGAAGGGGCCCGTGAAGGCGGTCTGAAATTTTAATGTCATACAAAATAATGGGGGTGTCCCTTGTCTGATTTCAAACGTTCCAAAGCTGAGAATACTGAGGAACTGATCGAAAAGATAGTATTTATCAACAGGGTTGCTAAGGTCGTTAAAGGCGGTAGACGCTTCTCTTTCAGTGCCATTGTAGTTGTAGGAGATGGTAAAGGAAAAGTCGGCTACGGTCTTGGCAAAGCAAACCAGGTTCCTGAGGCGATCCGTAAAGGTGTAGAGAAAGCCCGTCGCGATATGCAGCTAGTTCCTCTGACCGATGTTTCCATTCCACATGAGATTATCGGCCAGTACGGTGCGGGCAGTGTTCTGCTCAAGCCGGCATCTGCAGGTACCGGACTTATTGCCGGTGGTCCTGTTCGTGCGGTACTTGAGGCTGCAGGTGTTTCAAACATCCTGACTAAGTGCCTTGGTTCTCACAATCCGCACAACATGGTTAAAGCAACTCTCGATGGACTCCGCAGCTTGCGTAGTGCTCAGAAGATTGCTGAACTGCGCGGTAAAACTGTGGAAGAAATCACAGCGTAATTTTTAAGCTTAAGGTGCACAGATTCTATTTTATGCGCCTGGAGCTTTTTCAAATTTCCAAATAGAAGGTAGTCAAATGGCCGAGACAATTACATTCACTCTGGTCAAAAGTGGAATCGGCAGCACCCAAAAGGTGCGCGCTACTTTGACCGGGCTTGGGCTTACCAAAATGAATAAGACTATTACCAGAAAAGATACACCTGAGCTGCGAGGAATGCTCGCCAAGGTGCATCACCTGGTAAAGATCGAGGAGGTATAACATGTTGGATTTAAGCAATCTGTCTCCTCAGAAAGGTGCAACCAAACAGAGGAAGCGCCTTGGAAGAGGCCCAGGATCCGGACACGGCAAGACAGCTGGTCGTGGTCACAAAGGATTCAAGTCCAGATCAGGTTCCGGTATCAAACCAGGTTTCGAAGGTGGTCAGATGCCTCTGCAGCGTCGTCTGCCGAAGCGTGGTTTTACCAACATCTTCAAAAAAGAATACGCACTTGTTTCTCTGGACCAGCTGGAAGCTTTCGAGGGTGCTGATGTAATCACCAGTGCTGCTCTCGCTGAGGCTGGAATGGTTAAACCAGGCAAACTCGTTAAGATTCTCGCCAATGGTGCTATAACCAAGCCGGTTAAAGTCCAGGTCGAGAAGATCAGTGGTAAAGCTAAGGAGCTTATTGAAGCTGCTGGCGGCGAGGTAATTCAGGCAGAAGCCGTATCTAAATAAGATACGGCTTTGGCCGGTGATGCGTTTCTTCAAGTTTGGATCGATCATAGGGATTTACAATGAGTGGATTGCAGAATGCTGCTAACATTCCAGAGTTGCGTAAGAGAATATTCTTCGTAATTATCATGCTGGCTGTTTACCGGATGGGTGTACAGATCCCAACACCCGGGATTAACAGCGAAGCACTGGCAAGTTTCTTTAATCAGAACGCCGGAACTTTATTTGGAATGTTCAATATGTTCTCCGGCGGAGCGCTTGAGAATTTCTCCATCTTTGCACTTGGCATTATGCCTTATATTAGTGCATCGATTATCATCCAGCTTCTGACCGTGGTTATTCCGCAGCTAGAGCAACTCAAGAAAGAGGGTCAGGCTGGGCAGAGGAAAATCACGCAATATACGCGTTACGGCACAGTAGTACTCTCAATTATCCAGGGTACTTTTATCGCCATGGGACTTGAGGGAATGACAGGTCCTGGAGGAGAGCCCATTGTTCTCAATCCGGGTCTTCCTTTCCTCCTCATGACCATTATAACTCTTACCTCAGGTACAGCGTTTATAATGTGGCTTGGCGAGCAAATTACTGAAAGAGGTATTGGTAACGGTATCTCCCTGGTAATTTTCGCTGGTATTGTGGCCGGTATTCCTTCAGCAATCGTCAACTCTTTTCAGTTGGTGAAGGCCGGAGAAATAGGAATGTTCTTCGTTCCGTTGCTGCTTGCATTCATGTTTTGTGTTGTCGGACTCATCGTTTTTTGCGAGACTTCACAGAGAAGAATCCCGATCCAATACGCGAAGCGTGTTGTCGGACGCAGGGTGTACGGTGGACAAAGTTCACATCTTCCTTTGAAGATTAATGTATCTGGTGTTATTCCACCGATTTTTGCATCTTCAATCATGATGTTTCCTGCCACCATAGGAAGCTTTATACAGGTTGATTGGGTTCAACAGGCCTCTGCAGCCTTGAATCCAGGTACCGTTTACTACTACATTATTTATACATTCATGATTGTGTTCTTCTGTTTCTTTTATACAGCAGTCACTTTCAAGCCGGATGATGTAGCAGAGAACCTCAAAAAGAATGGCGGCTTTATCCCGGGTATTCGCCCAGGCAAGAAAACAGCCGAGTTTATTGACAAGGTTCTAACAAGGCTTACCGTGGTGGGAGCAATATATCTCAGTGCCGTATGTGTACTGCCTACGATTATGATCTCCAAATTTAACATTCCGTTCTACTTTGGGGGAACAGCTCTGCTTATCGTAGTTGGTGTCTGTATTGATACCATTTCGCAGGTTGAATCTCATCTGCACATGCGAAACTACGAAGGTTTCATGAAGCAGGGTAAAATTCGGGGTAGGAAGTAATACGTGAGTTGCGCTGATCCGAGTTGCGGAAAATCAATCGTGGTTAAGAGCCCCGATGAAATAAAAATTATGCAGGAAGCAAATCAGATTGTCGCTGAGACTCTCTGCATGCTTTTAAAAACAGCTGAACCGGGAATGACCACCCTGGAGCTTGATCAGATGGCTGAGGCTCTCTGTCACAAGAGAAATGCAGTCCCGGCTTTCAAGGGCTACCGTGGTTTTCCCGGAAGTTTGTGTGTTTCTGTAAACGAAGAGGTTGTTCACGGCATTCCGTCCAGAAAACGCAAGCTCAGAAAGGGCGACATTCTTTCTGTCGATTTCGGAGTAAAGTTTAAAGGGTACTATGGTGATTCCGCAGTTACCATCCCTATTGGAAAAATAGATTCTGCAAAGCAGCGGCTTTTGGATGTGACGAAGGAGTCTCTCGACAGAGCTATAGAACAGGTTGTTCCTGGAAATCGCATTAGCGATATTTCAAAAGCTGTTCAAGGTTATGTTGAAAAAGAGGGCTTTTCCATAGTTCGTCAGTTTGTTGGGCATGGAATTGGCACTGCATTACATGAAGGGCCGGAAATACCTAACTTTTTCCAAGGCGAGCGCTCACCTAAACTCATCTCTGGTATGGTACTTGCCATCGAGCCGATGGTGAACCTTGGGACTTACAAAGTAAAGGTGTTGCGTGACGGTTGGACAGTAATTACAGCTGACAAGAAGCCTTCAGCACATTTTGAGCACTCAGTTGCTGTGACCGACAATGGTCCTTTAATATTGAGTTCTCGTGAAAATTTCGTTTGAAGAACAAATAATACTTCTCATTTTTCCCGAGATGTATTATATTCCTCGCTTTTGAGTTGAAATCTACTTTTTTCAGGAGCCTCCATGGCAAAAGAAGAAGCTATTGAAGTTGAAGGTACTATTATCGAGCCACTGCCGAACGCTATGTTCCGCGTGGAGCTCGATAACGGACATAAAGTTCTAGCCCATATATCAGGAAAAATGCGAATGCATTTTATCAAAATTTTGCCTGGTGATAGAGTAACAGTAGAACTCTCCCCATACGACTTGACAAGGGGCAGAGTTACATTTAGGGCAAAAAACGCCAAAAAGAGAAAATGAGAGTTTGATTATTATGAAAGTGCGTGCATCGGTAAAAAAAATATGCAGTGACTGTAAAGTGTTTAAGCGTAACGGTGTTGTGCGTGTCTCCTGTAAGGTGAAAAAGCATAAGCAGCGCCAGGGATAATCAAACTTTTTACGCTAAATATTCACTTCCTCTAAGGAGATAGGTTTTGGCACGATTAGCTGGAGTTGACCTCCCAAAAAACAAGCATTTAGACATAGCATTAACTTATATTCACGGTATCGGGCTCACCTCGGCCAGGAAGATTCTCGATGCTGTAGATCTTCCATACACCATGAACAGCGATGACGTTAACGCTGAGGATGTCAATAGACTTCGTCAGGTTATTGAAGCTGATTATGTAGTAGAGGGTGATCGCAGGCGCGAGGTGTCCATGGACATCAAACGTCTTACGGATCTTGGCTGTTACCGTGGTCGTCGTCACCGTATGGGTCTTCCATTGCGTGGGCAGAGAACTAAGACCAACGCGCGAACCCGTAAGGGCCCGCGTCGTGGAGCAGCGGCACGCCGTAAATAAACGATCGATTAAACGAACAGGTAAAAGATATGGCTGGAGCGAAGCGTGCTGAGGCACGATCCAAAAAGAGAGTTAAAAAGAATGTGCCTGAAGGCATTGTTTTTATCTACTCCACGTTCAATAACACTGTTGTAACTATCTCTGATAAGCAGGGTAACGTGGTTTCCTGGTGTAGCGCTGGTGTTCTCGGGTTCAAAGGATCCCGTAAGTCCACTCCTTTTGCTGCCCAGAACGCATTAGCAGATGCTGCCAAGAAGGCGGCGGATTTTGGTATGCGCAAAGTAGAAGTGAAAGTTAAAGGACCAGGACCTGGTCGTGAAGCTGCACTGCGGGCACTTGTCAATACCGGCTTTGAGGTAAGCAGAATTTATGATGTAACACCGATTCCTCATAACGGCTGCAAACCTCCGAAACGCCGCCGTGTATAACCACGTTGAGCGATATACGAAAATTTATTATATAAATGGAGGCCTAAGTTGGCTAGAAATATAGGTGCTGCATGTCGTCGTTGCAGACGAGAAAATCTTAAACTGTATCTCAAGGGTGACAGATGTTACTCTGATAAGTGTTCTTTTGAGCGCCGTGCGTTCGGACCTGGTCAGCATGGACAGGCTCGTTTCAAAAAGCTCTCTGACTACGCAGTTCAGCTTCGCGAGAAGCAGAAAGTAAAAGCTATGTACGGAATGCTCGAAGGTCAGTTTCGCCTGACTTTTGAGAAAGCTGAGAGACAGAAAGGTGTAACTGGTGAGAACCTGCTTATCCTGCTCGAAAGACGTCTTGATAATGTAATTTTCCGCGCCGGATTTGCTTCTTCCCGTAATCAGGCTCGTCAGCTCGTACTTCACAAGCACATTCTGGTTAACGGCCGTAAAGTGACCATTCCATCGTTCCTCGTTTCTGAGAGTGATGTAATTACTCTCAAAGAAAAGAGCCGTGCGAATGGACAGATCACTGAAAATCTTGAAGCTGTTGTACGTCGCGGTGTGCCATCCTGGATGGAGCTGGATAAAGATAACTTCAAGGCTACTGTGAAAGCTCTGCCGAACCGTGAAGAGCTCACAATGCCGATTCAGGAGCAGCTCATCGTCGAGCTTTACTCCAAGTAATAGAAGTGCCGTGTCTAACAGATTACTCCTTCAGCACGAGGGAGTTATCTGTTTATTATTGTCAGCGTTCAGGGAGGCATTGCCGTGGAGATTCAGGCTGTTTAGCCTGTGGAAATTATTTGACTTCACGGTAGTTTAATAAAACAGCTAACAGAAACGCAAAGAAGGAACATATGACGCAAGCTGCCGAAGAAAAAATACCGTTTTACCGTAACTGGCGCGAGCTGATCAAACCCGAGAAAATTGAGGTAGACAGGGCTAAGCATACCGAGTCTTATGGTAAGTTTGTTTGTCAACCGCTTGAGCGGGGATTCGCGTCCACGATCGGAAATTCATTGCGCAGAATACTTCTGTCATCCATCCAGGGCGCTGCGATCACTACTGTTAAAATTGAAGGCGCTCTGCACGAATTCACCACCCTGAAAGACGTGATGGAGGATGTAAGTGAAATCATCCTTAACGTCAAGCAGGTACGTTTGAAATTGAATTCAGAAGATGCGCAGGTCGTGGTTATTGATAAAACCGGCCCCGGGCAGGTTACCGCTGCAGACATCGCTGGAAATGCGTTCGTAGAGGTAATGAATCCGGAGCAGGTAATCTGTACCCTGACAGGAGAAACAAATTTCCGAGCCGAATTCACTGTTGAATGGGGTAAAGGATATCAACCTGCAGAAAGACAGAACAAAGACGATCTGAGCATTGGGCAGATTCCGATTGACGCAATCTTCACCCCGATCAAAAAGATCCAGTATTTTATCGCACAGGCTCGTGTTGGTCAGCAGACAGATTACGATAAGCTGACCATCGAAATTGAGACAGATGGAAGTGTGAGACCTGAAAATGGTCTGGCATATGCTGCCAAAATCTTGAAGGATCAGATGTCTATCTTCATCAACTTCGATGAAGAGCAAGCTGAACCTGCCAAGGATGAGGGAGATGTATCTGACAGCGAACCGCTGAATCCATACCTCGATAAACCGGTTGAGGATCTTGAACTCTCAGTACGCTCTGCTAACTGTCTGAAGAATGCGGAAATTCACTACATTGGTGATCTTGCGCAGAAGACTGATCAGGAAATGCTGAAGACCAAGAACTTTGGACGTAAGTCCCTTAATGAGATCAAGGCCCTGCTCGCAGAGATGGATCTTACTCTCGGTATGAAGTTCGAGAATTGGGTTCGCCCTTGCGATCGCGAAAAAGAAGAAGATTAGGGGTAGGGCTGGCGCCTTTACTGAAATTTTAGAATATGAGTCAAACCCGGCGGCACGTCCGGGTGTGTTGAGGATAGGCACATGAGACATCTTAAATCTGGCAGAAAACTTGGCCGCACAAGCTCACATCGTGAGGCTATGTTCAGAAACATGGTTACCTCACTTTTTGAGCATGAGCGTATTGTTACCACCAAAGAGAAGGCGAAAGAGCTTCGTCCTATCGCCGAGAAGATGATCACCCTCGCTAAGCGCGGTGATCTCCATGCTCGTCGTCAGGCTTTGTCTTACATCCGAAGTGAGGATGTAGTTCATAAGCTTTTCAGCGATATCAAAGATCAGTTTGCTGATCGTAACGGTGGTTACACCCGTATCCTTCAGACCGGTACCCGTCGCGGTGATTGCGCTTCCATGGCTATCATTGAACTGGTTGGTTATGAAGAGAAGATCGAAGAAGTCTCTGACGAGAATTAATTCTTCTATCTCAGATGTTGTTTGATAAAAAGGCTGGTAGGAGCAATTGCTCTCACCAGCCTTTTTTTGTTTAAATCGAAATAGTGTGTTTTCTGGTTCTTAAACGGAACTTTAATTAACGATTCGTATAGTCAGCAATGAGTTATCAAAAAGTTTTCCCTGAAGGTATGGAACCGCTCGGTACAACTCCGTTCAATTTCAGTTGTCACCCAGGCGTACCCTGTTTTACCACCTGTTGTAAAAAAGTAGATCTTGTGTTGTACCCTTATGACATCATATGCCTTAAGAATAGACTGCAAATTGATTCCGAGGAATTTTTACAAAGATATACTGCGCTGGTAAAAGGATCCAATCCGTTTTTCCCTACCGTAATGCTGGCATTGACCGAGGAAGGCAGAGGAGAGTGTCCTTTTTTAACTGACGATGGTTGCGCAGTATATGAGGACAGGCCTACGGATTGCAGAACCTACCCGTTGGAAAGGGCGGTTGACCGCAATCCTGAAAAAGGTGGTGTTGCAGAGTATTACTTTCTCGCAAAGCATGATTATTGTGCAGGACATGAAGAGCAGCAATTACTCACAGCAAGGGAATACATCCGAAGCCAGAAATTAGACCGACATAATACTATGAACGGACTGTGGGCTGAGATCGATACCCTCTTTATGCAAAATCCATGGAAGGGAGAGGGCGCCGGTGGTCCAGGGCAACAGCTGGCTTTTTTGATTTGTTATAATATTGATGGTTTCAGGAGAATGGCTGAGGAACGAAATCTGTTCGATCAGTTTAAACTTCCCAAGTCCAGAAGGCGAAGTATTAATAGTAGCGATGAGGAGCTGCTTAAATTCGGTTTTGATTGGCTGAAGATGCTTTTTGGTGGCAAATCCTCACTGATCCGTAGATAATCAACAAAACTGTGGCCTGATGGCAGTTACTGCGCTTGCAAAATATATAATGGCGTGGTAGATAATGATGTTGTTCTTTTTTTAAGGTGCTTCATAGTGGGGCATCATTCACACATAACACACATCTTCGAACTCACTGGTGTCACATCTCCCGATTTATTGAAAACCGAGGTGTGATTAGAGAAGATGGAGGCCAAACCAGAAAAGGGGTAATTATGGCTCAAGCAACTGTTAAAGACATGCTGCAGGCAGGACTTCACTTTGGTCATCAGACCAGACGCTGGAATCCTAAGATGAAACAATACATTTACGGTCCCCGTAACGGTATTTACATCATCAATCTTGATCGCACCAAGAAGCTTTTTGATAAAGCTTGTGATTTCATTTCCCAGGAAGTGAAGGAAGGCGGTACTGTTCTTTTCGTAGGAACCAAGCGTCAGGCTCAGATGATCATCAACGAAGAAGCAAAGCGTTGTGGCATGTACTATGTTGATCATCGCTGGCTGGGTGGAATGCTTACCAACTTCCAGACCATCAAGAAATCGATTGAGCGTCTCAAGGCCATCGAGTCCATGCAGGCTGATGGTTCTATCAACAGGTTCCCTAAGAAAGAGATTCTGCTGATGGAAAAAGAGCGTATTAAGCTTGAGAGAAACGTTGGCGGTATTAAGGATATGCGTAATATTCCTACCGTTATGTTTGTTGTAGATCCTAAGAAAGAAGCGATCGCAGTAAGTGAAGCGCAGAAACTTGGTATCCCTGTAGTAGCAATCACCGATACCAACTGTGACCCTGATGGTATCGACTTCGTGATTCCTGGTAACGATGACGCGATCAGATCCATTCGCCTGATCAGTCAGCAGGTTGCTGAGTCCATCCTCGCAGGTCAGGCTGAGCGAGATGGTGATGATGCTTCGGAAGAAGCAATCGCTGCTGCTATGGCTGACGCCGGTGCAGAGATGGCTGACGAAGCTGCCGGAACCGAAGAGTAAAATAGACGTATCCCTGCGAGCCTCCGCTCGCAGGTGTCTGCAAAAAGGGGTTGGTCTATGGACTACCCCTTTTATTGTGTTCACTCTTGTCACTTAAATAGTGCATGTCAGATTATTGTCCATGCAATGAAGAACATGTATCTACTTGTAATAAATTGCGCCGAAGAGCGTTACGTGGAAGGAGACTAGCCATGAAAATTACCAGTCAGATGGTAAAAGACCTGAGAGATAAAACTCAAGCAGGTATGATGGATTGTAAAAAGGCCTTGTCTGAGACAGAGGGCGACATGGAAAAAGCTGTCGACCTGCTTCGCCAGAAAGGACTTGCCGTTGCAGCCAAGCGCGCTGGCAAAGCTACCAGTGAAGGCACCATCGGTACTTACATTCATGCAGGTGGTAAACTCGGTGTTATGGTTGAGCTTGGTTGTGAGACCGACTTCGTAGCCAAGACCGATGGCTTTATAGATTTTGCAAAAGACATTGCAATGCATATTGCTGCTGCCAATCCGGTTGGTATCACCCGTGAGGACATTCCAGCGGATGTTATTGCACGTGAGAAAGAGATCTACGTACAGCAGGCTCTTGACTCCGGTAAGCCAGAGGCAATCGTAGAGAAGATAGTTTCCGGTAAACTCGACAAGTTCGTAGCCGAGATTTGTCTACTTGAGCAGAAATTCGTCAAAGATCCGGACCTCACCATTCAGGACAAACTGAATGAGGTGGTTGCGACCATGGGCGAAAATATTTCGATTAAGAAATTCGCCCGATTCCAGGTAGGTGCCGAGTAAGGTTCCCCTGTTAACCGGCCGGCCGTCACAAGACAGCCGGCCGGATTTGTTTTGAGCACCTGTCAGTATAACGAAAACAACAAACAGAGAGGAATGCGGGATGCAGTCAATTAAGTATAAGCGAATCCTTCTGAAATTGAGCGGCGAAGCCTTGATGGGCGACGATTCTTACGGAATTAACACGGATGTGTTGGAATTTGTCGCAGAAGAAGTAAAAGAAATCGTAAGGCTGGGTATAGAGCCGGGTATCGTTATCGGAGCAGGGAATATTTTTCGTGGTGTTGCAGGCGCAAGCAGGGGCATGGACCGTGCGACGGCCGATAACATGGGCATGCTTGCCACTGTTATGAACAGCCTGGCGATGCAGGATGCCCTTGAGAGAAAGGGTGTTATCACCAGAGTTATGTCCGCAATTCCGATGCAGTCGGTTTGTGAGCCATATATTAGAAGACGTGCTACCCGTCATCTTGAGAAAGGAAGGGTTGTAATCTTTGCCGCCGGTACCGGTAATCCATACTTTACAACCGACTCTGCAGGTGTGTTGCGTGCACTTGAGATTGATGCCGATCTGGTGATTAAAGCCACCAAGGTAGATGGCGTATATGATAAGGATCCTGTTGTTTATCCTGATGCTGTCAAGTATGATGAATTGACATACGATACGGTTCTGCAAAAAGGACTTCGGGTTATGGATGCGGCTGGCATTGCTCTGGCCAAAGAAGACAATAAACCGATCATGGTACTTGATATGAGTGTTTCAGGTAATATCCGCCAGGCTGTAAGCGGAAAAACCGTTGGTACCCTGATAACGTCCTGATAAGACCATTGAAAATAATTCATCAGAGAGCAGAGGTAAAAGCATGAGTGATGTGATAATGGATATGGCTGAGAAAATGGAGAAGAGCGTTGAGACGTTCAAAAACGAACTGTCGAAAATTCGTACAGGCCGCGCTTCAATTTCTCTCCTGGATGGAATTATGGTTGATGCCTATGGCAGCGCAATGCCAGTTAACCAAGTTGGAACACTGACGATCCCTGAGAGTCGGATGATTGCCATTCAACCCTGGGATGTCCAAATGGTTCCTGCCATTGAAAAGGCCATTTTAAAGTCAGATATTGGCCTTACTCCTATAAGCGACGGCAAAGTTATACGCTTGAATATTCCTCAGTTGACCGAGGAGCGTCGTAAAGGTCTGGTAAAGCAGGTCAAGAAAATTGCTGAGGAGTTCCGTGTGGCCGTTCGCAACTCTCGCCGAGATGCCATCGACATCCTCAAAAAGCAGAAGAAGGATAAGGAAATCTCTGAAGATGATTTGTTCAAGCTGCAGGATGATGCTCAGAGTGAGACCGACAGCTATATTAAGCAGATTGACGAGATAAGCGCTGCCAAAGAGAAAGAGGTTCTGGAAGTATAACCATTATTTCTCATGAGGATTAGGTACGCACTCTCCAATGATTGCGGAGATCTCTAGTGAACCACCCCCATGAGAAATCCTGGTAGACTCTCTTTTTCGGTTTCGTTCTACCTACAAATCATGTTTTTCAGGGAGAACCATGGTCATTGACCCGGCGATAGACACCAAACGTCTGCCGCGCCATATTGCACTTATTATGGATGGCAACGGCAGGTGGGCGCAGCAACAGGGTAAGCCCAGACTGTTTGGTCATAAAGCAGGTGTGGATTCAGTGCGGGCGATTGTTGAGACGTCCCGTGAAATCGGCATTGAAGCAATTACTTTATACGCATTTTCCACAGAGAATTGGAACAGGCCTGAGCAGGAAGTAAACGGCCTGATGACTATTCTGAAAACATATCTTTCAGCTGAACTTTCCAGGTTATTGAAAAACGGGATACAGCTGCGCTGCATCGGTGACCTCGATCGTCTGCCGGAAGGTGCCGCAAAAGCACTGAGCAAGGTGATTGAGGCTACCAGGCAAAATGATAAGCTGGTGCTGAATCTGGCACTCAGCTATGGCGGCAGGGATGAACTCGCCCGGGCAGCACGGATACTTGCAGAGCGCTGTGTAAAAGGTGATCTCGAACCAGCTGCGATCACTCCTGAGCTAATCAATGATAACCTCTACACCACCGGACTACCAGACCCCGATCTCATGATCAGAACCGGTGGTGAGGCGCGCCTTTCCAATTTTCTGCCTTGGCAGCTTACCTATTCAGAGATATTTTTTACGGATATCATGTGGCCTGATTTTCGCCGGGAGCAGTTTCTGCAGGCGATCAGCGATTTTCAGATGAGAGAGCGCCGTTACGGCAAAACCAGTGCCCAAGTTTCAGCCGAGTGATTATGAGTCGTACTTTTCCCGGAATTTTATTGGCAATTGCCTGGGTTGTTCTACTACTTGCCGGAACGCCTCTCTATTTTCAACTGGTGATGCTGATAGTCACCGCTATCGGCATTAATGAGTATCTGGATATGGCGTTGGAAAGTCCACCGTCTATCTCCACCAGGGTACTCTCAATCGCCACGTTATTGCTGCCCTATCTGGGTGGCTGGTACTTTGCCGATACTGCTGGAATTCAGTTCGGGCTGTTTGCCGCCACGTTCTTTATCTTTCTTTACACCATAGGTTGCTATTCCAGGCTGAATGAGCCGTATCGGTTCCTGAGCAGGCTTATCCTCGGCGTGGTCTATGTCGGCGTATTGGTATCCTATCTGCCGCTGATCCGTAATCTGCCAGAAGGTGGTGAATGGCTGGTGGTGCTGACAGCGATTACCGCCGGTTCAGATTCAGGAGCGTATTACTCAGGCCGACAATTCGGAAAGCATAAGCTTTCCCCTGCAATCAGCCCTAAAAAGACTATAGAGGGTGCTGTTGGCGGCCTTGTCTGTGCAATTCTGGCAGGCATTGTCCTCGCTGTGCTCTTGTTTGATAAAGTTAATCTGCCGTTTATTCTGTTTGCTGCAATAATCCTTACAGGCGTCGGAATTCTAGGGGATCTCGCAGAGTCAATCATTAAGAGGGGTACCGGCACCAAGGATTCAGGCAGACTACTGGCTGGTCATGGTGGTATACTCGATAGAATCGATTCAATCCTGCTTGCTGCGCCTGTCTTGTATTACCTGTTGTACTTTTTTATGGGGATTCAATGAAACGTATTGCACTTCTGGGTTCTACCGGTTCAATCGGTGTAAATGTTCTTGAGGTTGTCCGGCAGTTTCCCGAAGATTATTCTATTGTAGGACTTGCGGCAGGCCGAAACCTGGACCGACTCAAGGCCCAGGTGCTTGAGTTCGACCCTGAGGTGATTTCCGTAATCGACGAGAAGCATGCTGAGAAAATACATGCGATGTTGCCGACAAAGTATCGTACGCGGGTCGTGTGCGGCACCGAAGGCAACTGCCTGGTTGCGTCCCACGGCGATGCCGATATCACCGTCTCTGCCATAGTTGGGGCCGCTGGGCTGCTGCCCACCCTTGCTGCTATCCGTGCCGGAAAACCCGTCGGATTAGCCAACAAGGAAACTCTGGTCATGGCCGGCAGGATTGTGATGGCTGAGGCCAGAAAACATAATGTACCGCTCCTACCGGTGGACTCTGAGCACAGCGCTATTTTTCAGGCGCTGGAAGCCGGGCACCGTAAGGATGTCGCAAAAATTATCCTCACCGCTTCCGGCGGCCCATTCAGGGGCAAGAGCCGTGAAGAGTTACAGAGGGTAACCCGGGAGCAGGCACTGAATCACCCAAACTGGGACATGGGGCAGAAAATAACTATTGATTCTGCCACACTCATGAATAAAGGTCTTGAGGTGATCGAAGCAAGATGGCTTTTTGATATCGGTGCAGATGATATAGAGGTTGTGGTTCATCCACAATCGGTTGTGCATTCACTGGTAGAGTATCAGGATGGCTCTGTGATGGCCCATCTCGGTATCCCTGATATGCGTATTCCGATAGCTTACGCCCTGTCGTACCCCAGGCGGTTGCCATTGAAGCTTAAACCTCTGCAGCTGTCCCAGTGTTCAAATCTTGAGTTCCATGATCCGGATTACGATTCTTTTCCGGCACTTGGCATGGCTTTTGAGGCATTGCGGACGGGGGGGGTTGCCCCTGCTGTGCTCAATGCAGCCAATGAGGTCGCAGTTGCAGCATTCTTAGCTGAGCGAATTGGTTTTACTCAGATACCCGAAACTGTAGCTTTTACTCTGAATGAAGTTCATCAGGGGAGCGATGAATCCCTGGAAGATATCCTGGCAGCAGATGCAGCCGCCAGAGTTTCAGCAGAACAAAAAATTTCAGCCCTCGCCTGACCAGTCTGCACTGCAGCTTCGGGAGTGCGGTCTACATCATTTGAACCGGAACAGTTTACTCCAACCATTGTGAAGTTATGACAACTGCCTTTTCCTTTATACTCGTCCTTGGCCTGCTCATTTTTGTTCATGAACTGGGCCACTTTCTGTTCGCCAAGCTCTTCGGGGTCAGGGTGCTGAAGTTCTCCCTTGGCTTTGGGCCGAAACTCTTCGGCAAGACCGTGGGCGACACCGAATATGTCGTCTCGGCCATCCCCCTTGGCGGTTTTGTAAAAATGTACGGAGAAAATCCCGATGAACAGGATGTACCCAAAGAAGAACGGGAGATATCGTTTGCCCACAAGAGCGTCGGTCAGCGTTTCGGTATAATATTTGCCGGACCAGCGTTCAACTTCGTTTTCCCCGTAGTGATGTTTTTCCTGCTCTTTCTCTTCTCAGGTACACCTGAGCGGATTGATACTACCAAAATCGGTAATGTCGCACCGGATTCACCGGCAGCTATGGCTGGAATGGTTGAAAACGATGTTATCATTTCAATCAATGGCGAACCGACAGACAGTTGGGACGATATACTCCATGGTGTACAGGGGAGTCGCGGTGAGCCAATTGATGTGATTGTGCTGCGTGAAGACGCCCAGAAGAAGCTCGAAATTCAGCCTAAATATGAAAGTGTTGAAAACATGTTCGGCGAAGAGCTGGAGCCTCGCTTCATCATAGGTATTATGCCCTATGCCGAGTTTAATTATGTTCATAAAGGGCCGATCGGGGCTTTCACCGATGCCTGCAAACAAACCTGGGGCTATGTTGACCTTACTGTAACCAGTATCGTTAAGATCTTTCAACAGGTTGTGCCTGCCTCGGAGCTGGGGGGGCCGATCCTGATTGCCCAGATAGCTGGCCAGCAGATGGAAGCCGGCTGGGTTAACCTTCTCTACTTCATGGGGTTGTTGAGTGTCAATCTCGGTATCCTCAACCTGTTGCCTATTCCAGTGCTTGATGGCGGGCACCTGATGTTTCTCACCATTGAAGCGATCCGCAGAAAGCCACTTGGAGAGCGGGCGCAGATCATTGCCCAGCAAATCGGATTGGCCCTGCTTGGTACCTTGATGATCTTCGTCTTTTATAACGACATCGTGCGGATTCTGACCCAATGAAACAGGTAGTGGAAAGCGATGGCTGTATCCTCGCAGTTGATACCGCCACTTCATGTTCGACTGTGGCGCTCACTTTGGGCACAAGGGCAAATGGCAGGGTTCTCGGAAGTGTGAGCCTGTCGAGTAATGTTACCCATTCAAGGAGATTACTTGGTGCCATTGACCGGTTGCTGAGTGAGTCCGGTTGCAGCAAAAATGATATCAGTGGTTATGCTGTTGGTCTGGGGCCGGGCAGTTTTACAGGCCTGCGTATCGGCATGGCCACTGTAAAGGGTTTGGCCGCCGTAGCGGATAAACCGCTTTACGGTGTTTCCACCCTCGATATTCTTGCTGCGAATTGCCATGACCCGCGCCAGATTTGCGCAGTACTCGATGCGAGGAAAAAAGAAGTCTACGCTCGCTTTTACCGAATGAAGGATAATACAATGCCAGAGGCTGTGACGGAGATTGCGGCCTATTCACCTGAAGCGCTCGTAGAAGTAATAAACGAACCGACCCTGATGGTCGGTGACGGTCTGGCAGTGTACAGGGATTTTTGGCTGGAGAAACTGGGCGAAACTATCAGCATCGCACCGTCCCAACTCTGGTCACCATCCGCTTCAAGCCTGGGGCTGATCGCTGGCGAATTGGCAGAACAGGGGCAAGTGCTTGAAATCGGTTCCGCCATTCCCATGTATGTCCGTGCCTCCGATGCTGAATTGAATCTGCAGATGAAAAAAAAGGGCACTAAATAGTCATTTACCTGCAGGAGATTAGAGTTAGTCCGGATCGGGATTTTTAGATTTTGTGGTAACCGTCCGGTTGTATGTTCATAGTCGAAGTACTCAGGCAATCCAATTTTTAACCGCAGTGTTTTTTCCATGATTATCCGACGTCAGACACGAACCATCCAACTCGGCGATCTGCAGATTGGCGGCAGTAGCCCGATTTCCGTACAGTCCATGACCAATACGGACACCCGTGATACCAAAGCGACCATCGAGCAGATTAAAAGGCTCGAGCAGGCAGGGTGCGAGATTATCCGCTGTGCGGTACTCGATCAGGAGGCGGCAGAGGCGCTCCGTACCATCAGAGATGGTATCCAGATTCCACTGATTGCCGACATTCATTTCGATCACCGGCTGGCCATCAGTGCCATGGAAAACGGTGCCCAGGGTATACGCATCAATCCCGGCAACCTCGGTGGTGAGGAGAAGCTCGCCGCGGTGGTGGCCGCCGCCAGGATGCATAAGGTACCGATAAGAGTTGGCGTAAACAGCGGGTCCATAGAAAAAGACCTCTTGGAAAAGCACGGTTATCCCACCCCTGAGAATCCATCATCTCTGATTGAGAGCGCTATGAGAAATGTGCGTCTGGTGGAAAAACACGGCTATGAGGAGATGAAGATTTCCATCAAGTCCTCTGACGTGATGACCACTGTCAGCGGTTATCAGCAGCTCTCAAAGCTCACCGATTATCCTCTGCATCTTGGGGTTACCGAAGCTGGTGGCCTGATCGCAGGTACAGTGAAATCAAGTGTGGCGCTCGGCATTCTTCTCAGTCAGGGGATTGGCGATACGTTCAGAATTTCACTTACCAGAGATCCGGAAGAAGAGATCAGGGTAGGTTTTGAGCTGCTTCGTTCGCTCAAGATCCGGGAGCGCGGCCCTGAGCTGATTTCCTGCCCAACCTGTGGAAGAACCCAGATCAATCTTTTTGAATTGGCTGAAGAAGTGGAACGTTATGTTCAGACCATGGAAACTCAAATTAAAGTTGCGGTCATGGGTTGTGTGGTCAATGGGCCAGGTGAGGCCAAAGAGGCTGATATTGGTGTAACCGGCGGTAACGGAGTCGGTATCATCTTTAAAAAAGGTGCGATATTCAAAAAGGTTTCAGAAGATGTTCTGTTGGAAACATTTCTCGCCGAATTGAAAAAAATGGAAGAGGAAGGGCGAAAATCCTGAAAATCTGCTAAATTCTCTTCGTATTACAAATTCCCAACCCGCGACAGCGGGGGATGCCGCTCCAGCCGGGGCGGTTCAACTAAGATAATTTTACTTACGGAACATCTATGCGTTACTCTCAATCACTTTTGCCTACACTCAAGGAGACACCTGCCGAGGCTGAAGTCATTAGCCACAGACTCATGCTGCGAGCGGGTTTTATGCGAAAACTCACCTCTGGAGTTTATACCTATCTGCCCTATGGTCTGGCGGCAATTCGCAGGGTTGAGGCGATTGTGAGGGAAGAGATGAACCGGGCCGGCGCCCAGGAACTGATGATGCCGATGGTACAGCCTGCGGATCTCTGGCGTGAAACCGGACGATATGAGAAGTATGGACCGGAATTGCTGCGTTTTCATGACCGTCACGAGCGTGAGTCCTGCCTCGGACCGACCCATGAAGAGGTTATCACAGATATTATTCGCCGGGACCTTCATTCCTACCGGGATCTGCCGATTAATCTCTACCAGATCCAGACCAAGTTCCGCGATGAGATACGTCCCCGTTTCGGCCTGATGCGCGGTCGTGAATTTATCATGAAGGACGCGTACTCCTTCGATGTCGATGACGCTGGCGCAGAGGTCGCGTACGGTAAAATGTACGAGGCGTATAAACGTATTTTTACCCGTTGCGGTCTCGAATTCCGTGCAGTGCAGGCGGACTCAGGTGCCATTGGCGGCAGTTTCTCCCATGAATTTATGGTACTGGCCGATACCGGCGAGGATACCATCGTGGTCTGTAAGTCGTGCGAGTATGCGGCAAATATGGAAAAGGCTGAGGTTAAGCCGGCCGAAGCGAAAAACGATGAGCCGCTGCTTGATCTTGAAAAAGTTGAGACTCCAGGTAAGCGCAAGGTGAACGCGGTCTGTGAGTTCATGGATATTACCCCCGATCAGCTCGTAAAAACAATGGTCTATATTGCTGATGGTACCCCGGTGGCAGTACTGGTACGCGGCGATCGTGAAGTTGAAGAGGTGAAACTCAAGAATTTCCTTGGGGCCATTGACGTTGAACTTGCTGACGACAAAGCTGCTTTTGATGCCACAGGGGCCCCGACAGGCTATCTCGGACCGGTCAACAGCAAAATCAAGCTGGTTGCCGATCAGGAGGTTGCCACTATGGCAAACTTCGTCGTTGGAGCCAACGAGAAGAATTACCATATGCGTAACGTGAACCTCGGTCGTGATTTCGAGGTGAGCGGCATAGCTGATCTGCGCCAGGTGACTATCGAAGATCCATGTCCTGCCTGTGGTGGAGAGATCGATCTCACCGAGGGTATCGAGGTAGGACATATCTTCAAGCTTGGGACCTCCTACTCAGAGTCGATGGAGGCTATGTTCCAGGATGCAGACGGCCAGGAGAAGCCTTTCGTTATGGGGTGCTACGGTATCGGTGTAAGCCGGGTCGTTGCCGCTGCTATCGAGCAGACTCATGATGAAAACGGCATTATTTTTCCGGTACCCCTGGCACCATATCAAGTTATTATCTTGAATCTTGGGTTGAAGGATGAGAGTATTAATGCGGCGGCCGAGAAATTGTATAGCGATCTGCAGCAAGCTGGTATCGAAGTTCTTTTCGATGACCGCGATGAACGTCCGGGCTCCAAGTTTAAAGATGCTGATCTGTTGGGAATTCCGTACCGGGTGACTGTTGGCAAGTCCCTGACTAAAAACGGAGTTCTCGAGGTGCGCCGTCGCAGTGATGGATATACTGAAGAAATTGCTCCAGAGCAGATAGTTGAATCTCTGCTGGAGAGAATCAAAAAAGATATGGAACACTGACCTGAGCGGATATCCGCCAAGAGTTTGCGTTACGCAGTGCTATGCCCTACTCATCGATGTTAAACCCGAAAGGGTTGAAAATTCTAGCTTCAAATTACCTGCATGGTGTCGACCTCTCACCCATAGATAAGGCGTGGGAGGTCGTCACCCGTGTTCACAGCGGGAAACTCCATCTCTCCGGCGAACCCTATCTGATCCATTTGCTGGAGGTCTCTTCGACCCTGGCATCAATGCATCTGGATCTGGATACCGTTCTGGCCGGCCTGCTTCATGGTGTCCCGCACGAGGGGGTAACCATCGAGGAACTGGAAAAGGATTTCGGTCCCGATGTTGCGGCCATTGTGGCTGGTGCTACCAAGATCAACAAGGTCCAATATAACAGCAAGCTGGTAAGCCACGCAGAGAATGTGCGCCGGATGCTGCTCGCCATAGCTGCAGATATTCGTGTACTGCTGCTGAAACTTATCGACCGCCTGCAGGACCTGTTCCTTCTAGATCATGTTGACCGGGAAACCCAGTTGGAAATTGCCCGGGAGACCATGGATCTCTATGCTCCTCTTGCTTCAAGGCTTGGTATTGACTGGCTGAAGCGTGAACTTGAGGACTACTCATTCAAATATCTTTATCCCGAAGATTATAAAGACCTTACGGAAAAGCTGGAGAGTTCTCTTGAAGAGAGACAGGAGTATGTTGATGAGGTAATAGCCATACTCCACCAGAAGCTGGCCGAAAATGATATTGAGCCCACTCGTATCATCGGCAGACCCAAGCATATTTATTCTATCTACAAGAAGCTTATTGCCCAGAATATTCCACTGGAGCGGGTATACGACAAGGTTGCCTTCAGGGTTATTGTCGAATCGGTCAAAGATTGTTACGAAACCCTCGGTGTGGTTCACGCAGAGTGGTCTCCGGTGCCAGGCAGAATCAAGGATTTCATCTCTGTCCCCAAGTCCAATAACTACCAGTCCATGCACACCACGGT
Organism: Desulfosediminicola sp.; assembly: GCF_048381775.1. NCBI lineage: Bacteria > Pseudomonadati > Thermodesulfobacteriota > Desulfobulbia > Desulfobulbales > Desulfocapsaceae > Desulfosediminicola > Desulfosediminicola sp. The sequence goes on along the minus strand of NZ_JBLXGE010000006.1, from coordinate 249,527 downwards.
CGTTGGCCCGAGAGACCATTTCATCGAGATCCAGATCCGTACAGAGGATATGGACAGGGTGGCCCAGGAAGGTGTCGCAGCACATTGGGCGTATAAAGAGGGACAAAAGGCCACAGATAAGGATGCACGTCTCTTTCGTGACCTGAAAAAGCTGGTCAAGTCTCTTCAAGAGGTCGAAGATCCACGGGAATTCCTTGATTCAGTACGTGGTGAGCTCTATGATCCCGATGTTTATGCCCTCACTCCTGCCGGTCAGGTAAAAGAGTTCCCCAATGGCAGCTGTCCTATTGATTTTGCGTACTCAATTCATTCTGAGGTGGGCGATCACTGTGTAGGTGCCAAGGTGAACGGGCGGTTGGTACAGCTGAAGTACAAGCTGCAGAACGGCGATATTATCGAGATTATTACCTCACCTACCCAGACGCCGCGAAGAGGGTGGCTTGATCTGGTCAAGACCAGCAGAGCAAAGGCCAGGATTCGTTCATGGTTGCGTCGTGAAGAAAAGGAGAAGGCACTCAAGCTTGGCCGGGAGATCTGCGAGCGTGAGCTGAAAAAGCACGATATGACTCTCAAGAGGATGATCAAGGGCGGTCATATACGTCAGCTGCTCAAAGCGTTGCGTTGCAATTCCCTTGACGACATGCTGATCAAGGTCGGCAATGGTCAAATAACGTTGCAGTCTCTCATCCGGGCACTGCTGCCTGCCGAGAGCGCAGGCGAGCATGTGGCTCAAACCGCAGAATTGTCGCAGGAAGAACTGACCGAGGCAGCAGTGCCGCAGAGCACTGTATCAGCCAATCGGGACAAGTCTGGCGTGAGCATTGAAGGTGTAGATGGCATGCTGGCCAAAATCAGTCGCTGCTGCTCCCCCTTGCCGGGCGACCCTATCGTCGGTTTTATCACCCAGGGACGCGGTGTCTCGATCCACAAGCAGGATTGCGTCAATCTGACATCCACCGACCCGCTTCGCTGGATTGATGTCTCATGGGCCGGTATGGAAGAAAAGTATTACAATGTCGCCATCCATATCAAGGCGGAGAACCGCCGTGGCATTTTTGCTGAAATCAGTGCGGTTATCAGTGCAGATAACGCTAATATCGCAGATATTTCAGGTCGCACTACCGTAGAGGAAACCGCTGATCTGCACATCACTCTGGAAGTAAAAGATCTCGAGCATCTTAAGACTATTATGCAGCATATCAGGCAGATGGAACACGTAATATCCGCGAGGCGTATATAGTAACAGTGGTATGGATATTTGTCTGATTTGCGGAAACGAGATTGATAATGATAAAAGCTTCTGCCCATTCTGCGGGTCAAAGCAGGCAGGTTCCGAACCTCGCATCAAAGCCAAAACATTTCTTCATCGTACAATTAATTTAGAGCAGGGAATGCCCTTCGTGGAGAGTGCTCTACGTCAGCTGCAGGTGGCCATACGAGAGGCGAGAAATGGTGAGATACAGGCGCTGACGGTCATCCATGGTTACGGCTCTTCCGGCAAGGGCGGGGCCATTCGCCGGGAATGTCGCAAAACTCTCGATTATATGTGTAGCCACGGTCAGCTCAGCAGTTATGTTTCCGGAGAGGATTTTCATAAAAATAACGGAGTGGTAAAAGACCTGCTCAACCGTTACCCGCAACTGAGGTTGAACAAGAACCTTAACCGCAGGAATCAGGGTATAACCGTGGTTATAATATAAAGCTAAACGCTCTGTTCCGGTTACAGTTTCTTGAAAGCGCGTAAGGTGATTGAATGAGGGAATCGGAGGGAAAGGATTACCCGAACACCCTTGTCTTGTCAGGTGAGATTCTGATATGCTTTCAGCAGAGTTTTTTCAGCAGGAGAGGGAATCAACGATTTTCGATAACTCTTTTTATGACCGAGCTTTTCCGGCCGGAGTAAATTTCCAATTTAGAGCGGATGCTTTTTAGCCAGGAATGCAGTATAGAGGCATACCTGACCCCATAAGGTGGAGAAGAGAAGTAATACGCACAACCCTGGCGGATATCTCTATAGCCAGCGTTTGTGATCAACCATGTGCGATGAGCACAAACTGAAAGGAGCATTGAATGAAACGAATAATCGCGCTTTTTGCCGCCTGTGTCGTATCAGTTCCGGTGATGCTGTTTGCCCAGGAGGCAGCAGAAAAGCCGAAACTCGAGACTTTTTCTCAAAAATTAAGCTATGCCATGGGCAGTGATGTAGGTCGCTATTTTAATAATCTCGGGGATGATATCGACTTTGAAAGTCTGGTTCGCGGTATCACTGACGGTTTTTCCGATGCCGAACTTGCCATGAATCCCGAAGAAATTGTTACAGTTCAAAAAGAGTTCGGTGCCAGGCTTCAGGCCAAGCAAATGGCTGAACTCGAGGCAATGAAACAGAAAAACCTGGAGAGTGGTCAAGCCTATCTCGAGGAGAATAAAAAGAACGATGGTGTGGTCGTAACTGATTCCGGCCTCCAGTACCAGTTTATCACCAAAGGTGATGGACCTATGCCCAAGCTTGCCGACCAGGTCAAGGTAGATTACGTGGGCAGTCTCATTGATGGTACCGAGTTTGATAGCTCCATTGCCCACGGTGAACCAATCGTGTTTGCTGTAAACCAGGTAATTCCTGGTTGGAAAGAGGCGATGCAGCTGATCCCGGTTGGCTCCAAGGTGCGCCTTGTTATTCCTTCCGAGCTTGCCTATGGTGAGCAGGGTGTGATGCCAAGAATCGAGCCAAACTCCGTGCTGGTATTTGAGGTTGAACTGCTTTCTATCGAGCCTATGGTCGAGGAAGTTCCCGTTGAGGCGGTGCCGGAGCAGTTGCCTGCCAGCTAACTTGTTTCACTCATCAGCCAGTAATGCCATTTTCTTCAGTGTTTTGACAGTTAACATAGCAATCTATAGTTGACTGTCAAAAACTTCGAACCTGACGCTACCTGGCTGATGAGTATTCAGGGCAGTAGTTACTATAAACAAAAAGGCCTCTGGAACTAACGTTCCAGAGGCCTTTTTGTTTATAGTGCAATCGTATTTTATACTTCCACTAATTCATACTCTTCCTGGCTGTCCCGTAATACATGCGCCATGGCGATATGATCGATTTGTCGCCAGTCTTTCCCCAGCAGTTGACAACCATACATATCAATAGAAACAGGATCAGCAGATGCGACAATTCTGCCAACAGGTGGGTCGCAATGGGGGCCCCAGAGATGGGCCTGGCTCATGCCGACAGTTGCGTCCATGAGGGTGAAGTCCGGTGTGCGGTAGCAGTTCAGGTCAAAAACGGATTCCTGCATGCGTTCATGGAATGATGACTTTCCCCAATGTCCGCCTTGCTGATAATGCTCAGGTGGAGCGCATCCCATCATGTTTTTCATGGTCAGGGTGACCCCGGCAAGAGAGTGAGCCTTGAGCACCGGAACAGATAACAGAAAGATATCATCAAGCAGTTTGGGCAGGTACATTTCAGGCCACCGACGGCAGCGCTTATCGGCGAGTCTGGTTGAAGGGAGAGGGTTGAGGTCAACAAGCTCTATCCCTTGCCTGGCGGCCATCCCGGTGTAGCCGAGGGTCTCGAAACAATGGTACGTGTCGTAATCAGTAGAGCCGGTACCTTCACCAACCATAATTTCGAGGTGAGGTGAAATGGCTCTCAGATGACACACCAGAGCTTCAATCAGTGCAACCGGCGTAGTGATAGGTGGCTCGAGTGCCTCGACCAGGTTGGGTTTAATAAGAACTGTGGTAACAGCCTTTAGCCTGTCAGCCAGATCGGTTTCGGCAAGCAGCCTGTCGACACTGCGCAGCACGTTCCCGTGGTCTCTGGCAATAGCTGTTGAGTACACTCTATTGCAAATGGTGTTGCGAACAGAATACATGAAAAATACCTGAAAAAATGCTCAGACTGACATACGGCTTACTGATTTTGCCGGTAGAGCAGGAAAATTCCTATACTGACAAATATCACATGGATGGTCGAGGCGGCAAAGATTGGTGGGATATAGCCTGCACCGGCCAGGGACTGCAGCGCGCCCCAGATGCCCCAGACAAAAAAGGCCATACCGCAACTGGCAGGGATCGCCACCGAAAGATCACGGCCCCATTTCTGGTAGGAGGCGAGCAGCATGGGCATACCCAGCAGCAACAATGGCATCCCAAGCAGGATATAGGAGATACGGCTGAAAAAATCGGTCCTGGCGCGGTTTGTGAGATCTGCTGTGTCCTGGGTGGTTGTCGCATGATAGAGCTGCGTCAATGATTGTTCGGCCGACTCATATTCAGGTACCAGGAAGTCATGCGGGTCTTCAGGTAAGTGAACTTCCCAGTGATTCATATTTTGAATCACATATTTGCCTTTGTCATTAATCTCCTGAACCTGGACTACATCGAGTATCCACTTGTCTTTTTGGGGATGCCACTTGGCGTACTTGGCGGTAATCAGTGCCTCGACGTTATATTCAGAATTCCAACGGGAATAGGAAAAGTGGCGAAAAACCAGTTTCTGTGAATTGGGCCACTCGAAAGAGTAGAAACCTTCCACACCTCGATAATAATAGCGGCCGTTGCGGTAGATACCAAGAGGTACCTTGCCGCCAACCTGTTCGTGCCAGATCTCGTTCGTGGTAGAAATGGTATAGGGCAGCAGCCACTGCGCAGAGGCGAGTAGCAGGCCTGTAATCCCAAGCCCGCCCAAAATAAGTGGCTTAATAATTTTACGAAGAGGGATGCCGCCGGCTTTCAGAGCTGTAAGCTCGTTGGTGTGATTAAGAATTCCAAGGCTGATAATTCCCGAGAGAAGAATCAGAATAGGACCAAGTTGATCGATGATAAAAGGAATATTCAGCAAAAAGAACTTAAGGGCTAGACCAAGTGATTTGCCTGCACTGGTGAATCGGTCGAACTTTTCAATAAAGTCTACGAGCAGATAGAGCGCAACAAAGCCGGAGGTAACTGTAAGGAAGTATTTGCTGAACTGTTTAAGGAGGTATTTGTCGAGTAATTTCACGTAATTTCACTGGCCCATTCCGAGAGCCCCGGGTTGAGTCTGTTTGTGCTGTCTGGTTGAGGATGAGCCATCGTAACACACGAATAATTCTCAAGCACAGCCTGGGTAACGAAGCTCATCGAAAGTGAGCATATATTAGCTTCGTGCGTATTATGTAAAGTATAAAATCGAATCTGGCAAATAGCTTGCCTGTTATTACCCAACTATATACCGTAATTGGCCAAAATAAAACTCAAGCCAGCTAATACTGTCGCTGAATGAATGAATATTTTCGGGGTCACCTGCTACTCATTGAGGAGACGAATGATAAATGGTAGCTAGAGCTGTTTGATGCCGGAGCAGTTAGAGTCGGATGTATTTTTCAGCCAACAGGAATCCGGCAAATACGAAGGCCAGTCCGACGATATTGCTGGCGATAAGATAGGCTATGGCATGTGCTGATTCACCTGCACGGAAGAATTGAACACTCTCACGAGCATAGGTTGAAAAGGTAGTGAATCCGCCGAGAAAACCGGTAAAGAGAAACAGTCGGAATTCGTGACTGATCTCAACTCTGTCAAACCAGCTCCAGAAAAAACCTATGAACAGGCAACCGCATACGTTGGCCACGAAGGTTCCTAAGGGGAAGTTACCACCAACTCGGGCAGCCGCTAAAGCAATAAAGTACCGCCCAATTGAACCTATTGAGCCGCCGAGAGCAATTGCGAGTATGTTTTTCATTGCCAATATCGTATCATGGAAAAAGTTATAGGGAGAGCGGACATATACACTGTGCGGGCAGTTATGATAACTTGTAATCCCTTACCATCATTGCCATTGCAGGTCAAGTTGTGAAAGGTTACGGTTACTTAAGAGAGCATTCGGAGAGCGGTTGGTACATTCCACAAGCTCCTTTAATCAGACTCCGGAGTACGGGTTATGGTTCCGTAGACTTGATTTTTTTTCAATTGTTGTGATATATTGAGGAGTTTACGTGATATTGGTTTCTCTGAAAGTGACTGAAATTATTATTTAATTGCCAATATTTTACTGCTCTCAGCGAGAAGCTTTCGGATTGGCTGGAGGGCTGAATTTTACTGGAGGTGGCTGGCATACGGGTTGTGTATTCCTGTGTGAGCGTGGTGCCTTTTTGCGTTTTTTTGAACGGCACATACAGGAAAAAAGATCAGGGACAACTCTGTTAAGAGTTGAAAGTGTAATTTGAGCTACCAGCAAATTGCAGACGCGTATTTGACGTGTGTGATCCCATACTAACAACTTAAAGACCACTGTTACCGTGTAAATGGCTAAAAACCACAAGAAGAGGAATGGCTGTACCGACAGGTTCGCCAGTTGGGGCACAGCAAAAGATAAACTGGATGCATTCTGGGCCATTTTTGATAAAGATGATTCTGTTCTGGTTATCATAAATGCAGATCCCGATGCACTGGCCAGTGGCATGGCCATAAAAAGATTGCTTAGGTATCGGGTGAAAAACGTCGTGATCGCCCATCCCAATGAGATCCGGCGTATGAATAATGTCTCCATGGTGGAGCGGTTGAAAATTCCGCTTGAGCGCCTTGGCAATGTCAAAATTGGAGACTTCAATAAAACTGTAATGGTCGACTCTCAGCCAAGTCACCTGCCGTGTTTTGAGAAGATGCAGATTGATGTAATCATCGATCATCATCCGGTAAGTGGTGAGTGGGATGCGCCAATTATAGACATTCGTCCGGAGTATGGTGCAACAGCTACCATGATGGTCGAATATCTCCGTGCCGCCGGTATGAAACCATCGGTTGCTCTAGCAACTGCCTTGTTTTACGCAATAAAGGTTGATACCCAGAATTTTGAGAAGAAATCACTGCTTGCGGACGGCAATGCATTTCGATATCTTTTTGATATAGCTAACCGTAACCTGGTACGAAAATTCGAGCTTACCGACCTGCGCAAGTCAGAACTGAAATATTTCAATATAGCTCTTCAGTCTTTGAAATACTCCAAGCGACGTTACTATTCGCATGTCGGTAAGGTTCGCAGCCCTGATGTGCTGGTGATTATCGCCGATTTCCTCAACCACGTTGGAGAGATCGACTGGGTTTTTGTTTCAGGCTATCATGGCGAGAAGCTGGTGGTTATCTTCCGTTGCGACGGCTATCGAAAATCCGCGGGAAAACTTGCCAGCAAGGTTTTCGGTGAAGTTGGTTCAGCAGGTGGCCACAAAGAGGCCGCCCGGGCAGAGGTGCCGCTGAAGAACCTCGATCTCGGTGACAAGGAGTTTACCTCTGCGAGTTTGAAAAGATATATTACGCGTCATATATAGATTGTATAGGTATTGACCGGCAGGGACATGCTGCCGGTCAATACCTATACAATTTCCTGCGGTCCTCACTCTATCGGGAGACCATTGATGCTGAAAACGACCACCCTGGCCATGATCCTTGCAGGAGGCAGGGTCGACGAACTCGACGTCCTAACCTACGGTCGGCCGAAATCCGCGCTGCCGTTCGGTGGGTTCGGCAGGGTTATAGACTTCCCGTTAAGTAACCTGATGAACTCAGAAATTGAGCAGGTTGCCATTCTCAGTCAATATCACAGTTACTCCCTCATCAATCATATCGGCACAGGCGCAGCCTGGGATATGCTTGGCCGTCACCGCGGTATCTCCATTCTGCCGCCATTCATCGGTTCCACCCATAAGGATTGGTACCGGGGTTCCGCCGACGCGGTGCATAAAAACATCGACTTCGTACAGTTCCACGACCCCGAGCACATCCTCATTCTTTCCGGCGATCATATTTATCATATGGATTACGATCATATGATCCGCTACCATCAGGAGCGGGATGCAGACCTGACAATGGCATTGATTCACATCAGTCCGGAAGAGGCTCACCGTTTCGGGGTTGCGACAATTTCCGATGAGGATGGGGCCCGGGGTGGTCGGGTGCTGGAGTATTGGGAAAAGCCTGAGAACTCCCAGGCGGAATGGGCTTCACTGACGGTGTTCTGCTTCAAACCGCAGGTATTGTATCAGATGCTCCAATTTAATCAGGGGCAGAGGTCGTTCGAATTTGGTCGCGACATTATTCCATATATGATGCGGGCAGGGTACAAAATCTATGGCTACAAGTTCTGCGGCTATTGGGGGTATACCCGTACGGTTAATGAATACTGGCAGTCAAACATGGATCTGCTGGGAGAAAAGCCCTTGATCGATATCGAGAACTGGGGATTTCGCACTAACCTCGATCATCGGGATATCCGTGATTTTCAGCCGACGATAGTCGGTGATTACGGCACAGTAACTAACAGTCTGATCTATAACGGCTGCCGCATAGAAGGCACGGTTCGAAACTCCGTTCTTTTTCCAGGCGTGGAGATAGGTCGCAATACCCTGGTAGAAGATTCGGTATTGTTCTTTAACAATGTGGTTGGCCATAACTGCACCCTGACCAAGGTGGTGGCGGATGTGAACACCTATTACGGTGATCATGTACAGATCGGTGCAGGAGGAAAATCCAGCGGGGTTACAGTCATTGGATGGAATAACGACGTACCCGATCAGACTACAATCGGTCACGGAGCCACCATCTGGCCTGAGCTGAATGATACATGCTGGAAAAAGAAGGTGAAGGCTGGGGAGGTGCTTCGATGAGGAACACCAGACAAGCCCTGGTTTTGCTGCTGGCGGGTGGAGTCGGCAGCCGCCTTAATATTCTGGTCGAGCAGCGGGCCAAGCCTGCGGTGCCTTTCGGCGGCATCTACCGTATTATTGATTTCAGCCTCTCCAATGTCACCAACTCTAGGCTGCAGAAGGTTGGTGTACTCACCCAGTATAAGCCGCTCTCCCTCATGAATCATCTTGGAGCGGGCGAAGCGTGGGATCTCACCGGCAGAACCCGTGGGGTGAAAATACTGCCGCCTCGCACCGGGGCAAAGGATTCTGACTGGTATAAAGGAACAGCAGACGCAGTGCGCAGAAATATAGACTTTATCGAAGCCAACCCCTCAGAAGAGGTGCTCATCCTCTCCGGCGATCATATTTACCATATGGATTTCGAGGTGATGCTCGAATATCACCGCTCCAAAAAGGCGGATGTGACCGTGTCCATGATGGTTGTGCCCAAAAGTCAGATTCGCCACTATGGTGCCGGTATAATCGACGATAAAAACCGCATCATTGACTGGGAGGAAAAACCTGAGAAGCCCCGCAGTAATCTCGCTTCCATGGGCATTTACGTCTTTGATCGCAATTACCTGCTGGAGGCGCTTGCCCGCAATAAAGACGAGTTGGATTTCGGCATGCACCTGCTGCCCTGGGCCATAGAAAATGATAATGTCTTCGCCTATCCATTCTATGGCTACTGGCGGGATGTGGGGACCATCCAGGCATATTGGCAGGCCAATATGGATATCCTGAACCCGGACAGTGGCCTGCTCCCAGAGCAGTGGGGGATCATAACCAATGTAGAGTCCAGCCACAGGATATATGACTGGCCTCCGGCAAGATACGGCTATAAGGCCGAACTGCATAATAGCATGATAGCAGCAGGCTGCCGGATAGAAGGTACTGTGGTTAACTCGATACTGGCACCGGGTGTGACGGTGGAAAAGGGCGCTATGGTACAGGACTCCATCCTTTTTGAAGGCTGCACGGTACGGAAAGACGGAGTTGTGGATCTGGCCATTGTCGACAAATATGTGGAAGTGAGCGAAAGAGCGGTGGTTGGCTATGGCGATGGTCATGATGTTGTAAACTGTGCCTCGCCCGATCATCTCTATACCGGGATTACTGTTATCGGCAAACGTGTAACTATACCACCAGGAATAACCATCGGTAGAAACTGTGCGGTACATGGTTTCACTACCGGTGATAAATTTCCAGCTTCGGGGTTGAACGATGGTGAGACTCTGTTGCAGGATGGTACAGTGAAGTAGAGGCTTTTCTATTGGTCTTGCAGCATCAACTGCGGGAGCTTATGTATCCCTGCCAATCATCCGAAACTAGAATATGATATCTATTGCATAGAACGAGCTGCGATGGCTGACATGTCGATGTCACGTGGTACTGGACGAGAAAGTATTTGAGGAACTGAACGGAGCCTTGAAAAGATATTGCGAAAATCGCAAACTCGGGTAATATTGCTCACCGAAAATTGCAAATGTTGGCCCCGTAGCTCAGGGGATAGAGCACAGGATTCCTAATCCTGGTGTCGCAGGTTCGAATCCTGCCGGGGTCACCATATACATAAGGGGTTACAGCTGATTAGCTGTAACCCCTTTTTTCGTTTATGTCATTAATTGTACACCCCCTGTACAACTATTTCTAAAGTATTAGTAGTTCTATACAATACTCAGCTGAGAACTGTGTCTTTCACTACTTTTGCTGACTCTCCTCTTTGCATGATGCTGTAGGGATGACGCGGTCAAGTAAAAATCACAATAATTCAAATGATTGGAAAATTCCTGTTCAAGAACTTATCTAAAGGGTGTGTGTGGCAATCTCTCCAGCCATCAGTTTCACTTTAAACAGTGGTCTGACCTTGGTATTTGCTATCATTTTCCTATAAGATATGTGGTGGCAATCTCATTGAGTTAATAACCACGTAGTATTTTGGGAGTAGAATCAACCGTGGTCTGTGTCCAATCCTTGTAGTGGGGGAGTATCAGGCCTTGAGTTTAGGTGTGATTTTTACTATCGTACTGAATTGTCATATAAAGATGATAGATTTGTTTAACATTTAGCCCGTAATCTCTTTAAGAGCAAATGATTAAAAACATCATTCCCCATATTATCTTTATAGGCGGGGTCCATGGCATTGGGAAAACTACCTTCTGCCGAAAATTAATTCAACAACTCGGTGTTGACCATCACTCCGCAAGCGACCTCATCAAACGTATGGGGGAAGTCGATCACACAGTGAACAAACACACAGAAGACATAGAAGCCAATCAGGACATTCTTATAAAAGCAATCTCAAACTACATTCCAAACGATTCACACAGCCTACTCGATGGGCATTTTTGCTTATTAGATAAATCAGGGTTCGTAAGAGAAGTCCCAAAATCTACGTTCAGGAAGATGTCCGCAAAAGCCTTTATTGTTCTTCAAGACAATCCCCATGATATCGCTACGCGTCTATGTCACCGGGACGGGGAGGCACCAGCAATTGATACAATCGCTGATTTTCAAATTCAAGAGTTAAAATATTCTAAACAAATCGCTAGACACTTAAATATTCCATACATGATTGCAAACCCCATGGGAAACATAGAACCAGTTTTAGCATTTGCTAAAAGGGTACTTTAGTGAAATTCCATGACTAAGCCTTTTCCCCTTTTCGTGTAGTAAGAATACAGATTCTGTGATGAAATATCTATTAGATACTAATATTGTTATCCCCTTAGAGCCGACGTCAAACCAGGATCTTGAGGCTAATACTGTCCGGGCCATGAAGCTACTAAGCCTTTGCACTGAAGTAAGTCAGCAAGTCTTCATACACCCCGCAATTACTTACGACATCCAAAAAGATAAAAATACAAAGAGAAAGAACCTTAGGCTGACAACCATTCAAAGATATCCTGTTCTGGATTCCCCACCCTCCGCGACCACTCTTAACCCCTCTATTATTCCTCTACCAAAAGCAGGTACCAACGACTGGGTAGACCATCACCTGTTGGCAGCGCTACAAGGAGATCTAGTTGATTACCTTGTAACAGAAGATATTGGCATCCACAAAAAAGGCAAAAAGCTTGGTATTGATTCTCGAATCCTGCTTTTACATGATGCTATTGCCCTTGTTCAAGATCTTTTTGATGATTCTCCACCTCCTCCACCTACAGTAAAATGTAAAAAGGTATACTCGCTTGATACGAGTGACCCAATTTTTAATTCGCTACGGTCAGATTATGGTGTAACCGCTTTTGATAATTGGCTTGTAAAATGTAAAAAAAATCACAGGGAGGCATATGTTGTCGAAACCGACTCAGGTAAGCTTGCAGGTATTGTAATATTAAAGCCCGAGAAGGCATTACCGGACGGAACAGAGGGCAAAGTACTAAAGATCTGCACGTTCAAAGTTTCTGAATCACACAGTGGGAATAGATTAGGTGAATTGCTTTTAAAGCCAGTTTTTGAATATCTCAGAAAAAATGGATATGATTTTGCGTATTTTACAGCATTCAAAAAGCAGCAGCCGCTTATTGAATTCGCTCATGACTTTGGTTTCAATATCATTCCAAACCTTGATTCCCCTAATGAATTGGCACTTTGTAAGACTATAAAATATTCAAAAGAAGATTTGATTAGCCTAAGCCCTCTGGATCTGCATATTCGATTCGGCCCTCATCTTACCTCTTTCAACGGCAACAGGTCTTTTGTTGTCCCTATAAAACCTGAGTACCATAAAGTTCTGTTTCCTGAGATTGGGCCAATTCAGCAATCTCTCTTCTCGGTTCCGCAAAAACCATGTGGAAATAGCATCCGTAAAGCCTATCTATGTCATTCGTCGATAAAAAAAATTAAGCAAGGAGATAACCTATTTTTTTATCGATCAAATTATGCTTCAGCAATGACCTGCGTTGGAATCGTTGAGGGGACACTACGGTCTTCAGATCCCTCAAGTATCGCACAATTTGTTGGAAAACGAACTGTATACTCATATGCAGAGATTGAGAAATTGTGTCAGCATAACGAAGTGTTGGCAATACGTTTTAGAACAGTTTGTCAGTTTGATTCAAAGATTACCCTGCGTACCCTGAAATCCAATGGTATAATCAAAGGTCAGCCACAATCAATCACCGAATTAAGAGAGTCAGGCATTCAATGGATAAGGCAGCAAATAAAAATGTAATAATGATTTCAATACATCCTCAGTTTGCCAAGGCAATCTTCAGAGGTGAAAAGACGGTTGAGTTCCGCAAATTTAACATCCCTAGACATGTTGAATTTGTTGTCCTGTATGTGACGGCCCCGGAGAGTAAAATCGTAGGCTACTTCAAAGTGAAAGATGTTATTGAAGACGATGCACCTGCATTGTGGAGGCGTTTTAAGGATGTATCCGGCACAACTAAGGAGTTCTTCTTCAAGTATTACGGTGAACAAGGTAAAGGTAGATGCTTTCTGGTTGATGATGTAAATGTTCTTCAGAACCCCATCTCTCTTGATAATTTCAACGGTGGAAAAGGTAGGCCGCCACAGTCGTTTTCTTATGTCGACAAAGCAGCTTGGGGAAATTTAAAGAGACGTAAGAAGAAACTCTCCCCCATCTCCTAACCACGCGCCGTTTGGTATTTCGAGACAGACCACGATTGATTCTGACTCTCCTCTTTGCATGATGCTGTAGGGATGACGTGGTTAAGTAAAAATCACAATAATTCAAATTATTGGAAAATTTCTGTTCAAGAACTTATCTAAAGGGTGTGTGTGGCAATCTCTCCAGCCATCAGTTTCACTCTAAACAATGGTCTGGCCCCGGTATTTGTATTTGTATAATATTCGTTAGACATGATGAAGCTAACTCTTAATCGGCTCTAGTTTTCACAGAATGTGATTATAAGGGTGCCCAGAACAAGGCTGTTTTAGAGGTGAACAAGAGGAAGGTGGTATATAGGTAGTACTGGAAGAATTTCTGATCTTCGATATGGCAATTTCAACTAGATGCGGGTAAGCGGCGGGCCGCCCAGGGCGCCCTCAGCTTACCCGTTGGTGAGGTGTGTATCCTCATTCGGTCAACAACTGCATCCACCTGTTCCGCAGGATGTGGAGTTGCATCCGCCCCCTGTAGTTGGCAATGGCTTTGTCGTGCTGATGCTGAAACCGGATTTTGCACCGGCCTCCACATAATCTACGGTTATGGAACCGCACTGCTCAAGCAGGATTTTCTCCACCAGAAAGGTAATCTCGTTTTTTTTGAAGGACTCATCAGTCGCTTTCTCGTCATCCAGAGCAAGGCCGAGCGTCTGACCTGCGCATCCCCCAGGTAAAAGTGCCACCCTGAGAGGTGAAGAGATATTATTGGCTTGCAAATATTCGTGCAGTTTATCGACCGCGAGATCGCTAACGTTTAACATGGTTTTCACTCTGGTAAAGTTGATTGGTTATCTGGATGTTATGAAATGTAATTGATATTCCGCCACTTTCGACCAGTGTCTTCTCTTTTAAGTTATTTCGCAAATTCATCCAGACACTCCAGCAACAACGTTGCGCTGGATCCAAGAACAGGGCCACCGCCAAAAACCATTGCCATGCCCGCAGCCTCGAGTATCTCCTCCCGGGTACAGCCTGCCTCAAGGGCCTTTTGGCAGTGAACGGCGATACATTCGGGGCAGCGCGTATACAATGCGACGCCGATTGCCACAAGTTCCTTCTCTCGGTAGGTCAATGCGCCGTCTTTGGCGGCAGCTCCCATAAAGCCAGCCATGGCGGGGATTGTCTCGGGCATTGCATCGGTCAGGGTTCCCATTCCTTTCTTGAAGTGCTGGACTATCTCTCTTGCGTTTGTCATTTTATTTTCCTTGCCGGTTATTGATTCATGCTTGTCCATTAGGTTTACTTCTACTGTTTCCCCGAACCCGGACACTACTGGGCGAAAAGCAGGGAGTTGTTGACAGTACTTTCTGTGAGTACTGTGCATTCTGCAAAACTCCCTGATGCTAAAATAAATTTACCGATGTGGCAAATAGGAAAAAACTATAGATCACTACCTATCCATCACATGAGACCGGCTTGAGGGTACAGCTCCGCTTGAGCTTCGACAATACATATCATTGATGACCCAATTCATGTTTTAGGTGGGATCATACCTGTCGTAACTGGTCAAAAGGGGAGTGGTATTTGGCAGCGAGTGTCTGAGCAAAAAAAAGCAGAAAGTGATGTCAAACATCACTTTCTGCTTAAAGGAAAGACGTTGTATTCAACTGGTGTGGCGTTACCTGCTGTTACACATAGTCAAAGTCTTTATCTGAATCAAACCATTTGTCACGACCTGTATGCAGCAGCAGACAGATACAACCCATAATGATGTAGGCAAGAACAAATGGAGATGTCGGGTAGAATCCAAGCAATGCGCTGTGGATCAGACCGAACATGGAAAGACCAGCCGCTGCAAATGCGACAATACCAGCTTTATCGAGACGTCGATCGATAACAGCCACCACAAAGGTGCCCAGGATAATTCCGATAATGATGGACCCGGCCTTAACCGCAGGCACACCATTCCACATAACGCCTGCTTCCAGCAGATTCTGGGTCAGTTCTGCCCCATAACCTGAAAGCCCTGATGGCTGAGGCTCCGCCCAGACGCCGGTGGTGCCGACAGCACCTGTAACCTGGGTGTAGAGGTAATCTGCAATCGGCGGAACCATGGCAATACCGACACCTGCATAGTGCTTGGGCTCACAGGCCCTGAAAGCCTGTGAAAGCATGATGGTTGCACACCAGAGATAGGTGATGGCGGCTACGGCCGGCGGTACCAGACCGCTGAAAAAGGTAAACAAACCAAAAACACCGGAAAGGCCAAGCAGGAGACCACCAACCCATGAAAAGCCGATACATGCACCGGCCTTTTTAAGACCAGCGTGTCCAAGCCATACGGTATTCGGGACAACACCACCGAAGAGGGCAGAGATCATGGTTGCGATACCATCTGCAAACTGTGCCTCTCGCACATTATAGTTGTCGCCAGCTGCATTTGCCGATTCGACATTATCCATGGTCTCAATGAAGTTATATACTTCGATTGGGATAATTACCGAGAGATAGGGAAGCACTATGGCAAAGCCGCTTAACAGGGCTTCGAAGCCATTTACCGGATTTGGTGCATAGAAGCCTATGCCGCTGAAATCAATTTCGGTTCGACCCAAAATGTAGGCGTAGACAATACCACCGATAATTGCCACTGCAAAAGGTGGGATTTTCTTTGGAAAGAGGTAGCCGCCAAAGAGCCCCATAACGGCAACTGCAAGAATTGGCAGACCGACTATCGGGTCACTATAGAGATCAAATACACCCTGGGTAGACATCCAGATAAAACCGATACCGGCAACGGTACCAAGAAGTGCTGCCCGCGGAATTCTCTTTTTGAGCCATGGACCGATAAAACCACCTAACAGCTCAATGAAACCACCGATAAAACAGGCGGCAACTGCTGCTGCCCACTCAAGCTCGGGATTATCAAGCGCATAATGCAAAGGCATGATCACACCGAACAGAATAACAAACATTGCCGGGGTGGAAACACCTGAAGGCAGAGCAGTCACATCGGTGCGACCGGTTCTTTGGGCAAGACGATGAGCGCTGTAGGCATAATACAAGCCGCTTGCCAGGAGTCCCATAGACAGACCTGGAATAACGCGACCATAAACGATTTCATCCGGCCAGCCAAGAACGCCGGATAATGTAGCAATAACAATAATATAGTTGACTATGTTGTTGGCCAGGATATAGGTCAGACCACCAACATCGCCCTTGCAGAATAAGGGAAGCTTGGTTTTCATTTAATAAATCTCGTTAAATCAATCAGTGTTTATGCTTCAATGGAAATAAAATCAAATTTGGTCACATCAAAGAGACCCATATCTGTCAGTTTTATTTCAGGAATAACAGCAAGTGACATAAAGCAGAGGGTCATCACCGGCTCAACATCAGGGCTTACGGAAAGAACATCGTGGGCCTTTTCATGGATGGCTGTGAGTCGTGCGTCCACCCATTCGCCACTCTGATCACTCATAAGGCCTGCAATCGGCATTGGCATGCTCTCCAGCACCTGCCCATCGTTAACAAGGACAATACCGCCATCCTGAGAAATCAGGGATTCTACGGCAAAAGCCATATCCTTATCATTTACACCTACCACGATGATATTGTGAGAGTCATGGGCCACAGAAAGAGCAATGGCTCCCTGCTTGATTCCATACCCTTGAAGCAAAGCAACAGCTACATTGCCAGTATTTTGATGGCGTTCTACCACGGCAACCTTTACAACGTCCTGCTCCTTGTTGTAGACAAATTCGTTGTCACTATTTCTTGCAATCTCGACAACTTCTTTGCTGGTAACCACGCCGCCGGGCAATATATTGATGACATGGGCTTTTTCAGATTGAATAACAAGTTTCAACTTCTCTACAGAAAAGTCTTTAACCTTGAAACTCCCTTTGGTGGAGGCGATATCATGACGTTTGATTTCAGGAAGATAATCTCCTTTATCAGCCACCATCTCTCCATCGACCCATACCTTTTGAACGGTAAAGTCGGTAAGATTGTCAACCAGTACAATATCTGCCTTAAGACCGGGGGCTATGGCGCCACGATCTTTTAAGCCGAAGCATTCAGCCGCATTCAGGGTCGCCATCTGAATAGCCATGATCGGGTCGATTTTTTCCTCAACACAAATGCGCAGGTGATTATCCAAATGGCCGATGCTGAGAATAGTCTTCGGTTGGCAATCATCGGCGCAGAACAAACAGCGTTTGCTGTTTGTCGGGGTAACACCCTTGAGCAGTTCTTTAAGGTCATGGCAGGCTGACCCCTGACGCAGAAGAACGTACATGCCCCGTGCGATACGATCATACATTTCCTCGACAGTAGAACACTCGTGATCTGTTTTGATCTGGGCGCTTGCATAGGCGTTAAGGGCATTGCCGGAAACACCCGGGCTGTGGCCATCAATTGGTTTTCCGGCGTTTTTGGCCACAATCAGTTTATCCAAAACGTCATCGAATCCATTGATAACACCAGGGAAATTCATGAATTCTCCGAGACCAAGCACTTCCTCGCGCTTGATGGGGGCTTTCATAGCCTCTGCATCAATAGTGCAACCGGCATGCTCAAAAGGTGTGGCCGGCACACATGATGGCAACATCATCTGCACATCAAGGGCGGTTTCCTTCGAGGCATCAATCATGTAGTCAAGCCCCTTCAAACCACAAACATTGGCGATCTCATGGGGGTCGGCAATGATGGTGGTTGTACCGTGGGGAACCACCAAGCGGCCCAATTCTTCGGGGCTCACATAGGATGATTCGATATGAATGTGGCTATCGATAAAGCCAGGAGTGGCGTACTGCCCCTCGGCATCCAGCTCGTTTCCGGCGGAATAGTCACCAACACCGGCAATCAGGCCATCGACCACGGCAATATCGCCCTCGATGACCTGGCCGTTATAAACATCGACCACTTTGGCGTTTTTAATGACTAAATCGGCTTCTTCTCGGCCGGCAGCAACGTCTATCAAGTGTTTGAGATCTTTTCTTTCCACGTGTTCACCTCTTACTTGCTTGGATTAAGACCAAGAATCGGGTCGAAGGTTGTGAGAGCAATACAGTCCACTGGGCCCACATCGGTGATTGCGTAATCAGGGATTGCGGTAATAGGTAAAAAGAACATGTACATGAGTGGATCTGGAAGATCGCAGCCAAGGGCGTTTGCTGCTTTTGTCAGCTCTACTTCCCGGGAGGCAATCTCCCGGGCATCCAGATCGCTGACAATGCCGCCAACAGGAAGTGAGAGGAATTCAATGACTTCACCGTCTGCAACGATGACCTGACCACCACCGTTTTCAATGAGGTGATTCACAGCAATGGACATATCGTTTGCATCAGCACCCATAACAACAATGTTGTTATCATCCGGCGCGGCAGAGGAGGCCATGGCACCTTTTTTCAATTTCCAGCCAGAACAGAAGGCTAATGACCTATTGCCATTGCGACCGTATCTTTCGAGCACGGAAACCATCAACACATCTTGTTCAGTATCTGGCTGAACAATGTGATTCTCAACTTTCAAAGTGACATCACGGCGCTTGCGAACAAATGGGCCAACAACATTCATGGAGAGAACGTCTGCCTCACCAGTTTCCATATCAACCCGGTACTCGAAGTCTTTTGGAGTGGTTTTCGCGCACTTCAATTCACTACTGAGGATTGCACTACGCTTTGGAGCCTTGAGTTCATAGGTGAGTTCTTTGTTTTGCGCAACAAATTTGCCGTCTGTGAGAACAGCATCAACATTAAAGCTCTCAGGGCTATCTACCAGCACGATATCGGCAATTTTACCAGGAGTAATAGAACCGACTAAGTGATCTATTCTATAGGCTTCGGCACTGTTAATAGTCGCCATTTGGATTGCGATCATTGGCTCGACACCTTCTTTGATAGCAAGGCGAACCACATGATCCATATGGCCTTTTTCTAATACATCGGTGGCTGTTACATCATCGGTACAAAAACTTACCCTTCTCGCAAGCTGTGGGTTTATTTCGGTCACTGCCCGCATATTTTCTTGTAAAAAGTGGGTGACAGAAGACTCGCGGATGAGCATGTGCATGCCGTTACGCATCTTTTCGACAACTTCTTCATGATCATAACTTTCATGGTCAAGTCGTACGCCGGCACAGAGATAACCGTTCAGATCCTTACCTCTCGCCATGGGAGCGCAGCCAAAAATAGGCATTCTGTTGTTATGCGCTTCGGCAAGGGCGCCGAGGGTGTCATCATCTTCTTCAATGACAGCTTCGCGTACAGTTTCCCAAACACCAAAACACTCTGGCCACTGCTGTACTTCTGTGTGAACTTTCTCGGTGAAGTTAAAAGCTACTGTAGATTTCGGGAAAGTATAAGGGGTCTTATATGGGGCTCCCCAAAAGACTTTAAGGGGGCTGTTCTTAATTTCTGCAAAAACTTCCTGAAGACCTTCCATTCCGGAAACGGAAATATATTCATCAAGCCCGGAAACAATACTGGTTGTACCACAGGGAACCACGGCTTTGGCAAAGCTGGTGATGCTTAACTTGCTACACTCACTGTGTAAGTGACCATCAATCAAGCCGGGAACCAGATACTTGCCTGTAGCATCGATTATCTCTGTTTCGGGACCAATGTAATCTTGGACATCACCAATTGCGACGATAATGTCATCATGAATGGCTACATCTGCAGGATATACCTCACTTGACATGACATTGACCAGGTTACCTCCCTGCACAACTCTGTCGGCCGGAACAAGGCCACGGCCTGCACGAATTCGGTGCTTCAACCTATCTTTACTCATTTGCATAAATCCTCCTACATAGAGTTATGAGATAGGCCGTCCATTTCTGGCAAATCAGGCTTCCCGTCCTGCAACACATACCTCGACGAATTTATAACGAGTTTAAGCAGACTTAGGTTAGTCGCTCACAGAAAAAAAGGGTTATACTAAACTTTATCAGGATTTTTTCAATCTTTTTGAAAGAGATCTCTTTTCGACCTAACTTTCAATAAGTGTAGCTTGCCGATTGTTATTTATACAGGTCACTGCCCGGACAAGAGAGGAGAGTTCTTTCAGGAAATTCAGGGGAGCCATCGGAACGAGTTGGAACGAACCAAGAAGACCTCAATTGCAACGCCCTATATGATCGTCAGTCATGACGGCGCAAAACTGAAAGCCCCTTCAAGTGGTGAAGAACCATAATATTATGGTTTCTATTCCTATCTGGTCACATTGATGTGGAAATGTTTGTTTCGACCCTGGAGTAACATGTAGTGATTTTATAAAGATATAACACTACAAGGTTATTTGTTACTTGCTGATAATTAGAGAAAATTATATGTGATAGATCGGCATATCCTATACCATGCTGGGTATTCATTCATTTTAAATATTGGTGTGAAACAACTCCCTCTAGTATTTATTCGGCTGAAAATATTCAGAGTAAAATTTTTTTTTTAACTAAAGGGGGATAGCAATGGGATTTAGAAAAGCGAACGTATTCTTATCATTTTTGGCACTGTTGATTTTCAGCACCAATGCATTTGCGGGAACTGCACTTGAACAAAGCGGTAAAGGATTAAAAATCTGGTTCGATACTGGTGGACCCGTCGGAGGAACCTACAACACCATCGTTCAAAATGGTGCTCAGCAAGCGGCAACTGACCTGGGTTGCGATATCGAATTTATGTACTCCGATTGGAGTCCACAGAAAATGATCGAGAATTTTAAGAAGGCTCTTTCGGCAAATCCAGATGGAATTGTTGTCATGGGACACCCCGGCGACGACGCATTTGCACCTTTTGTCGAAGAAGCAGCTGGCAAGGGAATAATCGTAACTGCGGCCGATACTGAGCTCCCGGCATTAATCGAAAAATATCAGTCAACAGGATTTGGTTATGCCGGTGTCAGCAATTATGCTCGAGGCAAAGCCCTGGCTACCGAAGCGATCAATCGTTTTGGCCTCAAAAATGGCAATAAAGCTCTTGTTTGGGGACTTAAAAGTCAACCAACTCGTGGTTTAAGCTCCAAAGCATTGATTGAAACTTTCGAGAAGGCTGGTTTAGAAGTTGATTATATGGAAATCACCCCGGAAATTGACAAAGATGCAAGCCTCGGCACCCCTGTTATCACAGCATACCTGTCTTCTAATCCCGACTGCGATATTGTGGTTACCGATCACGGCGCTCTCACTGCTCAACTTGAAAACTTTTTTCGTGCCGCTGGTGTTAAACCTGATGAGATCGTAGGGGCAGGATTTAGTTTGTCTCCTGCTACCGCATCAGCAATTAAAACAGGATATGTCGATCTCGTTGGAGACGGCCAGCCATACTTACAAGGCTATCTTCCTGTAATGCAGATTGCTTTATCAAAGCGGTTTGGCTTTTCCGGCCTTGTTATCGAAACAGGTGGCGGATTTGTCCATGCGGACAACGTTGACCTTATCGCTCCACTTGCGAAAAAAGGTTTACGATAACAAACAACACAACTTGAATCAGATAAGGGGCAGAAATACTGTCCCTTATCTTTTGGAGTGTTATGACAGAAGTTCTCAAGGCCGTTTCGATCAATAAGTCATTTGGCCCTATTCAAGCCCTGCAGGATATCAGTTTTTCCATTGATAAAGGGGAAATCGTTGCTCTCATTGGTGATAATGGTGCAGGAAAATCCACAATCATCAAGATTCTCTCCGGGGCATTACGCCCTGACTCCGGGAAGTTATTTATAAATGGCAAAGATGTAGACTTACGCAGCCACACCGTTCGATCAGCCAGATCGCTCGGTATCGAAACTGTTTATCAAGAACGATCTTTGGCAGAAAAGCAACCTCTATGGCGAAACGTATTCGTTGGCCGACATATCAAAAACAAATTCGGGTTTATCCAGGTACAAAAAGAAAAAGAGCTCACCCTTGGCATGTTGAAAAATAGTATTGGCTTAAAAGGTGTTGGAATATCTTCAGAGGCACTTGTCGGTTCATTATCAGGTGGTGAGCGACAAGGTCTTGCCATCAGTCGAGCAATGTATTTTGACTCTCAGCTCACAATTTTAGACGAACCGACAACCGCTCTTTCCATTAAGGAAGTACGACGGGTGTTGGATTTCATTCGTTCAATTCCTGAAAAAGGTAATTCGGCCCTGTTTATTTCTCATAACCTGCACCATATCCATGAAGTTGCTGATCGTTTTGTATTTGTTAACCGTGGAAGAATTGTTCATCAATGTCATCGTAACTCTATGTCCGTGAATGAGCTTTTTGAAAAACTTGAAGAATTATCAATGGCACCAATCCATGAAGACGGAGTTTGAATCATTACTATGAAAATTGAAAACTCTCTCTTCAAATATAGATTTCAAATTGGCATATTGGGTCTTCTTATCAGTCTTCTCAGCCTTTTCATGTTTCTTAGCCCACAGACATTTATGCACCAGCGAATTTACGTTGCATTCATGTCAACTATTCCGTTCCCAACGCTTTTAGCCCTTGGCCTGACCCTTCTCATTATTGCCGGAGAACTGGATTTATCATTTCCCTCCATCATGGTCATTTCCGGTTTGAGCTTTTCTGTCGTTTTTGAGGCAACCGGATGGGCATCATTAGGATTTGTTGCCGCCCTTGCCACAGGTGCTTTCGCTGGATTATGTAACGGCTTGATAGTTGTCAAAATTGGTGTTCCGGCAATCATAGCCACAATCGGGACACAATTTTTCTGGCGTGGAGCAAGCACCCTACTCGCAGATGGATTAGCCCTGAACCTCACCGAAGTCCGTGATACCACTTTTCACCACATCTTTGTCGGCCGTTTGTTCGATTGGATTCCAGCCCAGACTCTCTGGTGTGTTGCCCTGGCCGTTTTGTTCTGGTTTCTCCTGAATCGCCATGTCTTCGGTGACGATATTCGCTTTATAGGTGACGACATAAAGACCGCACAAATGATGGGTGTAGATACTGATAAGGTACGAATTTCACTCTTTGTCCTCATGGGGCTTATCAGCGCATTTACATCAGTAATGGTTTGCCTTGAAATGGCAAACTGGTGGCCGACTCAAGGTGAAGGCTATCTTCTGCTTGTCTTTGCGGCTATTTTTCTTGGCGGAACTTCTGTGTTCGGTGGGCAAGGTACTATCTGGGGAACTGTAATTGGTTCAGTAATAATTGGTATCATAGAGGCCGGTATTATCAGTGCCGGGCTATCAGGATACTGGACACGACTTGTCTATGGTCTGGTTATTATTGTGTCCGTGTCCCTCTATGCGGTAGCTTTCAAAACCAGGCGCATTTAAGACCCAGATTACAACAATTGATAATATTATAATGAAAAAAATCGCAATAATCGGTGCCGGTAGCACCATGTTCACCCGACAACTTCTCTCGTCACTGTACTGCCATAAAGAGCTTGCAGGATTACAGGTTGTACTGGAAGATATTGATACCAAAGCATTGCAAAGATCTTTTGATCTCGCCCGAAAAATGCTTGAGCAAGAAGGCCTCGATCCAAACCTTATCAGCGCTACAAGCAATCCCAGAGAAGCTCTTTCGGGAGCGGATTTTGTGATAAATTGTATCCAGGTTGGTGGGTTGGAACCTTGGAAACTCGATGTTGAAATTCCACGTAAATATGGGGTTGATCAGGAAGTTGGTGATACCTTGGGGCCAGGTGGAATCTTTCGTGCTCTGCGTCACATTCCTGCAGTACTTTCAATCCTGGATGATATGGCAGAACTATGTCCAAACGCCTTGTTCATAAATTATGCCAATCCGCTTGCTCCACTCACATGGGCAGCAACAGAATACTCTGAGATCTCATCAATTGGGCTCTGTTATGGCGTAACCTATACGGTTGCACAGCTTGCGGGCTATATGGGGCTTGGGCCATGGGTTGAACATCCACATAGTCCTGAAGATTGGGATAAACTCATGTATTCACCGATCCCGGATAATATTGATGTTACCTTTGGTGGAATAAACCACATGACATGGATTTTAAAAATCCTTGTTGATGGCATAGACAAAACAAATGAAATTGAAAAGATAATCCATCGAAAAGATATTTACGATGCAGATGGTGTACGCTGTGAGGTGTTTAAACATTTTGGTTACTGGTCCACTGAAAACCACTGGCATTTCACCGATTATGTCCCATATTTTCGAAAAAATGAGGCAATGATCAATAGGTACCTCCCTCGTCGTTGGAACCTGCTGCAGCTTGCCGAAACAATTCATCAGCGCGATAGCAAAAATATCCAGAGACAGCTTGATGGCACACTGCCAATCCGTGTTGAAAAGAGTGTTTTAAATGCTCCAAAAATAATACATGCGATGTGTACTGGCCAAGTTGCCAAAATAAACGGTAACGTAAAAAACAACGGTCTTATAACTAATCTACCATCAGATTGTGTTGTTGAAGTACCAATTTATGTAGACAAAGGTGGTCTACACCCCACAGCAATAGGCGCATTGCCAACTCAATGTGCCGCCCTGAATAAGACAAATATTAATGTTCAGGAGCTTGTGGTTGAAGCTGCCCTCACAAAAAATCTTGATTCTGCGTTTCACGCCCTCTGTTTGGATCCGCTGACAGCTGCTTTATGTACCCTTGATCAAATTAAAGCAATGTTCGATGAACTGCTGGATGCACAACAACAGTGGTTAAAAGGATATTATACGAGAGGTTAGAGGTTAGAGGTGAGGGGTGAGAGGTGAGAAGGAGTAACTACTTAGAGCCCAAACTTTTTCTCTACAAGTCGATTACAATTATTCAAGGGGGAGCCTCCAAGCCAATCGGTCACATCTTACCCCTCAAGTTTATCACCTCATCTTTTCGAGCTGAAGATTATGGGTAATCAGATTTAGTTTTGATCTAACGCTAAATTTTCTGATTTCCAATAATGATCTGTTGAGGTGCTTTTCAACTCTTCGGCAGCCTTGCAGAATTGTTCACTGACCAGCAAGCCTTCGGCAGTAAATAGACCGGTGGCGATACCATAAGCCACCAGCATTCTTTCATACCAATATCCCTGTCCGTTGGTTGGCTCTTTTTCTTTAACACTGTCAAATTTCTGAAAGGCTGCGATGAACTTCTCGCCATTCACCTCGAACCCGTCACAAATATCTGCCACGGCAGCTGCAAAAGCAAGTTTTTGCAGACTTATCTGCTGTTCATCGGTCAGGTAGCTCTGGGTCAGTATGTCAAGTCGCTCCCAGGCAGGGCTGATTTGGTCAAGGACGGGAAGTGGATCGTCTTCCGCCATGCTGCTTGTGGTTGAAATCAAGAGCAGGATGAGTAGAAGGTGCAGAATTTTCATCGCAAGTCTCCTTTTGTTTATCATGATGTTATTTGACCGATCTTAACCATTGGCGGGCTTACATCCACTTGCTGTTTCTCTCTATACCGAATCCATTTATTTCACTACAGCTTCAGGCGCCAGAAAGTGATACGTCACCGTCGATATGGATACCGTCTCGGTGGTGACCGATGGTAGTGGTAATGATTCGGTGGGCGACGATATTGCTTGTGATGATGATGTGGCGGTCGATAGTAGTGGTCGCGATTATTTTCGTGGTAGAGAACAGATCCGGCAAGTGCGGCAGCGCCTACCACCACCATGGTTTTGCCTGGATCATGTTCGTAAGTGCCGCTGTGGGGGTTGTAACTGGTACAGCCGGCGCTCAAACCCAACAGTATAATAGCGGCAGAGGTCACGAAGAGCATGCCTGGGAAGATTTTGACAGTGGGAAGGATCTTCATGGGGTCCTCCATATGGATCTGGTGGTGTTGTTGAGATAAGGTCTTTACTGGAGGAAAACGTATGGACCTGGTGGGAGAAGGTCAAGGTGAGGGAGAGATTTGTTTTCCCCAGATGGGCAGGAAACGATACGTGTTCTCTAATCGTGTTCGAGTTCCGTCCTTATCCTGGCACGTTATTCCTCTTCCCTGTCATGCGAGGGTCTAGATAGTGACAAGATAACGTGCATTATGCTTTGCCTGTGACAGGGCTACCTTTTCAAGTGGTGATTGATGCGTTTTGATTTTGATGCGTGACTCTGTTTTCCAGAACTGTTTTGGCTATACCGCTGGCAATGATGAACATACAGCCTGCCATCTGCATGGGACTGAGTGTCTCATGAAACATGGTCCAGCCAAAAATCACCACCGCCACAGGTTCGCTGTAGGCAATGGTTCCGAAAACCGCTACAGGTAAACGGCTGAGGGCAATAATGGCGAACAGAATTGCCAGAAAGCCCGGGAAAAAGCCGATGGCCAGCAGCCAGCCACTTTGCCCTATATTCACCTCATCAAGAGAAAAGATGACCAGTGGTATCATCACGCAACCGCCGACAAAGAGCTGCCAGAAGGTGCGGGTATAGACATGAATGCCTGGGTCGATGATCCGGTTGATGAGGATAAAGCCTGCATAGCACGCCAGAGCCAGAACCCCTAAACCGATGCCGATGAGCTCGTCGCTACCTTGAGTGATATCGATCCTGAACTCCATCATCATCGCAAAACCGAAGAGTGCAATGCAAATCAGGCCAAGTGCGGCTTTGTTCAGCCGCTCTCCGAGAAAGAAATGGGCCGTAATTGAGGCCGCAAGCGGGGCCAGATAAATCAGCATAATTGCGTTGGCCATGGAAGTGTAATTCATGGCCTGAACATAAAAGATAATAAACCCTGCCAGAAAACCGCCATTGACGATAACTGGCCAGGAGGGCCAGACCCTCGCCAGTCGAATTTTTCCGACAGCGACCAGGAAAAGCAGCATGAAGGCGGAGCCCAGAATCAGCCTGAAAAAGGTTATGATTTCGGCGGACAGGCCAGTATGTTTGGAAAATACCCCGATAGTCCCCATCAGGATTGCGGATAAAAAAGCGTAGAGAAATGCAGCACTATTCATAAAAAATCACGTTAAACAAAAGGGTCAGAGTAATATCAAAAACTACCCCATCAAATATGTCCCGGTATCAGCAGCAACAATCGAACGTGTATCACTTACCCATTCCGTCCGTACTACTGCAACGTTGTTTCCTTCAGGTAGTGCAGAGCCTGTAGCAATAAAGTGCTTACCCTTTCCACCCCTGAGGTAATCAACTCCCAGATCAATGGTTCCTACCTCTCAGAGGCGCCCGGGTATTCAACCAGATCTTTGTTCCCCTGCCATTCCGGGGCATTGCCGTGTGTATTGTCGAATGAGTGAAAATATGTAGGGCACAAACATCTTTATTCCAGCAAAAGAACAAAATCAAGTCTATAGCCAATGATTTCATTTTCCAGGGCCGGTACAATTCCATGGGGCAGGGATCAATAATATTTCAGGGACAGACCTCAGGCTGCTGTAGCAGCACGTTGGCCTGTTGGCAGCGGTGTATTTTGGGTATGATATCGATTTTTTAGACCTATATGCTTGGCTTCATCCCCTCCAGCCATGCATCAATCTCGGCCAGGCTTTGCAGGACCTTTTTAAGCTGTTGATCTTGAACTTCGGCATGTCCTTCAACAATGGCATTCTTGAGCGCATCTTTTACTGTCAAAATTGCCTTCAGGGGGATAGCACGAGAATTCCAGGCTGCAGCAGCTTCCTCCTTGCTCTTGAACCAGGCATCAATCCAACCCTCTATGAAGCAACCGTCATTTGCACACCCAGGATTAAATCTTGAGTGAGACCCGCCAAGAGCCGGAACTTCATGAAACTCATAAAGCTTTGCCTCACTCCCGCAAAAGGGGCAGGGGCTCAAACTGAATGTTGTCATATTTAATGCTCCTCTTTGGTTTGGCCTTTTAGCTCAAACCTCACCCGCCCATAAGTCCTGGGCAGCCCAGAATTGCAATCTTTTTTGCCGATTGGGATAATAGGTGCAGTAGCAGGTTTTCTCTCATGCCGAATTTGACTCAAGGTGATAGGGCGACGATTGACGTAATCCTCCTGGGTATGCGCCATTCGGTCCAGCCCCAATTTCTTAAGGGAAGCCTCATGGAGATTTCAGAGAAAACAGCTTTCCTTTCTATTTTAGCGAACTTCATTCTTGTGGCCATTAAAATCATTGTCGCACTATTTTCGGGTAGTCTGGCGGTTAAAGCTGATGCTCTGCATTCAGTGACAGATGTTATCTCATCTGTTGTCATTTTGATCGGTATCAAGATATCAAAGCGCCGCTCTCGTCATTTTCCATACGGACTTTATAAAGTTGAAAACCTTATAGCCATGGGTACCTCTCTGCTCATTGCAGTGGCAGGCTATGAAATCGGCAGAGAGGTTTTTTCTGCTTCACCACGTGACTTACCAACAAATATCCCCCAGGCAATTGCAGGGATTTCTCTCACTATCTGCATAGCTTTTCTTTTTTCCTGTTATGAATTGCGAAAGGGGAGAGAAGCCCTGTCGCCAAGCCTGGTGGCTGACGCGCAGCACATTTTGTCTGACGTGTTCTCTTCTCTGGTAATTCTGACAGCACTTATCGGCAGCGCCTCAGGCTTTAATATAGACCGATACTGTGCGGTGATTGTCATCTTCTTTATTGTGCGCTCTGCGGCTTCCATTTTCATTAATTCGATGCGGGTTCTTCTGGATGCTTCTCTTGACTATGACACTATGACCCGGATTCGTGAACTGGTCCTCTCCGATGCCCGGGTAAGGAAAATCAACGGATTGTGGGGGCGGAATGCAGGGAGATACAAGTTTGTCGAGCTTGATCTGACTCTGTGCGTGAAAGACCTGGAGAAAGGTCACAGGATAGCTGAGGAAATTGAAAACAGGATTAAAATGAACATTAAGCAGGTAGATCGGGTGCTCATCCATTACCAGCCTGAGGTTCATGATCATTTTGTGCTGGCAGCACCATTACAAACGGACCGCAAGACTCTGTCAGAACATTTTGGCGGGGCGCCTCTGTTTCATATTCTTCATTTTACCCTTGATACCGGAAGAGTTACCGATGAGCATGTTCTGGTAAATCCCCATGCAAATGAGGAGAAAGGCAGGGGAATAAAAACAGCCAACTGGCTATTACGATCCGGAATCGACATTTTGATTACAAATCACGATCAGACCGGTAAAGGTCCGGCCCTTGTATTCGGTAATGCGGGGGTGGAAATTCTTCTTACCAGAGAAACACAGGCAGCGGTTGCGATGAACTCGGTCAGAGAAAACATCCTTACGGAGTTAACTGACTATCAGGGCGCTGAATATAAGGAATATGCTACCGGCTCACAATTGGCAGGCTGATCGGGCGGGATTGGCCTTAGGGTTTTTCCAGGGCATTTTTGAATGAATACTGAAATTATGCTACATCACAATCTTCCACCTTTGGTCGGGGTGGCTCTGCTGCTGGTGGCGGATCTCACACTTGTAGATATTTTCAAGTACTGTGGTATTTACTGATGCCCTTTGGAATTAAGCACTTCGAATCCCACTTACCTGCTGACCTTGATCTCTTTATTAAAGGTCAGAATTTTTCATGATTGACCTGGCTTCTGCAAAACTTATCAGAAGGCCACTTTGCTCATCCCAAAGACTCAGGGAGAGATTTCGCAAGCCACTCAAGAATGGGATCGGATCAATTTCCTGCAATGCCGGGACTTCATCAAAACACTCTTTCAGCCTGTAGTTAGGGATGCGGGGGGCGAGGTGATGGATGTGGTGGTAGCCGATATTGCCACTGAGCCAACGCAGGAAAGAGGGCAACATATAGAACGAAGAGCCCTCCATGGCTGCCTTGAGACGATTCCATTCACTGTTATGGGACCAGTAGACATTACGAAACTGATGCTGAACATAAAATAGCCAGACGCCAAGCATGCTTGCTCCCAGCATCATGGGCAGAAAGATGAGAATCACAGCTTTCCAGCCGATTGAGACTACCAGGCAGGTTATGAGAAACAGGAGCATGCAATCAGTAAAGAGTACACTCTGCATCTCCCGGGCACGGAATCCTTTTGAGGGAAACCTGTTGAGGATGAGGAAGAGAAATGGTGCTGAGACAAAAATTATCACCAACGGGTTTCGGTACAGTCTGTAGCGAAATCTGGTCCATTTTTCAGCCTGACGGTATTCATCCAAAGTCATGAGCCATATATCACCAATACCCCTTTTCTCAAGGTTTGCCATAAATCGGTGATGCAGGGCATGGGTTCGCTGCCAGTCAAAGTACGAGGTGAAGGTCAGGATGCCGAGTATGTGGCCAAGCCAGGAACAGGCCCTGCGGGATGTAAAGTAGGAAGTGTGGCAACAGTCGTGAAAAATAATGAAGATCTGTACGACAATAGGGGCTGTACACAATGACAGGGGCAAAATGATCCAGAAAGGGACCTGATAATGCACAAATACAATCAACAGGGTGACGGAAGTAAAGTATATCCCTAAGGCAACGGTTGTCTGTACAAGAGATCTCCTGGTACTGGGAAGGGTATAACTATTCAGCACCTTATGCAGCTCAACTTGTTCCATCGAAAAACTCCTGAATATTCAGTGGTACAAGAAAATTGTATAAAGAACCTCTGTCTGATTATAGCAAGTATGGGGTAAAAGTGTAGATAAGGCCGACACACTTTCTTTTCTGTCGTATCGGCCTGTTTTCGAATATCGGGAGTTACATCGCCATTTTCAACTTAGGCTGATCAGAACTTTCTTCGAGAATGCCTGCTTTAACATCTTCAAGCGCATTGGTCAGCTGGTCGGGGCATGAGGTTGTTTTTCTACCGCAGGTGATGCCTTTAAGACGGGTAATCACTTCATCGATCTCCATACCTTGGACGAGGTTGGCAATACCGGTGAGGTTGCCTGGACATCCGCTGGTGAATGAGAGATTTTTCAGGGTGGTTCCTTCGATTTCGAACTCAATCAGTTTGGCGCAAACGCCGGTTGGTTTGTAGCTGTACATCTGGGAATAGTTCCTTTCATTGTTGGACGGTTTCCTCAGTTCCCCTGGAGCTGAAAGGACCGTCTCTGTGCTATGATAAATGATTCATGAAAAAGGCGAGAAGTGCAACTATATCGTTGGAATTGTAAGCCTTTCGGATAAATCGGTGCAGAGTATGAATTACTGGCAAAACTGTGTTTATTACCACATTGCGCGGAAAAACGCACCATTTGAGGGATTTTGTCAGGAGCCGGCAGGGATGCTGAGCCCCCGGGCACTTGCTGCAACGTAGATTAATGCAAAGCAATAGCCTGCAGCATTCTGTTTGTTTCCATTCTCTGCAGTTGGCTCACACCTTCCAATTCACCGCTCTTCCAGCATTAAAAACCTGCTTCTATATTCCTTAGGCGATAAACTTGTATGGCGTTTGAAGAGTCGACGAAACGCGCTGCTGTCTTCATAACCGATACAGCGGCTTATTTCCTCGATGTTGTCCAGTGAGTTTTCCAGCCGATCCCTGGCACTCTGAACTCGTAATTTTTGCAGGTAGTTCAAAGGGGATTCGCCGGTGGCGTTTTT
Organism: Desulfosediminicola sp.; assembly: GCF_048381775.1. NCBI lineage: Bacteria > Pseudomonadati > Thermodesulfobacteriota > Desulfobulbia > Desulfobulbales > Desulfocapsaceae > Desulfosediminicola > Desulfosediminicola sp. Next base: position 217,871 of record NZ_JBLXGE010000006.1, on the reverse strand, counting down.
AAATCGTCTTTTAAAGTGGCGTGGGCTCAGGCAGACAAACTCCGCTACCTGATCGATGGATATTGAACGGGCAAGATGATCACGCATAAACCGTTCAGCTTTGAGTATATCGGAATCTTTATGATTTTCGGTGAACTGACAGGTGGCGTATGGCGTTTGACTGTCATTATTCGGGTCGACCAGTATTGCCTTGGCGCAGGCTGAGGCGAGTTTGCTGGTGCCCTCCTGTCGGATGATCCTGAGGGCGAGGTGCATCAGGGCGCTCATGGCCCCAGAGCAGATTATATTGTCCTGTTCGGTGAGAATTTTGCCGATCTGCAGATCGACCTCCGGATAACGGAACCGGAACTTTTTTTCAAACTGCCAGTTGGTCGTGGCCTGCCTGCCGTTCAGTAAGCCTGTTTCGGCCAGCAGGAATGATCCTGTGCAGATTGAAGCCACAGTGGTTCCTGAAGCATGCTGTTGCTGTATGAATTCGATGGTTGGAGAGTTATGCAGGCTGCCTGAGTCGGGGATTGGAAACAGTGCAGGGATGATCAGGTAGTCTGATTGTACTGCGTCGGTGAAAGCGAATTGTGGCAGGATTTGCATACAATTGCTGCAGGTGACGGGGTTGCCATCTGCAGTGACGATCTTTGTTACAAATCTGTTGTCTTTGCTTTTGGTGAGGGTGCGATGCCAGACGTTGGCGATGGCAAAGGTGTCGACCATATTGGAAATGCTGGAAGAAAGACAGCCGTCTGTGGCAAGAATCGTGATCATTTTCATAGAGAGGAAGTAGGCGAAGTTTGAGACTGTTTTATGGCCGGTTTTGCACGCAATATGTCACATATGCCTCTTTCACAAAAAATTCGCAAAGTGTATTTTACGTTTACGTTAAAAGTGTAGCACGGATACTCCGGGAAGGTAATGTTTGTAGTGAAAAACAAATGATTAAATATATTCAATACAAATAGATAACTGTTCGCTTATCGAGGATTGGCAAATGCGGCAATCCGACCAATTTCAGATTTGAGGTGAGAGATGAGTAGATGGCTGCCCACGAGCTGTGCATTATGCGCACAGAATTGCGGTTTACTGGTGAAGGTGGAAAACAACCGGATTGTAAATGTGAAAGGGGATCGGGAAAATCCACGCAGTGCCGGCTATCTCTGTCGCAAAGGCCAGAATATAGCAAATTTCCAGCATCATGCGGAACGATTGACCAAACCGTTGAAAAAGACTGCGGAAGGATTTGTTGAGATCTCCTGGGAACAGGCTTTGACTGAAATAGGTGCGAGGCTCCGCAGCATTGTCGGTACCCATGGCCCGCGATCCTATGCATTTATGGGTGGTGGAGGGCAGGCCAATCATTTTGAGGCGGCTTTTGGTACTTCACTTATGCGGGGGCTAGGCTCGCACTATCACTATAATGCGCTGGCTCAGGAGCTGACCGGTTTTTTCTGGTGCGCAGGCAGGATGCTGGGTAGGCAGAACAGGTTCCCAATACCGGATGAACATCAAGCGGATATGCTGGTCGGTATCGGCTGGAACGGCATGGAGAGCCATCAGATGCCCAGAGCGCCCCTGGTGATACGGGAATTTGCCAAAAATCCTGATAAGCTGCTGGTTATCATCGACCCAAGGGAGTCGAGGACGGCCAAAGAGGCGAACATCCATGTCCCGCTTCGGCCGGGCACGGATGCCCTGTTTACCAGAGCCATGATTGCTATAATTTTGCAGGAAGGGTGGGAGGATAGTGAATATCTCGATAATTTTTGTACCGGCTTTGAAGAGATCCGTGGCTGGTTTGAAAATTTCGATATTCATAAGGCGCTCGAGGTATGTCACGTTGATTTTGAACAGGTGCGAAATGTCTGCCGGGAGATGACCAGCAGATCCTGGTGTCTGCATTTTGACCTCGGTGTTTACATGAACAGGCACTCTACGCTTGCCACCTATCTGCATATGCTGTTGCTGGCAGTCTGCGGCAGATTTTGTGTGCCCGGCGGTAATGTCATCCCTGGCGCGGTAATGCCGATTGGCAGCCATAGCGATGAACGGCTGGCCAGGACCTGGCGCACTGTCGAGACGGATTTTCCCGCTATCTTGGGTTGCTTTCCGCCCAACGTGATGCCTGAGGAGATCCTCTCCGGAAAAGATGATCGGTTGCGGGCTGTGGTGGTAAGCTCTTCAAATCCAGTACGTTCTTATGCCGACACGAGTGCTTATGAGAAAGCTTTTAAAGAGCTTGATCTACTGGTGACTGTGGAGATAACCATGAGCGAGACTGCTGAGTTATCTGATTACGTTTTACCTGCCCGAACTGCATACGAGTCATATGATGCATCATTTTTCACCTGGAATTACCCTGAAATCTTTTTTCAGATGCGCCATCCAGTGGTGGAACCAGAGCCGGAAACCAGGGAGTCGGGCACTATTCTTGCGGCGATCGGCAAGGCGGCAGGGTTGTTACCTGAATTACCGGACTACCTTTACGAAGCAGGTGAAAAAGATCGTTTGGAATACACCATGGCACTTCTTACCTGGCTCCAGCGAAACCGCAAGTACTCGAAATTGATGCCACTGATCATTGCCGAAACCAGGAAAAAAGGATCGGAGTCGATAAACCTCGACGCGCTCTGGAGTTTGTTTCTGGTTTCTCCACCAAGCCTTAAAAGGAATGTTGCCAGGGCCGGAGTTGTTTCTTCTTCAAAATTTGGAGCATTTGGAAATCTGCGAAAGATATTAAGAGCCGTAAGAGGGGTTATCAACTATCGTTCCGTTGCCCCGCTGGCCATTCTTACCCCCCAGGTCTCTTTTGCTGAGAAATTGTTCAATAAAGTTGTCGAAAGTCCTTCAGGACTATGGCTCGGCAAATCAGGTGATGACAATATTGCGGAACTGATGACCAAAGATAAAATGGTTAATCTCTATATTCCGGAAATGGCAGAGTGGATAAAAGAGATCCAGCCGGAACTGGAAGAGAAGGCACTGCAGCAGGATGCTGACTACCCATTTGTTTTAAACGCCGGCCGCCATAAGCCTGAAAATGCCAATACCCTGATGCGCAAGCCGGATTGGAATGAGGGGCGTAGAACTTGTACGCTGGCGATGAACCCGGTGGATGCAGAATCATTGGGCATCGTTGATGGCGAGACGGTCAAAGTCATCACCGAAGCGGGTCAGGAACGTATTGAGTTGGAGGTAACAGGGGAAGTACGTCAGGGGCAGGTGTTGATTCCCCATGGCTTCGGACTCAAATATCGCGGTGAAGTACACGGTATCAATGTGAATCGTCTGACCAAAAACACCCATCGCGACAGGCTGGCTGCAACTCCATTGCACCGTTATGTCCGTTGTCGGGTTGAGAAGGTGGGGGAAGGCACGTTGGATGTTGGAAGGCCGTGAGAGGTGAGAGGGGAGAAGGGGGTTGGATGGTGGACGTGAGATTTAGGGTACTTCTGCCCTCTAACTTCTAAGCTATGACCATAAGGAAAAATTCGATGAAAAAACATAACTGCGAAAACTGCAGATTCAGAGCGAGGTACGATAATAACCCAAAGTCATTGCTGGGACGCCTGTGGCACTGGCACATTGGTTGGTGCCCAGGCTGGAAACGCTATCTGAACGCGTTACCGGAAGAGAACCGGGCAGATGTCGTTGAGAGGTATAAGAGGGTGTCTGACAAGTAAAGAGATTAAAGGGCATTACAGCTCAAAGTGTTTTCTGCCCCAGTCACGCATCAGCGTTATTATCTCCCGCAGACTCTCTCCACACTCGGTCAGCGAGTATTCCACTTTGGGCGGTACCTCCGCATAGACCTTGCGCGAGATGATTCCGTCAGCTTCCAGTTCACGGAGCTGTTTGGTCAGCATGTGCTGGGTTATTCCCGGCATCATCCGCTTCAATTCACCAAAACGATATGTCTTCTCCAGTAAATGGTAGAGCATAACCCCTTTCCATTTTCCACCAATCAATTCCAAAGTTGCCTCAACCGGGCATCCCTGGTTGCATTTATATGTGTCGTGACGCATTGATTTTCCGCAATAGTATGTTTTTTGATACTACGTAATTAAATTATGCCTACTTGCACGTCAAGCATGTACTTCCTATACTTCATGTGGTCAACAAATAACCGTTATGCTCACTCGGCAGAGGAGGGTGCAGGGTTGGGTATGATCTGAATTTGTTGGGTGAACAATCTGCAGAGTGGAACTGTCGCCTGGAAATTTGAATTATTTATATTTCACAAAAAAGATGTAAGGGGGAGCAGATGAATTACCAAGGGTTTACGACATTCAAGGCTGAACAAAAAGATGCAATTCTCACCGCCTCTTTTGATTATCCGCCGGTAATTATTCAGGGCATTCCAATGCTTGACGACCTGAATCGCCTGGCCGATACTGCTTGAGGCAGATCGCAGTGTCAAGGTCGTGGTGTTTCAGTCTGTGCACCCTGAGATTTTCGTGGCACATGCCGACACAAATTTTTTGAAGGATATGTCGACCAAAGCGGTCTCCCGTGAAGAAGTTGAGCTACTCTATCTGCAGACCACGCTGGAGAGAATCAGTAAACTGCCCCAGGCCACCATTGCCAAAATCGAGGGGTTTGCGCGGGGTGGCGGTCACGAATTTGCCCTGGCCTGCTATATGCGTTTTGCCGCTCGCGGCAAGGCGAAGTTTATGCAGATGGAGGTTGGCATGGGCATTCTGCCCTGCGGCGGTGGCGCTTCACGCATGGCACGGCAGGCCGGGCTTGGCAGGGCCCTGGAAATCATTCTGGGCGCACGGGATTTTGACCCATCCAACCCCATTCTACTGAATGATTTCCGGGGGCTTGCCAGAAAAACAGCCGGGCCGGCTGAGGTAAACCTTGTGTAATGCTCTGGTGCGGGATGGATCAGTGGCGTGGTTGATGTTTCAGGGTGAATCAGAGTTCTCACCGTGATTCATAAAGGCAGGATTATCTGGTGAAGTTTGTGATGAGCGCAACCTTGGAGTAGTTGTAGTAATCTATGTTGGAATAGTTCTCCTGATAGGCGATACCAACTTCAGGGGTATAGCCGAATATCTGCAGGTTGCTTTTAACTATTGAAAAGCTGATCTTGATAATATCATCGTCTCGGGTTTGTCCCCAGAAAGGATCGGTTCCCTGGTAGGTACGTTTGCCGAAAGACAACGATGGGCGGAGTTCCAGGGAATCAATAATGGAGTAATAGAGAGTCGCACCTATTGAACCCCCGTAATATGTATAGGCCTTTTCATCAGTGTGGGAACCTTCGAGATAGAGATCCGCAGTCCAGCGGATCTTCCCGAAGTTTCTGGTGCTAAGGCTGGTTGTGAGAGTTGTATTGACCGCATCGAGATAACTTGCATCTATGACTTTGAGATAGCCTAGTTCGAAGTCAAATTTAAGGTCGTAATTTAAAAACTTATTTGGCGAATATATGATATTTCCATATGGATATTCATAAAAATGATCACCAGCGTAGAAGTTTTCATTGAGCCCTGCCTTAAATCGCATCTCAGGAAATGATGGAGGTGTAACCTGAATTCCCACGTTCGCGCCGAATCTATCGAAATCACCTCCTTCATAATCGGTAAAAAAAGCGTCTACATATGTGACCAACCAGTTATCATCGAAATGGGCACGGGCAGCTCTCAGTGAATAATTGACTCCCCAAATCTGTTCATTATTCTCAGGCTCAATAACCTCCATGGGCTGTCCCAGGATGGTAATAACTTTTTTGTCGGTGAAATTACAGGGGTTGCTGTCACTTACCAGGGCGAAATCGAGGTGTACAAAGCCAAGTCGTGAGTCTATCTCATCAAGATAGACATCAATGTTTCTTCTGACAGCCCAGGGGATGTTCGGCCTGTCCAGTACGCTGTTAAAGAGTTCTCTCGCTGATCGGTATTTGTGATCAAGGTAGAGAGCCCTGGCCAGTTCGAGCTGAACCCGAGGGCTTGGTGATTGCTGGGCCAGGGCCTGAAATATCTGGACTGCGGATTCGGTGTTTCCCTTGTTGAGCTCCACAAGGCCAACCTCAAAGAGAACCTGCAGCGGGTCTGTTGCGTCGGATTGGAGAACTACCTTTTGCGCGGCGACAGCAGATGCTGGAAAAAAGAAGCCTCCGCTTCCCAGTAACAGCATAGCCAGAAAAAAGAGGCTTTTGTATGTCATAGAGCAAATTTCAATTTATTGACTTATTTTACTGCTCCAAAGCTACCAACATATCCTGAATCGCCTGATGTGCTAACCAATGAGAAAACTCCACCGGCTTCCTCAGCATTTGGCCCGTAAAACTTTCCTTCTGCACCGCCTGTAAGTCCATTATCCGTCGTTAATTGCCCTGAAAATTTATTGGATCCCTCACTGATACTTAAGGTGTTGTTGGTTATATCAAGGTCGGAAGCATCGATGAATCCAGCAGTATTGGCCAAATTGTACTTTTGAGTATTACTTGTAGTGAAGGTCACATTTCTATTCTCGAAATCTGCGGTAAGTTCCAAATCACTTTGCGTAAGAAACGGATCGTCATATCCCGTATCTATATAAAAACCAGTTGTTGATCCATTAAATGTCGCACTTCCTGTCGAGGGGATTGCGCTGTCAGGCGTTAGTGTACCTATTGTGATTGCCTCAAAAGACCTGTTGGAATCGTCAACTTTGTTAAACCATATACCAAAAGTCTGATAGTCGAAGCCTGCATTATATGGATCTGAAAATGCTCCCAGCTTGGATCTATCGTCACTTGAAACAAGTATCACTGAATTATCTGTGATAGGGTTTATTGTGCCGGAATTATCATTCCAATCAATGGTTCCCTTAGGGGTGGTGACTGACACACTTTGCACATCGCCATTGGAATTATATTCAATTTCTGCTGTGGAATTAGAGCTGATACCTTGGTCTGTAACGGTAACAGTACCGTCACTTATCTCAACATCAAATCCGGCGGATAATCCTGATTCAGAAAAAGGTTGGGGGGCTATGTCATTGGCTGTATCGGTTGAACTGCCGCCACCGCCACAACCTGTCAGAGTCAAAAGACCCAAGCTGCAGCTAACAACTGAGAAAGCCTGTAAAAGTTTCATATCATATTCTCCCTCTGGTTTATTTGGGTGTTTCTCTTTTTCCACAGTCCTTTTGAGGTATTTGGGGGGCACAAGAGCAGTGGAGGTTTTGGCGGATAATGCTCTCTTTATCTTGTAGTTCGTGTAAATAGCCGTTGATGCTCTTTATAGCAGTTAGGTGTAGTTATATTTATAACAAATTAATGTAGTGTCAATGTAAAATACGGCATACTTGTTAAACGTATTTAAGTTGTTAGGTGACTATCGCTTGAATTGCCTCGAATTGCAGGTGGTTTGATGGTTGTGTAAGTGACGGAAAAATTTTAAAAAAAAATTATATTGCGATTGAACCTCAGATTACGATTTGTGATGGGAGATGAAAAGGGGGGAGGAAGGACTACATCACCGCCAGCTTTGATGGCAACGATTTTACGATGTAATATTCAGCGTATGAAGTGAAGAACATATTGAATTCAATGTTCACACCGTAATCGCCTGCCATCTCACGCCTAACTCCTGACCAGCTTTTGCTGAGCTTCAGAGCTAATCTGAAAAATATCAAGAGAGGTATCGCACGACAGGTCGAAAATGTGGTGTGGTTCGTGACATGTATTATGGGTCTATTATCAGAAAGGCTCTGGATAATCGAAATTGGGTCCATTGGCGTCATACCGTCAGATTCGAAATGTGAGACACCCGGAGCCAAAGCTGGTTTCTGGCAATTGAGGACAAGACTCGGTAAAAAAGACCGTTGAAATAATTTTTCTTTACTGCATCATTACCGGTGTTACTCCTCCTCCGGAGTGGCTCTAGGTAATGTAATATGTCAATCTCATGGTATTATTTCTCGATATAGGCTGGTGGCAGGGAATTGCAGTGTTTTATCAAATGTGCACTAGCCGACTCTGCCACTGGGGTATGACAAATGCCTGCTGGACATGAGTGAAAGCGTTTTTAATGTTAGGCTATGTGGGCAAGCTTTTGCTCTTTCGTGATAATAGCAAGATGGGACTTGTCGAGACGTCAGTCCTCTACATCTATTTCGAGAAGTCATTTCAAATGAAAGTAGTGCTAAATTATGGAGGCAGGATATGGGTATTCTCTCTTGGGTTTTCCTTGGCCTGGTTGTGGGCTTGTTAGCGAAATTTATTATGCCGGGGGCTGATCCCGGTGGCTTTATTGTAACAATTATTATCGGAATTGTAGGTGCCTTTGTGGGTGGCTTCATTTCAACCAGGCTTGGCTTCGGCACCGTAACCGGTTTCAACTTCTCCAGCTTGCTCATAGCTACTGGTGGTGCCGTTTTATTACTTTTAGGGTACCGAATGATAAAAAAATAGCTTGTCGTAGTTGCCGGTTCATTCACACATAAATGTGATGCCCCACGCCTCACTCCCGGCCGGTGGTTCCTGGTTCTCAGAGGTAATCAGAAAACATTTTGATGTATATACAGGCCCTTTATCAATATTATGATAAAGGGCCTGTTTTCTTTGTAGTTATAATTTAGAAAATTTTATGCGTTACAATTCAGAGAGAGTTGGAGGAGCCATGGATCCATATCCATGGCCCATTTTGGGTTAAAATTTTAAGTTTGTTGAATCAAATAATTGTAAGCCAGCCCAATTTCGCTCATCAATTTGTGTCAGTTTTTTTCGTGCTTTCTTTTGCTCTATACAGTAATAAACAAGCTACATTTCAAAGAACAGGGGTGCCCGTGGATTACGAGCTGAGATTATACCCTTAACCTGATCCGGGTAATGCCGGCGTAGGGAATCATTGTTTTTCTCCACCTCCTCCCCCCCCCTCGATTTGAATTGTGTTGGTCTCTGTTTTTCGCCTTTTGCGGCAAAGTTTGTAAGCTATATACATTCAGCACAATGAATAAGAGTAAATCATGCACGTTGTAATTAATGATCAGAAGTATGCGCTGGCCGAAGAGGCCACCGTAAAGGATGCTCTGCAATTGCTGAATATGACGGAAGAAGGTCTCGCAGTAGCCGTCAACTATGCAGTTATCCCTAAGAATAATTGGCCAGTCCATGCGCTGTCTGACGGCGATGTAGTAATGCTTGTTATGGCGACTCAGGGGGGCTGAGATGAAACTGCTGGTTATTTCCACTCCCGGTTTTGATGGTGCGGAGACAGAGACAATTAACGCATTATTTTCAGCAGGCCTTGAGATTTTACACCTGCGTAAACCTGGGTGGAGTAATCTTCAGATGGCTGAGTTGCTGGATGGGATTGATCCGGCTCACCACCCCAGGATAATGATCCATTCCAATTATGATTTGTTGGAAAAATACCAGCTTCGCGGAGCTCATCTTCCCTCCAGATCGATCCATCCGTGTAGTACCACGCCTGCTTACAGTCGCAGCAGGTCCTGCCATTCCATAGAAGAAGTCGAGTGTTTGACCGGAATCTATGAATATCTCTTTATCAGCCCGGTTTTTGATTCGGTGTCCAAGCAGGGGTATCTGTCGGCAGTTTCTGTTGATGAACTGCACAACTGTACGAACAGTTCCGGCAGAAGACTGGTTGCCCTGGGGGGCATAACTGCACAAAAGCTTCCTGAACTTTCCTCCAGTATTTGCTGGGGTGCTGCCGCTCTTGGCACTATCTGGCAGCATGAAGGAGTGGTCGAGCGGGTAAGTTCTTTTTGCGATTTGCAGAAGATTGCCGACCGAATCTGAGCCACGATTCTGTCTGGTCGCCACGATTAGAGTACCTTAAATTCCTTATAAAAATAGAATTATTATGATTGCTGGAAAAATTCAGTTTATTACAGACCCACGCCCTGATTCCAATCTTGCGGAGCAGGCTGAGGTCGTTTGTCGCGCAGGGATAGATTGGTTGCAGTTTCGTTTTAAAGATGCCGATCGGGATGAGAAGCTTTCAGTAGGTAAGGAGGTGGCCGCAATTTGCCGCAGTTTCAAGGCAACATTTATGGTCAACGACGACATTGAGCTGGCTGCGGAACTTGGTGCCGACGGCGTTCACCTCGGCCTGAATGATGGTGAGCCTCAAATGGCCAGGGATTTGCTCGGTAGCTCGGCGATCATTGGCGGGACATGCAATACTTTTGCAGATATTGAGCTGAGACACAAGCAAGGCGTCGATTATATCGGGCTTGGGCCGTATCGATTTACCTCGACCAAAAAGAATCTGAGCCCGACTCTTGGGCTTGAGGGGTATCGGACCATAATACAGGAATGCCGGCAGCGGGGGATTACAACTCCAATTGTCGCCATTGGCGGAATTGCGGTTGAAGATATCGCACCGCTTATTTTTTCAGGTGTCCATGGTGTTGCCATTTCATCACTCATTCTTGATGCCGAAAATCCCCAGAGCAGGATAGCTGCCATCAGGCAACAGGTCCTGTAGATTCTCTCATTATTACCTGTAATCCCAAAACTATATTCGCATATCCTGCGTTGTTACTATCTAAATCAGGAGAAGAATCGTGAGTGGAAGTTCTTTGAAAATAGCAGATCGCATATTTGAGTCCCGTCTTTTTACGGGAACCGGCAAATTCGCTTCAAACAATCTGATGCGCAATGCCATCATCGCGTCGGAGAGTGAGTTGGTGACGGTGGCGCTGAAGCGTGTCGATCTGGCCGATAGCAATGATGATATTTTGCGTCATCTCGATCATCCGAGGCTTCAGTTGCTGCCAAATACTTCTGGCGTGCGTAATGCCAGGGAGGCAGTTTTTGTGGCCCAGATGGCGAGAGAGGCACTTGGTACCAATTGGCTGAAACTGGAAATTCACCCCGATCCTAAATACCTGCTGCCTGATCCGGTTGAGACGCTTCTGGCTACCGAGGAGTTGGTAAAACAGGGGTTCATCGTTATGCCATATATCCAGGCAGATCCTGTTCTCTGCAAGAGGCTGGAAGAGGCCGGGGCGGCAACGGTGATGCCCTTGGGAGCACCAATTGGCACCAATAAAGGTATCCAGACTGCAGAGATGTTGAAAATCATTATCGAGCAATCACAGGTGCCGGTTGTGGTTGATGCGGGAATAGGGGCTCCATCCCATGCCGCGTATGCAATGGAGCTTGGTGCCGATGCTGTATTGGTCAATACCGCAATTGCCGTTTCACCCAACCCGGTGCAGATGGGACAAGCTTTTAAAATGGCGGTTGAAGCCGGTCGTATGGCATATGAAGCGAGACTGGCAGAGGTACGCGACAATGCCGAGGCGAGCAGTCCCTTAACTGCGTTTCTTGATAATGAGTAAGGGGGTGTTATGAGTTTTTATGATGAATTAATCCGCCATGACTGGCAGGCAACCAGCGATTCAATTGTTGCTAAAACGGAAAGTGATGTGCGGGGAGCCCTGGCCAAAGAACGTCTTGGGCTTGATGATTTTAAGGCTCTGATCTCCCCTGCGGCGGCGCCATTTCTCGAAGAGATGGCCCAGCGCTCGATGCAGCTTACCCAGAAAAGATTTGGTAAAACCATCCAGCTCTATATTCCGCTCTATCTTTCCAACTACTGTACTAACGGTTGTGTCTACTGTGGTTTCAATTGCAAGACCGCCATAGGTAGAAAGAAATTGAATATGGAGGAAATCGGACAGGAAATTAAGGCCATAAAGAAGCTTGGATATTCCCATATTCTGCTGGTCAGTGGCGAGGCGCCCCAGGTTGCGGACGCCGATTATTTTCTTAAAGTGCTCAGGGAAATTGGTGATGATTTTTCCCAGTTGGCAATTGAAGTGCAGCCGCTTCAGCAGCACGAATATGAAAAGCTGGCAGCAGCAGGTCTGAATTTTGTCTGTATCTACCAGGAGACATACAACCGGGAAAAATACGGCGAATATCACCCTTTCGGCAGTAAGGCGGACTTTCGTTACAGGCTGGAAACTCCCGACAGGCTCGGCAGGGCCAGGATTCACAAAATTGGTTTGGCCTGTCTTCTCGGGCTGGAGGATTGGCGCACCGATTCCTTTTTTACAGCCATGCATCTACATTATCTGGAGAAGACGTACTGGCGAACCCGGTACTCTATTTCCCTTCCCCGGTTGCAGCCGCATGCTGGCGGTTACGAAGCAAATCATCCTATCAATGACAGGCAGATGGTCCAGTTGATCTGTGCATACCGGCTCTTTGCCCCTGAGATGGAAATATCTATTTCCACCCGTGAGGGAAGAAGGTTTCGTGATAATGTGGTTCGGCTGGGGGCTACCTCATTCAGTGCGGGTTCGAGCACCGAGCCCGGTGGTTATGCCAATCCCGGCGGTGAGCTGGAGCAGTTTACCATAGATGATGACAGGAGCCCGGCAGAGGTCGCAGAGATGATTCGAGCCCAGGGGTATGAGCCGGTCTGGAAAGATTGGGATAGCATAATGACAGCTGGTGCAGAGGAGAAGGAATGATATTGTCGGAGCAGGAAAAAGAGAGATATGCCCGTCATATTATCCTGGATGGCGTCGGTGAAGCCGGTCAGCAGAAGTTGAAAAAGGCCAGGGTGCTCATTGTGGGAGTAGGGGGTCTCGGTTCGCCGCTGTCTCTATACCTGGCAGCGGCAGGGGTTGGCACGCTCGGGCTGGTAGACGATGATCTGGTCTCAGTCTCGAACCTGCAACGGCAGGTACTCTATTCGTCAGAAGATGTCGGCCACTCCAAGGTGAACGTTGCCAAAGAAAAGCTGCAGGCACTCAATCCGCATATCACCATCAGGGCGAATGAATGCAGACTCCTCGAAGAGAACGCTCTGGAGTTAGTTCAAGATTACGATATTATAGTGGACGGCTGTGACAATCTCTTCACCAGGTATCTGATAAATGATGCCTGTGTCAGGCTCGGCAAAGTGTATGTTTATGGAGCTATCCGTGAGTATAGTGGTCAGGTAAGCGTCTTTAATTTCCAGGGGGGGCCTTCGTATCGCTGCCTGTACCCGTATAGCGAGTCGGTAAAAAATGCTACCCAGCCGCAAGGGGTGATGGGAGTGTTGCCGGGAATTGTTGCCAACTTGCAGGGTTCAGAAACGATCAAGCTTATTGCTGGTGTGGGTACTCCGCTTTCAGGAGAGTTAATGCTTATCGATTTACTGACCAATATGTTTCAGAAAGTCACAATAGCCAGGCAGGAGAACTGGGGCGAGAATCTACTGGTTTGATTGGTCTCTTAACTCTATTAATTCAAATAATTGCGGATTGATTGCTTTCGAAATATCGTGACTACTCCTGCTCCTCGGCAATACAGTCGTTTCCCCGGAAACTCCACGACACTATAATCCCGTCGATAACCTCGAATAATGTTTCGCAGCTATAGGTTTGAGTGCGGTCCGGTACACCACCATAAGATTGGCGGAAGGCAGTGCCGCTCTCATCAAAATAGTTCTGGTAGGTGGTGGGTGAGCCGGGAAAGTATATATCCCGTTGAAAATAGTAAACGAGAAATTTTGATTCTTCCGTTTCGTAGGTTCGTTGGGGCGGTCCCCAGGTTTGGGTGAGTTCCAGTTCCGGCTGCCCCACCCAGGCGTTCACCACGTCCTTATAGCCTTCCGTGGTGGCGCATCCGCAAACCATTACGAGTGCCAGCAGAGTTGCCGACAAAAAATGCTTCCTGAGCCGCCTGGTCATTGTCGCTCCCTCCTCCGTGGGCAGGGGATGGATACACCCCTGAAACGTTATGATCCTGTGCTCGTATTTAAGCCAAGGCAATTGACTTCAAAGAGTAACAGTATCGTCTCAGATTTGGCCTGTAAAATCAATATCTATAGCTTGCGTTGGTGAGTCGTTCAGAGGGGAAATGAGATGAGAACCAGGTTGCAGTTATCAATCTGTCATATAAAACAGGATGCTGGTTGATATTCCGCAGGCTGGGGGAAGAAAATAATTTTTCTCTATTGTGAAGCAGTGCCCAGCAGACCGGCTATGAGGTGTATCCTCTCAGGTCTGCTGGCCGTTCATTATACCGCTTAGAACTGATAACTGTACTGCGCGCCAATCAACCAGGCATGCCCGCTGGCACTGACGTCCAAGTCATCGGCAGGAAGCCCGCTTCCCTTTGGCGGAGTGAATGACTCGTGGATATCAGTACCCAGGAAATGAATATAGGTTAGACCGAGATCGATTACGCTATTGGTGCTGATGGCGTAACCGATTCCTGCGCTATACCAGAACCTGTCTGAATCGGGGATGGTGATGGTACGGTGTTCTTCATCTGCGGCTGGCTGATCATACGCGAAACCGGCACGCAGCATGATGGCTTCATTAAGTTGATAGGTGGTGCCAATGCTGAACTTAAACGTATCCTGCCAGTCTTCCCGCTTGACTTCAACGATGCTACCTTCGATATCTGCGGTGAGAGATTCGAAACGGGACCAGCTCGACCAGTTGATACCAAAGTGCAGGGCGAGCCTGTCAGTAAGTTGGTGAAAACTTGCAACCTCAACCATTGCGGGTAGTTCAAGCGGTAACTTACCGTTACCCGAGGGCAAACCTACCTCGGAAATAGCCGTTCCTTCCAGATCTAACGTCGCGTGATGCTTGTAGGTAATTCCAAGTCGGTTGTCCCGGTTAATCTGCCACATGGCGCCGATGTTCCAGTTCCAGGTCCAGTCATCGCCCTCCAGGTCGAGAATGGTCGCCCCACCAAGTGATAGTGGCAATGAGCTTTTCATTCTGCCTTCTCCCCAGATAGCGCTTAATCCCGCACCGATACTCAAAGTGTCGGTGATCTTTCTGGCAAGGCTGAAGTTTATGTCTGCCGTGGTAATTTCAGCAAGATCCCCAAAATGAGAACCTGTGAAGTCGGAGTCGTATTCCACACCTGTATTGAAGTGCGAGCCCAAGGACATACCGACCCACCAATCATTTTTCAGGGGATGGACCACTGAGAGGTTGGGCAACAAGCCGCCGTTGGCTGCGTCATTCTGATGGGCAGACCCGTAAATTGCAGAGTCCCCGTCGATGTCAATTGCGGGCTTGATGTAGACGGCACCGACCGAGATGGCAGTACGATCAAAATAGCTCATAGCTGCGGGATTCCTGAAAATCACACTGCTGTTTTCCACAGTTGCTGCTTCACCGGCATAGGCACGTCCCAGGCCGTTAGCAGAGTGTTCGCTGAGTTGAAATCCTGCCGCATCGACATTGGTGGCCATGGCAGCACCTAAAATAAATGGAGCTGCGAAAATAAATCTACTGTCTATCTGTTTCATAAATCAATCCTTTCTGTAGGTAGGGGAATCAGGCGGCATCCTGGGAGCCTGTCGGACTATTGCGATTTTCACTCAAATCGAGGCATCGAAGGAAAATTAAGCGGAGCCATATTATTGATATCGAAGTCTCACTTCGTTCGCTTATCTGCGAGCATTGATTTTTCTTCGATAACGATGAGTTGGCCGAAAAGGGCTTAGTCCGACAGACTCCTAGCACTGTTTGCTCAACTTCTTCAAGGGAAAACGTGTTGTCGATAAAAAAAGAAGTCCTGCTGGCTGTAAAGTGTGCTACACTGCTGTTATGATCTATGTAATTGTATTGCAATGATAAAATACGATTGTGGCAGGTTGGTGTGATGCAGTCTGATTGCAGGGTTCCCGGGAGCGAATCTCTTGAAAGGAGGGAGCAGGAGGGGACGCCTGCCCGGATCCCCAAGTGAAGCGACAGCCATGGACAAAGACCAGTTGAGCCAGTTTATTCGCAGTGAAGCACATGCCATCGATATGGCAACCAAGTGTGATGATAAAGATGGGGGGCGGGACGCGTATGCCTCTCTAAAAATACTGCTGAATGCCTGGGTGGAAAATGACTATCCTGCGGGGCCTGATATCGGCTGGGCAAAGAAGATGCTCAAGCGCTATACGCTCTGGTGTTCAAAGGACGGCAAATACATTACTCTGCCGAAAAGCACTGTTGCTGGTCACTATGAAGAATATGAACAGGGCATATTTGCCGTAATTCGAAATAGACGTTCAATACGATTCTGGAAAAAACAGCCGGTACTGCGAGCCGATATAGAAAAAATAATAGAGTCCGCCCTCTACGCGCCAAGTGCTTTCCATAAAATGCCGTATCACTTTTATGTGGTGGAAAACATTCCGGTGGCCATCATCGAGGGAGATAGCAGCAATGAGAGTCTGCTGCAAAAAGCGCCCATAAAAATCTATGTGGCCATAGATGAACGTTTTTATAGGGAAAAAAATGCTCCCGCGCTGGATGCGGGAATGGCCATACAAAATATGCTTTTGGCTGCTCATGCTCTCGGCCTGGGAGCGTGCGTGATGTATCAGTGCGAGTTGGTTGATCAGCGCCGATTGCGTCGATTGCTGCAGGCCCCTGACTATCATATGGTCTATTGTGTCGTGGTATTAGGTCATCCCAACGAGGTTCCTATCCCGCCCGGTCGAGCAAGGGTTCGAGATGTGACCAGCTATATGTAAGCACATTTCTCATGTCACTTCTATGCACGTATTTCATGCACGTTTATCTTTCGATATTTCTTCCCTCTCTGCAGGCCATGCCAGCATAGTAGCTTCCACTTTCCAGGTTGCAGCTCGGAGTATTTCTTCTGTGCGGCTAGTATTCCAGAGAATATTGCTCATCCAGCTTTCCACGGCATGACCGATATTTTCCCTTCGAAGAGATTCAGGAAATATCTTAAATTAAGGACCAGTTTAAGCTGTTATGATTGCCAATGTACATATTACATATCGGAATTTTTAAGTATATATGATGTGAAAACAGTGGCCTGCCCCCCCGATTGATTCTCAACTTGCTGAGAGACAAAGTTCTCACTGTTTTACCGGATTCGGGCAAGCGAATTGTTGATTCAAAACCCCAACCAAGGAAGAGAAGGTAGCTTGAAATACCTTTTTCCTGGTTAGGTCGGATCTGGTCACAATTTGGTACCAAAGAAAAAGTGGAAAACGCCGGGGAAGCTCTATTGACGACCAGAGAACTGATAGGGGAATAGCTAAAAAGGAAAGAGAATAAAAAAGAGCAAGCTATTGATTTCTATCTGAGTATATTAATTGTGGCTACTCGATGGTGTTAGGAATGATGGGTGGATAGGCTTGAGATAGTCGTCTCTATTTCAAGTTCTTTTTAATAACTCATCAGTCAGAGCGTATAGATTAATGGATATAAACAACATGGCCATGTTTTCTCGTCGAACGATACAACAAATGATTAATGAAAATGCTGAATTTCTAACGTCGGAACAGATTGAAATTCAGATTTCCCGATTGAATAAAAACGGTTTTGATTCTATTGCCACAGAATGGGAAATAGTTGTACTAAACGTTTTTAGTAAAATCGGACAGGTGGTGCATGAGCCAGATTTGGGGACCGCCGCAAAGTTGGATCTGCATTTTAAAAATCAAGCAGATAAGTCAGAATTTATAGCCGATATAACCACGATAAGCGACGAAAGGTATGAAGATCAAACACCCCTGAAGGCTTTTGAGATTGATTTGTGGGAACATGTAAAAAAAGCCGATATTCCATTGAGAGGTTTTCATTGGTCGGTGCATGCTCAACCACCACCCACGACTGTTGAAGTAAAACTTATGTTGCCCAAACGAGAACACTTTTCAAAGGAAATCTTCAACAAAAAGTTTAAGAATTTTCTTCGAATGGTCAAGCAATCCCCTAGTGAAGCTCATAGTTATGAGATTTCAACAAAAACAACAAGGATTGACATCATCTATGATCCTGTTGGAAATGGTGTCGGGGGAGGACATGTTATTCATACTCTGGCAGCATCAAATAAGAAAAATACACTCTACAACGCTTTAAAAGCCAAAAGGCGGAAACAAGTTAACAAGAAAATTGATTTTAATGGCGCAAAGGGGATCATCGTATGTGACGGTGGTAGTCATTTATTTAATGCTAAACCTAGCAGGAACGATTTTCCATATTTTAACGCAGAAGAGATTATAAAAGAGTTCCTTAGACAAAATCAATCCATAGATTTCATAGTCGCAATTTCTATTAAATCAACACATTCGGGTAGTATGTTGCGTAAGAGGGAGAGGCCGTTTCGTAAAGTCATGGTAGAAATATATCCTGGCAAGAATTTCGGTGCCCTTACAGACGAGTTCAGGAATAGTTTATCGGAGTTAGAGGGGTACTTCCCTGAACCTTTCATTCTTCCTGATAATGAGCGGGATAATATAAGAAGAAGGGTCAACCCTAAAAACAAAAGGCCGCTCCTTAAGAGCATTTCTGTTTCAGACACTGAAATCAGGCTCTTGGCGAACAACCTCTTTTCTTTGCTGGAAGGGGCCATTACACAGGAAAAATTTTTTAATTTATCGTGCTTCGATAATTATTATAATGGAACAACTAATAGTTCGAATCCCTTTGAGCATTTCCAGCGACTCAAGAAGAGAATTGTTGAAGTGCGAGTTGAGGAGGTACATGACTGTACTTACGTGGTCTTCAAGTACAAGGATCACGATCCCGCAAATTCAGACTTTCTCAATCCCCTGAAGGATTGAAAAGGATGAGGAACCTTGCATTGTCTGATAAAGGGGACAGATTTTATCTTTTTGATAAAAGAAAAATTTATCCCTCATATATCAAGGTTGCCATATCTTATCTCAACAAGTTATTGATAGTTCCGAACTGAAGATTCCTACTGTGAATCTCATTGCAGATGATTCCGAATCCAATTTAGTGGTCTCTTTGTTTTTGAGGAGAGATCGTGTGGATTTGTCGCATACAGTCATAACTAATTATACGGCACTGTCGAGCATCATCTTGACCCACTGAGTTCTGATTTTTGCCTATCATGTGTAAAACAGGAAGAGGTCTGATTCAAAGGTTGAGCAATTACAGAAACAGGCGAAACCTTTTACAGCCCAAACCTGAACACCGCCTTGCAGCGTCTTCTTGAAACCATACCCTGATTGGCTTGATGGGAGAATTCAGATGGATATAACTTCACACTCTACCAGTGTCTGTTAGCAATGTTATGGGCATGAGGGGAGCTCCCGGGTGGGCATTGGAGCAATGGAGTACTTTCGTGGTTGGGCAGGTCTGACGCTAAGTGCGGATGGGAGGCAGGCCGGGATTGGTCCAAACTGATCGGTCGAATACGATCACGATCAGTTTGGGTTTGCTATCGGGCTTACTTGACCGATTTGCCTATATGGGCATACACTTCGGCCAGGGTGAGATTGTTGTCGCTGGCGATTCTCTTGCAATCTTCTAACTCGGGTTTGGTATTGATGACCTGACCGTCCAGGATGCCTTTTTTCATCTGCACAGTTCCCCAGGGGGTGTCGACCTGTTCGAAGCGGATTTCCAGAGCAGTCTTATCAAGAGGGTAACTCTTTATCCCTAAGGTGGTGGTGTTTTCGAAGATCAGCCGCTTGAAATTCTCTTCGTCTTCTTCAGAGCAGAGCAGTGAGAGGCTGGTGGCAGGCCTGCTTTTCTTCATGATGATAGGGGTGAAGTGTACATCCATCGCCCCGGCCTCCATAAGTATTTCCATTGCCACCCCGAGCATTTCACCAGTCATGTCATCAATATTACATTGCAGCAGCCGGGCCTTGCTGGTGGGGAGCTTGCCCTGTGGAGCTATGGTGTCAACTTCGGCGATATGAACCCGGAGCACATTGGGTAATGTGGTTTGCCGATGGCCGATACCATAGGCGGTATCGGTGACAGTCATTTCAACCGTTGCAGTGAAGTGGTCGACCAATTCCGCCAGGATTGCGGCACCGGTAGGAGTCGTGCTCTCATGTTCTCCCGCGCCACGGGTGGTGGGCAGGCCGGTAAGTATCTCCATGGTGGCTGGGGCCGGTACCGGAATCAAACCGTGAGCGCACTGTACAAATCCTCCACCCAGCTCAATGGGGCTACTCCATACACCATCTATTTCCAGAGCGTGGATGCAGATTGCTGCTCCTACGATGTCGACAATGGAGTCTGTGGCGCCGACCTCATGAAAGTGAACCTCATCAAGAGGTTTATCGTGAACTTTGGCTTCTGCCCGGGCAACCCTGTTGAAAATCGCCAGAGATGTCTCTTTTATCCGTTCATGAAGAGTACTGTTATTTATGATTGCCTCAATATCAGCGAGGTTGCGGTGATGGTGATGACCATGGTGGTGGTCTCCATCGGTGTGGTGGTGGTGATGTTTCAGCAGTACATCCACCCGGGTCCCTGAGATGCCGTTTCTCATGTCTGAACCGACCTGTAACTCGAATTCATCATCAAGGCCGAGTTTTGTGAGTTCGGCTGCCAGAAATGCTGGCTCAACACCGAGACCTACCATTGCGGCCAGGTTCATATCGCCGCTTATACCAGCGAAGCAATCATAATAGAGAATTTTCATAATAAGGTGTTTCTTTTTGGAGAGTTGCACATAAGGCGTAATACATGCCTGATGTGCAAACCGCTGAAGTTTGTTTGGTAAGGTACTATTTTTGGGGCTTGAGCACGCCTTTGGCCATATCTTCCATGTTGTCACTTTCCAACTCATCGACAACCTGTTTCAGAACTTCTGGAATGTCAATATGCTGGGGGCATTTTTCCAGACATTCACCGCACTCCACACACTGTGATGCATAGCCGGGATTGGTGCCCATGGTGTCGCTGAGAAGTACAGCGTACTGGTATTTAGCAGTCATCTCATCTTTGAACATATGGAGATGATTGAGTTTTTCAAAGCAGAGCGGGATGCGAACCCCGACAGGGCAGGGCACACAGTAGCCACAGCCGGTGCAGGGGACTGCCATGAGATCCCCGTATTTGGCAGCGGCTTTTTCTATCAATGCCAGTTCTTCTTTGGTGAGTGTATGAGCTGCGGCTTCTGAGGCGATGGCCAGATTCTGTTTGATATGTGCCTCTTCATTCATGCCGGATAACACCACGGTAACTTCTGGAGCATCCCATACCCAGCGAAGTGCCCATTCAACCGGGCTGCGCTTTATAGTCGCTGTATCCCAAATTTTCTGAACTTCAGGCGGGGCGACTGGCAGGCTGATGTTGCCGCCACGTAATGGCTCCATAATTATTACGCCGAGACCTTTTTCAGCGGCGTATTTCAGACCACGGGTTCCGGCCTGATTCTGGGTATCGAGAAAATTATACTGTATCTGGCAAAATACCCAGGGGTACGCATCGACAATGCGGATAAAGTCATCACCAACCCCGTGGAAGGAAAAACCAGCATTGCCGATACGTCCATCGGCAACAGCTGTATCGAGGAAGTCGATAATGCCGACTTCGACCATGTGGTCCCAGGAGTTGCCGTCAAGGGCGTGGACCAGATAATAGTCGATGTGATCGACATCGAGTTTTTTCAACTGCTCTTCAAGCAAGCGGTCCATGTCCTCGCGCTTTTCCACCAGCCAGCGTGGCAGCTTGGTGGCGATTTTCACCTTCTCCCGGTAGCCGTCCTTGATGGCCTTGCCAACAATGGTTTCGCTCTGGCCGCCAAGATACGGGTAGGCTGTGTCTATATAGTTGACGCCATTATCAATGGCAGAGCGGATCTGGGCGATGGCACGCGGCTCATCAACCGAGCCGTCTTCGAGGAGTTGGAGTCTCATCGCTCCGAAGCCAAGGGCAGAGAGTTTGTCACCGTTTTGGGGCATTGTTCTGTAAAGCATTGTGTTCTCCTTTGAATAGATCTGTTGTTGATATATCGTAGGTGATAGAAATTTTACCTGATATTCAAGGTGCTATTCGTATGTTTCGCCAGTCAGGCATGCTTCTTTTGCTGGCATTTATAAGACTCGTCATTCATGGGGCTAACTGTTGCCCGTTGTGTTGTCGATAGGCTTTGGGCCTGGGTCCGACGTTCTTCCTGAAGCTCCGAAAGAAATGGTGCGACTCTTTAATTCCACGTTGGTACGCAATACCTGTAACCGGGTTTTCTAATTGGAGTAGCAACGCCTGGACCTCGTCGATCAGGTAAAAGGGAAGATGCTTTGCTGTGTTGCATGGGCATGAAGCAGTACTTTTTTTAACTTTGACAATTTATCGACTTTAAAAGTATCAGATTTTACATCCAAGCTGTTGAAAAAACTATTAGAAGTTCATTTGTTGAATATTTACTCCAAGTCCCTTGTAAAAGGAAATTTTGTATCCTTTACCATGGTGTTTGTTTGGAATTTATTGTGGAATACGTTGCTGACAGGATACCACCAGAAGCTTAAAGATGGGAAGTCGATCACCTTTTTCTGATTGAATACTATTGCCATGAGGTCTAATTGCAGTGAAAATTGTCATAATAGCAAGCTAAACTCTACTCACCTGCTCAAGAGGAGCTTCGCGCTCCAGGTGCTGGTCTGGTCATGATGGTTTACTGAAAAACGCTGTTTACATTGATTGGGGGTGAACCATGGCACATGTAATTGCAGAGTATCTGAGTGTTCGCGATAAGATGCAGCCTGGAGATATTATTGCCTTCTCCGGAAAAGGGAATTTTTCTGAAATCATCAAGTGGGTGACACGGTCGGAAGTATCGCACATAGGTATTGTTTTCGAATCAAAGGTTCTCATGCACAACGAAGCTCAACGTGGCAAGATAGTCGATATTTTCGAATCCACAACGTTGTATGAAGACCCTGTAACCGACAAGAAAGTTCGGGGTGTACAGAAAAACAGAATGAGTGTCCGTCTCAAGTATTACGAAGGTGACATGTGGTGGTTGCCACTCAGTGAGAAAATTCGCGAACGACTTGATACCAAAAAACATATTGATTTTCTCCTGCACCAGGAGCAGAAAGAATACGATATGCCTCAAGCTGTAAAATCAGCATTGGATGTTCTTGATTCAACCCCGATAATAGGAAATGTTACCCACAACAGAGAGGATTTTGCTGCATTCTTCTGTTCTGAACTTGCAACGGCCGCCCTGGAATACGCAGGGGCGATCGGTAACATCAATAGCTCTGAAGTCACTCCCATTGATCTGTGTCGGTTCGACCTGTTTGGAACGGAGTATTATCAATTGAAAGGGGTGCAGAAAGAAATCAGCGGATATTGCAGTCTTAATCCGGAAGGCTATGGGGTATAAGGGGGGGGAATAGCACATAGAAAAACAGGCTGTACAGCTCATTGGCAGCCATACAGCCAGTTTTCTTTAGAATTGAAACATGACTCCTGCTGTGGCGAGGATAACCTCTGTTTCATAAAAGTCTATATTGCTCTCCACAAGAAAATAGGAGAGGTTGCAAAACAGACTGAAATCCTGATTGCCGAAAGGTGTAAGGCCAAACGGTTGCCGATAATAAAATTGGCCGGAGATCCCGTAGCGGTCATCATCCTGGCTTTTGCTGAAGACAGGGTTCGTTTCGTCGTAATCTGCAAAACCTATCAGGCCATTGATAACCGCTGTAAAAGGGTCGTCCTTGAAGATGTATGTAAGCTGAAAATCAGTCCCCCAGTGAGTTATGGCATCACCATCTCTGTCACTGTAGAAAAATGATATGGTAGGAACAAACAAATTTTTACCGTCGTACCTGTAGCGGTAACTGAGGTCAAACACGTGCCTGAGTCCGTCACGTTGTAAAAGAGATCTTTCCTGAGGAGTAAGATCGAGAGAATCGCCGCTTCTCTCATCATCTATATCGATATTTCTTAATGAGTAGCGAACTTCAAAGTTTGAATCCAGAAAGCTGTCGTAAGCGATTCGTGCCCCATATGAAGTGCGGTCTGTTTCCCGACGGGGAGATCCGGTGAGGAAGGGGTCTTCATATACCTCAGTCGGAAATCCTGTAAAGAGAATACCAACTGAGACCAGACTCTTGTCTGCAAACTCTTTCTTTACCGCCAACTGCTGTGAAAAATCCAGGCGGGCCACATCTTCGATGTTTGATCCCAGTACAATCTGAGTACGTTGTGGTGCAAATGTCCAACCAAGTTCAAAGTTGAAAACCCCTATTCCTGTAGTTTCTGAATCTGGTGTTTCGTCCAGATTGAATATGGTGTCTGTGCCAACATCCATTAATGAATTTCCTGCGATGGTGTTGTTTGAGTAGTTCATTACCCCACCACCTAACCGTACAAAACCGCTAAGTCCCGACTCATCAGGAATTGGCTCAACCCCTTGCGCATTATAGGTGAAAGAAAGCAGGGTGAGTGCCAACCACAAGGAAAAACATTTGTGTGTCATCTTTTCTCTCCTCAGGGTGTTGATAGAAAATATATTCAGAAGCTATTGCTTTTGGTTACCGCCAATCCTTCGCTCAAAAATATGTAAGGGGTACCAGAAAGGGTTGAGGGGGACACCCCGTCTGTGCCGGTTGTCATTCAAACATCTTGCGTCGTGAGTTGTTGAGCCTTAGCAGCCAACGTAGAGTCCCTCTGCCTCGGTTATCTCACGCCTGTTTCCTGGCCGTTACCCGCTGGGTTTCAGAAGGGAAATAAATTCACTCAATAATCATAACTTTAAGATGGAGCAGCATCAAGCTGTTTTATTTTAGAATTAAAAGCAGGTTTTCGTAAAATCTGGTCTGTAATGGTCGAAGAAGATCTCTCATGATAGAGGGGGTAAATGCGCACCAGACGGTGTGAAAATAGATACCCAAAAGATCAGATAAAACGTATGCGGGTAAGAGTGTAAAAAAGGATAAAGGTAAAAAGGTAAATACGTATAATGGTATGAGCGTATTGGTGGCGATACGTATACGCGTAAGAAGTATGTTGTCAGCCTCTCTGAAGTTACTATCTATAAGCACAGATATGTAATCGAAATCTGTTCGAAATTGACGTTCAATACCTCTTTGGAAAACATTATGCAATCATGGAAGGGGCATGTCCACCAGCAAAAGTAAGTTAGAATGAACCGTTGGATTATTTTTACCTTATTTTGCTGTTGCATATGTTGAACGCCTGCCAAAGGTTCCAGGGCATTGAAGATCATCTGGATATGATTTCGGCAGGGGAGAGTGAACACCATTTCGATGTTTAGATAGGCCCGGTGGTAACGAGTGGCTGATTCCGAGGCGGGTGACAGAAGTTTCAATAGTAATTAGATAGAGAGCTTTTGTCTGGATACGCTTCAGAACCAGTTTATATCGGGATGTGCATGGTGCTAACCGATATTTCATTATGCTTAAACACGTAAATACCAAAAAAAACAAAAACGTATAGGTGTGGATACGTGTATATGTTTTAACGTAAAAAAGTAGGACTTAGCTGTAATGTAATATATATAGGCAAGTGGCGTGCGTTGAAAGGTGGTCAGCTGATAGTGCTTTATGGAAAGGACGGGGAAGAGGGAATTGCTTTACCCTGGCTCTTTATCACTTCATCAATTTCGACAACCCATGCCCAGATGAACATGCTCAATATGCAGGCGAGGATGAGCCAGAGTATTATACGGGCGCCTTTGGGGCTACTAAAAAGAAGGGCTGAGCGAAGGTCATTAATAGTCGGGCGTCCTGGCTGGAACTTTTTGGAGCCGATATGCCGAAATATTCAGTGCTGGGCTTAGGCTGTTTCGGTTCAGACTGCTTCGGCTTCTCTGTGGACGTGAGCAAGGTGCCCGAACCAATGATCCTGATGAAGTTGTGCAGTGGCTGCGACATACTCATCGAACCTGATTTCTGATTTGCGGGCGATCACATGATCATCAAATCTGCAATTTTATGAAGTGTCAGGAAATTGTTACCAGGTATATCAATGAAATATTTGAATTAAATCAAAAATCTTGTAAGCTGTTCTTAACGTAAACTGGAACTAGGTGCGGGTTTTTATGTTGTGGTTTGTGTCAGGTTGGTGCGAACCAACTCTTTCGAAGTTTCAACTGTTCGATGGAATATCCCTGTCTGGGATGTAAAGCTGTTTCGCTGAAAGGAGTCAAAAAATGGGTCGAATTTTCAGTGTTGTTGCAGGATCGTCGGTGGAGATGGGAGAAGTTGTTCAGGGAATGAACGATGAAAGAGTCGGGCAATTACTCGATTTTATAGGTGCAGGACGAACGGAAGCGGAAGTAGTAAACAGTGGCCTGGCCTCATCGGATGAGATCCAGAAGTTATTGGATGGACTGGTAGCAGAAAAGATAATCAGAGCAGAGCTCATGAGTGACAGAAAAGCTCCGATCCTGCTGATAACTGATAGTGGTGCAGATTTGCCGGTCGATCTTATCCGGGAAAAAAATATTGTAATGGTACCAATGTCGGTGATTATTAATGGCAAGAAGTACCTTGATCGGTTCGATATAACTCCTGAGCAGTTTTATGATCAACTGAGAACAGTGAACGTTTTCCCTTCGACCACACCACCGTCAATTGAGGATTTCCACCGTCTCTTCAGCAGTCATATTGCTGAATATGATATCCTCGGGATTTTTATGTCCAAAAAAATGAGCAGCACTTTCGAGATGGCACGACAGGCGGTGGTGAATAACTACAATCTGTACCTGAAGCAGAGAAAGGGGAATACGAATCTCGATAAACAGTTCCGTATCGAACTGGTGGACAGCAAAAACGTCTCAATTGGGAGCGGGCTTTTGGTTCTGGAGGCGGCTGAGGGAATACGGCTTGGCAAGCCGATCGATGTTGTGAAGGAGCGAATAGAGTTGTTGGCTGACAAAGTCCGGGCATTTTTCATGGTGGACAGCCTCGATTATCTTGCACGTGGTGGAAGGATTGGTCATGGTTCTGCAAAGCTTGGCTCCTTTTTCGGCTTTAAACCGATATTGGGCATGGAAGATGGTGTTGTGAGCGCAAAAACAAAAAGCTTCGGCGGTAATAGAGCGAAACGAAAGCTGGTTGATTACATGACCCAAGAACTTGCCGGAGTCAGAGGCAGGGTTCGCATAGGAGTAAGTGGGGCAGATACTGATAAGGAACTTATCGCCTTGCGGGACATGATTTTGAAGACCTTTCCTGACCGTGACATCCTTAAAACTTCATTCGGGCCGACAGTGGGTAGTCATATCGGGCCGGGGGCTATGGGGATCGCCTGGCTGCCTGTTGGAGAATGGGATTAGCGCGCAGTTCTCCTGAATGGTGGGTAAAATTTACAATTGTATCGATTGATGACCAACTCAGTTAATGAGCCTGGGTTGGGATAGAGTTAAATTGCTCATCAGTGCTCATCAGTGCTCATCAGTGCTCATTCAGGATGCCTGAAGGTAGATAGAAAAGCTTGAAGAGAAGGCTGGCCCGCCAGAGGTTTGTGTTATCAGTTTTACTGACGGGCCAGGGTAGGCAGCCGCCTCCGAAGAGGCGACTGAAGGGGTATGTTGGCTATCGTGTTTTGGCTTTTAAAAAAGGGATCTGTGGGGGACCCCACAGAAGGGTAGGATTAGAGCTTCTGTAATGCCGCAATGCGGTCATCGAGATTCGGATGGCTCCGTAAAAGGCTTGCAAGTCCTCCCTCGCGAGGCCTGATGCCGAACGCGGCAACCTGCTCAGGAAGGTTCGAAGGTAACTGGTGGGTCTGCAGCCTTTGCAGTGCAGCAATCATTTTCTCTTTGCTGGTAAGATATGCAGCACCTTTATCGGCGACGAATTCACGTCTTCTTGAGAACCACATGGAGATCATGGAAGCAAAGAGTCCGAAAACGAGTTCTAAGACGATGGTTACAGCAATATAACCGAAGAAGCCGAGGCCTCCTCCTTCCTCATCGCTCATGAAGGTGTTGATTGCATTGGCAATCATACGTGAGATGAAGATCACAAAGGTGTTGAGTACACCCTGGATCAGCGCCATTGTCACCATGTCACCGCAGGCGACGTGAGTTATCTCATGGGCGAGTACTGCTTCGACCTCATCGCGTGACATATTGGAGAGAAGCCCGGTGGAAACAGCAACCAGGGCATCATTCTTTTTCATACCAGTGGCAAAAGCATTCATGTCTGGAGAATCGTAAATTGCCACTTCCGGCATATTGATCTCAGCTTCCTTAGCCATTCTGGCTACGGTATCATAAAGCCACTTCTCGGTAGGGTTCTGTGGGTTGGTTATAACCTGGGCGCCGGTGGATTTTTTGGCAATCCATTTGGACATGGCGAGTGAGATAAAGGAACCACCCATACCAAACATCAGGGCCATTACCAGCAAACCGGAAGTGCTGCGGCTGTCCAGCCCAAAGATGGTCATTACAATTCCCAGGAGAACGAGAATTGCGAGGTTAGTGGCTAAAAATAGACCGATACGTAACATAAGTGCCTCAAATAAGTTAATTAATTGTACATGTTCGGTTTTCTGCGACGAAAAACCCGACAGGAAGAAGAATCAGCAGGGACACGAACCAGTTCTTCCTCCTGCCAGGTGGGAGGCCTATTGCCTTGTGCATCTTGATGTAATCCGAACAGCTT
Organism: Desulfosediminicola sp.; assembly: GCF_048381775.1. NCBI lineage: Bacteria > Pseudomonadati > Thermodesulfobacteriota > Desulfobulbia > Desulfobulbales > Desulfocapsaceae > Desulfosediminicola > Desulfosediminicola sp. The sequence goes on along the minus strand of NZ_JBLXGE010000006.1, from coordinate 189,570 downwards.
ATGTATATATTGCCCAACCATTATGCCGATGACCGGGATAATTGGCAGCAGTAAGCAGATAAGGGCAAAATCTAAAATTGGGATATTCATAGTCTTATGAGTCTCTGTTTTGGGTTCGCGCACCTGCCAACGGTTGATACATCGGCAGATGCGTGAAGCTCACTTTATACTGGTACCTTGACGGTCATGCCCATCAGGGGCCAGATAACTGTGACGGCAAGCCAGGTGACCGCGAGGAGCAGGCCTGAGGCAGGTATGCCGTACAAGAAAAATTCGCCGGTGGTAAATTGTTTCGAGTTGTAGGCAATTGCATTCGGTGCGGCTCCTACCAGCAGCAGGAATGGCATACCTGCTACAACCAGGGAGGAGAAGAGAATTACTTCTCCGGATACTCCGAGGTATGGAGCGATAACCAGAGCCACAGGCAGTGAAATTGCGATTGCAGCAACGTTCATGATGAAGTTGGTCATCATCATGACGAAGAAGGCCATGCCCATGATAAAAACGATTGCGGGTGCTTCGGCGAAAAGCTGCAGCCAGTTGACCGCCAGCCATTTTGCTGCTCCTGTCTCCCACAGGCAGTATCCGATCGACATGGCACCTGCAAAGAGCAGGATAATGTTCCAGGGAATCATCTCGAGATCGTCAATATCAAGGATCCTGAGCAGGAAGAAGGCAATGGTTGACATCAGCATAAGCCCGGTCTTGTCAAGGCTGGACAGCGCTGGTATGAAGTTCTGCAATGCGATAAGGCAAATGGTGCCCAGGATAACTGCAAGTGCTATGAGTTCATTTTTGGTCCAGCTGCCAAGGTCTTTATACATCTGTTTGGAGCGCTCTTTGAGGCCTTCAATCTCAGCTTTTTCTGGTTTGAAAAAGATCATGGTGAAGCCCCAGAGCAGAAAAACCATCAGCCAGCCTACGGGGGCCATGTACATGGTGAGTTCAAAGAAAGAAATCTCAACTCCCATAATATCTTTGTAAAAATCGAGAGCGACAACGCCTCGTGCGGCACCGAGCAGGGTAACAATACTGCCTGCGCCGGCAACGAAGGCCATGCCTATGAAGAGTCCTTTGCCAAATTTGGTCGGTTCGTCACTGTCTGTGTACAGTGCGTAAATGGTCATCAGGAGCGGAAACATTGTCGCCGCAACAGCTGTATGAGCCATAAGATGCGTCATCAAGGCGGTCATGACAAAGCATCCAAGGTAGATCAGGCTGGTTTTGTTGCCTATAATCGACAGCATTTTGTAGGCAATTCTTTTGGTAAGGCCAGTTTTTGTGAAGACCATACCAATGACAATTGAGCCAAAGATGAAGAGAACGGAAGGAGCCATGAAATCACGAAAGGCTACTCCGGCAGGCCTGATGAGGAAAAGGGCCTGTACTGCACCGATAGTAAGACTCGTAACACCGATGGGTACAACTTCAAAAACCCACCATGTTGCTGCAAGAACGAAAAGGGCAAGCGCACCTTTTGCCTCACGGCTCAGAGTATAACTTTCACCTAATGGGTCGAGGGCATCAGGCCATGGCGGACACCAGTAGATGAGCGCAAAAAGGCCGATTCCAAGGAACATAAAGAACAGGCGCCGCACATCGAAAGAGACAGCTTGATTTTTGATTTGTGTTGTTGTTTCACTCATAAGACTATCCTTCAGTAGTAAATGTATAGTTCGCATTGAACTCAGGCTGGAAGCCGGCAGCGAGGGCTGTAAAGACATCCTCGAGTCTTACAGCTCCGAGCAATACGTTGTTTTCTATTACTGGCAATACGCTGCTCTCCGTTCTAAGCAGGTGATCCAGCGCTTCAAGCACGTGGCATGAAGGCGTCACGGATGGCAGGGTTTGCGGGACAGACAGATATTCTCCAATGGTGGTGGTTGATTTACGCTGACATTCACTTTTGAACCAATCATCTATGGCTACAATGGTGTCTGCGTAGGAGTCTCTGTCTTTGAGTGGAAAATGTGAAGCGAGGGGTTCTATAGCAGGGCCAAAAAAATTCTTTAATATTGACCGAAGTTCAAACTGGCCAATATATTCACCCGCTTCGTTTACTACTAACAGGCTGTCGAAATGTATGCGACAGCCTGTTTCAGATCGATTCCCAGTGAGCAGATCGATACCTTTGCTCAACGACTCCCCTTTTTCTATATATGGGTAGGTCCCTAAGGGGATTGATATTTCCCTGACAATTGAGATATCTATCTTCAAAATGCAGCTCCCTGTTTGAATAGTTCTATAAAGCTTTAACTAAAACTTGGCATAATCTGAGGAAGAACTGGACTCGAACTCTTCCTTTTGCCTGTTTTTCTTCGGTGAAGTGTCGCTGCAGCAATTTTCTGCACGAGTTTACCGACCTGAACAGGTTTCTGGAGAAAATCGGAGACGCCAACCTTGAGAGCTTTCGCAGAAATCTCGATGCAACCATAGGGAGTGAGAGCGATTATCGGTATGGTTGGATCGATTTTTTTCAATCTTCTCGTGGTCTCAAGACTGGTAATGCTATCCGGAGAAGAGATGTCCATTACTATGGCATCGTATTCCTGTCTTTCAACCTTGCTGAAAGCGTCTTCTCTTGTTGTAGAAGTATTGACACGCAGATCCCTCATCTTTAATCGTGCAGAGAGCGCTTTTACGAAGTTCACTTCGTCATCAACCAAAAGAACACGTGCTGTAGTTTTGTCCGTCATACCTTCCCTCAATCGCTTTTATTTGAAAAAGGAGTAATCCAATATTTATATCTATACGGTATCGCTGTGTTGCTCTTTACCGGATACGGCTCACTTGTAGCAACCAGCATGCCATGTCACTAACAAATCAAATAAAGATAATGAAAACAAGCTGATGTGGCCACTATCCGGGTGGCTGGATTTCTGGTAGGCGTGCTTCTCTGGAAAAGAAAAGTGGCAAATTGAAACATTTTAATACACAATGTAGCATGTCGTTACAAAGTGTATTATTTTGTTGTGTGAGAAGTGCGTCAGGGGAATCAAACCTGGTTGTACCCTGGGTAAGCCAAAGAAGAGTTCTGTATTTTTTGAGAGAGGAACTGTTGAAGAGGCAGACGAGTTCGTGGGAGTGTGTAATAAAAAGATAATTAATATCTTTCCAGATGATTAAGGTTGTATCTGAAGGTGGTGGGGACGAGAGATAGCGTTTTGCAGCCGGGTGTTTGCAGAAGTTAAGTGTTGTAGAATCATGGGTTAGTTCAAGCTCTTAAAGAGCGGTTGATGTGGTTTGGTGTATCTGGCACGGAGAATGCATATGGTGAATTAGCTATGGTTAAACAATGTATCTGTCCACTAGACGTATTATAAAACAAAAGAGAGGTTCTCTATGTCATCAATAGCTATTTACCCATGCACATCTATACCGGCGAGTGATGTCGTCAAAGATATTGCCGAATCACTCGATCTAACGCTTTACAAAGATAATGATCTTTTTGCCGATACGTCCAGAAGGTACGGAACCAGTATTGATAAACTTGAGCAGGCGCTCTATGGCAAGACTTCAGTGTTTAATCAGTTTACTCTTGAAAGGGAGAAGTTGGTCAATCAGCTTAAGTCAGTTCTCGGAGAAAAACTGGTTAGCAAAGAAGAATTTCTTTTTTCAGGTTCAATTTCTTTCTTGATATCAGATCAAATCTCTCATGTGCTCAAGGTACTTCTGGCCGACACCAAGCAGTCGAGAATTGATAATGCGATAGTTGAGGGTAAGGTTTCTGAGAAAGAGGCTCAAAAAAATATTCGCAACGACGATCTCAAAGTGTACTACCTTGCGGATTTCCTTTTCAAGAAAGAGGCGTATGATGCTTCACTGTATGATCTGGTTGTGCCTCTTGAAGGAAAGTCGAGAGAAGAAATTGTCTCTGTAGTATCCCAGTACTTCCACAAAACCTCAGTGTTACGGACCAGCGAGTCGCAACTCGAAGCAGAGGATCTGTTGCACGAATGCAGGGTGAACTTCGCGCTTTTAAATAGTGGTCACAAGGTGAAGGTCTTTGTTAAAGACGGATTGGTGAAGCTGAAGGTTGAAAAATCGGTGCTCAATTTCACCAAGCTGGTTAATGAGTTGAAAACAATCGTTACAAATCAGGTTGATGCGGTTAAAGAGGTAGTGGTTGAGAAGTCTCCTGAGTACAATGATTCTATTTACAGACGGCAGAAATTCGATTTGCCATCAAAAGTATTGTTTGTCGATGATGAAAAAGAGTTTGTTCAGACTGTTTCCGAACGATTGATCAGCAGGGATGTAGGTACGTATGGCGTATTCAATGGCGAAGAGGCCTTGAATGTTATCGCCGAAGATCGCCCGGATGTTATGGTGCTGGATCTGAAAATGCCTGGTATCTATGGAATTGAAGTGCTGCGTCGCGCCAAAGAGATGGCCCCTGAAGTAGAGGTTATTATCCTTACAGGTCACGGAACCCACCAGGATATGATGGATTGCATGCAACTTGGCGCGTTCGCTTACATGAATAAGCCGGTTGATATAGGGGAGCTGTCAGCTAATATAAAGGCTGCAAACGAGAAAGTCATGGCAGAGAGGATGCAGGCTGTGGCATAGCGTGATGAGTTTGAAGAGGAGAACCAAATGGAGCATACACTGAATACACGAGTGCTGCTGGTGGATGATGAAGAGGAATTTCTCTCAGTTCTTGCCAATAGACTTGAAGCGCGGGATCTTAAAGTAAGCACGGCGACAAGAGGTGAAGAGGCAGTTGCAATTGTCGACCAGAAAGATTTTGACGCAATAATACTCGACATGGCTATGCCTGGTATGGGTGGTCTTGAAACATTACAAAAAATAAAGGAAAAACATCCCGATGCCGAGATAATCATCCTCACCGGACACGGCAGCATCAAGGCTGGCGTGGAGGCTATGAAGCTCGGAGCAGAGGATTTTCTTGAAAAACCAGTTGATATTCGTGAGCTAATGGAGAAAATCCAAGACGCGAAAGAAAAGCGGGTACTCATCCTGCAAAAAAAATCTCAAGAGGAAATAGAAAAGATCCTCAAGAGCAAATCCTGGTAAATAGAGCCGGATGCACTTCCTGTCAGAGGTGCATCCGGCTTTTGTATAATTAAGGAGCTGTATAAATGGCTGTGCTCTTTACTCCTGACTACCTGACAATGCTGGAAGGTGTCCCGTATCCTGCAATGATCCTGAATGACAGGTCACGTATTCAGGCCATGAACCGGCTTATGCAGGCCATAACAGGGTACGCCATTGAAAACGTACGCGGGGTACATGGCGAGCTGGTGGTGCGCAGCAATACCGGTAATACCAGGGGCCAGAATTACAACAAAGTCCTGCAAACCGGTGAACCGATGTCGGTGACCGGTGACATCCTCAATCGCTTTCGGCGAAAGATTCCCACGCTTTATCATATTTCCCGTATAAAAGATGCACAGCAGAGTCTCGGTCTGCTGGTAATTGTCGAGGATACCACCGGCAGAGCCAGTGAGGGCGATGCTGTCGAAAACAATTACGCATCTCAGGAATTGATAGGGCACAGTCCTCAGATGCAGAAAGTATTCGACATGATTCCACTCATGTCGCAGACAGATGCTTCTGTTTTGATTACCGGTGAGACAGGAACCGGCAAGGATAAGATAGCAGAGCTTATCCATGCAGAATCGAGCAGGGCAAGGTATCCATTCATTAAAGTGAATTGCGGTGCGCTACCGACCGATTTGCTCGAGTCAGAACTCTTTGGTCACGTGAAGGGCGCTTTTACTGGTGCGACCAGGAATAAGCAGGGAATGTTCAAGCTTGCTGATCGTGGTACTCTGTTTCTGACCGAAATTGGTGATATGCCACTGCCGTTGCAGGTGAAACTGCTGTCAGTACTGGATGATAGCAGGTTTATACCGGTAGGTGGTGAGCAGAGTGTGGAGGTTGACGTCCGTATAATTGCGGCTACTCATCGACCGCTGAGGGAACAGGTGAAACGAAATGAATTCAGAGAAGACCTGTTTTACCGGCTTAATGTCCTCCACGTCCATTTGCCTTCACTCCGGGAGCGTCAATCTGATATCCGTTATCTTCTGGATCATTTTCTGCAGAAATTCAATAAAGCCCTTGGTAAAAACATTGTTGGTTTTACGCCATTGGCAAGCCAGATCCTCTCTGCCTATGCTTTCCCCGGCAATGTCAGGGAGTTAAGAAATATAGTAGAATATGCGGTAAATGTTTGTAAACGCAAAAAGATTAGTGACCAGAATCTCCCGCCCTACATTTTCGATAAACAGCTGATTGTGTCTGAAATGGTTACAACAGAGCCGGAAAGTGTGCCCGATTCCAAGGCCCAGGTTAAGGCCGCAGTTGCGTTGGAACCCGCGATCGGTATAACGGATGGCAGCAGTGGCAATGGCAATGAGAGTTGGGGCGATATCGAAAGGCAGATGATTGTTGACGCTCTGCTTACCAATGGTGGGAATCGCACGACGACATCTGAGCAACTGGGGTGGGGCCGTATGAAGTTGTGGAGAAAGATGAAAAAATACGGTTTGCTTTAGGGGTTGTCTGAGTACTGCGAGTTTTTACAATCAAGGTGTCGAGAGGAAAAGATTGAAGTCATATGTTTCTTGTTGTGATCAGTAGCCTATCTCTCGATAATACCGGGTTGGGAAAAATGTTCATTTTGACAGCCTCCCGGAGCACAGTAATTAAAATTTCGGGTTGAACTGGTATGCGAAAACTATTGATGCCGATCCAGGGCGATTATGTTGCCCCGCGGTTTGATCTTGCCACTGAGGTGTATGTGGCAAGATTTGAAGATGGAAAAGTTGTTGGTGAGCCCAAGACTATTATTATGGAAAAGCCTTCAGATGAGGAACTTTGCCACATGATAATCGAAGAGCATATCAGCGATGTCATCTGCGGAGGAATAGAGGAGATTCATTATAATTTCCTTGTCTGGAAAAAAATTGTGGTAAAAGATGGTGTCATCGCAAGATGGGAGGATGCATTTCAACTTCTGCTTGATGGGACACTTGGCCAAGGTGACATTGTGCTCGATCAAAGTGATGCTCTTGGAATCCTATGAGCATACGGAAGATTTTAGGCAAGCTGGATGCCTTCATTCCAGATTCAATGCGGGGCCCGGTGGATCTCGGGACCAAAGAGAGAAATTACCGGCAGCTGAAATCGCTCCTTATGGCAGCGATGCTGGGCATTGCCATGGTACCGTTATTGATGGTGGCAGGCCTCAGTTATTATTACTATAAAGACCTGCTACAGAACTCGGAGCGTGAACAACTTGAGTGGCAACTTGACGGTGCGACGAACTCTATAGAGCATATGGTGGATAGTCTCAAGTCCGCTATCCAGTTTACAACAAAGGGGGATCGCTATGGTGAGCTGCTTGATCAGCAAAACCTGGAGGAACTGCTATCGAGGATGCAGTACCACTACGGCTTTTTTGCAGATCTGGGGGTAATCGACGCCAACGGAATCCAGCAAGCCTATAGCGGTCCGTACGGATTGACTGGCACTGATTATCACAATGAAAAGTGGTTCAGGGATATCGCTGATGGCGGTGTTCATATTAGTCGGGTAACCACAGGTTTTCGCAAAGCCGCTCATTTTGCAGTGGCAGTAAGTGCCATCGACCCGGTTACCAGACAGGTCTGGGTGTTGCGAGCGACCATCGACTCATCGACTCTGCAAAAATTCATAGACACTATAAAGACCGCAGCTACCGATGATGTGTTTCTGGTGGACGATGAAGGAGTTCTCCAGACCTCTTCCAGGTTCTATGGTGAAACCCTGTCCCGTTTCAGTCAGGAAATACCTGCGGGAATTCGCTCCGGCATTTTAGATGATGGTGCAAATGTCTTTGAGGCTATCGGCATCATTGAAGATACGCCTTGGTCTGTGGTCATTCTCAAAAAGCACTATTTGCAGCAGGAAGAGTGGCAGGATTTCAGAAAGAAACTGTTTCTCATTGTTTTCAGTTGTATGCTGGCCGGTATTCTGGTGGTCGTTGTGCTGGTTGAAAAACTGACTGATATGATAAAGAAAACAGATGAGTTACAGCTGACGATGCTGAAAGAGGCCGAACACACCAATAAGCTTGCCTCAATCGGTCGTCTGGCTGCCGGTGTCGGCCATGAGATAAATAACCCGCTTGCTATAATCGATCAAAAGTCCGGGTTGATTGAAGACCTGCTGCTTATGGGGGAAGATTTTCAGTATAAGGGTGTGATCCTGAAAAATCTTGAAGGTATCAATACCAGTGTAGGGCGCTGTAAAACTATTACCCATCGCTTGCTTGGTTTCGCTCGCCGGGGTGATAACAGGCTGGAGACTCTTCAGGTCTGTGACGTGCTGACCGAGGTTCTGCAATTTCTTGAAAACTCAATGGTGAAAAAGAGAATAACTGTCGATCTGCAAAAAAATGAAGATCTTCCCTTGCTCAGGAGTGACAAGTTTCAGTTACAGCAGATTTTCCTGAATATCATTAACAATGCCATTGATGCCATCGGTGAAGATGGCCTTGTCTCCATTAACAGTTATGTGGTAGCCGGAGATATTCGGGTAGTTATACAGGATGATGGGGCGGGCATGTCGGAGGAGGTTGCTGCACATATCTTCGAGCCGTTTTTTACCACGAAAGAACAAGGCAAAGGTACTGGCCTCGGTCTCTCAATCACCTATGGTCTGGTGAAGAAGCTAGGTGGCGATATCACCGTAAGATCCCAGGTTGGAAAAGGGACAGCATTCACAATTACTTTACCAATTAATAATGAATCAGTATGAAGGTGCGGATGAACTCTACAAGTGATGATAAACACAAAATGTCTGAATCAGGATTGAATGAGGCTGAGCCCCCTAAAATCAAACTTCTTATTGCTGATGATGAACAAGAGTTTGCTGCAACTCTGTTAGCTCGACTGGAGCTAAGGAACTTCGACGTTACTACCGTTGCGAGTGGGACAGAGGCCATTGCAGCAGTTGAGGAGGCAATGCCGGATGTGATGGTGCTCGACTTGAAAATGCCGGATCTGGATGGATTGGAAGTACTGGCTCAACTACGCAAAAAATATTCTGACCTCAAGGTGATAATTCTTACAGGGCATGGTTCTTTCGAAGCTGGAAGAGAAGGGATGGAGCTGGGTGCTTTTGATTATCTTATGAAACCGGTTGACCTGAATAAGTTGATTGAAGTGGTTCGGGATGCTCACCGGCAGGGATGATCTGGCAATTACAGCTTCCTGGCAGATTGGATATCGATCAAATGCTGGTTCAATAACATGGGTGTAGAAAGCATGAGTGGAATATATACTGCAGAGAAAGTCTGCCTTGATGTGGTTGCTGAGGTATCGGCAATGGTTACTCACGAGGTGAATAATTCATTAGCTGTGATCAACGAGAATGCAGGCTATCTGGATGATCTGGTATTGATGGTCGGAGAGGACGGTGAATTACCTGCCGAGCGGGTTAAACGATCTGTAACTTCAATAGCTTCTCAAGTGCGAAGAACCAATAACCTGATGAAAAAGCTGAACAGGTTCGCCCATAGCGGTGATGAGCCTGTGGCAGCGATAGACCTCGTTGAATCTCTGCAGGTAATGATAACCCTGACGGGCCGTAAAGCGGACTCCTCGGAGATTTCTGTGGGCCTGGAAAGCGTGGACCCAGTGATTATAACCACAAAACCGCAGATGGTGTATACTCTCATCTATCTCTGTTTAAGGCATCTATACCAGGAAGCTGGTGCTGGTAGTGTCGTGAAGTGCGAGGTGTATCGCTCTGAGGATGAAGAAGAAGTTGCGGTTTTACGATTCCAGGTAACTGCACAACAGGGGGCAAACTTTTCAAAGCTGCCTGAAGATAGATCCCTGGCCTTGATTATCGCGGAAGTCAGTGCGAAGGTGCAGACTGAGAACGATGGTATACTGGTAAAATTGCCACACAGTTCTTCTATGGTATAATACACAGGCTATCTGCCCCTCCCCAGCGTCTCATCAGTTCAAGCGATCTCAGCTTCGACCTTTGTGGTTATAAGCCTTCGTAATCTGCCATGTTAAGATTCATTTTGATGACCGCCGAGGCTCAAGCAGGGAGTGACCAGGAGTCAGGCGTCTAAGCGGTGTATGCTGAACCAATACCCTTATTAACTTATTTTCCTGATATTAAATCAAAAAATGCATTGTAATAAATTAGAGCCGTTTATGATGTAGTTTCCCTCCTCCCCCCTCCTCACAATTCTTAAACTGAAGTTTTGTGGTAATTAGATACAATTTTATAGTTGGAAAGGTTTAATTTAATACGAGGTAGATCGGATCAAAATTGTTGAGTATTGTGGTTCTTTCACCCATGAGGAGGGTAGCTTCGTCTGAGTTGACTTTGCCCGGCTTGTTTTCAAGCTGGGCTTTTTTGTGTTTTGGGAGTGTCGTTTCCTGTAAAGTTGTAAGAATTATTCCGTCGAACATTGCTTGAAATGATGTGAAACCAGTGTTCAATATGGTTTGAAAAGCTTGAAGACAATGGCTGGGGTATGAGCACTGTGTGGGAAACTAAAGGGGTATTGTGTCGAGTTTTGTGTAGTTCGTTGAAGGGGTTCGGCAATTGTTGAAGGGCGTCAAAAGGATGTGGTACAGATTATTGGTTTTAATTGGATTGCACCTACAATGTCTTTGCCGCATAACAGTGAAAATCCAATAATTTTTTTAAAGTGAGATACGTGAGAAGGCCTCGAGTTGTGAAAAGCAAGACTATTAAAGTCGATAATATCCAGGTGGAGGTTTTCTGGAAAAAGATTAAAAACATTAATCTTCGGATCAAATCACCAGCGGGCAATGTTGTTGTGTCCGCACCAGTGGGGGTATCTGATTACACAATAATTGAACTCATTCGAGCAAAATATCAATGGATATGTGAAAAACAGTCCTTGTTACAACGTGAAGTAGCCGAAAATAAAACAAAAAAGAATACCGATACCGAAATATTCTTTAAGGGATGTAAATATCCTGTCGAAGTACGCTATAACGCAGGAAAAGATAGTCTGAATTTCCATGCTGATGGCAAAATCATTGTTCAATCAAAGAATGTGTTATCGGTTAGTGAGTTGGAGAATCTCGTCAATGGCTGGTATCGGTATCAGCTTAAGTTGAAAATACCTGAATTGCTTAAGAGTTGGTTGCCGGTTATTGGGGTTGAACTCAATGAGTGGAGAATACGCCGTATGAAGACGCGGTGGGGGAGTTGTAACATCGTCAAGCGAAGGATCTGGCTAAATCTGGAACTTGCCAAGTTGCCGCCTGAATGTCTTGAATATGTTGTGGTCCATGAACTTGTGCATCTGCATGAGCGGAAACACAATGCCCGATTCTGGGGATTGGTTGAAGCGTTTCTGCCAGATTGGAGGGAGAGTCGGAGAAAGTTACGGGAATGGGAAGTCGCAATGTGAAACTGTTTTCGTGGAGATATGCAGGTGCGTAATTGAGATGAGTTGTTATCAATCTTATTATTTGAAGGTGTTTTTTTCCGCGTCTTTTGCTGACGTAACTGCTGGTGCTGTTTATGAAATACGGTGTTGCTTTAAAAAAAATAAAGCCATTCAGCCTCTATCACGAATGACTCAGATGATAGAGGGAACGGCTTTGTGTCTGTGACCAACAGTACCTAGGTCAGGAACATCCTTATTTGATCAGGAAGTTCTCCAGGGACTCACCTGCGTCTACGCGTGCTTTAAAGACATTTGGCATGCGACCTTGACCTGTCCAGGTAATACGCTCACCTGCTTCATTCATGATCTCGTATTTAGGTGGTCTTGGTGCTCTTTTACCTTTCTTGACTGGTGCGTCGGTTACCAGATCATCTAATTTAATGCCATCGGCTGCCATCATCTCCCGATATTTCGCAATTTTTTCAAGACGCTCTGCATCAGCACGTTTAAACTCTTCTTCCTGCTCCAATCTGTCTTCGATGATCTTATCAAGCTTGGCTTTAATTTCTTCAAGTTGCTCGATTGTCATTTCTTTGGTTGCACTTTTGAAACGACGTGCGTGGGTTATAACTTTGATGAATTCTTCCATGATATATCCTTATAAAATGTTGTGTATGAATCGGGCCTGAAATATTTCTTAATGATAATATAGTTTTTCAACTATGCAAGAAATTTTCAAGGAAAATATTACTGTAAACGTGTCTATATTTTAAAAAAGTGATTCGAAGAGATTACAATTACAATGTACTTTTGAACCTTTATTAAAGACAGGAAATATGTTTTTTATATATTTAGAGGTAGTTGCGCGATATAGGGGCTGCCGGGCCAAGTGCGTTGGCAGGCAAAAGGAAGGCTAGTGATTCATATATGTTTCTTAAAAATCTGTAATAAAACAGTATATAAGATTTGCTGGTTTTGGGCTTTTGTGCTTGGAATTCTCCATGCAACGAAGCGCTGGATTACAACTTATGTCGGTCGATACTATATAAAAATGAGTGTTTTTAGGGGAAGGACCACGAATAGGATTACCTGGTCTGCTTGAAAATATTCCTGATGTATAGATTCTTATTCAATATGATATCCTGAGTAGGGCAATTTATGGAGTTACACTAGTGAATTCACATCACTGACGGGGAATATAACCTTTAGGCAGAGGGCAGCAGTGAAAATGAAATACATAATAGTCTTAAAGGTCAGAAAGCTGAGCGGGCAAGGTCCTTCTGCGCAGTCCACGCTGGTTCGCATGCCGGGTTATCTCATGGATATCGAAAATAATGCTTGGCAGCTAAGTGAATGAAATACGACTTTTATATATGACGTGAGGTTATCCCTGATTCCCACCCGAAAGGTTCGATTTGAGAGAATACAGCAATTCTCATTCATGGAGTCATGAACTTCTTCTGTATCTCATAAGAGAGTGTGCTGTTCATTTCAAGAACATCCAGAGCTGTATTCAAAGGCAGTGAGCCGGTTCCACAAGAAGGAGTTATGAAGACCCGTTGAAGGAGACTCTCCTTTACAAATCCTAAGGCGGTAAGTTGGTTGAGTTGGGTTTTAAATTTGTCGAGCAGTGATGTAACAGTTTCTTTGGATATGATTTCAGGATCGCCGGTCGGAACAATTCCCCAGGCAAGAATACCGCCTCTTTGGAGGAAACTGGTAAGCTCCTCTTTAAAGAGAAGCAAATTTTCAAAATAACTATACGCATCGAAACTAATAATATCTGCCTTTGATTGCAGAACAGGAGCCCAGTCACCATTAGCACAGATGTGGACACCAACCAGGGCGCCGGTTGCCCTTATGCCGGAAATAATTTCTGTCATAGATTCGGTAACCAATTCTCTGGTAATACCAACAAAGGCGCTCGAGCCGAAACTTACCATTGCAGGTTCATCAATAAAAATGATCGGAGTTTTTATCTTGGCTCGCTGTTGGATTTGCCTGGTTTGCCAGCATCCTTTCATCGTGAGATGTTTGACCAGCATGTCCCTGAGGTTGTCATCATAAAAAATAGATTCTCCTTGTCCGGTTTTAGCGCCAATGCCAGTGGTTATCGGCCCGGTAACCTGTCCTTTAACCGTGTACGAATCGTGCTTGCGCAAGTGAAGGGTATCCAGTAAGACAGAAAATCCCGATGCGCTATCTGCTGCCAGTCTAAAACGAGAATCTTTCAGCAGATCGTGGTTTGCTTCCACAGCCATATATTCTTCATAAAAGGCTGTCATGGAAACAGCGAAGTCCTCTGCCTCGGTGTCTATCCAGAAGCCTTTATTGCTGTCTATCAGTCCTGGAAATCCTGTGAGAAATTGTCGGACCATACCCTCGCGAGGATTCTTCGGCAGTTGTGGCCAAAGAGGTATTTCCGGTGTGTAACGAAGTATAATGTCAGCGGCTTGCTGATGATTGGTAATTGGTAGGCTGCCAATAAGAAGTGGTCGGCAGTTTGGTGTAATCATAAGAAATGCCTCCTCGTGGACGGATGCGGAATGGAAGCTGCGTTATTTTAATAATTCTACTAAAATCCTATACTTCATATAGGCTTCTTTGTCTCTGTTTTACGTTTCGGATGAACTGTTTCTGCCTTGATTGAATTCAATTTTCAACAACTCAAATACATGGTATGAATGGAATTGTAAGTTAGAGAAAAGTGTGTAGCGGTTGATTTCGCGTTTTAGAACCTATTCTCAATATGATTGGTCATTTCAGAACTTTTAACCAATCTCAAAGATGTCTTTTTATGTTCTATAAAAAAGGAGGAGCTACTCTATGGAGTTGAATTTTCTAGAGGTGTTTCTGTACTCATTTTTTGGTGTTGCGGTTGGTTATGCTTTGCTTGCCGGCTTTACACCAATTTTTTATAAAAAAAAGGCATGGGGGCAGCTAACCCGCAATGAATTGAAAGTTAAACAGGGGACTGCCACTATTGAAAACAAGATGGATTTATTGATCCGTTCATTCTTTACAAGTCTCTTCACGTATCAGGTCTATCTGATAGCTTTGCTCATAGCTGTTTTGGTCTATGCTGGAATTAATTACCTGCCGCTATAACGTCACAAAATAAGCAGAATAGCCGCTTACAGGTTGCGGTAGTTATGCTGTTTAAAATGTTCATTACCCTTGAAACTCAGCAAGAACTGGTGAGGAATAGGGGCAAATTTGGCAGTCATCATAACGGGAATGGGAAGAGCCCTATACAATTTTGCCAGTTGGAAGATCGAAAATTAAAGTAGTATCAATCCGTTCGTCGAACTCCCGACTGGTCCCAGCCCGATTTTGCCATAATGTCCCCCTGTCCTGATGAGAGTTCCGGGCTGGTTCCTGTACTGTTTTTAAAGATATCATAATTGCCGGAGGCGGCAAGCTAACAGGTAATCCCTGTGGTGGATTATTTCTTCAGAGTTTGCTGCAGCCAGGCAGAAATGTCCTGTATTTGTTCGAGGCACAGGCTGTGTTCCATGGGATAGCTGCGATAGTTTGCAGCATACCCTTTTTGTTGGAGCAGGGTATGTGCCTTTTTACCCAGGGCCTCGGGGACTACCGGGTCATGTGTGCCGTGATGTATTTCTATTGGGATGTTTCTATTCGCCTCACTCAGTTGAATGTCATCACTGGTGGCGAAGTACGTGGACATCGCAAGCAGTCCGCCAAGAGAGCGTTTGGATGAAAGGCAGCATTGGTATGCTACAGCCCCTCCCTGGGAAAAACCGGCAAGGATGATTCTTTCACTCTGGATACCTGTCTTAACCTGTTCTTCAATAAGGTCGTCGATATAACCGGCAGAGGCCATTAATTGTTTATGATCCACCTTGCGGTCAATGTTCATTTCCAGAATGTCGTACCAGGCAGGCATGACAAATCCGCCATTTATAGTCACCGGCATACTTGGAGCGTGAGGGAAGATGAAGCGGATTCCGATGTCGTCAGGTAATTGCAATTCGGGAATAATGGGTGCGAAATCATTGCCATCAGCCCCAAGACCATGCAGCAGGATGACAGCGCTGTCAGGCGTGGGAGTTGTTTCGATCTGGATCGGATTCAGGTAGTGCATTCGATTCTCAAAAGTTAAAGTTTTCGGTGTCGCTGGTTTGCCATGAGCATAGGTACCGCTCATGGGTTGAATGACGCCAGCAGCGTATTTATCGCGTCATTGTCGCAATGAGCCGGATCAAAATCGGGCTGTATATCGTGCCGGGCTAACAAGGGTCTACGGTTAGCAGGTTCGAGTTCAATTTGTCTGAGTAGTTCAATATACTCATGAATATCATCTATGCCCAGAGGTGGGTTGGCACGATCGCTATCATGCAGCACCGGTTGGCGTGAGTTAACACCTTCGGTAAATATTTCCTGCAGGGTGATCTCGCATTCCCAGCCCCCGCCGTGATCGTGCAGATAGGTGAAAATGAAAGGCATCACATCTTCAAGTTGATAGAGTTTGGTCTTGGCTTCGTCACCAATATCTTGCCTGCCATTGGCAGTTCGGGGCCCGTAAAATATTTTCCCAACAAGAAAAAGATGGCCCGGTTCATTGTTCCAGCCGAAACAGATCTGTATTATTTTGCTCAAGTCACCGAGAGATAATGAGCCGCAGAGATCCAATTCCCGCCAGACAGGTGGAGACGAAAAGCCTAACTCCAGTTTGAGTCTGTAACCCGGGATGACTTTGGGAGTGTCACTGGAGACATCCTGTTCAGTTTTTTTACGAAAATCGTGCTGGATAACTGTCATTGGAATACCTCCGGTTGACAACAACATTGTGCTTGAACCGAGGCTGGGCAATGTGAAGCTGTGGGCCTCGGTAGGGGGCGAGTGAAAGGAAAACTCGATACTAACCTGAATGTATCATCAGGTCTGGCAGTTTCGGGTCCCAAACTTTCGGTTGAGCGATATGGCTGTTTACGGTGTGCGGATTTATGCCCTGCCGGGTGTTAGCCGGTTGAATCATGGAATGATCACGGTCAAATCAGGCTGACCGCATCAACTCCAGATAGCATACTATAAGGCGGCGAGCTATAGCCAAGAGAAATTGCATGAAGCATGGTCAGAGAACCATCCAGCCAATATATGCATAAAACGGATATCGGCTGAATGGCTGGTATGAATTGTAGCACTTGAGATAACAGAATGGCGTTAATAATTGTTTTTATCAAGCCAGGCTACAACCATCTCTTCAATGAAAAACGATTTGTCCAGCTTCTGACCAAGTTTTCTACGCTTGTTCTGCTCACCGGCGTAGGCCATGGTTAGCCTTTCTGCTGTATCTTCAGTTAACAGAAGTGTTTGGCGTACAGAGTTGCCGGCCCGGGGACTGGGGCGGCCGCCCCGGTTTGGAGTATCCGTATTGTCTTGTTTCACACCCTTTGGGGGACTGTTCCCCGAGCCTGCCGCGCGTTGCACGGCACTGCTGATATCCGGAACGATCCTTTTGGCACTTTTAGGTAACGCCATGTACTATGCTCCCTGGTTGTGGGCTATGATTTCTAGGGCAATTTTTTCTATGTCTTTGGCTGCGTTTTGGGCCTGTTTGAACTGCCGATTGTTTTTCCTGACGCTGCTGCAATACTCTTCAAGTGTCATGCCGTCCCTGTTGAAATTCTCAAAGGTCGACCTGCTTGGGAGAACTGATTTCAGACATGAAACCTGGTCTGGCATGATACTGACAAAATAGCTCCGCACATTATCAACGTTAGATTGGGGGTGCACAAATGTTGGTATTATTGCAAAGTCAGCTCTGTTGATCTGCAACCCTTCCTGGATCACAGGCCAGAGATTTCTACCGAAGCTTGCTTCATCGTTGGTGGAGGTTCGCATTGGCACCAGCACCAGATCAGAGAGGTTGAGTGCGAGCTTGGTGGCAAACCCGCCGATTGATTCACCAGGTACATCGAGAATAACCGCTTCATGCTCTTCGATAATTTTCTGCAGCTTGTTTGTCAGGGCATCAAGATCAAGCCCGGCCAGCTGGAAGTAGGAGAGGTTTTTCATCTTACGCTTATTCGCGATGCGTTCGCCTATCCAGTCTGCCAGAGTCCCCTGAGTGTCGAGTTCTACGAGGGCAACCTGGCCGAACTCTTTTTTGAAAGCCCTGGAACAGGCTACACCCAGAGAGAGTGTGGTTTTACCTGTTCCACCCTTGGTCTGCACGAAAGAAAAAATTGCCATACTATAGTTTTGGGTCAGAATTGATGAGTGATGTTAATGCAGCACTGGTGCGCAAAAACGTACATACGTTTATGGGTATAAATGTATGTGGGTATAGGGTCTTGTCCACGCGCCACTATATTGTGGGCTCTCAGATTGTGCAAGATGGAAAATGAAGGAAAGTGCTAGGGAAAACAGGTTCCTGCGCTCATAATGCAGACAGAGCGCAGGAAAACAGGGAATGTTAAAAGTTGAATACCTGAGATTCGGCTGCCATATCAATGAGGTGAGGGCCGCCGTCAAGTGCCATATTGGAGTGAAATTGTGCTTCGTCCAGGTTACGGTTTTTGGCGCATGGGGTACATACCCCGACCTGGACTTCGTTTTCGACAAGATAGGGAAGGTAATCGTTGACGCAGTCACCAGTGATGGTTCTTTCATTTCCGTCTCTGGTTTTTACCGCCCAGTCGACACCGCTATCGATAAAAAACAGATTTACCAGATGCCCCTTGGAGTGAGCGATCTTTGCGAATTGAAAGCAACGGGTCGCTTTTTCATTGTCATTGTGGCGCAGAACAAACAGAAAATTAGCCATTGTTTACCCTCCTTGATGTATGCGTTAGTGTTGGATGAATGATGCATAAAATCATATGAGTAGAGGTACTCCTTTAGCTGTGTAAAGGCAATAATATAGTGTGCATAAACAATAAATAACTCATTGTTGCATCGATCCTCTAAGCGGTTGATGGTGGGTTTAAATACAGAAGTAAGATGATGATTGGTGGTTATTTTTACCGACCAATGGTAATACGTATGGGTGTAATGGGTTGAGCTTCAGGCGCTGCAACAAAGGAGCACAGAGGTTCCACCCGGGTTCTTTTTGAAGTCGAGTCAAAAAGCAAATCGTGCCTGTTCGGGCACTTTCAGATACGTCATGAAGTGATACAAATATGAGTAATACAAGAAAGACATCGGGTAAGAAAAAAGTATCCCAGAGCGGGATGAAAAATAAATACTGGAAACAGGTCTTTGCCCTGGCTGACACCAAAGCCTGGCAAGATTTGTGCACCTTGGTTGAGAAAAACCGTTGGCTGGCCACAACAGCAATCAGTAGCTCCATGTTACCGGATTATCTGGCAGACGATAAAGATTATGGTTTGCTGAGGCTGCTGGCGAACGTGGAGGATATCCCCGCGGGGGTCATCAGAAAAATCATATCTTTTGGAGCCCGGGATACCAAAGGCAGGTGTTATCTGGTACGGCTCCTGGCCGGCGGTGAGGACCTGAGCGCAGGTGCTGCTGTTGAATCGGTGGCCCTGGCGGAACGTGAGGCTTTGGCCGACTCTCCGCTGGTGGCGGCTGAGCTCCTGAAAACAGCGGAGCGGCCGATTGAGGTCATTCAACAAATGCAGCGGACACTCGAACAGGGGATTAATGACAGCGATCCGCAGCGTCGTGCGCTGGCTGAACGTTGCCTGGACAGGTCGCAACTTTTTTATGATCTGGTACTTCTCCTCCAGGATGAGGGTGCCGAAAACAGATTGGTTGATTGTCTGGCCAGTGAAGAACTGCTGTTGAGTTTTCTCAACCAGGAAAAAAGGGATTGGAGTAATATCGTAACGTTCCTTTAGGCAGAGGTTGGCAAATGCCGGAACGAATCAGTCGCGTCGGAAAAGACGGAGTTTTCCTCGTGGCCATTGTAGCCCGGCGCCCTGTATGCAGATATTAATGAGATAAAAATGACAGGATTCGACAAACGACCTTCCGCAGTTTGTACAGATTGTATTCGTTATTCTTTCCATTCAGAAGATGTAGGAACGTCCTGTGGACGAATCCGTGGGCAAAATGTCTGCAAGGGAATATTTGTCGATACTTCGGACCCGATTAACTGGAAAGAGTGTACCGCTTGCGACGGGACTGGCAAGGAGTCTGTATCTATAGACTGCGTTGCCTGTCAGGGAAGCGGTTGGATACTGACCAGAAGACGTAGTTAAGGGGAAAATGAATATGCAACGACTTCGATATGTGCTTTTGGCACTGCTATATACTGTTGGCTTGACTGTTAATGCGGTTGCTGCCGACGACAACAACCAGACTATGGAAAACTTCCAGTCCTGGCTTGCCGGCTTTAAAACAGAAGCCATTGGCCAGGGTGTGGATGAAGCAACCTGGAACCTGGCCTTTGAGAGTATCGATGAACCCGACATGAAGGTTCTCGAGAGAGCGGCGTATCAGCCGGAGTTTGTCCAGGAAGTCTGGCAGTATCTCGACAGGAGGATAACTCCAGCCGTGATTGAACGAGGTCGCAGTCTGGCTGAAGAGCATATGGCCACCTTTGCTCTTTTAGAGCGGCAATTTGGCATTAGCCGTTATGTGCTGCTGGCTATCTGGTCTATGGAGTCGAACTACGGGGCTGTACTACAACGGAAAGAAATTCTTCACTATATTCCTCAGGCATTGGCAACGCTGGCCTGGGGGGATGAGAGAAGGAGCGGGTTCGCTCAGTCTCAATTGATTACAGCCTTGAAAATACTGCAAGCCGGTGACATTGATCGTGATGGTATGCTCGGATCATGGGCCGGGGCCATGGGACATACCCAATTTATTCCGACCAGCTATGAGTCCTATGCGGTCGATATCGACGGCAATGGAAAAAGAGATATTTGGAATTCTGTGCCGGACGCATTAGGAACAGCAGCCAATCTGCTTGCCAAAAATGGCTGGCGTGCAGGAAAGACCTGGGGGTATGAGGTCATCTTACCAAAAGGTATAGGCCAGTATGCCGATCAGACAAAAACTTTGGCCGAATGGGCTGAACTTGGAGTAGTTCGACCGGCTGGAAAACAGTTCCCCCGGCCGGGAGATAGTGGAGTTTTAAAAATATTTGCCGGAGAAAATGGTCCAGGTTTTCTCATGATCAAAAACTTTTATGTAATTAAACGGTATAACAACTCAGACAGTTACGCGCTGGCGGTGGGACTCCTGGCAGACAATATTGCAGGCTATGGTGGGATGTCGAAGGAATGGCCCCGTATGAAGAATGATCTCACTGTTGAAGAGCGGCTTGAGATTCAGCGCCTGTTACGTGAGAAAGGGCTGTATGAGGGAGAACTGGATGGTTTTCTCGGTCGTGGTTCCAGAGCTGCAATTCGCCAATTCGAAATCCAGGCGGGGCTCCAGGTCAATGGTTTGCCGAGTCGTAATGTCCTGGAGGCATTACGGCGCTAATGCTAATTTCTTGACGGTTTCGAGTTGAAATCCGAAAAACAGAGTTTGCCGCAACCCTTTCTAAACGAAAGTGGATATGTATGGTTCTCAAAAGGATGTCCACTGGGGCTGAAGAGAGAAAAATGCCTTACCGGCATGGGAAGTCCGGAACTGGAGGGGCGCCTAAAGCGGCTGAGGTGTTTTGCTGGTAGGTATAAAGAGGCCTGGAATATTTTGCTGAGCAGGTAGTCGGATGCCCAGCAGGCATGAAGCAAAAAAAGCCCGATGTGTTTCACATCGGGCTTTTTTTTTCTGAAATTCGGTGGGTGAAAATCATCACCCTCTAAAATCAGATTTTAGTACTGTCAGATTCTAGTACTGGGCGACACCGTTTGCATCGGGAATAATGATGACTTCAACGCGCCTGTTCATAGCGTGATCGGAAGAGATCGGCTGTGATTCGCCATAACCGATGGTTGCAATTCTTCTGCCATCAACACCCTGCTGAACGAGGACATTTTTAACTGCAGTCGCACGTCTTTCAGAGAGGCGCTTGTTGTACTCTTCTGCACCACGGGAGTCAGTGTGACCGGCAACCTGAATGTGGGTCTGTGGATAATTGTTCAATACGGTGGCCACTCTGGCAAGTTCGCTAATTCCACCAGATTTGACAGTGGCTGAATCGTAGTCGAAGAAGGCCTCAGACTTGAAGGTTGCTCTGAGTATGTCCTGCTCTCTTCTGATGCTGGCAGCATCTGAAGCCGCGATGGCCTGACGCAGATCCTGCTCCTGACGATCCATGTAGCGACCTACCTGGTTTCCGGTAACACCACCAAGGGCTGCACCGATACCGGCTCCAAGCAGCGTAGCTTCAGTGCTGCCACCGATGGCCTGGCCTACGATGGCACCAAGCCCGGCGCCAACGCCGGCACCGACTGCTGTACCCTGGGTTTGTTTGTTCTGGCCGGCACACCCGGCAAGGGTAAGAGCGAGTACTACAACGAGTACTTTGGAAAAATGGGCCCAGTATTTCTTCATACGAATATCTCCTTACTTATGGTTCTTTAGACACCTGGGGGGGGACGTTTGGTCTCGAAAAAGGTTAAATTAACGAATGATTCGTTTTTAAGAGCCTAAAACGCTATCAACTTTGATACCACATTCACCTTGCGATGCAAGATAAAATTGCCAACCGGCAATGAAAACGAATAATGTGAAGGATATCTGCGTATCTGGTTGTAACTGTAGGCTTTAGCTGTATCTGATTGTGGCTGGAAGGAGGAGTGAAAGGGAATAATTGACGGGGTATCAGATGGTTATGGATTGATTAAGGAGAACTGCGGATTGTTGAGGTCGTTGACGCGGAAACCGGTATCTCCTGTTCCATGAAAATAACCGGGCCTGAGAGCGGGGGCTGTTGCCACGATCTCAGACCCGGAAAATAGCAATTATACAAAGTGCTTACTTGCAGAGAGCATTGTGAAGGGCTCGCTGTGCCTGCGCGAATTGATCACGGTGCACGATAAACTGCATGTTGGTCTGGCGTGAGGTCTGGGAGACAGCAAGTATATTGATACCATCGGTGGCAAGGGCCTGGGATGCTTTGGCCATGATGCCGGGCTGGGCAATATTGGAGCCGATTGCACATACTATTGCCACCAGTGTGGTGGATACAGTTTCAAAGGTATCGCTGAGTTCGGCAACGAGTCTTGGAGTACAGTCTTTTTCCTCAATTATCAGATCAATGGTGTTGGCATTGGTCACTTTACTGATATAGGAGACACCATGTTTGACGAAAACATTCATGATGCGGAGATCAAATCCTACCTCACCCACCATTCTGGTATCATGAATCTCAAGGCATGCGACTGAAGCCGAGCCGGTAACTATCTCGACTTTAGAGGTCGGGGCAATGAACTCTTTGGTGATAGTTGTTCCAGGATGGTCCGGGTCAAATGCATTTTTTACCCGGATCGGGATGGAATTGATCTCAAGTGGCTTTGAGGCTTTGGGGTGAATTGCCTCCATACCGACATCGGCCAGCTGGTCGGCAACATCATAGTTCGTGTTGCAGACCGGGTGAACTTCCTCTTCACCCACAATGAGCGGATCGCCGGAACAGAGATGGTATTCTTTATGAATGATCGCCTCTGAGGCTCCAAGAAGTACTGCCACCTTGGAGAACGTAACCTCGGAGTAACCCCGATCAAATTCCCGCATGATGCCTTCGGTGCCTTTGGTGTAACCGGTGGCGAAACAAATGGTGGAGAAAGGATCGATTTTATCAAAGCTGTCCTTGATGCGGTCATCGATGGTCATCTGTCTGCCATCTTCCCAGCCGCTCAAATCCACGAAAGTAGTATTGTAACCTCTGTTTTTCAGGATATTTGCTGAGTTGAAGGCGCTGTGCATCTCGCCGAGTGAGGCAAGAAGTTCACGTGCAGCGAGTAACACCTCCTGGCGGCTGACATATCCGGAACCGAGAACATTTTCCATAGAACGAAGGATATTGATAGCCAGATCTATGCGATCTCCAATGAAGTCGTTGGCCTCTTTGAGGTCCAGACCAGCTTCAACGAACTGCTCGTTTAAGGCGAAGAGGGCGTCTCGCAGGGCGAGCAGTTTGATCGGGTAATTTTCCTGTTCAACGAAGAGTTTGTATATCCCTGGTTTTCCGCTTTTCTTGTGCTCGAGAAGCTCGTTGGTTATGCCGGCGTAAGCTGAAACAGTGTAAATACGCCCGTAAATTTCCTGCTCTTTACATAGAATGACATTATCAATGATCTCAGGAAAGCGAGCCATTGATGTTCCACCAATTTTCTCGACACGAAGATTATACGTTCTCATAATTTTTAATGCTGGAGGAGGTTCTAAAAGACCTGAAAACTGAGAGCTGCGGCATGAGCATCAGGTGTTTTGGGATATCCAGGACAGGAGTTCCTGAAAAACGGATGTGCAACCAAGATTTTGATACGGAATCATCCGTACATTTAACAGAGAATGATCTTTTTATCATGGATATCGAATTCAATGCAAGCAGTTTTTCGGCAGCCTTAAAATATACGATTTGATAAATCTTTAATCTGATTGCTCCCGCAACTCTGCAGGACTGGACGGGGGATAAGCGGTGTACTTGGAATTAACCTGTTTAATAGATTATGTGGATGATGGTGCTGAGTAGGAGAAAACTCAAATAAAACACGACCTGATGGAGTGATATTGCCAACTCCCCACCTCAAAAAGCCAAAATCAGGAATAGGCGGCGATCTGAATCGTTTATTTCCACCTGGCCGTAATTTTATCTCTTCAACACGTTGGTCACCTTTACGTAAATAAGTGGTGTACACCTGTTTTCCTGTCGATAATCATTGGTTCAACAAAAAAATTACTATTACGTAAACGTCATCCATGGATTCGCATTGAGGGCGTAATGTGCAACCGATTTGTGCGGAAAGACAAAAGGATGAGCATAAGGTGAGTTGCAATATGTCATCTGTATTATTGATATGTGGGCGTCCGTGATAGCTGAAGGTAGTCATTTTGTGCGATCCTGCTGGTGATGTGCCGTGAGGCTCGTGTGGCGCCTAACCTATTAAAAGACTGTGAGGGCCGTTCCTTTTCTGCTATCTTCTGCGTTATCCGCATGTAGACGTGTGCGGGAACCATTTAGTCACAGAATTACCAGATCTTAAATGAGCTGGTAATACCTCAGCGCAGCAGTATCGATTGCACATTGGGCACAACTTCAGGAAAATGTTTGCACAACCTAATGGCTAGAAGGCTTATTAAGTTCCCGATTAAACGTATTTGTAGTGCTTGACAATGGCTTGATCTCCTTGGTAATTGATGCGTATTCAACTCGTAAATGTGTGTGTTTATCACATAAACCTCAAAGTGCAGTTGAACGTCGGAGGGAAGTGCGCGTATGTCGACAGAACTCGTTTTATCTACAGCAGTATTCTTTGGGTTGGCGATAATTATCCCAGCATTCATGCTTGTTACGGCAATTTTTGGGCCAAGAGCTGGTGGTGTCGCCAAAAATGATCCGTACGAAAGCGGAATCAAGAATGTCGTTGGCCTGGCCGATCAGAAGTTCAGTGTGAAGTTTTATCTGTTGGCCATTCTCTTTCTCATCTTCGATATCGAAGCAGTTTTTATGTATCCGTGGGCGGTAAGTCTCCGTGATCTCGGAATGTTCGGGTTTCTCGAGATGGCTGTGTTCATCGTACTGTTACTTACCGGACTTATTTACATTTTACAGAAAGGGGTGCTCAATTGGCGTTAGGATTGGAAGCCGCTCTAGGCGAAACGGTTATTACCACCAGGCTGGATCAGGTTGTCAATTGGGGCCGACAGTATTCACTGTGGCCAATGGTATTTGGTACCGCATGCTGCGCTATCGAGTTTATGAGTGCCGCTGCCAGTCAGCATGATATCTCACGTTTTGGCGCTGAAGTTGTTCGTTTTTCTCCTCGTCAGGCGGATCTCATGCTGGTCTGTGGAACTATCAGCTACAAGCAGGCACCTATCCTCAAGCGAATTTATGATCAGATGCCGGAACCTAAATGGGTAGTGGCAATGGGGGCATGTGCAAGTTCCGGTGGAATATATGACAACTACTCGACAGTACAGGGGATTCATAACGTAATTCCGGTAGATGTGTATATTTCCGGTTGTCCGCCACGGCCAGAGGCCGTGTTGGATGCGTTGATAAAGATCCAGGAGCAGATCCAGACAGAGAGCGTACTGGAAGATCGTCATAAAGATTACATAGGGATCCTAGACTGATCATGAATGCGAACGTGACTGAAAAAATCTGCAGTTTTTTTCCGGATGTAGAATGCAGGCAAGTGCTTGACTATGTAGAGATCACCGTTCTTCCGGAAAAGCTTGAGGAAACACTTACTAAACTGAAGAACTATCCTGATCTTGATTTCGGGCTGCTGGTGGATATCACAGCGATCGATTATCGGGATTTTCCTGATAAAAAGGATAGTCGCTTCTATGTCGTGTATACCCTGAGGAACTGGCATGATAGCTTGCTGGTTCAAGTTAGGACTCCGGTTGAGGATCCTGAGATAGGGGTGCCCACTTGCTCAAATATCTGGAGTTCAGCAAACTGGGGGGAACGGGAGGTGTATGATCAGTATGGCATTCATTTCATCGGTCATCCTGATCTGCGCAGAATCCTGAACCACTGGCAATTCGAAGGACATCCATTACGTAAGGATTACGACATCGTCAAAAGGCAGGTCTGCCATGAGACCTACTCCATGGAAGACGAGATCAAGGCGAGGTTGCAATCGAAGGGGGTCGATGAGACCACCATGAAGGATATCAATACCGAGATCATGTTTCTGAATCTCGGACCATCTCACCCCGCGACCCACGGTGCGATCCGCATCTTCACCGCTCTCGATGGTGAGAGTATCCTGGCTAACGTTAACGAGATCGGTTATCTCCACCGTGGCTTCGAAAAGACAGCAGAAGACAGAACGTACAATCAGATAGTGCCGCTGACCGACCGGTTGAATTATTGCTCATCCATGATGAACAATATCGCTTACGTGAAGGCGGTAGAGTCATGGATGGGGATAGAGATTACCGAGCGGGCCAAGTTCATGCGGGTAGTCCTCTCAGAGTTTTACAGGGTACAGGATCACCTGGTCTGTATAGCGGCGAATCTGGTTGATATGGGAGGCCTTACCAACTACTGGTACCTCTACAACGAAAAAGAGTCCTCATATGATCTTATTTCACGTTTGACCGGTGCCCGTCTGACCAGCTCTTTCACAAGGATCGGTGGGATGTATCGCGATTTTTATGAGGGTTGGGAGCATGACATGGAAGCGCAACTGAAGACCATTGAAAAAGGTGTTTCAGATTCGCTGGCGCTGGTACTCAAGAACCGGATCGTCCATGACCGTACCCAGGGCGTCTGTGTCCTGCCGAAAGATACGGCACTCTCCTATGGCTTCACCGGGCCATGCCTGAGAGCGAGCGGTGTGCCATTCGATCTCAGAAAAGATAACCCGTATTACAACTACGAATCTTTCGACTTCAATATTCCGGTGGGCTCCAGCGGTGATATCTACGATCGTATTATGGTCAGATTCGAGGAGATTTTCGAGTCGATAAAAATTATCCGTCAGGCCATGAAATATATTCCTGAAGGGCCTGTCTTCATTGACGATCATTCAGCAGTGCTTCCGCCAAAAGAGCAGGTGTACGGCAATATTGAAGGCCTTGCCAACCACTTCAAACTGGTCATTGAAGGAATCAAAGTACCTAAAGGTGAGTGGTATGACAGCTTTGAGGCTGCTAACGGGGAATTGGGCTTTCACTTTGTTTCCGACGGATCTGGCAAACCCTACAAACTCAAGGTGCGTCCGCCATGTTTTTACATAATGGGTGGATTCCATGAGATGGTCGAAGGCGAGATGATCGCAGACGCCGTAATCAATCTTGGGAGTATCAACATTATTGGCGGGGAGTTAGACAGATGAGCGACAGATCAGAGCTGATTACCACAGGAAAGGAGTTCACTTTCGACGAGGTGCGTGACGCCGAGTTTGAGCGGTTGGTCAAGCGCTATCCTACCCGCGAATCGATGATCCTGCCGGCGCTCTGGCTGGTACAGGAACAGGCGGGCTGGATCAGTGTGGAGGCCATGGCCTATATCGCCGACAGGATCGGTACCTTCGCTGCCAAAGTCTATGAGGCTGCGACCTTTTACACCATGTTCAACCTCAAGCCCCTGGGCAAATATCATATCTGCGTTTGCCGTACACTTTCCTGCTGGCTGCGGGAAAAACAGGAGATTGTCGACTATTTGGGTCAGGAAGTTGGGGTGCAGCCGGGCAAGGTGAGTGAGGATGGTCGATTCAGTCTTGAAGAGGTCGAATGTCTTGGTCATTGCGGTACAGCGCCTGTTGTCCAGGTAAACGGAGAGTTTTACGAGGAGATGGATGTGGACAAGATCAAAGCTCTACTGGCCACGCTGGAATAGGAGGTGCGACCATGCATGAAATGGAAGTGAAAATTCTCAGCGAAAAGTTTGAAATTGAAAATGCGAATCTCCTGAAAGTGGCCAAGGAGCATGGCGCCTACTCGACACTGGATAAGCTGTTTTCAATGGAACCTGTCGATGTCACGGAAGAGGTGAAAAAAGCGGGTTTGCGTGGTCGGGGTGGAGCAGGTTTTCCCGCTGGCGTCAAGTGGGGATTTCTCCCCAAAGATACTGGCAAACCGACCTATTTAGCCGTCAACTCCGATGAGTCTGAACCAGCGACTTTCAAGGACAGGTACATCCTCGTTCGTGATCCGCATATGCTGATCGAGGGGATCATCATCTGCTGCTGGGCCATTGGTTGTCACGACGTTTATATCTACATCCGCGGTGAATATACCACCCAGGTCAAGGTGTTGCAGGCTGCAATCGATGAGGCGTATGCGGCTGGCTATCTGGGAGAAAAAGTCGCTGGTCAGGATTTCAGAATCGACGTTACGGTTCATCGTGGTGCAGGCGCCTATGTTTGTGGTGAAGAGACTGCGCTGCTGGAGTCAATCGAGGGCAAGAAAGGACAACCCAGGTCAAAACCGCCTTTTCCGGCGGTGGAAGGACTCTATGGTTGCCCGACTATCATCAATAATGTGCAGACCATTGCCAGCCTGCCTTTCATCATGACCAATGGTGCGGAGGCATATAGCGTCTATGGTACCGAGAAAAGCGCGGGAACACACCTGTTCGGCATATCGGGACACGTTGAAAAGCCCGGGATGTACGAGTTGCCGCTTGGGCTGCCATTGCTGGAGGTCCTCGAAAAGGTTGCCGGTGGTGTCTGGAAGGGACGCAAGCTGAAGGGTGTTATCCCTGGTGGAAGCTCAACACCGGTGTTGACCGCTGAAGAAGCCAAAACAGTAACGCTTGATTACGAGTCCATGGCGGAACATGGCACCATGTTCGGTTCCGGCGGTATCGTGGTCCTGGATGAGACTGTGGATGTGGTCAAACTGGTGCAGAATCTCATCCACTTCTATCACCATGAGTCCTGTGGCCAGTGTACACCATGTCGTGAGGGGCTCGGCTGGATGAAGAAGATCATCGGGAAGTTGCTGGAAGGCGAGGGTACCATGGCGGATATAGAGCTGCTCAGGGAACTCTGCGACAACATTGAGATGAAAACCGTCTGTGTACTTTCGGCTGCCTGTACCATGCCGGTGCGCAGTTATCTGGATAAGTTCCGGCATGAGTTTGAGGCATACGCGAAAGACAGAGTGAATAGTGCACCTGCAAATGTCGAGCTGCAACGGAATTAGGGGTGATCATGGCTGATATGCTGAAATTATTTGTAAACGGCGAGGAGGTAGAGGTCGAATCCGGCAAGAACCTGATTGATGCAATCGGTGCGGTCGGAATTGAGATTCCTCATCTCTGTTATCATCCTGCTTTGGGTGCCGATGGCAACTGCAGGATGTGCCTGGTTGGTATCGAGGATGGCAGGCCACCGCTGGTGCCGGCCTGCAAGACTCCGGCGATGGAGGGGATGCGGGTCCAGCTTGATACTGAAAAAATTAAAAAGATCCAGCGCGATGTTATGGAGCTGGAGCTCATCAACCACCCGGTGGATTGTCCGATTTGTGATCAGGCGGGTGAATGCAAGCTGCAGGATTATTACATGGAGCATGACCTGCAGGAGAGCAGGATGCGGGTTCCCCAGGTGAAAAAGTCCAAGAATCTGGATTTTGGCTGCGGCGTAGTCCACGATCAGGAACGCTGTGTACTCTGCGGGCGCTGTGTACGGTTTACCAGGCAGATAACCGGGACTGGTGAACTGGGAATCGTCAATCGAACGGATACTGCCAGAGTAAACATCTTCCCTGGTAGACCCTTGAACAATCGATACGCCCTCAATGTGGTCGATCTTTGCCCGGTTGGTGCCATGACCAGCAGAGATTTTCGTTTCAGTCAGCGGGTCTGGTTCCTGAAAAAGGATGAAGGGATCTGTCATGGCTGCGCGAAGGGATGCAACATCCATATCGATCATAATCGCGAAAAATATAAAGATGACGTGATTTACCGCTACCGCGCCCGTCATAACGATCTGGTCAATGGCTACTTCATCTGTGATGAGGGGCGGATGAGCTATAAGAGCGAAAATGAGAACCGTCTGACTGAGGCCACGGTAAAGGGTGATCTGGTAGCAGTCAGTGAAGCGGTGCATACCATCAGGCAGGAGCTTAGCGAGGCAAAAAAACCGCTGATATTGGTTTCACCCAACTCAAGCCTGGAGCAACAGTGGGCAGTAAAACGGTTGGCAACCTTGTCGGGGGTAGAATGTTTTGGCTACAGCGATGCGTACATCAAAGAGGGTGACGGAGACGACTACCTGATCCGGGACGACAAGTCAGCCAACCGCAAAGGGTTGGAACTCATTGAAATAGAAACCAGCAAACAACGTTTTGAGGAGGCCCTGGCCGAGTGTGACCTGCTGGTAAATTTTGATAACGATCTGTTCAGATTTGATGCCAATGAAGAGATGAAGGCGGTGGTTGCAGGCAAGAAGGTGATCGCCATCTCAACTCATGCCAACTATCTGACGGATAACGGGACTGTAGTTTTGCCGGTGGCATCATACAGCGAATATGGCGGCTGCGTCGTCAATGAGGATGGGATTCTGCAAGCCTTCTCACCGGTGGTTCGAAAAAACGAAGAACTGATCGATGTTCTGGAAGTTACCCGTATGCTGGGTGGCGATGTTAGCGATAGTGGTCAGGCCTGGTCAGGGATACGAAGTGCTGTACCTGAGCTGGCCGAGGTTCAACCGGATCTGATCCCGGCAGAGGGATTGCAACTTTCAGTGAGTGAGGAGGCCCATGTCAGCGCTTGATATTCTTCTAATCGTTGTTCGTATAGCCTTCGGTGCCTTTGTCCCTCTCAGCTTTGTGGCTGTGTTGGTATGGATGGAGCGGCGTGGTGCAGGTTTCTTTCAGGATCGTGCCGGCCCAAACCGTTGTAATGTGATGGGTTACAGAGCCGCCGGTCTCATTCAGAATATCGCCGATGCAGTAAAGTTGATATTCAAAGAGGACATCGTTCCGGGCCATATCAAACACAAGTTTTATTTCATCCTGGCGCCATCACTGGTTTTCATAACCGCCATCCTCTCTTTTGCGGTTGTTCCTTTCGCCGATACTCTGGTGCTTGGAGAAAATTCATACGTGATGCAGGCAATTCCGACTGATGTCGGCATTCTCTGGTTTCTCGCGGTGGTCGGCTTTGGTGTCTACGGGATAATTCTGGCTGGTTGGTCATCACATAACAAATATGGTGTGCTTGGTGGATTGCGGGCAGCAGCCCAGGTGATCAGTTATGAAATTCCGATGGGACTTGCCCTTGTGGCTCTCCTTACGGTGTACAGCACGGTGAACCTGAGCGAAATGGCGCAATTCCAAGGCCAGTTGCTGTTCGGCTTTATTCCGATGTGGGGTGTTTTTTTACAGCCAATTGGCGTAATCATCTTCATCGTTGCCGCCTTTGCCGAGACCAACCGTACGCCGTTTGACCTGGCGGAAGGCGAAAGCGAGATAGTTGCAGGCTTTCATGTGGAATACTCCTCCATGAAGTTTGCCCTGTTTTTCATGGGTGAGTATGTGGCCATGTTTGTTTCTTCGGCACTGATCGTCACCCTTTATTTCGGCAGTTACCAGATCCCGTGGTTCAGCACCGAGACTCTTGTCAATCATATCAAACCGGTGGCGTTGGTACTGATGGTGGCAATACCGGTTGCCGCCTATTACTTCGCAAACTGGATGAAGAAAAACAACAGGAGCCACTACGATCGTCCGGACGATCCCCGGGTACGTGAAGCCAAGGCATATGCTGCGGTGCTCTGGAGCCTGGTGGTAATTCTTGAAGTGATCTTCATAAGCTTTCTGATCTTTTCTTCAGGTGAGTCCGGCAGCAGGGTATTGGTGGCATTACTGCAGATGGGATGTTTCCTGTTCAAGACCTTTCTGATGTGCTTCGTCTATGTCTGGGTGCGGTGGACCCTCCCCCGGTTCCGCTACGATCAGCTGCAGAGACTTGGTTGGCAGAAACTTTTGCCACTGGCTCTGCTCAACATCTTCATTACCAGTGCAGTAGTCGTATCACTGGGCTGA
Source organism: Desulfosediminicola sp. (assembly GCF_048381775.1). Lineage (NCBI taxonomy): Bacteria > Pseudomonadati > Thermodesulfobacteriota > Desulfobulbia > Desulfobulbales > Desulfocapsaceae > Desulfosediminicola > Desulfosediminicola sp. The sequence goes on along the minus strand of NZ_JBLXGE010000006.1, from coordinate 157,598 downwards.
GGGACGTTTATGACTGCAAAAGTAAAAACCATTGAACGAAAAGGTGGAACATTTCTCGAGCAGCTCTATCTGGTCGAAGTGGTCAAGGGGATGGTTGTAACGTTTGGTCACTTCTTCAGAAACCTGATGGATAACTCGCGACTTTATGTACGCCATTACCCGGAGGTACAACCGGAAATTACTTCTCGCTGGCGGGGAAGGCACCGGTTGACCAAGAGGGAAGACGGTACGGTGAAATGCGTAGCCTGTTTCATGTGCCAGACAAACTGCCCTTCAAAATGCATCATGATTGAGGCAGGGGAACGGACAGATGGTGTTACGGAGAAAATGCCGGTCAAATTCGACATCGACCTGCTTGAGTGCATTTACTGCGGATATTGTGTGGAGGCATGTCCGCTTGATGCCATTCGCATGGACACTGGAATCTTTTCAGTAACCAGCTATACGAGGGAATCAATGATGCTCCGCCTGAATGACCTGCTTGAAACGCCTGCTGGTTTTACAGAAGACGAATACAAGAAAGGAGGATGCTGATATCATGATTTCAACGTTGCTCTTTTTCGGATTTTCTATCCTTGCCGTTGCGGGCGCTCTTGGCTTAGTGCTCTTGCGCCATCCCATGAACGGGGCGATGAGTTTCATCATTACCCTTATTTCACTGGCTGGACTTTACGCGCTGCTCTCCGCTAAGCTGATTTTTGCCATTCAGCTTATTGTCTATGCCGGCGCTATCATGTCGCTGATCCTGTTCATTATCATGTTTCTGAATATTGGCGAGAAGGACCTCCCCGATGAGTCGGGTCGTTGGCTCTATTTTATCGGTGGAGCGGTGGTTATCACCCCACTGGCCATGTTCCTGCTGAAAGTCATTGGCAGAGTGCCTGGCGGTGATGCCCAAATCGTTGGTAACGGCTTTGGCAGCGTGAAGGGCGTTGGCTCTGTCCTGTTTCAGGAATGGCTGCTGCCGTTCGAGGTGGTTTCAATTCTACTGCTGGTGGCACTGGTTGGTGCGGTTGTGTTGGCTGGTAAAAGGGAGGATAGGGCGTGATTGTCAATTATCTATCGTTAAGCGTCATACTCTTTTGTCTCGGGCTGCTCGGTGTCATTTCCCGGCGTAACGTATTCACGGTGTTTATGTCCATTGAGCTTATGCTCAATGCCGCCAATCTCATGTTTGTCGCGGTAGCGCGATTGCATGAGAGTATGGACGGGCATGTACTGGCCCTTATGGTCATGGCTGTTGCCGCTGCGGAGGCCGCGTTGGCGCTGGCAGTCGTAATTCTTCTGCATAAGCATAAAGGCAACCTGGATACCAACGTATTCAGCCTGCTCAGAGGGTGACAAGATGGAACATAATGTGAATTTTCTTGCAGCAATCCCGATGATGCCGCTTGTTGGGGCCCTGGTTCTGGGGATACTCCATCTGCTGTACTGCAAAGGGATACGCTTTTCTGAAAAAGTATACGGGATTTTAGCCTGCATAGGTCCGGCACTTGCGACCTTGATGGCTATAAAGGTCTATTTCAACCTGAGGTTATTTCCGGAAGAGGCACGCTTCATGGTCCAGGAAGCGTATACCTGGATTCAGGTGGGAGAAATGAACATAACCATGGGGTTTCTTGCAGACCCGTTGAGTTCGTTGATGCTCCTCTTTGTGACCTTCATCGGCACCCTGATTCATGTATACTCAGTCGGTTATATGGCTGAAGATGAGAATTTCCCGAAATTCTTTTCTTACCTGAACCTGTTCCTCGGTTCGATGTTGATCCTGGTACTTGGTAACGGTCCGGTCGTTATGTTTGTCGGTTGGGAGGGGGTTGGGCTTTGTTCCTATCTGTTGATCAGTTACTACTCCACCGATACCGATAATGTACTGGCTGGGAATAAGGCATTTATCGTAAATCGTATTGGCGACCTGGGCTTTGTGTTGGGTATGGCATTCCTCTTTTGGGGGATCGGCTCAGGCGGTTTCGATTATCTGTCTTTAAGAGAAAATGTTCATCAGCTCACACCGGCTGTTGCCATGGCAGCCTGTCTGCTGCTTTTTGTTGGCGCAACCGGTAAATCTGCGCAGATTCCTCTTTATGTCTGGTTACCGGATGCCATGGCCGGTCCAACTCCTGTTTCTGCGCTGATTCATGCGGCAACAATGGTTACCGCGGGTGTCTATATGGTAGCCCGGTTCAGCTTCCTCTATGTCGAGGTACCGCTTGCCGGAACCATAATCGCCTGGACCGGTATTCTGACAGCGCTGCTTGCGGCAATCTTCGGCTGCTTCCAAAGAGATATCAAAAAGATCCTGGCCTACTCAACAGTGAGCCAGCTGGGCTACATGTTTGCCGGTGTCGGGGTCGCGGCCTATTCAGCCGGCATTTTTCACGTTTTCACCCATGCCTTTTTCAAGGCGTTGCTCTTTCTCGGTGCCGGTTCGGTAATTCATGCCCTCCATCATGAACAGGACATATGGAAAATGGGTGGCTTGAAAGAGAAGATGCCGATTACGTACGCGACCATGCTGATCGGTGCCCTGGCTCTGGCAGGCTGCCCGCTGTTATCAGGATTTTTCAGTAAGGATGAAATTCTCTTTATGGCGCTGGCCACCGGTCATGAAGGCGTCTGGCTGGTTGGGCTGTTGGTGGCAGTGATGACGGCGTATTACACCTTCAGGATGTTTTTCGTGGTCTTTCACGGTACACCGCGGGACCAGCACGCATACGATGCAGCCCATGAGTCTCCGAAAGTAATGACCGTACCTCTGATTATTCTGGCCGTCGGTGCCGCATTTGCCGGTTATCTGAATATACCGTCGATCTTCGGAGGTCATCTCCAGGTAAGTCACTGGTTGGCTCCAAGTCTTGCCGAGCACCACCCGCACGTCAGCGCCTGGGTAGAGGTTATAGCTGTGGCCAGCAGTATCGTGGCCTTTGCATTAGGTATCTATATTGCCTGGAAGAAATTTGGTGTCGAGACAGCGGAAGAACCTTTCTATAGAGGTTTCAAGGATTTCGCATACAACAAGTTCTTTGTGGACGAGCTGTATCACTCTCTGCTGGTCGCCCCATACAAGCAATTCGGCCGCACAATCTGGAAGGGAATTGAGCCTTTTGTGACTGATGGCCCAGTAAAATTTGCGGTATGGCTTTACGGTGCACTGGCCAATGCGTTCAAAGTCGTACAGGCAGGGTATGTACGGGTGTATGCAATCTACATGGTTATCGGGCTCAGCGTGCTGAGTGTGGTGATCTCCCACTCACTGAATCTGTAAAGGTGGAATAATGTATGAGAATATCCTGACAGTAATGATCTTTCTGCCTATCCTTGCCGGTTTTGGTGTGCTGGTGCTGCCCATGAAGAATGAGGCGGCACGGGCCGTCGGCCTGGTGGCGGCGATTCTGGTTGTTATTCTGGGATTGAGGATCTTTTTCAACTTTGCCGGTACCGGTGGCTTTGAGTTTACCGAGAGGGTGGAGTTGTTTGAATCGGTGGGAATCAGCTACAGCCTGGGTGTTGATGGCATCTCGTTTCTGGTGCTGATGGCTGGAGCGTGTTTATTTCCAATGGCATACCTGCTGCTTACGACTAAGAACAAGGGGTATTATGCCAATATGCTTATAGCTCAGGGTGCCATGATCGGAGCCATTGCTGCGACTGACATGATCCTGTTCTATGTGTTCTGGGAAGTGATGCTGCTGCCGATTTTCTTTATGATAGGACTTTATGGCGGCCCGAGCAGGCTGCATGCAACTCTGAAGATTACCCTTTACACCATTGCCGGTTCGCTCTTTATGCTGGCAGCGATCATTTATATCGGGGTCGTCTATCACTATCAGACCGGGAGCTGGAGTTTTAACATCACAGATCTGATGGCGCTCAATCTTGCAGGTGGCCCTGCTACAGCAGCGTTTATCTTCTTCATGTTCGCTTTTGCCATCAAGATACCGCTCTTTCCATTCCATACCTGGTTACCAGACGCGTACACCGAGGCTCCTACTGCTGCAACGTTCCTGTTGTCAGCAATTATGGCAAAAATTGGCGTCTACGCTGTAATTCGCTTTGTGCTGCCGATTTTTGCGGAAGAGTTCGCGCGCTTTGCCTTGCTGTTGGCCTATTCCGGCGTGATCGGCATGATGTACTGCGGTATCGCTGCAATTGCCCAGAAAGATTTCAAGCGTATGCTGGCTTTTTCTTCAGCTTCACATATGGGAATTATCGCACTCGGTATTTTCTGTATGAACCTGCAGGCCCTGACCGGAACCCTGTACCAGATTGTAGCCCATGCCACCAGCACAGGAGTGCTCTTTCTTCTACTTGGCATCATAGAAGAGCGGATGGATACAAGAACCATTGGCGATCTGGGCGGAATTGCCTACAAGGCTCCGATCTTTGCCACCTTTTTTGCAGTGGCTATGCTCGCATCTGTCGGTTTGCCGGGTACGAGTGGCTTTATCGGAGAATTTCTGATCATTCTGGGAGCGGTGAAGTTTAATATCACCATCGGCGTATTGGCGGGCACAACACTGATTATCGGTGTCTGCTATATGCTCTGGATGTTCCAGCGGGTCTTCTTTGAAAAGCTCACTGAGAAGACCGAAAAGTTTACCGATCTCTCCCCAATAGAGACACTGACCATTTTGCCGATAGTGGTGCTGATCATTGTTATGGGTATTTACCCGCAGCCTTTCCTCGATAAGGTGGCGCCGGCGGCAAAGCAGCAACTTGCCCAGGTGCTTACGGAGCAGCATCAGGTCGCGGATTCCGCTGATCCCCTGATGGAACAAATAGAGCAAAAGAATTGAGGCCAGACAGACTATGATGGATTTTATTGTACTATTTCCACTGATAGTAGTAGGTGCCGGAGCAATCATCCTGATGCTGATGGCATCAATGAAGAGCCTCGGTGAAGGTAACACGGCTTTAGCCGCCCTGGGCATATTTGCCTTGGCCTTTGCTGTTCAGCTCATGGTGAGTGCCACTGAAAGCGTTACGCCATATGGCGGGATTTTTAATGGGATGCTTGTGGCCAACGGTTTCACCAAAGTGGCCGGGCTCATAATAATTGCCAGTGGTTTTGTCAGTTGCCTGACTGCGCAATCCTATTTTACCCAGAATAAATTCTATTCAGCCGAATTTTACAGTCTCATTATGTTCGCTGCCTGTGGCATGCTGCTGCTGACAATGTCAGCCGAATTAATTACGCTGTTTATCTCGCTGGAGATTATGTCGCTGGCTATCTATGTGCTGGTAGGCTATGACCGGACCAATATAAAACGGTCGGAAGCTGTACTGAAATATCTGATGCTTGGTGCCTTTGCCGGTGCTTTTTTCACTATGGGCACAGCCTTTGTTTATGCTGCGGTCAATTCCACACGGTTCGTTGATATAGCCGGTCATCTGAGTACCACCAGTTTTCTGGAGAGTCCGGCCATGGCGGCCGGTGCTTTCCTGGTAATTGTTGCTTTTCTCTTTAAAGTAGCCGCATTTCCATTTCATGCCTGGGTTGTGGATGTGTATGATGGTGCACCGCTGCCGGTGACAGGTTTTATGGCGACTGCGGTGAAAACCGCTGTCTTTGCTGTATTTGCAAATTTCCTTATCATTGATGATGGCTTAAAGGGTGTCTGGGTCGAGTATCTCTTCTATATCGCGGTACTGACCATGTTTGCCGGCAACTTAATCGCCATCGGGCAGAATAGCCTTAAACGCATGCTGGCTGCATCGGGCATCGTTCACACCGGTTATCTGCTTGTTGCACTGGTTGCGGTTGGCACAGAAAACTTCACCGGTGGGGTCATCCTCTACTATCTCGCTGCGTATGCAGTTGCCACTCTGGGTGTTTTTGCTGCTCTTTCCTATCTCGGCGGAGAAAATGAGCGCCGTGATACTTTCGAGCATTTCAAAGGCCTTGCCAAGGTTCGGCCATATTCGGCGGCGGCGATAACCATCTTCATGCTGTCAATGGCAGGTATTCCACCCACGGCCGGGTTCATGGGTAAATTCTACATAATTGCTGACGCGATCCGGGCCGGTTACATGCTACTGGCAGTGCTGGCAATAGTCTCCAGTGTACTTTCCATGTGGTACTATCTGCGCCTGGTAGTGATGATGTACTTCAAGGAACCGGAGGAAGAATTTGAAACTACGGGAATGTCTCTGGCGCCGATTGGCACCGCACTTTTGGCGGTATGTGTTTTTGCCATTGGCTTTTACCCGGTTCTGCTTTAAGGGTCTGGCAGGCTTCCGAAGGTCTGCGCTCTGAGTGTGGGGTTCACCCCACCGCAAGTCGTGTGTAGTATATAGGTTTCTTGAAAGAGAGAATAGCAAAGAACGAAGTTTGTAGGCACTGGAGACTATACCGTTAGGGACTTCTCACAATTCCAGGGAGTGATAGCCATGAAAGTTCGTGATATATTGCAGCAGAAAGGATCTCGAGTCATCTCAATCCATGAAGACGCACTGCTCACCGACGTGATGTCGCTCTTTTTTGCCAATAAAGTGGGCTCATTGCTTGTAGTTGACAAGAATGACGTAATCAAAGGTATAGTTGCCCCAAATGATATTTTACGAGCTGTACACAACAGGCTTGATCTTGTGCCGAAGATGACAGTGCGAGAGGTTATGGTCACCGACCTGATCGTGGCAACCCCTGATGATGATATAGCATATCTTCAGAATATCATGACTGAAAACAGGGTCCGTCACATCCCCGTTCTTGATCTGGGAAAGTTAATGGGGCTTGTTTCTATCGGCGATGTGGTCAAAGCCCAGATGACTGAAAAGACAGTGGAAAACAGATATCTTAAAGACTATATTGAAGGCAAGTATCCAGCATAAACCGCAGTTGTTTCATGGTTCACTCATTTCTCCTTGAGTTTTACCATAGTTCCCTGTCGCACTCTTTCCTCCTTTGCTGTGTGGCAGGGAACTTTTTTGTCTTTCAGCCTGAATTTGTCACGGGCAGTATGTCGAAATAAACATGAAAGACGTGATTGCAGGAATTACCTCAATTCGGCCTGCCAATATGTTCGCGAAGGACTTCCCCGGAACGACCTCATCTCCAATCCTTTCAACTACCCTATGAGCCGATATGTAGTGCCACGGCTTGAACCTTGGAATAATTTGTCTGTAATTAATTGGGATTGGATTCATTTTCTTATAGGTATCCACTTACATTTTGGGACATACGTGGTTATGCTATCGATCGGAAAATAATGTATTTGATATCGGATAATTTGTATTAGAAGGTGATTTACGTGAATATATTCAGGAAAAAAACTTTAACACGGCTTGCTCGAACGTGCGGTTGAGCGGCAAAAATTGGTCCGGCGGACTTGTCGGACGCACTCAAAGGATTCAATTCACCGATTGATCCAGACCTGCTTGTTGGCTTTGAGACTTCAGACGATGCCGCGGTATATAGGATTTCTGATGATGTTGCGATGATCAATACTGTGGATTTTATTACTCCACCGGTTGATGATCCATATTGGTTTGGCCAGATCTCAGCGGCGAATTCCATTTCAGACGTTTACTCCATGGGAGGAAAGCCGCTTACAGCGCTCAATGTTGTTATGTTTCCAACAAAACATCTCGACATGGGGGTGTTGAGGGAAATTCTGAAAGGTGGCCATGACAAGGTAATGGAGGCCGGTGCCTGTCTTGTCGGAGGACATTCGGTGGATGATAACGAGCCAAAGTATGGGCTTTGTGTGAATGGGTCGGTACATCCTGACCGTATCATCACCAATGCCGGTGCACAACCGGGAGACGCTCTCATTCTCACCAAGCCTCTCGGCTCAGGTGTACTCTTTAACGCGGTACGGGCCGGTAAATTTGATTTTAATGATCTTGCCCGTGAGACTCTTCCCCTGATTGCCGCATTAAATGACAAAGCAATGGACCTGGCGTTGCAGTATGACGTTCATGCAGCCACAGATGTTACCGGGTTTGGTATCCTTGGGCATTCGCTGGAGATGGCATTAGCCAGCAATACGCATATTACTCTCGATTATTCCAGGCTACCCTTTTATGAGGGTGCACCGGAGATGTACAAAAAGGGTGAAACCACCGGCAGTAATGGTGCCAACAGGGCCATGGTGGCGCGATACAATCTCATGGTCGGAAAGAAATTGAGCAAAGCTGAGGAAGAGTTGATGTATGACCCGCAAACTTCCGGCGGCTTATTGATAGCTGTGCCGAGCGATCAGGCTGACCAACTCGTGAAAGATATGCGCGGGGCAGGGATCAGTACAGCAGTGCGGGTGGCTGAGGTTACAGATGAGAATACAGGGCTGACGGTCAGGTAAGATTGTGACCAGGCGCTGGTTAACCCACCAATACATCTAATCAAAAGGTTGCTCACCCCAATCTTTCTGCTTATCAGGAAAACAAAAGCCCTATGTCAACGAAGACACAGGGCTTTTGTGTGTATAAGCTCAAACAAACCGGCATAATTGGAATTACTGAACCAGTTTTCGTCGCGAATTCTCTATCAGTGAATCATTGATTTCAATCAGGTTCAGGTCCTGACCGGCAAAACTTTTCGATTTAAGACAAAGGTTTATGGCCTGGGAGTAGTCCTGCTGGCGGTATTTTATCTGGGCCATAGTGTACCAGTAGTAGCCGTTTCTCGGCTCGATTCTCAAGGCACGTTCCATTGTCATCTCGGCTTGCTTGTATTCCGATTTTTTTAATGATTCGCGTGCAGTCTGGTAAAGAGCGGCTGCAGCTCCGGTCTCTGAGGGTGGGGCCTCAAGGGTAGGTTCCGGGGCAATGGGCGCCACTGTTATGGGTTGCTCCATTGGGAGATCTTCCGGTAATTGGGTAGGCTCACCGGGGAACTCGGTAGGATAACCGGGATAGGTCGGGCTTGTCGGGTATTGCGGCTGTTCAGGCGTGCCGGGGTAGGGCGGAACGACCCTTTTACCGGAACATCCGTGGAGCAATAACGCAGTCAGAACGATCAGGGCGATCTGGCAGATGTGTGTGCGACGGGCTTTGCAGGTATCTTTTTTCATTGTCTCGAATGTGATTTATTTGATCATATTTCCCATCTGGTCAAAAAACCGGCGTGCGCCATTTTCAAATTTCTTAAGTTGGCGACCTGGTGTTTGCCAGAAAGATTGAGGTTCAGTTCCTTTGATGAATGGGATCATGGTGCCGTCATCTTGGGAATATGTGGGTTCAAGGGTATCGTCGTCAATACGTTTCCATACAATATCGGCGGGTTGAACTGGTTTGTTCACGTTTGGATCAAGCTGGGTAAATAAATCAACCCATACCCGTAAGGCTCCGGAAGAACCGGTTAGTTTGACAGAAGAGTTATCATCATTGCCAAGCCAGACCACACCAATATGGTTATCTGAAAAACCTGCAAACCAGCTGTCACGTAAATCGTTGGTGGTGCCGGTTTTGCCGGCAAAACGATATTTCCGGGCAGGTCCGTATCCGGCACCGGTGCCTTCAGTCATCACCAACTCCATGGCATGGGTGATCAGAAAGATCTGCTCTGGCGAAAACCTCTGCTCAACCTCAAGGCCATATCGGGTCAACAGCTCATTGTTTGAATCCATGACACTTTCAATAGCCCTGAGCGGCTGATAAAACCCTCCTGAACCAATTGTCTGGTAGATCTGGCTCATTTCAAACGGTGTCATGTTAATGGCACCCAGAAGTAAAGATGGGTACTCATTGACGGGGCTATCATAGCCAAGCTCGTGAAGTGTCTCAATGACACTCGGTAAGCCAATATTCAGGCCAAGGTTGACTGTTGCAAGATTATAAGATTTTGCGAGAGCCTTGTACAGAGGCACCACTCCATACTCACGACGGCTGAAGTTTCTCGGCTTCCAGGTTTTTCCATCAATTTCAATCTCCACAGTCCGGTCCACGACGGGAGAAGCGAGGGTATATCCGGCATCAATGGCAGAAAGGTATATGGCTGGCTTGAGTACCGAGCCGACTAAACGTTTAGCTCGGAGGGCTCTATTGAAACCTGTATCAATCGGCTGGATGCTGCCTGCCAGAGCAAGAACCTCCCCGCTGTCACGACCCGTAACTATTGCAGCACCCTGTAATGAGTCATTGCCACTGCTTTTACTCAGAGATTCATAAGATTTCTGTAACTGTTCCTCAACTGTCCACTGGGTCTGTGGGTTGAGGGTGGTGAGGATTTTCAGCCCATTACTCTTGAGGTCATTCTCGTCATAATCATCTTTTAGCTGTTGCTGAACAAGATCGAGAAAGGCCGGAAAACGGTTCAGGCCGCTTTCTCTGGTGGCTATATCGGCGATGGGAGCGTCCAGAGCCTCTTCGTACTCCTGTGTACTGATAAGGTTGTCAGCATGCATGACCGATAAAACGGTGTTCCTGCGATTTGTGCACCGTTTTGGGTTTCTTCTCGGATCATAGTAGGAAGGCCCTTTTATCATGCCTATCAGGGTGGCAATCTGGGCAACTGAGAGATTGTCAAGATCACGCTGGAAATAGAAATGGCTGGCGAGGCCAAAGCCATGGATAGCTCGTGAGCCGTCCTGGCCAAGAAAAACCTCGTTCAGGTAGGCGGTGAGAATCTCTTCTTTTGAATAATTATAGTCGAGCAAAAGCGCCATCACCGCTTCCTGAATTTTCCGCTCAAGGGTTCGCTCGTGGTTGAGGAAGAAATTCTTGACCAGCTGTTGGGTCAGGGTGGAGCCACCTTGAACGGTTCTGCCCGCCTTGATATTGGCGACCAGCGCCCGGGCGATACCAATTGGATCGACACCTTGGTGTTTGAAGTAACTTTTGTCTTCAACAGCAATGAGGCCCAGTTTAAGTATTTCCGGTACGTCTTCAGGGGTGAGAATTAACCTGTCTTCATGCACCAGAGGGTGAAAGCTGCCAATCTGTGCGGGATCAATCCGGATGAATGGTAAATTTTCAGTATGGTCGGCAGTGGTGAGTGTACTGACACGGTTAGCCTTGATGCTGGCTTTGATCCGGGTTGATGGCTCTGGGCCTGTTGGGTAAACGAAATCCCTGGTGATTATATCAAAGCTGTTGTTATCCCTGAAATAACCACCAGCACTCTGCACGGGGTTTTCATTTCGATATCCGGCAAGCAGTAATTCTCTCTCCAGTACATCGGCAGTTAATTGCAGGCCTGTATATAATTCTAGCGGCCGGGCATAGACCACAGCTGGCACCGCCCAGCGGTTACCTTCGAATTTGTCTCGAATTATCCGATTCTGGTCCTTGAGGTAATCTATGGAAAAAATAGCGCCAATTACCATACAGGCAAGCAGCGCAGACAGAGGCAGCAGGACAAAAAAAGATTTTCTTCTCATGGAGTTGTGATGTGGGCGTACTGTTAATTCGTAGTTACTTTATCATTGAAACGTGCTTCACATTAACCACCCATACTAACCCAGAATAGTCTTTAGATGCCTTAAAAAAATGTGTTTGATGTTTGCGTGTGACAAGTTAAAAGCATGCAATGACGGGTTAATGTCTGCTGATTTTTCAGTTATGTATATGATACTGTTCTGTAATCTATTTTTTTGGTGTTCGTCTGATTCTATAAAAAAAGAATTGTTGAGGTAAAGGATTTACGGCAAGGGACTTCAGGTAGAATATGATGATTGACGCCATCGGGAGTGCTGATTTTTAATTATCCCCAATTTCACTCCAGCTTAGGTGTTCAATGGCTGCGGCGAATTGTGTTTTACAGGTTTTGGCTCAAGGTTCGTGAGAAATACTGGTTGACTTGAGAAAATGAGCTAACTTCGGAGGTAAGGCAATGTTTTTAAGAGGAACACGACACGAGATGATAGTCAGGGCCACGCGGTTGCTCAGAGATACTATCCATGAGTTGTCGTTGAAACAGGAACGCGTCGTCCTGGCGGTTCCCGGTGGCAGAAATGTGGCAGAGATATTTTTGCAATTACGGGAGTCGGATGTTCCCTGGGACAAATTGGACATTTTTATGTTGGATGAAAGGCTTGTCCCTATTGATCACAGCGAAAGCAATTTCAGACAAGCCAGTGAGATTTTAGATGCGGTCCTTGAAAAAGAACGGTTACATCCGTTTGTTTTGGAATCAGACAACCCGGTAACCGCTCTTGAAGAGTACAATCGCCAGTTAAAAGATTGCGGTGGTACAATCGATATCGTTTTGGCAAGCAGCGGTGAGGATGGGCACATAGCCTCACTTTTTCCATCCCATCCATCGGTTCTTGATCAGGGAGAATTGTTTGTTGCTGTGCACAATTCTCCAAAACCACCGTCTGAGAGAATTTCGGCCTCAGCCCGATGTATTGCAAGGGCACAGGTAGGTGTCTTACTGTTTTTAGGTGAGGAGAAACGTGATGCGCTGAAAAGTTATTTTGATCAGTATAAAGACTATCAGGATTGTCCTGCAAAGATAATCAGTACCTTACCGACACACTATGTTTTGACTGACCAGGAGACTGAAGAGATATGAAGAAAGAGTCGATTATGATCCTTATTTTCGGGGCGACCGGTGATTTAACCAGAAGAAAACTTATCCCCTCGCTTTACCATCTTGTGCGTAAGGATCTCCTCACCAACTGTACACCGATAATCTGTGTCGGCCGAAAAGACCTGAGCCGGCATGAGTTTATAGATCGCCTGAATATTGAAAAATTTATTGAAGCAGCCGATCCGGAGGTGTTGGAACGTCTGCTGGCACGAATCGAATATATGAGATTCAACGTTACGAGCGACACCCCTGAAGATTTTACCGCCTCCATAGCAAACATTCAGGAGCGTTATAGCTGCGCGGACAATAAGCTGATTTATCTGGCCCTGCCAACGAGCGCTTTTCAACGCACAGCAGAACTCATCTCGTCTCTAGGCAAGGGACAGGGCTGGCGCAGGATGGTTTTTGAAAAGCCGTTTGGCGAAGATCTGAAAAGCGCGAAGGAGTTGAATGAAAACATTCGCGCGGTCCTTGATGAAAGTGAAATATACCGGGTTGACCATTATCTCGGTAAGCAGCTGGTGCAGAATATTTTGACTCTCAGGTTTGGCAATGAGATTTTTTCAGGTGCCTGGCAGAAACGTGCAATTGATCATGTACAGATAACGGTTTCAGAGACATTGGGGGTGGAAAAGCGTGCAGGCTATTACGATAAGAGCGGTGCCGTACGTGATATGGTGCAAAATCACCTGTTGCAGTTACTCTCTTTTCTGGCCATGGAACCACCCAAAGACGATACTCCCGATGCTTTACGAGATGAAGCGGTGCGTGTGCTGCAGAGGTTGCAGCCATTGAACAGTGACGACGTTGTCCTTGGTCAGTATGGAGAAGGTACGCTGAACGGAGAGAAGGTTGCCGCTTATCAAAGTGAAGATGGTGTGGCTGACGACTCTGTCACAGAAACGTTTGCGGCAATCCGTGTCTATATTGAGAATGATCGTTGGCAGGGAGTGCCTTTTTATCTGAGAACAGGTAAGCGTATGGCAAAGCGGTACGCCGAGATTCGCATAGTATTTCAGCAGAGACGGAGATATTTGATAGGCAGCAATGGTGACCCTAATATGATTATTATTCGTATCCAGCCGGATACTGGAATTGCGTTGGCGTTTAATGTGCAGACTCCGCACGATGATTACAAGACAGAATCGGTAATGATGGATTTTTGTCACCATTGCCATTTTGGTCCCAATACGCCGGAAGCCTACGAATCGATACTCAGGAATGTGCTGGAAGGGGATCATAGTCTTTTCCCCCGTCGTGACTGGATCGAGGCCAGTTGGGAATATATAGACCGACTTTACGAGGTAGCTCAAAAGCCGAAAATGTATGCTGCCGGCTGCGATGGTCCGGCTGAGGCGATGAAGTTGCTCAAGAGTGATGGCCGTGAGTGGCTGACCGATGAAAACATTGCTACAGCCCCTGCCATTAAAGATTTCAGATGAACGAAACTCCCGTTCAATAGCTTGGTGCCTGTCACATAATAGCACCGGGTCCTACGTCGTAGTAACCCGGTGTTTGTCGTCGTTTTGCAAACATTATATATCAAAAATACGTGTTGTTAGAGCTGTCTCCCTCTACTATTGTGTTCTTTTGGTATGCGAATAATGTCTCTTTTAATTTGACCAATAATACAGCAAATTTGTTATTCCGTCTAAGTGTCTGAAATGTGATGGTAATAATTTTAGCAGGCAATGGTTATTGGTTAATGCACAAAATAAAGCTTGACGCTCCGGCTGAAAAATGGAAAAAATCTGCTTGATACTTGAGAATTAAAGAGTATTCTAAAATACTACAATGTATACATCACTAGTAATTATGACTGTTTGTAATGAAATAGATGTGAAGAAAATGCATGATTTTCACTTAACGACATTGTAACTTAGGGGCAATTTATCTATGGCTCCAATGGGCTGGTTGTGCCCAACATGTAGATTCCATTTGTACGATATCATAAGAATTTAATGAGAATTTCTGACTTTGAAAAGCTGAGAGTAGTCTCACATGAGAGAAATCGGACTTCAAGTATGGTTGGTGGCTGTATTGTCAGAGAGTAGGAAGGCAGTGATTCCTGGTGGGGGAAATCTGTTTTTCTGATAGTGCAGCTCTTTATTAAGGTGATTGTCGAGTCAGTTTTGGATCAAGGAGTAGAAAACGATGAATAATTTGCTGGCAGGGGTTCTTCCTCAGGAAGGTGGCTTGCAGGTACCGGTTTCAGGGAAATTCAACCTGGCACTAGGATTGATGGGTGTACTGACTCTGGTGGGGGTTGCGGCAGGGGTTCACTCGATTTGGGTTGGACATGAGCATACTTTCGGTGTCAGCCGGGAGGTGCCGTGGGGTATCCTGATTGCTGCGTATGTGTTTTTTGTCGTGACATCAACTGGTTTATGTATCGTATCTTCCGTTGGCCATGTTTTTGGCTTTGAAAATTTCAACCCCATCGCCAAACGGGCAGTATTTATGTCGATTGCCACAATTGTGGCTGGATTTCTGGTGATTGCCTTTGAGATAGAGAACTCGTGGCGTATGCCTGTGGGCAATGTCATCGGTGCAAACCTCACCTCCAATATCTGGTGGATGGGTACCCTCTATGGTGCCTATCTGTTCTTTATGATAATTGAGTTTGTCATGTTGCAGAAGAACAATCATAAGGTTGCCACAGCATTCGGTTTGGCCGGCCTGCTTACAGGTGTTGTCGCCCACTCGAATCTGGGTGCGGTATTCGGACTGCTCAATGGACGCGAATTCTGGCATGGACCATACATGCCGATTTACTTTATCACCAGTGCAGCGATGTCTGGCTGTGTTGCGATTATTTTCTTTACCTACCTCGCGTACCGTTTCAATGGCTGGGAAATGAGCGAATCTCTCAAGAAATCAATGGAGAGTGTAGCTAAACTCGGTGCTCTGATGATGTCGATAATCGTCTTTTTTACCAGCTGGAAGCTGATAGCCGGAATTACAGGCCATCCTCCTGGAAAATTTGCGGCAATGGAAGCTCTCATCAGTGGTGATTTTGCCCTCAACTTCTGGATTGGTGAAGTGGCGCTTGGTATGATCATCCCGTTCTGCATTATCATGGCGGTAAAAGGCAAAAATATGAATGCCCTGTTTGTCGCCTCTCTTGCCGGCATGATCGGCATCTTCTTCATGCGCTATGACCTGGTTATAGTCGGTCAGGTTGTGAATCATTTTCACGGCATGGGCCTTGTCGACTATCCGGAGCTGGCAACCTATGCTCCAAGCCTGCATGAGAATCTGGTGGTACTTGGCGGTATAGGCTTCTGCGGGCTGCTTTTTCTCATCGGCGAAAAAATGTTCAGGGGACATCTCTCTGAAGGAAGTCACTGAACTACTGCATAAAAGGAATGAGTAGCCGGATTTCCATTGTATAAGAGTGGCCGGCTTCTAATGGGATTATCAGCTTAAGCTGGTGCTGATTGCATATAACGGAGCATGGGAATGAAAATTGACGAATTGGAAAAACTCGAGAGCGAGGACTTATCTACCATAACCTCTCAGGAACGGCGTAAGTTTTTAAGGCTGGGGCTTACAATTACAGGTGTATATCTGGGCGGGACTGTATTGTCGCTTACTTCGGCAACAAGTGCCAGGGCGGATTCCAGTGTCGTTGCCGAGCCGGGAGAATATCCTTATAACCCGCACTATTCCATGGTGATTCGGGAAAGGTTTTGTATCGATTGTGAGCAGTGTAAACAAGCATGTCAGGAGACCAACGACGTACCTGCATACGGATATCGCACAAATATCCTTGAGCGCAGACGTAATCTGACTGATGGGGACTACGAGACCACGTTTATGCCGGTACTGTGTAATCACTGCAACCGTCCGCCTTGTGTGCGGGTCTGCCCGACCACAGCGACCTGGAAGGACGAAAAAACGGGAATTGTTGTTATGAATCCTGCTCGTTGCATCGGATGTAAAACCTGTATGACCGCTTGCCCATACAATGCACGCTATTTCAAGGAAGAGACTCGGTCGGTAGATAAGTGTAATTTCTGTTTTGACACCAGACTGTCGAAAGGAATGAAGGATACAGCCTGTGTTGAAGCTTGTCCGGCAGATGTCCGGGTATTCGGTAATCTGGCAGATCAGGAAAGCAGAGTATATCAGCTGGTGCATAAGCCGGAGACCATGGTTTGGGTACTGCGACCTGAGACAGGCGCCCTTCCAAACGTATATTACACCAACGCCTGAAAAGGACATTGCCCATGATGAGTATCTCAACATGGGAAGTAAACACGAGTTTTTTTAGGAGAACGATATGAAACATATTCTGCTTTTTATTGTCCTGGGCGGGTTCCTGCTGACCGGTGCACTGTTAAATGCCACGGATGTCCAGCAGCCTGCCGGAGCCGGGATCGCTCTTGAGGATTACGATGAGGATGAGTACGGCCCATATGAGCACATTATCTGGGAAAAGCCAGTAAAGGGTGTATCTTTCGATCACAAAGTTCACACCATGGAAGGCGGGCTGGATTGTGATTCTTGCCATGACGATCTGTTTGAGATGGAGGCCGGGGCAGCCCAGGAGGCTGAAGACTTCTCCATGGCTTCCCTCGAAGAGGGGAGTTACTGCGGTGCATGTCATGACGGCAGTACTGCATTTGCCTCAAACACGCGTTGTACCACCTGCCACATAGGTGTTCGTGGGCAGGCAAGAGTTGTTGGTGGTGATTCAGGGCAGGCAAAAGCGAATCACTGATCAGTTTCAACACCCCGCAGTTTTTAAACGGCTCGCTCCCCAAAAGGGGCGGGCTGTTTGCATTTTGTACTATCCGCACGACCTATCGCACATTTTTAGAAGTATTTTCTCCCCATAAAGACGCATTTTACGCCCACTCCTCAAGGGGCCACTTCAAGTATACGTTAATACTGAATCAGTTTGCAGTTTCAGTATTTCATCTCCCTCTATCATAGATCAAATTTCCCTGATTGCAGTGCGGTCAGGATACTTTGTGATGTTTTTATAGGTAAAACAGTGAGTTGTTCTGTTCTCTGTAAAACGCAAAATGCGTCCGGTTCCAAATATAATATGGGCGCATAATGCTGCCAAAGGGGAGGGCATTCGTGTTGATATCACTTCGTCCCATGTTGTTTATCTGGTCGAAAACCCAATATTTTCAGGGTATTTGAGTTTGGTCGTCATTATTTACCCATGGTTATTCGTAGTTGGCATGCCCATTGCTACCTTCATTATGACAATCATCAGTGTAGCCACCACTACACCAGCATCACCAATGCAGTAAACGTGCAGTAGAGAGGATGGACCGGTGCTTCGGCACCGGTGCCATTCCCAGCAGGACCAAAGAGGTCAGCCGAGGAGGTTAGCTATGGCACTGGCTATTGAGAGTAGAGAGTTACTGGTTCCGCAGAGAGAGCGTTTTATACAGAAGGTATACAGAATCCTTCCTCTGCTTTCGGAACTGTTTTGGGGAGTGATATGCCTCATGCTCTTTATGATACTTGGACCATTTTCAGCACCGGTGGCTCTTATTGCTGTGTTCAGTCTGCGGGGTGAGGAGCGCGGTACCAAGGAGCCGGAATTAAAAGGAACCTGAAAAGTGAGGTCATTGTTCTGGCACGAAAGAAGAGATGGGAAGTGTATTTCTATTTTAGAGGAATTTTTTGGAGGCAGACACGATGGGTGGAAATGGAACAATATCTGAAGTGCAAACGATTGAATTTGCGGGACCTCGGATAAATGGGTGGCTCTTATTGTTTCTATTTTTAATAATAGCCGGTATCGCCGGAGGGATTTACGCGCAGTTGATCGGTCATCATCACGCGTTTGCAAATACCCGTGGAATGCCATGGGGCATGCTGATTGGAGTATATGCATATTTTGCTATTATCTCGACGGGGTTATGCCTGATGGCAGCGATTAGCCATGTTTTTCATGTGCAGAGACTTTTGCCTCTTGCCAACAGAATGGTGTGGCTTTCAATAGTAGTTTTGCTCGGGGCTTTTACAGTGATCGGCCTTGAGATTGAAAATCCATGGAGAATGCCGCTTAATATGGTGTTACATCCAAACATCACATCAAACATCTGGTGGATGGGTACCCTTTATGGCCTGGCGGTCTGTTTTTTGATCGTTGAATTTTATCTTATCGTAACCGGCAGATTGAAGCTGGCGGTTATTCTGGGATTGATTGGTGCCGTGGCAGAAATGCTCGCAAACAGCAACCTGGGGTCAGTTTTTGCTTCTCTTGCCGCCAGACCATTCTGGTACGGATCACAGCTTCCGATATTTTTCCTGGCCAGCGCGCTACTTTCCGGTGCTGCGGCAGTGATACTCTTTACCCATTTTGCCCATGTTCTGGGGAGAAAAGCCGTATCAGCCGATACCTTTCATGGCTTGCAGGTTGCTGGCAAAATCATGATGGTGATGCTCTTTATGATATCTCTTGCTACAGCCTGGAAGTTTGCCAATGCCTACTGTGGCACTGAAGAATTGCGGGTGTCTGCAGATGCCCTCGTGACAGGGCCGCTGGCAACGACTTTCTGGTTGTTTGAGGTGGCAATCGGTCTGCTGCTTCCGTTTATTCTGCTTGCGGTGTCCAAAATGAAATCACTTCAGGCGATGGTGCTCGCATCACTCATGGTACTGGTGGGACAGTTCTTCTCCCGCTACAACCTGGTGGTGGCAGGAGTAATCGTACCGCTCTATGCGGGGTACAGTGATTTGCCGCAATATCAGAGCTACGCACCAACGGTATCCGAATACCTGCTGGTGATTGGAGGAATAGGCGTAATTGGTGTGGGATTTTTACTTGGGGAAAAGTTTTTCGGTTCGAAATTTCAAGCTGACCATGACTAAGAGGTGGTAGCCATGTTACCGGATGACAAAGCCGTTTTTACTATAGGCATGGTGGCGGAGATGCTGCATGTGCATCCGAGAACCATCAGGAGTTATGAGGGAAAAGGTTTGGTGTCACCGATCCGAAAAGGGGCGTGGCGGTACTACACAATGCGTGATGTGCAGTGGATCGAGTGTTTGCGCGAGATGATTCACACTCATGGTTTGAGTATAAATGCAGTGAAAAAGTTACTCAAGTACACACCATGTTGGAATATTATCGATTGTCCTTTTGACAAAAGGCAGCGATGTTCGGCGTTTTTCTCAAACAGTCTGGTGCCCAAGAAGATAACCAGAATCAGGACAGACCTGGGCCAGGAGGATGTTGTAGCCGAAAAGAAAGCGGGGTATGACAGGAAAGTTGTGCAGTGAGATAGAGATCTCTCATTCTGTTATAAATCAGGTAATACCCGGTTATCTGATCCATACCTGTAACCATTTGGTTCTGCAATGTTTCAGGTGAAGTTCAGAAGTATACTAACCGGGCTCGCAATAGTACGATCAATGCGAGCCCGGCTTCGTTGTTCTTATACCTTCCATTCCAATACAGCTTCGCGTAACCATTTGAATTCCTTTCAGTACTTACTTGTGTGTGGGGAATGATCGCTTGGGGGGCGAACTGGCTTCACATTTGTAAAATCTCACCTCACCAGTCCTACAACTTAAAACCTAAAGAACCCAAATCTGTTTCATGACAGGCCGGGGAAGTTCCGTTGCGAACGGAACTTCCCTTTTTAGTTTTATGAATGCGGCAATGGGTGGTATCAGCAAATAAAGGTTGGAGCGATATCTTGAGGTGAGAAAGAGTAGCCGGAAAGACCTCTCTTAAACCAGGGTGGAAATATCGATTCATATGGGCGCATAATGCTTCCATATTCCATGGAGTTGAATAGAGCTAAGCAGAAAGATCGGAAAAATGCGTCTTGTGAGAATGTTGATTAATTTAACTAAATAAATGTGAAAACAGGTTGTTGAGAACCTAGAGTCAAGGTGGACAGAAGTTTAGCGTAAATGATTATGTTCTATTTATTTGACAATCACCATTGTTAAGTATAGCATAATTCCTAACAGGAATGGTCGTGTTGGAGCAGTTGGTTCCTGACGATGTGAAGTGGCTATGATATGGAGGAAAATATGGAAGCAATACTGTTTTTATTGTTCTGGATGGGAGGCGCAACTATTCACACTGTACTTGAGCTGCATCTCAGTGCACGGAGATCTTCCGGGATGAAAGCACTGCCGCTCATCCGCAATCTTCGCGTGAAAGATAAGAGACAGAGATAATTCACTTTTACTGAATGGGAAGATAAAAAGTAAAGATCACAGCGTAACTATGAACAAATAGAGAGGATGGTGGATATGATTAAGACATTTGCTGGGGTACTGCCTCAGGAGGGAGGGCTGGAAGTTCATCAAGTAAGTCGTTTAAATGTCATAATTGCTTTTATGGCATTACTGAGCCTTACCGGAGTGGCGGCCGGTGTTCACTCGCTCTATGTTGGGCATGAGCACACTTTTGGTGTCTCAAGGGAAGTCCCCTGGGGGCTGTTGATTGCAGCCTATGTTTTCTTTGTAGTTACTTCAACAGGTTTATGTATTGTTTCATCCATTGGCCACGTCTTTGGTTTTAAGAATTTCAATCCCATCGCCAAGCGTGCTGTGTTTCTGTCGATTGCCACTATTGTTGCCGGATTTATGGTTATTGCCTTTGAAATAGAAAACAGTTGGCGAATGCCTGTGGGCAATATTATCGGTGCCAATTTCACCTCGAATATCTGGTGGATGGGGACACTCTATGGTGCCTATCTGTTCTTTATGGTGGTGGAATTTGTGATGCTGCAACGTGAGAACCACAAAGCAGCCATGTCGTTCGGCCTGGCGGGACTGATCACGGGAATAGTGGCGCACTCGAATCTTGGTGCTGTGTTTGGACTCTTGAATGGCCGTGAATTCTGGCATGGTCCATATATGCCGATATATTTCATAATTTCTGCAGCCATGTCCGGTGCTGTGGCCATTATCTTTTTTACCATTCTTGCATATTGGGTAAATGGCTGGAAGATGAGCGACGAACTGAAGAGATCCATGGAAAATGTCGCTAAGTTTGGCGCACTGATGATGGCTGTTATTATCTTTTTTACCTGTTGGAAAATGATTTCTGGTATCACTGGACATCCTCCTGGAAAATTTGCGGCAATGGAAAGTCTTCTCGCCGGTGAATATGCAGTTAATTTCTGGCTGGGGGAACTTGCGCTGGGGATGCTTATCCCATTTCTGCTCATTATGATTTCAAGAGGAAAAAACCTGAAAGTTTTGTTTGCAGCATCCCTGGCAGGGATGATAGGCATTTTCATCATGCGTTACGATCTGGTCATCGTTGGCCAGCTGGTTGGGCATTATCATGGCCTGGGGCTGGTAAACTATCAGGAGATGGCACACTATTTCCCGAGTCTGCATGAAATCATGGTGGTTATTGGTGGAGTGGGATTTTGTGGTTTTCTCTTTTTTTCCGGCGAGCGTTTGTTTCGTGGCCACCTCACTTCCGGGCATTAACGGGCATTCCTCATAATGGGGGATGAAGGATATGTGTGCAACGTTCATAAGATTCAAGTTGAACTGTCATATTTACGGAGGCAAGAGTTGTTAGGACGTGAAAAGAGGTTGTAAGGAGTTGTGCCTCCTGCTTAAACTACACGACAGTCCAGATGGCGATGGCTTCCAGGTTGATTGAAGTAGCTTGTAGTAGTCGATGCATACAGTAAAAAAACTTACAAGATGATATTCCATGGACTATGTTATTGGAGTAATTTTTGGGCAGGGTATACCTTGTGGGGCTTGATCCCAGGGCATACCTGTTGGGCATTGTGAAATTCCCGATCCCAGCTAAAGAAATGAATCGGAATTATGAATTAAAACTTTGTAAGGTCTGTTCAATTCTTGTGCGAAGTCAGGGGTGACGGGTATATGATTCACAGGGGCGAGAATTTTAAATTCTACCTGATGGTACTATGGTTGCCGAAAAGAAACGAAACCGGGCTGTAAAGAACGAACCGGAGCCAATAAGAAACGATGAGCCGATCTACCCGATAGGGGTGGCCTCGAAGCTGCTCGGGGTTCATCCACGGACTTTGAGAATTTATGAGGATGAAGGGCTCATTCAGCCCCATCGACAGGGTCAGCGGCGGATCTTCTCGGCCAACGACCTGCAATGGATTACCTGCCTGCGTTCTGCTATTCACGATCAGGGAATATCCATCCCCGGCATGAAGAAATTGTTAAGGTTTGCGACATGTTACGAGATCGTGGAGTGCGCTGATCATATTGCCTGTAATTGCGATGCTGTGGTAGACCGCGTTATTCCCCGCAAGTTGCGACTTGTGGGGAATCGTCTGACTGAGACGGAGATAGGTGCCAAAGAGCGGGAAGAGCGTGATAAATTGCGGAAGGAAAAGGGAAGCCGCAAGAGCAGTAAGATGGAATAAGAAGTATGCCGGGCAGACCTCAGCTGTTCAGAAATTCCGGCTCGTAGCCGATGGTGAACTCTTCGGTCACTTTTTCACCTTTGGCCATAAAGTGGTCTTTTTTCCTGGCGAACGGACAGACAGGCTGATCTACCGGTGCAAAACCGAAACGCTGGTAATACGCAGGATCACCAAGCACATAAATTGTCGTGTCTCGCAACTCTTTCTGGCGTAAGGCAAAACGGATCAGTTCTGATCCAACTCCCTGATTCTGATATTGCGGATTAACCGCTACCGGCGCCAGGTGAAATCCGCAAGGGGTATCACCATTATAAGCCGTAGAGAAAGCTATATAGGCGATGAACATATTTTTATGGATACAGACCCATTCATACGTTTTACGGCCATTTTTCCGTAGGTTATGAACGAGACGATCTTCGTATCTGCTGTTTGGAAAGGCCTGGCTGAGCAGGGCGCTTACTTTGTCACTGTTTTCAGCAGTGAGTGGTCGAATTTTCATAGTATTTGTATTGAGATTATTTCAAGCTTGTCAGCAGATTTCCTTTACCCGGCCTACTAGGCCACTGGTCAGTCGCACTTTGATACCGTGCGGGTGAGTGGCGGATCTGGTGAGTATATCCTTGACGATACCCTCAGTTAATTTTCCAGATCGCTGATCCTGTTTCAGGACAATTTTCACACACTGCCCCTGTACTATTTCTGAGCGGGCTATCCCTGCCATCAAGACACCTTTAAAAGATTTACTTTTTTGATATATCGGTTGCGTTGCCAGCAACAATCTAAAGAGAATACGTTTGCCTGGCAAGTATTGCTTTGTAAAAAGATCAGAATGGATGACGAGTCAGCACGAAAAGATACCTCGACCATATGTTACGTCTCTGGTAGATTTTTGGCTGAAAAAAGAGTGGAATGCTTAACGTTATTTTCATTCGCAGACGAGGGTTGTAGCCAAATGCTTCGTTGCGTGCAGAATTTTGTCTTCCGGCAAGGCAAGGCCTGAGGTCTCCTGTATCACTGATGTAGCGCTGTCTATTCCTTCAGGCTTGCCTTGCGGGAAACCGGAAACCAGAATCCTGAAATTCTGTCACACCATATGGAACATAACAAAATACGAGCCATACATTATCGGGGAGATAGTCATGGAGGAACGCGCATATACAATCAGCATGCTGGTAACAAACAGACCGGGTGTAACTTCTAGAGTTACCGGCCTTTTTTCCGGTAGAGGTTATAATATGGAGTCAATCTGCGGTGCTCCAACCCACGACCCTGATGTATCTCGAATTACCATCAAAACAAAGGCAACTCCGGAAAAATTTGAAGAGATTCGTAAACAGATTAACCGTCTCATAGATGTAATCAAGTTGCGTGATATGACTGTTGAGGAAAAAACCGTCCAGCGTGAGATGGCTCTGATAAGTATGGAGATTGTCTCCCGGACCCAGACTGAGCTGACGGAAATGGTGGCGAGCTGCGGGGCTAAAATTATTAACGAAAGTGCAGATTCTTACATTATAGAAGTGACTGGAACTGAGGAAGAGGTAAATGGGCTGATCGATCGATTGGCTCCATTCGGGATTAAAAAACTGACCCGCTCAGGCGTGCTTGCCCTTTACCGTGAACTGGATGACTCGCATCGCCGGGTCGAAAGTTAGTTGCATCACCACCTTTGCAAAAAGCGATCTTCACTGGCAGCTTGATCGATTGGAGTAAGAGAGTTTTATCATAAATTGTATGAGAAATTCCCACTAGACTGAATCAACTCCATAACTCTTCAACTTCCTGCGAAGAGTGTCCTTGGAAATTCCAAGTTCCCTGCAGGTTTGCATGCGCTTGCCTTTATTCTGTTCAAGGGTGAGCAGTATTGCCTGCTTTTCCATTTCGGCCAAGGTCCTGCCCCGGTTGAAATGGGCAAGGCTGCCTGGTTTGAGATCATTGTTCCCTATGACCCCATCGGGTAGATGAGCCTCCTGGATATAGCCTCCGGGACAGAGAATGAAGCCGTACTCTATGATGTTTTCAAGCTCTCGTATATTCCCCGGGTAATCATAGTGCATGAGGATACTCATGACCTCGTCGCTGACTCCGGCAATATCTTTTTGTTTTTCTGCCCGGAATTTGTCTACGAAGTGGTCGATTAGCAGCGGAATATCTTCTATCCGCTGGCGAAGTGGCGGTAAGAGAATATTGACCACGTTGAGTCGGTAAAAGAGGTCATCACGAAACTGGCCGTCAATCACCATCTTATTGAGTTCCCTGTTGGTGGCGGCAAGTATGCGGACATCTGCAGCGACCGGTGTGTCGCTACCAAGAGGTTCATACACCTTATGCTGAAGCACTCTGAGCAGTTTAACCTGAACTGATTGTGGGATATCACCAATTTCGTCGAGGAATAATGTGCCACCTTCGGCTGCGGCAAAGCGACCTTTGCGGTCTTTTCGGGCATCTGTAAAAGCACCGGCTTTATAGCCGAAGAGTTCCGATTCAAGCAACGTCTCCGGCAGCGCACCGCAATTGACGACCACGAAGGGCTTATTGTTTCGGGAAGAGGCGTTGAAAATCGCCCTGGCAATGAGTTCCTTGCCTGTGCCACTCTCGCCCAGGATCAGCACATTCGATTCGCTTCGGGAAATTTCAGGTAATATTTGAAAGAGCCTCTGCATCGATGGGCTTTTGCTGATAATGGCATCGAAGGTATAGTTTTTCATCAATTGTTGCCTGAGACTCATTTCCACACTCAGATCGCGGAACGTCTCTACACCACCAACGACATTACCCTCGTAGTCTATGAGGGGCGAGGCACTGATACTCACCGACACACACTTTTCTTTAATGTTCTGGATGGTAATTGATCGGCTTGCGACTTGTTTACCAGTATAGAGGCTTTCGGCAATGGCACAATTCTTGCCGCAGATTGATGAGTGGAAGACATCGCTGCAGAACTGGCCTATCGCCTCATCCCTGCTCCAGCCGGTGATGATTTCGGCAGCGTGATTAAATGAGGTGATACGCCAGCTGCGGTCTACGGTGAACACTCCGTCGGCAATGGAGTCGAGAATAAGTGCAGTCTGCAGCTTATTGGTGTTGTCACGGAAGGTTTCCACACCGCCAATGACTTTATTTTTGGGGTCGAGAAATGGTGCAGCAGATATACTGACCGGTATTGAATACCCGTTTTTACCAATGATAAACTGTTGTTCGTCTATATAGGTGCGTTTTTCCTGCATGGCTTGAAAAAGAATGCACTTGGTGCTGTCGTCGTCATCTTTTACTGGCAAGAGGATTTTTGCACATCGTTTTCCGAGCACTTCTTCTTCGGAATATCCCGTAATTGTTTCAGCGGCCTTGTTAAATGAAGTGATCTGCCCGAATTCGTCAACGGTGAAGACCCCATCGGCCACAGCATTGAAAATAATATCACTTTGTAATGAAGGCGTGAGGTCCAGAAAGGTCTCTACCCCACCGATAATGTGGTTATTCAAATCGACAAGTGGCGCCGACCGGATTTGCACCGGAATGAGATCACCGGATTTGGTGGTAATATAGACTCCTTCCTGGGAAATATGGGAACATGCCTGTATTGATTTTGCCAGGGCACAGTTCTGCTTGCAGATCGAGGTGTGAAAAATAGATTTACACGGTCGACCCAGCACTTCTTTTTCGTTCCAGCCGGTTATGCGCTCGGCTGCTGCGTTAAAAGAAGTGATTTTGAAATCATGATCAACAGTGAAAACACCCTCTGCAATGGAATTCAGGGCGAGCCTGCTGGCGGCTAGGGGGGTACTGACGTCGGAGAAGGTAATGAGCGCA
Organism: Desulfosediminicola sp.; assembly: GCF_048381775.1. Taxonomy (NCBI): domain Bacteria; kingdom Pseudomonadati; phylum Thermodesulfobacteriota; class Desulfobulbia; order Desulfobulbales; family Desulfocapsaceae; genus Desulfosediminicola; species Desulfosediminicola sp. The sequence goes on along the minus strand of NZ_JBLXGE010000006.1, from coordinate 130,949 downwards.
CCAAGCACCTCTCCCTCTTCGCCGGGTATGGTAATTACCTGGAGGTTGATGATTGCCTGGTTGCCGGCGGTGGTGGCGGTAAAATTCAGATGCAATGAGTTACGGACACCAGGATCACCAAGAGGGCCGAGGTGGTCGCAAATATTGTGAAACCTGTCATCAAAGCAGAATACGTCGCGCAGATCCTTGCCTAGCAGGTACCGTTCCGGAATCGAGAGAATTCGCTCAGTGGCTTGATTACAGGACGTAATCAGCCAGTTATGATTGACTGTTATAAATCCGTTGTCAAAGGGGGTGTCATAACTCTCAAATAGATCGCTCATCAGGCGTGTCCTTATGGTGACTCAGTCAACTTTACACCCTGCAAAGTACTACCTCATTCAATTTGTGGTGATAAGGTACTCCATCGAAGTTATTGAATATTAGCATAGAGCGGAAATGGTTACACTGAATTTCAGCATTTTCTTTAGAATCGAATTAAGGCTGTTGCCGGGTGGTAAATAGAGTTCTTACGGCAGGCTCAGGTTGCGTACACCATGTGCCGCTTTGGCAAGGGTATTGTATTGAGCTATCATTTTCATCCCGGTGGCTTCAGAGATGACAGACAGGAGCAGTGAATTTGTACGCTATTTCCTTGACAATACAGGGGGGCAAAAAGTGTATAATGGGAAAAAGAGATCATAACCATTCAAGTAGCATCCAGGCATTTGCTGTAATCAAACGTATTCTCAAGTGACATTGAAAACTCTATCTTCTGCGGTTTGTGTTCATTTCAGAGTGTGAAATACATTCAACGTGCGCCGGGTAATTTCAGGAACCGGCTTCGATACTGGTTGTAATTTCGATATCTTGAAATAATTATTGAGAGGGAGTAACCAGATGGCTGAGAACGTACCGGATAACGAAGTAATTAAGGAACATCGCAAAAAATTTGAGGAACTGACCTGGCAGGAACAGTTTGGGGTTTCCTGGAAAACTCCATTGGGTCTGTTTGGTGTGGGCCTTACTACTGTGAGTTTTACGTTGCTCATCCTTGGGTTGTTTGGACACGTGGCTGGGCTGATTGAGAATCAATATGCTTCGATAATTACCTTCATGGTATTTCCGGCAGGGGTGTTGCTCGGGCTGATTCTTATTCCGGTTGCCTATTACATGCGGAGAAAGAGATGGTTTCGAGGTAGTCTGGCAAGTGATAAACTCATTCTCGACTTTGGTAACAAATATCATCGCCGGGCGGTTTCCCTCTTTATAGTTTTAACCGTAGTCAACGTGGCTGTTTTTGGAGTATTTGCCTATGAAGCCTATCACTTTACCGACTCAAATTACTTCTGCGGAACGGTTTGTCATACGGTAATGGACAACTCCTATACGGTGTACCAGCGTTCCGGGCATGCCAGGGTGAAATGCGTAGAGTGTCACATCGGTTCAGGTGCGAATTGGTATGTTAAGGCTAAATTATCAGGTTTGAGACAGGTATGGGCTGTTATGACCAACAGTTACCATGTGCCCATAGCAACACCCATCCAGGATCTTCGTCCTGCCAGGGACATTTGCGAAGAATGCCACTGGCCAGAAAAATTTTATGGTCAGAAAGTGAAAAAGTTTATCGAGTACAGCAATACTGACCAGTTGAACCCGGATATTACCGAACTTGCCCTCAATATCGGGGGACCTAATCCATTTACTGATGAGTTTGAAGGTATTCACTGGCATGTGAGTAATAATGTCCAGATTGAGTATCACTCCCTTAACAGGGAAAGAACGCTGATCGGTAAAATACGGGTAACTGATGCTGATGGAGAGGAGCGGGTCTATGATTATGACGGAAGTGATGGCGAAGAGGAAGAGGGGGCGCATTGGAGGGTGATGGATTGTCTGGATTGCCACAATCTTACCTCACATCTCTATGGGGATCTGGAGGTAACAGTTGATAACGGCATATACGCCAAAAAGCTGGATGGGGAGATTCCAGGCATCAGGGAAGATTCAATGACGGTTCTGACTAAGAGCTATGAGGATCGTGCCAAGGCCCAGGACGGCATCAAAAGGCACCTTTTTGAACTTCAGGCCAAGCGTAACGGAGCAGAGTTTATTTCTGAAAATGGCACTCAACTCAGTGCGGCAGCTGATTATCTGCTGGCCTCATACATGGGCAACGTCTGGCCCAAAATGAAAGTGACCTGGGGCACATATAAGGCACACAACGGTCATCAATATGAGGATGATGGGTATGGCTGTTTCAGATGTCATAATGATAGCCATGAAACAGAAGATGGTGATTATATTGAACAGGATTGTGAACTGTGCCACGATTATCCTGATTGATCCTGATAAAAGTGAAAGGCAGTATTTGAACTGGATAAGACTGTAATAACTAAGCCCCTCAAAGAGCTGAAACACTCTTTGAGGGGCTTTTCGTTTCTTGAATTTCGAAAGGCCCTAGGCCCAGGGAAAACCAGACCAGGATGATATCAACCGAAACGGCCGGTAATGTAATCTTCGGTGAGCCGATGGCGGGGATTGGTAAATATTCTCTCTGTAGGGCCAACTTCTACCAGATCACCGAGATGAAAATAGGCGGTGCGTTGTGAAACGCGAGAGGCCTGTTGCATAGCGTGGGTGACGATTACAATGGAGAACTGCTCCCGCAGCTCCGCGATCAACTCTTCAACTTTTGCTGTGGCAATCGGGTCGAGTGCAGAACATGGCTCATCCATCAGGATGACCTCAGGACTTACGGCGATCGCCCGGGCGATGCAGAGACGTTGCTGCTGGCCACCGGAAAGACCGGTTCCGGGTTCATGGAGTCTGTCTTTGACCTCGTTCCACAAACCAGCCTTGGTTAATGATGTTTCAACAATATCGGCCAGTTCATTTTTGTCTGTTGCAAGGCCATGGATCTTAGGGCCATAGGCTACGTTGTCAAAGATTGATTTTGGGAATGGGTTTGGTTTCTGGAAAACCATACCAACCCGGGCCCTGAGTGGCACCACATCGACGCCGGGATCGTATATATCAATATCGTCAAGGCGAATATCGCCTTCAACCCGACATAAGGAAACGGTATCGTTCATACGATTGAGACAGCGAAGGAAGGTGGATTTACCGCAGCCGGAAGGGCCGATCATGGCAAGTACTTCGTTGCGTCCGACATCGATACTCACCTTGTTGATGGCACACTTTTCCCCATAATATACGTCTACATCTCTACAGGTCATCCGGGGATTTTCAACAAAGGGTTCGCCGATTGTCGAATTGGATGAAGACGTATCTACAGCCGCCTCATCAACGACTACCTTTTCATTTACGAGCGTGGGAAAAGCTGGGTTGTGCATGTCTGCTGTGAGTTCCATATCTGGTCAAGAATAAGATCATAAAGGTTAAAACATAAAGGCGGCAACAGCCATAGCAACCCTCAACAGGCTGCTATGGCACAGTTTTCAGTCAGAGCAAGGAATAATTACATTCCAATGGCTTTGAGGTTCTTCACGTTTGCTGCATACTCTTTACGCTCTGCATCAGGCATTGGGATCATACCTTTGTCTGCAAGGTATCCCTCGTTGCCCCAGGCTTTCTCCGCGGTGAACTCAGCCAGGTATCCTTTCATGCCCGGTATAACGTCTACATGGGCTTTCTTTACGTAGAAGAAAAGCGGACGGGAAACCGGGTATTTACCCTCTGCGATATTCTCGAAGGTAGGAGCCTCAGACTCTACGAAAGAGCCCTGGATTACGTCTGAATTCTGATCGAGGAAAGAGTAACCAAAGATACCGACAGAAACAGGGTTGGCCTGAAGCTTCTGTACGATCAGGTTGTCGTTCTCACCAGCTTCTACGTACGCACCATCTTCACGTACGGTGTGGCATACTTTCTTGTACGCTTTTTTGTCTGCCTTCTTCATCGCCGCGATGAAATCGAATTTCTTGGCACCACCTTCCATGGCAAGCTCAACAAATGCATCGCGAGTACCGGAGGTCGGAGGAGGTCCGAGAACCTCAATCTTGGTATCTGGCAGTTCTGGATTAACTTCCTTCCAGGTCTTGTAAGGGTTCGGAATGAGTTTCCCTGGATTTTTGGGATCAGGTACATCTTTAGCAAGCGCCAGGAAGATATCTTTTCTGGTTAGCTTTAAAGGGGCTGATTTCTTGGAGTTGGCAAGTACGATGCCATCGTATCCGATCTTAACTTCAACGATATCTTTAACGCCGTTGGCAGCACACTTTTCAATCTCAGAAGACTTGATAGCGCGGGAAGCGTTGGTGATATCCGGGTACTCAACGCCAACGCCACCGCAGAACAGTTTAAATCCGCCGCCTGAACCGGTAGATTCGATTTTAGGGGTTTTGAAGCCTGAGGTTTTACCGAACTGCTCAGCTACTACGGTAGCGAACGGGTAAACGGTAGAAGAACCCACTATGGAAATGTAGTCGCGGGCAGCCATTGCAGGTGCAGTGCTGATCACGGTCATGGTAAGTGCGCTTGCAAGCAGGAAGCCTTTGGTTTTCATCGTTCTTTTCTCCTTGAAAAGGTCTTTGTACTTCTGGAATTCAGCTGTTGATTCAGCCAGTTGTAAAATAACTACCACTTGATTTCGAATTTTTTCCTGAGATAAACCGCTGCACCATTCATGAGAATCAAAAAGCCAAGCAGGATCATGATCGCTGCCGAGGTTTTTTCGGTGAAGGCACGCTCAGGACTATCCGCCCAGAGAAAAATCTGAACTGGGAGGACGGTTGAAGGATCGGTGAAGCTACCAGGTACATCTACGATGAACGCGACCATTCCTATCATCAGCAGCGGGGCGGTTTCGCCTAGTGCCTGCGCCATGCCGATGATGGTTCCGGTCAACATTCCTGGTAGAGCCAGAGGGAGAACGTGATGTGTGACCATCTGGATTTTTGACGCCCCGATGCCGAGAGCTGCCTCACGAATTGAAGGAGGTACTGATTTAAGTGAAGCTCTGGCAGCGATGATGATGGTGGGCAGGGTCATCAGGGTGAGAACCAGACCACCGACGATTGGGGTCGAACGGGGCATACCCCAGAAATTTATAAAAATAGCAAGGCCGAGTAGACCGAAGATAATGGATGGTACTGCGGCGAGGTTATTGATGTTGATTTCAATAAGGTCCGTCCAGACATTATTGGGCGCAAACTCCTCGAGATAAATAGCTGCGGCAACGCCAATGGGGAAAGAGAGGGCGAGTGTCAGCAGGAGGGTGTAAAAGGAACCACGTGCCGCTCCCCAGATGCCGGCTTGTTCAGGTTCACGTGAATCACCTGAAGTGAAGAAGGTGGTGTTGAATTTTTTCTTCAACCTGCCGTTTTCTTCAAGACTATCGATCCAGCCGACCTGGTTATCTTTTACCCGGCGATCAGATTCAGGCAGATCGCGATCGTAATGGCCTTTGACCAGCATATCCACATCATCATCGGCCAATACCCATACCTGTTGTCTGGTGCCTATGATGTTCGGATTCTCTTTTACCATGTCAAAGAGGGTGAAGGCGGCTGAGTTGCTGGCAAGACCATAAAGTCGTCTTTTCTCCTTGCGGTCATTCACTTCCGGGAACATATTTCGGAGGGAAGCCTTTACAAGCCCGGGGTAGTCGGCGGCAGCAAGGTTTTCATTTTGGAAATAACCTGGGTCAAACTCCACGTCCAGTTGGACATAGGTCTGCTGAAAGGCGGTATAGCCTTTAGAAACGATAGAAATGAAAAGAAATGCCAGAAATGTCAGGGCAATGAGGATAGCAGCGATACCCATGCGTTGAAAGTTTCTCTCAGCACGGTAGCGGCGATTAAGCCCTTCATTGAATTTGAGATTCATTTTTGCTTGCTGCTCTGTAGTCTGCATTCTTTTCACTATTTCAGTGGGGGCGTATAACGCTACCCGTAATGTGTTTTGCCGTAAGGCCTGGTGCGTGATGTAATGTGTCCTGCCCTGCCTGCTACTCGTACTGTTCCCTGAATTTGCGGACAACTCTCAAGGCAATGAAGTTCAGGATCAGGGTAAAGATGAACAGGAAGAGACCAAGTGCAAATGCTGCAAGAGTTTTCGGGCTGTCAAACTCCTGGTCTCCCACCAGTAACGTGACAATCTGTACAGTTACTGTGGTAACCGCCTGTAACGGGTTGGCTGTGAGGTTGGCCGCGAGACCGGCAGCCATAACAACAATCATGGTCTCTCCAATTGCACGGGAAACAGCAAGCAGGACTCCGCCGACAATACCGGGTAGGGCCGCAGGGACAACAACATAGCGGATAGTTTCAAATTGGGTGGCGCCAAGGCCCAGAGAGCCATCTCGCAAAGTCTGGGGAACTGCATGAATAACGTCATCGGAGAGTGAAGAGATGAACGGGATAATCATGATACCCATAACCAGACCGGCGGCGAGAGCACTCTCAGAGGCAACTGAAAGACCAAAAAGCCCACCTGTATCCCGAATGAGCGGGGCGACAGTCAGGGCGGCGAAAAAGCCGTAGACCACAGTTGGTATGCCGGCCAGGATCTCCAGCAGCGGCTTGGCTATGGTTCGAACTGTGTTGCTGGCATATTCTGAGAGGTAGATAGCGGAGAACAGGCCGATGGGAATAGCCACGCACATGGCTATGGAGGCAATGAGCAGGGTGCCGGCAAAGATCGGCACAGCGCCGAAAGCACCGGACGAACCTGCCTGGTCGGCGCGGATGGCGATCTGTGGGCTCCAGTTGAGGCCGAGCAGGAACTCGTTGATGGGTATAGCCTTAAAGAATCTGATTGCCTCGAAAAGAACAGAGAGCACGATACCGACAGTGGTAAGAATCGCAACGGCGGAACAGGCAAAAAGAAATATCATGGTCAGGCCCTCAACGAGGTTCCTGGCGCGCAGTTCCGCTTTTATCCAGTAGTAGACGACTCCGGTGGCGAGCACCATTGAAGAGGTGACCGTCGTGAAGATAAGATTCCTGGCGGATGTCTGGATCTGGAGATATTGTTCCGCAGCGGATAAAATGGCCGGATTGGAAGCGTCTGATACAATATTGCCCGTGACGATATTGCGGATGTCATTGAGAACCAGGGTCAGTTCATTGGAACTCAGCTTCTGGACCTCTGCCGGCAGGGTTTTAACGATCATCTGGGTGATCACTGTAGTCTCGGCCATTTGCCAGAAGCAAAACACCAGCAGTGCAGGTATGCCGCAGGCCAATGCCATCAAAACCCCGTAGTGGTTCGGCAATGAATGCAGTTCCCGTACTCCCCCAACATCACGGGATACCGAGAAAGCCCTGTGTCTGCCGAGCAGAAAAGCACCTACAGAGAGCAGGAGAATGTATGGTAAGGTGTATGTATATGGCATCAGATCTGGTATGCTCTGGCTAATATTGACTCATGATTTTAGTGAGATATCGGTTGGTTCTTCCTGGCTATTGGGAGCGGACGATGGTTCCCTCGACAAGGTGAATGACTTCCTCTGAAATGTTGGTGGAACGGTCGGCAATCCTTTCAAGATGCCTGGCAACCAGATAGATATTAATCAGTTGTCCGGGCTGGTCCGGTTTACGCTTGATCTCTTCGCGAACCTGGTCGTAGGCGTCTATCATCATCTGATCGACATCGTCGTCTAAGATGAATACCTGACGGGCCATGGCCGGGTCTCTGTTGACAAGGGCGTCAAGGCTCATCTTCAGCATCACGATGACTTTATCTGACATCTGGGAATAATCATAAATCCAGGGGTTTTGACCATTGCCGCTCTCGTCGTATTTCTTGTAAATCGACTGAATACGCATGGCAATGCTGACAGCCATATCGGCGATTCGCTCAATTTCGTTATTGATCTTAATGACGGCAATAATAAATCGCAGGTCGCTGGCCACAGGCTGGTGAAGGGCGAGAATCTTGAGGCAGTCTTCTTCTATCTCCACTTCCATTTCATCGACTTCATAGTCGGTGAGGATCAGTTTCTGCAGTGCTTCGTCATTTCGCTCAGAGAGGCAGGCTGCTGCGGTGCGGACTCGTTCTTCCACCATCGTGCTGACCTGCATAAGCTTTTTTTTCAGGCTGAGCAGTTCGTGGTGAAATGTGTAATAAGGTTCCATGAGTGTTCCTGTTAAATTATGCGAAAAAACCAACATATGTTGGAATCTATCAATTGTTTGCAACACAGTACGCGAGGTATGTTTTTCATCAATTAGGAGAATGTTAGAATCGCATTAAAGTTAGGGAAATGGGTTGCGGCGGTGCTGAAAATACTGAATGGTATTGATTATTCCAAAGGTGCGTATCACTATTGGAGACTGATAACTGTTTGTAATTGGGTCAAAGAAGAGCTAATCCATATGCCTGTTTAAGGTGGGCACCGGGGGAACAGGTCTTTACAATCCTCGAAAAGGGAGAGTGAAGGTGCTGCATCCTGTCCGAAACAGGTCATTCCAGAAGATGATGTGAGCGTCTCAGGTCAACTACGACCCTATGAATGGTGTGGGAAATCCACCGAATTCTGAACTCACAAGGAAAAAATTACCATGGGAAAAGTACATATACTGATTGTTGAGGATGAAGCTGATATTCAACAACTCGTGAGTTATAACCTGATCAGAGCAGGGTTCAATGTCACTTGTGCCGACTCCGGCGAAGAGGCTTTGGAGTGTTTACGCGAGGAGAATATTGACTGCATGTTGCTTGATTTAATGCTTCCCGGACTGTCCGGTATTGAAGTTTGCTCAGAAGTAAAGAAAGGCAGGGCAAAAGAGTACGCTGACGTGCCGATTATCATGCTTACCGCCAAGGGTGAAGAAGAGGATGTGGTTGCCGGTCTGGATTGCGGCGCAGACGACTATATTACCAAGCCATTTTCTCCAAAAGTACTGATCGCCAGGATTAAGACTGTACTCAGGCGAAGTGCGGCCAGGCTTGATAATAAAAGCGATGGTGGGCCTTCAACAATAGTTTGCGGAAACCTCGTTATAAATCAGGGTAAGCATGAAGTTCGTTTAAATGATATTGAAATTCAGCTTACGGCTACAGAGTTCGGCATTCTCGCTCTTCTTGCCGGTAAAGCGGGGTGGGTATTCACTCGTCAGCAAATTATAGATGCGGTGCGAGGTTATGATTTTCTTATTACGCCGCGAGCTATTGATGTGCAGATTTTTGGTTTGAGAAAGAAGCTTGGTGAATCTGGTAAGATGATTGAGACTGTACGTGGAATCGGTTACAGGTTTAAGAATGTAAATCAGCAGGAAGAAGCCCTGGAAATATGAAACCTCAAAAGCTTGTCTGGCAGATATTCCCTGCAACCTTAATAGCCGTTATTGCTACGATTGCCGCCGTAACATGGTATAGTTCAATAGTTTTCCAGGAGTTTCATCTCGCTGAGGCGGAGAAGGATCTTGAGGCACGGGCCAGTCTTATAAAGTCACGTGTTCATGACTATCTTACCACCGGCGAGTTAAATGAACTGCGGGATTTCAGTAAAATAGCCGGACGTGAATCCCGTACACGCATAACGATAATCGACCTTCAGGGCCGGGTTCTTGCAGATTCGGACTCCGATCCTGAGTACATGGACAACCATCATGAACGCCCGGAAATAGCAACCGCTTATTCCGGTATCCTAGGCAGGTCCCTGCGATTAAGCAATACTCTGGGACAGTCGATGCTCTACATTGCCGTGCCACTCTTCAGCGACAACCGGCCGGCGAGTTATGTGAGCACTCCGGCCGAAGTGATTGCCGTAATCAGGATGTCGGTTCCCGTTACTTCACTTTTTGAAACCCTGAAGAGTCTCATTTTCAAAGTTGTTTTCGGATGTATCCTGATCAGTATTGGTGGTGCAGTGGTCAGTCTATTCATTTCCCGCAACATAAGCCGCCCGCTGGAAGAGATGACCAAAACCGCCGAAAAATTCGCATGTGGTGATTTTACGCAGCGCATGAGTCCCCGTCTCAACAGGGCCTCCTCCCAGGAAGTTGCCGCACTGGCGCTGTCCATGGACAAGATGGCTGAGATGCTCGATGAAAAAATCAAGGCTATCGTCACCCACAGGAACCAGTTGGAGACCGTGTTTTCAAGCATGGTTGAGTCGGTTATTGCCATCGACAGAGACGAACGGGTAATCAGCATTAACAAGGCGGCAGCCGACCTTCTCGGTATCAGCCGGGTGGCAGCGCATGGTAAAATTGTTCAGGAAGTTATCCGTCACACTCAACTCCAGGAGCAGATCCATCAGATTATAAGTACCAAGGAGTCGATGGAGGATGAGATAGTTCTTCGTGACGGTTCTGAAGAAAAATTTCTGCAGACCAGTGTAGTTACGCTGAATGACGGCAGAGGCGATAGTGTCGGTGTGCTTATTGTCATGAATGATGTGACCAGACTGCGCAAGCTCGAACACATACGGCGTGATTTTGTGGCCAATGTCAGCCATGAGCTGCGAACACCTATTACCTCGATTCGTGGTTATGTCGAAACATTGCTTGATGGGGCCCTCGATGACCGTGAGGACTCGGTTCGGTTTCTCGAGGTTGTACTCCGTCAATCCCAGCGCCTGAATGCAATTATTGACGACTTGCTCTCGCTGTCCAGAATTGAACAGGAATCGAGTGATGGTGAAGTCCACATGGAAGAAAGCCCACTGTGCTGTGTTGTGGAATCCGCAGTTCAGACCTGCCAGGTAAACGCTCAGCAGCGTGGGGTTCAGGTCGATTTGCAGTGTGTGGAGGGTATCCTGGCCAACATGAATGGTACATTGATTGAGCAGGCGGTTGTGAATCTGCTGGTCAACGCCATTAAGTATAGCAAAACCGGCGATACCATAACTGTCCGCAGCAAATTGTTGAAAATGGGCGATAGTAGTAAGGTCTGTATTTCTGTGAAAGACACCGGCTGTGGTATTTCACCAGAGCATTTGCCAAGGCTTTTTGAGCGCTTTTATCGAAGTGATAAAGCTCGCAGCAGGGATCTCGGTGGAACAGGTCTTGGCCTTGCCATAGTTAAACATATCATTCAGGCTCACGGAGGAAGTGTCGAGGTGAAAAGCGAACTTGGCAAAGGTTCGGAGTTTATCCTGACTCTGGATGGTCGAATGGCATAGCATAATAGCTGGTACATGTCTGTAAAAAAGGGCTTTCTTCCAATGGTAGAAAGCCCCTTTTTATTTTTATGACGGATTCACAGGAGAGTCGATCAACTTCCTTCCCCTGCAGTTGGACAGGGAAAAAAAAATTATGGTATCGTGAAATAGTATTGATTTGCACTGTAGAACTACAGCCTCCAGCTGATTACTATTTATTTTTCAGCTGTGTTCTTATGGTTTGGACCCTGGCAGATAATAGCGGACTTTTTATGAGTAAAAGGAAACAAAATCTGCATGGTGGCAAGGGATTTTTGTCATCTTCTGTAACTTTTTCCGGCGATCTGCTTGGCAGGATTTTTGATAGCCTTGACAGCCTGATTTATATTGTCGAGCCGAAATCGGATCGAATTATGTTTGTCAACAAGGCCTTTAAAAAGGTCTTCGGTCATGATCTCATAGGCCGGAAAAGTGATGATCTGGTGAAAAAATATTCGGCAGATGAAGCAGACGATACCGGCTGCGAAACGCGCGCTGTTTCCGGAAAAATGCTGCCGGGAGATCAATTTCGCGAATATCAATATCCATTAACCAAAAAGTGGTATCGGGAAAAGGTAGTGGAACTGGAATTGAATGAGGGGCAGTTGTTCAGGCTCGTTATTGCCTACGATATAACAGAGCAAAAGCAGTTAGAGAGTTTTTTGAGCGAAGCCCGCAAGCAGGCCAATAGCAGTATTTCAGCCAATAGCAAGTATGTGGCGTTGGTTGCCCATGACTTGAAGTCACCTTTTCATTCAATCATCAGCATGCTCCAGCGCATACTCAAAAAGGAAACATTTGACCATACGATTCACCAGCAGTTTCTGGAAAATATCATCAAAAACGGTGAACGTATGCTGAGGATGATCGACAGTCTGCTCGATATTCACCGAATGGATAAAGGAGAGATACGACTTGAGCAGACCTTTTTTAATCTGCACGATGCGATAACGGAAATATTTGATAATTATGCCCATCCTTCCATGCAGAAGAAGCTGGTTATGGTGAATAGGGTACCAAAAGATATAGAGATTTTTGCGGATAAAAATCTCTATTCAGTGGTACTCAACAACCTGATTTCCAATGCGGTAAAATTCAGTTTTGAGGGTGGTAGGGTGGACGTCTTTGTCGACGACAAAGATGACCGTGTGGTGCTGGTGGTGAAAGATGAGGGCAAGGGCATAGCAGATAAGTTGATAAACGATATTTTCCGACCGGATGTGAATACCACCCAGGTAGGGACTTCAGGAGAAAGTGGTTCCGGGCTGGGATTGATATTCTGTCAGCAGATAATGAAAGCTCACGGCGGCAGCATCTGCCTGAAATCTATCGAGGGCGCCGGAGCCAGCTTTTATGTGGAGCTTTCCCCTTCCTGCCGTTTACCTGAGGAGGATGACCCCGATAGCTGATTTACGACATCCTGCCCGGTAAGGGCTCCAGCTCCACCCACCATCCTGAGGCTTGATTGGCCGCCGGGAGTATCTGCGGCATCTGTGCCGAGGATCGCATCCACTATCATCTGTTTACTGTAGTTTCCAGCCGGCAATAACTGTTCCTGAATAGCAGTAAGGTAAAGGAGCTCCGCTTTTTGTAAATCGGCGACGACCTCCTCGATAAGGCGTGCGCTATACGACGAGAGTTTGTCAGCCAGGCTGTTCACCGTCACGCTCTGGTGTGTTTGATACCCTGCTGTAACTTCGCTCATTATATCCAGTGCAGCGCCAAGTTTTCTTGCAGGAGAAGAAGAACTGCTGCGTAATGAGTAACTGTTGATATGCTGACAGGCATAGGCTATCTGGGCTCCACCGAGGATGAAAAGCCAGCCGAGATACATCCAGACTAGAAAGAGGGGCAGGGTGGCAAAAGAACCATAGATCGCATTGTATTTCGAGACACCGACCTGCAGCGTAATATACGCATTCTGGACAACAAACCAGGCAATGGCGGCTAACACTGCCCCGATGGCCGCAGGCAGGGAGCGCACTTTGGTATTTGGAAAGAAAATGTAGATTATGTAAAGAGTTAAAGAGATGAAGAAAATAGGTATCAGTTTTAATATCAGGGTCTCCAGCCACTGAAAAGGAAACAGCATTTCAAATTTGGAGGCCAGGGTGGGGTTTTTCAGAAACGCACTGGCCGCAAAGGCAACATTGATGGAAATGGGCATCAAAATTAAAAGTGTCAGATAATCGGAAACTTTCCTGATTATCGACCTGCTGCTTTCAACATGCCAGATGGCATTCATAGCCATTTCAATATTACCGAGTACCAGAATAACGCTGAGCAGGATACCGACCACACCAAAGGTTCCCAGGGTGGCGAAATTGGTCTTGTCCACATAATTGAACAGCTTATCCACGGCCGATCGCATATGGGTAGCCATGCCTGCGGTACCGCTGTCATCAGCTTTGGCTACTGCTGCACTCTCTTCCCCTGCAGGGGTGGCGGGCGGCGTGGCTGGCACCGAACTCCGGTCCCCTGTGGGGGATTGCTGCTGAACAGTAACCTGCTCAAGGGTAAGATCTTTTGCACTTGTAGGGCTGGGCGTGATGCTATCGATATAGCCGTAGGCGACATCGCGCAATTGATCGCCGCCACCGAGGCCTTTAACGACAGCGGTGGACATCGCCAGAAGAGGCACCAGGGACAGGAGCACCGTATATGTCAGGGCGCCTGAGCGTAGAGCGATATCGTTTCTCTTGAGTTCAGAGAACATTATCATCAGCACTCGCACAACGTTACGCAACAGGCCGGTCAGAGTTCCCGAAGAGTCGGAAGGCGAATGTACCCATCGGTTGAGAGCACTGATCGAATCGGCTGCACCATTTTTGAAAAAATGATTTTTACCGCATGTTTCGTCTGAGTTTTTGCCGTTTTTGGTCATGGTGAATATCTTGAGGGTCAATAGGTGTGGAGCCACTTATCAAGAATCTGAAAGACCACCTCACGCTTGATTGGTTTGGATATATAATCTGTCATTCCGGCTTCCAGGCATTGCTCGTGATCACCTTTCATACCTTATGCCGGCTTCCTGGTTCTGCATCAGAAGGGGGAGAGCCCTGGCGGAATCAGTTTCGATTTCGACCTCGATGCCTGCCCGACCAAGCAGGGTACTGAGGACATCATTATTGGCACCATTGTCGTCGACCACCAGAATTTCCTCTCAAGTCTGCAGATGGTGCTGGTCTTCGCGGAACTTTTCCCGACTTCGCCACCCTTGTGGTGAAATTGAAGGCCGTTCCTTTGCCGGTCAAAACTGAGGTGTTGGTCAAGTCGATGAAAAACATCTTCAAGGCCTCAGTCAGGGCAATGTTGTGCAGATTCTTTTTGCCAAGCAACGTTATGGCGCGACTCACTGAGTCAACTTTATACAGCAGTCCGCAATATGGACTGTTGACGAGTTTGAGGAGGCGAACCATCAACACAGGATTCATGGTAATCACCTCGTCGAACTGCTTCCTGGTAGTGCTCTCGTCTGCCATAAGGCGTGAAAGGCGCGTCACGGTGAACGGCAGGGTCTGAGCATCACTGAATTGGCTGAAGAAGGAGAGTGATGGGGGCATGGTATCCTGGTATTGATGGTGAAGAGGCCGTGGTACTTCAGGCTATTTCCCGTTTGGTCACAGCCTCTGCTTTAACGCGGTCGAGCAGATCGGCCAGGACCGGTTTGATATTTTCACGTATATCTCCGGCTACTATGATAAAGAGCAGATCGTCACCGGGTGAAAAGGTACCTTCGTAGGCTTTGATGACTATATCGAAAATGCCCTCTTTTTTCAGATACTCCTGGCGAAGTTGTTCGATTCTGTCAAAGTCCGGACGTACTTCCAGGGCGGAAACATCTGATCTGTCCTTGCGGGACCAGTTTCGGACCACACCGTTATGGATCAAAATCATGCCGACGTTATCCTTAAATCCTGGTTTTTGCTTGAGTTGGGCAACTGCTTCAGTGATATCCATGCGCACTTCCTTTCCGGTGATATTGATGTTACAAGGGCTGTAGACGGGCTTTTCGTTTTTGTCAGCGCTCCACGACTATTGGTATTACCAGAGTCTGGGATTGCTGGATGGTACTGTAATCTATGCTATCATTATACTTTTTTAACAGCCAGAGGGGGATATGAAATTTGCGGTTGCACAGATTCCAAATGGTATCTCCCGGCTGAACCTCGTAAGTTATCTGGTCCGCAACCTGAAACGCTGCAAAGAAATCTTCTTGATTTTCTCTGGCAAAATCAGCACGGAGATCTGCAAATTCAGCGGCAGAAATCTCATCGTAGAGCACGATCAGTTTTTGGCCCGGCTGGATAGTATCAGTGATTGCAAGCTTGTTGGCTTTTCGTAATTCAGCTTCATCCATTTTTAACCAATGGGCAAAAAGCGGCAGGGTTTCATCCGGGTGAACAGAGATCGTATCTCTCTTGAGAGCTTCGCGGGCAACAGGGGTCTGCTCGGGATACAGTTTTTTCCGTGCTCTTATTACAGGGACCTGAGCAGTTTTTTTTTCATCTGGTGAAGAAAAGCGCTTGAAACTTTCTCGTTCTGAAGCGAGATGGGGCAGTAGTGGTTCAGCAGAACTGAGTCTCGGATGAGAAGGGATGCGGAGTTTCTGGCCCACGTATATTCGTGCGTCGGAATCGAGGGCATTGGCACGCAGCAGCACCTTGAGCGGGATATCGTTGTTTGAGGCTATCGCTCCGGCTGTATCGCCACGCTTGACCCGGTAGAGCGATTCCGTCATCTGGGAATTTGAGAGCATTCTGAGAGGGATTGTTGTTATCAGCTTCTCAGTCCTGGCTCCGGCTGGCAGTCGGAGTTGATACCTGCGGGGGATAAGACGCTTTCCCTGGAAAACGGGATCCCGCAAGGCCGGGTTAAGGATTTTTAGTTCCTTCTCATTCAAGGCAAAATGTTTCTTCACATCATAGAGATGTATAAAGCCGGGCAGGGGGTAGGTGGCAAATATCAGAGCCTGGTCTTTAGGGATTGAGGAATCTTGTTCAAGGTGGGTTGCAACCTTGAGCGCTGCCAGGAACTCCGAATAAAAGTTTCTTGACGCAAAGCCAAAATGACCTTCACTATAGCTGGTATAGATGGCAGGGTAGCTGCCATGGGAATTCTGGGCGCGTAACATGCCGGCGGTACCATAATTGTAGGCAGTGATTGCCTCGGGCCATTCGCCCAGAAGCATATAACTGTTTTTCAGGTACTTGGCTGCGGCCTCGGCGGCGATTAGAGGGTCCCTACGTTCGTCGACAGTGTCGTTAATCTGCATATATTGTTCACCGGTGGCTTTGGTGAACTGCCAGACTCCAGCAGCGCCGAATTTACTGTATGCCTTTGGGTTGAAGGATGATTCGACGTGCGGCAGGTAGGCAAGTTCGACCGGTAGGCCGTAGTCGGTCAGGATCGCTTTGATGGCACCTATATAGGCTCCTGAGCGGGTCACGCCTTCTATGAAACGTTCTTTCAGTCCGGTCTGACTGCGAATCCGGCCGGCAGCTTCCGTCATCTGTTTGAGACGTTCTGGTCCTGAAAACATGGCTGCAATCCGTATTTCTTCCACGGTTACAGGTGGGTTTCCTTTGCCAAGTCCTTCGAGTATGTTCTTATATTTCTCAACGGCCTGTTGGATTGCTGTCCTGTTGATTTTTTCGGCGGCCGGCAGATTTCTGTCCAGGAGCTGAATGACCTCATAAATCCTGGACAGATCCTCATGGTCATGAATGACCGAGGAATGTATTGAATGGGTTGAATAAATGTCTTCCCAGAATTTTACAGCCGCTTTGATTTCAGGGTATTCAGGAAAGATCTTATTGGATGCAGCCCCACTGGTTCTGGGGAGACAGATGCTGATAGTCAGTAACAGAACAAACAGAGGGAGTTGCCAGCATAGCATGGGGTGGAAGAGAACAGAAGATGAGCGGCCCGGCGGGTGATGACGAAAATCTATCATATGAAAATATTAAATAGTATTGAATATGAGTTAAGCAATTTCCAAACCTATAGCACACATGACATACCATCGGAATAGTTTTCTGGAACTGGTACGTTGAGGTAATTACTCCAGCTGGAGTGAAATAAGGAGTTATAAGTGTATACACCAATAATAGGAACACTCGGTTACATTTTGTCACCCGATAAGAAGAAAACACTCATGGTACATCGAAACAAGCGACACGACGATCAACACCTGGGAAAATATAATGGTCTTGGCGGCAAGATGGAGCCCAATGAGGACGTTTTTGGTTGTCTGGCGAGGGAAATACGTGAAGAGGCAGGTATAAAAATCGTGGAAACAACCCTTCGGGGCACAATTAACTGGACCGGTTTTGGCCCCAATGGGGAAAATTGGTTCGGATTCATCTTTCGAGTGGAAAGCTTTGAAGGAGAGCCTGGAAAAACAAATGAAGAGGGCGATCTGGAATGGGTTGAGGTTGAGAGAATTATGGAACTGCCAATGTGGGAGGGGGATCGTCATTTTCTGCCTCTGGTTTTTGACGATGATCCGCGGATATTTCACGGTTATATGCCCTATGAAAACGATAGGCCGTTAAGTTGGGAGTATACGAGAATGTAGAAAATATGCGGCCTGGGGACAGCTCTTTCAGCTTGCGGAAGATCGTTTGCATGGTATAGTCTGGCTGAAACAGATTTAATCAATCCTTATCCCAAGAGAAGGAGTAGAGATATGTCTCAGGAGAGCGAATTACGACGTCTTGAGAGCTTCGTCAGCAAATTGCTGGTGAGTTACCAGGAACTGAAGTTGGAGAACGACAAGCTGACCCTGGAACTGCAGGAGCAGTATGAGAGTGTTGCCCAGATGAAAGACAGGCTTGCGGTTCATGAGAACGAACGCAGCGAGATCAGCACCCGGGTAAATGGCTTGATTGAACAGATCGAAGAGTGGGAAATCAACCTGGGAGAAGAAGTATTTGATACTTTGACTCTTGACGATCACACTGAACAGCGTAATCTGTTTAATTCAAGTGAGACAGAAACTGCTGTTGATGGTGCCCAGGCAGATCAGCAAGAGAGTGGCCGTACCAGCTGATATTAACCGAAGCAGGCAGAATCGTATTGGGGTGAAATACAGTCATAATGTCTGAAACTGAACGTTTGGTCCGGTTTGAGCTGTTCGGGCAGGAATTTAAATTTTATACTGCTGCCACCGAGGCAGAGATGGATGCGATTCTGGAACTGGTTCGCGAGCAGGTTGAAGGAAATCTCAGCACGCGAACTGGAACATTACCGGCAAGTAAAATAGCAGTGATGGCATGTTTGAATATTGCATCTAAATATGTTCAGTTAAAACAGGATTTTGAGAGTTATAAAACGGACAATGAAAGCCGTTTTTACGACTTGAGCGAAAAGATACGAAACAGTCTTCCTCAAGGCTGATGCTGCAACTATATTTTGTTTTCGTTTAGTTGAAAGTTTGCTATACTGAAGTCTGATTTGAAGATTGTTTGATCTGGTAGAAAATAGAGTGATTCTACCTTTCAGGAAGTAGAATTTTAGAGATTTCCCTGCGCTGTTGGTGATCTGCTGTGTGTGTTGAGCCAACTCTCAAAAAAAGGGTACCTCCCCTTACTGATTAAGGAAAATCCATACGGAATTTCCTGAAGTAGTTATGAGGCTGCCCACCTAATTCATTAGGTTTAACTGACCTGTCGACACGGCAGTGCGGGGAAGTTACTAGCTCAGAGCGAATTCGCTGAAATTCGTTCTGTTTATATATGCGGCTGGCTGGCAGGATATCGGTATTACGGCCGAATTTTAATTTAACACGACTGAGTGCAGCAGGGATGCTGTTTGAAAGAGATTACGGACATTAAAGAAGCAGGGTAGCTTTTCAGATATCTGTTTTGAGTGTCAGATTTGCACGGAGCAAAGAGACAATTGCCCGAAGTGGTATATAGAGTTCGAGGGAGGGGCATCGGTTTGATACATGACAATAATAAGCATTGTGTATCGGTACGATGAATAGAGAAGGATGGTTTTTATGAATGAACACAAGACCATATAGGCTGGTACGACGGTAAGATGTACGATGTTTCTGTGGCATTGGCCAGCCCTTTCATCCGCTTACTTCAAGCTTAAGAGCAATTGACAGTTTTGGTGTAGCTTACCGGGCAAGTTCCCCGCTATTTGGGGTGAAATACATTATGTTAGAGAGTTGGTGGGTGTAATCAGCCAGTTTACCAACTTTTGACAGTTGTATGATCGCTCGTTATCTGAAAAAGTTGGGGATTTTCCCCGACTTAAAGAATCTTCCCGTTTATTATCCCCGTCTTGTAATCCCACTTTTCATACGCCTGTTATTCCTTTCTGCGCGATCAGTTACAGCATACACAGGAATAACGTCATGAGCGTATTGAACCACCCATCGCTTTTCATCATACTAGGCTTGACGCTTGGCGCAGTTGTTGGATATCTCTTGCGCAAGCAGTTTATTGAAGGCCACCAGCGAAATATTCAGGCCCAGAGCAAGCAGATAATAGAAACTGCCATAATCGAGGCTGAACAACTCAAGAAAGAAGCACTTCTCCAGAGTAAGGAAGAAGCGTATCAGATCAAGCAGGCTCACGAAAGAGAACTGAAAGCAGAAAAAGACGAGATCAAGTCTGAAGAGCGTCAGCTGAATCGTAAGCGAGAGACCCTGAAGAAAGAATGGGACAATCTGGACCGTAAGGGGAGAGAACTTAAGTCCTTTGAGGACACCTTGCGCAGCAAAGAGACGGGTATTGCCGAGAAATATAAAGAGGTTGATAATCTCATCGGTAAACAACGCTATGAAATGGCCCGTATCGCCGGCATCAGTCAGGAAGAGGCCAAGAAGATGCTCATGGACTCGCTGGAAAGCGAAGCCCGTATGGAAGCAGCGAAAAGGCTTGCCCGAATTGAAAACGAAATGAAAATGGAGGCGGATCGCAAGGCCAAGAATATTCTGGCATTGGCGATCTCCCGTTACGCTGGCGATTATGTCGCAGACAAGACAGTCTCCATGGTGCCACTGCCCAACGATGAGATGAAAGGGCGGATTATCGGGCGTGAGGGACGGAATATCAGGGCAATTGAGGCTGCCACCGGCATTGATATCATTATAGATGATACCCCCGAGGCTGTTATTCTGTCCGGGTTCAACCCGGTACGTCGTGAGGTTGCCCGTCTTGCCCTTCTGCAGCTCATAAATGATGGCAGGATTCATCCTGGTCGCATTGAAGAGGTGGTTACCAAGGTTACCAAGGAGCTGGAGGTCACCATCCTGGAAGCTGGTGAGCAGGCAACATTTGATGTGGGGGCGCACGGAGTTCACGTAGAGCTTATTAAACTGCTGGGTAGACTCAAGTATCGTACCAGTTACGGTCAGAATGTATTGCAGCACTCGCTTGAAGTTGCTTTTCTCTGCGGTATTATGGCTGCTGAGCTTGGGTTGGATGTTAAAGTCGCCAAACGGGCGGGCCTCCTGCATGATATTGGTAAAGCTGTTGATCATGAGGTGGAAGGGTCCCATGCCATTATTGGTCGTGACCTTGCCAAAAAATACGGTGAGACCGAAGACGTTGTTTACGCTATAGGCGCTCATCACGAAGATCAGCCTCCACAATCAGTACTTGATGTGCTGGTTCAGTCTGCCGATGCGCTCTCCGGTGCAAGGCCGGGGGCGAGAAAAGAAATGCTCCAGAGTTACGTAAAGCGACTCGAAGATCTCGAAAATATTGCCAACGCCTGTCAGGGCGTTGAAAAGTCCTATGCCATTCAAGCCGGACGTGATTTGCGGATAATAGTTGATGCCAGCAAGATCAACGATGATGCGGCTATCTTGATGAGCCAGGACATTGCCCGGTCCGTTGAAGAGAAATTGACCTACCCAGGCCAGATACGGGTGACAGTAATCAGGGAAACTCGTGCCGTTGAGTACGCTAAGTAAAGTTAATAAATGGTCAGTAAATAAGAAAGGATAGGGCAATACAGTAATGCAATCTATTGAGGAACAGTTAGAACTTATCGAGCGAGGTGTCGTTGATTTCATCTCCCGGGAGGAGCTGAAAAAAAAGCTCGCGAAATCAGCTGAAACAGGTGTGCCGCTGAAAGTGAAAGCGGGCTTTGACCCCACCGCACCTGATCTGCATCTTGGCCATACCGTGCTGTTGCAGAAGCTGAAGCACTTTCAGGACCTTGGCCATCAGGTATACTTTTTGATCGGTGACTTTACCGGTATGATCGGTGACCCGACAGGTAAGTCCGAGACCCGCAAGGCGCTCACCCCTGAAGATGTTGCCAATAATGCAGAGTCTTACAAGGAGCAGGTATTTAAAATTCTCGATCCTGAAAAGACCGAGGTCGTATTCAATTCCACCTGGCTCGGTGGCCTGAGCTCTTACGATATGATAAAGCTCGCTTCTGAGTTGACTGTGGCCAGAATGTTGGAGCGGGAGGATTTTCGAACCCGCTTTGATAGTGGCAAACCAATTTCCATTCATGAGTTCATGTACCCCCTGATTCAGGGGTATGATTCTGTGGCCATGGAAGCGGATGTTGAGCTTGGCGGCACCGACCAGTTGTTCAATGTACTTATGGGGCGGGATCTCCAGCGGTCACGTGGTCAGGCGCCTCAGGTGGTATTGACCATGCCGTTGCTGGAAGGTCTGGATGGTGTAAACAAGATGAGCAAATCGCTCGGCAATTACATTGGCATTACTGAGCCCGCCAACGATATCTACGGCAAGGTGCTTTCCATATCCGACGAGTTGATGTTCCGTTATTATGAGTTGCTCAGTGATCTTTCAAAAGCTGAGATTGCAGATTTGCAAGTGGGCATAGAGAAAGGCGAGCTGCACCCTAAAGAGGTGAAGAAGAAGCTTGCCCGTGAACTGACTGCCCGTTACCACGGTGAAGAGGCTGCCGTTGCTGCAGAAGAGAACTTTGAGCAGGTATTCAAGCAGGGTGGTCTGCCGGATGACATTCCAGTTGTTGAAGTTTCAGCCAGTGAGCCGGTGTGGATCCCTCAGTTACTGCTTGATGCCGAACTGGTTGCCTCAACTTCAGACGGCCGCAGGATGATAAAGCAGAACGCCGTATCAATCGATGGCGAGAAGGTCACCGACATGAAGGGCACAATTGAACCAAGTGGCGAGGTGTTGCTGAAGGTTGGCAAGCGCAGATTCAGCAAGGTGAAGTTCGTCTAATCCCGACTGTAAAGTGAAATAAAAAAGGCCGGTTCGCTCTGTCGCGAACCGGCCTTTTTTATTTTGTGCGTCTGACTTGCCGTATTCAGAAAAATCAGAAAATTTTCAGGAACTTACAAGGGTAACATCAATCGGTTTTAGCTTATCAACCTGTGTTACATGCCATTTTTACGGCAGGTACCACAAACTCCGGAAAATTCGATGTGGTGACCAATCACCTCATATTGGCTGGCTTCCATGGCAGCTACATTGATGTGTTCCTGGACGGGGATGTCTATATCGTCAACTTTGCCACAGCTGGCGCAGCGTATGTGGTAATGAGGATCTACAGTTGCGTCGAAACGCTTCTGGGTACCACCGACCTCTAATTTGAGGATTACTCCGCTGTCAGCAAGCAATTCAAGGTTTCTGTAAACGGTGCCTAGGCCAATCCTCGGCAACCTCTTGCGAACCATATCATAAACTTCGTTGGCAGTCGGGTGGGAAGTAACCTTGCCGAGTTCTTCGAGAATAACCTGGCGCTGAGTGGTCAGTCGCATATTCGGTAGAGATTCCATATCATTATCCCGCTAAATTCTAAGTATTAATAAATGTTATTAGCTGACATTGTATATCAAAATGAAAAAATATCAATGAAAAAGTCCACAGGGATAATAAGTTACACGTTGTGGTACTTTTGGCCGGCGTGGGGAATGAAATTCAGGGTTTAATTGTGAAGCCGTTGGCTAAAGGAGGGTTAAAATAGCCAAATTTCAATGTGGGACATTCCTCTTTAAGCAAGCTGAGCCAATTGCGAACACCCAGTGCTTTTTCGGTCGGCTGAAAATCAATTGTTTTCAGGTACCACTCAGGATCCATGTTGAGGTTTCTCAGTTGAATAAAGTCAGGGGACAACTCTTCAACAAAGCTACATAAACTATCAAACTCCTGAGGAGAGTCGGTAAATCCCGGCAGGATGAAGTAATTCAGTGAGACGAACTTACCGTGAGATTTCATCACTGCTATCGATTTTTTCACGTCATCGAAGCAATATCCTTTGGGGCGATAGTATCTGAGATAACGGTCTTCCTGAACTGAATTCAAGCTGACCCGGAGCGAGTCAAGACCCGCTCGAGCGAGGTTTTCTACCTTATCGGGCAAGCTGGCATTGGAGTTTAGGTTGACTGTACCCTTGGATGTTTTTTGGCGGATAAGGCCTATTGCCTTTTCGATGGTACTGGCCTGCAGCAGTGGCTCTCCCTCACATCCCTGGCCGAAACTGACAATAGCCCTTTCTGCTGTATTGAGATGAGCGACTGCCATCTGGCAAATTTCATGCGGAGTCGGAACAAAAGCTATTCGATCCTGGGTTGAAGGGCAGCAACCCGATTCCTGCAACGATATACAACCTACACAACGGGCATTACATTCAGGCGATGTAGGTAGAGGTGCTTCCCAGCGCCCGAGAAAATAATTTCTTGCTGCGGGGCAACCATAGGTGAGACAGCATTTGCCCAGATGCTGGATCAATCTGTTATTTGCATTCGCTTTAAGAACTGCTTTGGTTTTGCGGTTGACTGTTTCCTGCTTGTACTGATCGCAGTCCTGCCGGATATCGGAGTCGCTGCGAAAAGCAGGCACCCAGAACTGGTTGTTAAACCAACCAACGGCAGTGTAGGCAAAGAGCGGGAGAGTGGGAGCACCTTTCTTCGTCTGAAAAGCGCTGCTCAGCGCACTGGTGTGAGCCGGTGACATGAATGCGGCAACAGCCTGAATATCACGGCCGGGTTCGAAGGGGTCTTCCTCAAGGAGCAGCGGTTCACCACTGTCAGGGTCGCAGCCAACCGGAAGCCTCATTGGCAGAGCGAAAAGTTCGCTGCCTTCAGGCAGGGGAATGAGGTCATCCAGCTCTGGACGCACAAATTCTCCAGCGGCGCTGCCGCACATCTGCAGGTCTGGAAAATCTGTGATAGTTCCCTGATCATCCGCGATGACCAGAGAAGGTATTTCAGTTGGATGAATCACTGTGGTCTGAGTACTCGCATGACTGAATCTATAGCGCGATAAATATCAAGATCATCTCCAAATACATCTAAAATATCAGGATGATTGATGAGGTCTTCAACAACATACTGGGTCAAATAGAGGCTGACGATATTGGGGTCCTGAACCAGGGTGCGCAAAGGTGCAATTTTCATCTGCAGGTCAAAATCATCGAGGTGAGGCAGCTTCTGCAACTGGTCTTCTATCGATTTCTGAATATTGGCGACGGCACTGCACTCGATAACCTCGCGATCAATGAGGCGTTGAACCAGCCTGACAGTTAAGGGTTCGGCATGCTCTTTCGCAGTCCGGAACATCTTTCTCCGCTCACGCTCGCGTTTGCGGTCAATTGCACGAATAGTTTTGTCTGTAGATCTGTTAGCACTAACACTTACTTTAGCCATCTATACCTCCCGGAGGATGTCGGCCCGCCAGGCGGGTTTTATCGTAGATTTTGGATTGTCTGTTCACTACAACCCGCTATATAAACCGAAATTTTAAATATCACTACTGTAAAGTTTGGCATACCCATCCATTTTCGCAATTTGTTCATCAGGCAGATTGAGATGGTACCGCTGCAGATACTCTGCAGCCATCCGATGGGTATTGAAAATTGGTATATTTCTCTTTAGGTTTTCGATCCCTTTCCGTAAAAAGACCTCAGAATTTTCTGATTTGTAAAAATCGTTGATCAGAGAAGGAAGCAATTTGTAAAAGGAGTTGGAGTCTTCCTGATACAAAAGAGTTTCCCTCTTTTCGCTCAGACTATCCAGATTAATCTCACCTTCACGTCCGAATTTCCAACCTGTCAGACCATTATGGTAACCTTCAACCCACCATCCGTCCATGATTGAAACGTTTGGCACGCCATTCATGGCTGCTTTCATCCCGCTGGTGCCGGAAGCTTCCAGTGGGCGTTTAGGGCAGTTAAGCCAACAATGCACACCGGAAACAAGGATTTTGGCAATGGACATGTCATAGCCTGGAATAAAAATCAGCTTGGCGAGGTTGCCGCTTTTTTCCAGCAACTCCTGCTGGCGCTTGAGCAGGTCGATAAGCACGTGCTTGCCTGGTTCGTCTGCAGGGTGGGCCTTTCCTGCAAAGAGAAAGTAAACAGGTTTACCGTATTTGGCGATAATGTCGCAGAGACGATCTATGTCATAAAAAATCAGATCTGCCCGCTTATATGTTGAAAATCGGCGCGCAAAACCGAATGTTAACATATCCGGCTCAAGAAGAACCTCTCTGTGAAGTATGGTTGATAAATAGTTAGGCGGATCGATCCAGGTTTCCACTGTTTGTCTGCGATGCAATTGGAGCATCTCATTTACGTGCTTTATCAGAGACCGGTTATCCTGACGCCAGGCCTCAAGCAGCGATTGCTGAAAAGATACATCCTGGTCAAGTTGAGCTACTTCAGTAAAGACGCCAGGGTGTTCGCGCCATCCTTTTAGTACTTCGAACTTGTCAAAGACGTCAGCCCTGGCTGCGCTGATCCAGGTGAGGTGGTGGACACCATTGGTTATAGCAGATATTTTTTGTGTGAAATCAGGGAACTGTTTGTGCGTTACATCGCGGTGTAGCCTGCTGACACTGTTCGCAGAGCGGTTAACACGCATGGCCATGGCGGTAAAGTTATATTGACCAGGGTGATCTTTGTCGTGAGCAAGGACATCAAGGATTTCGCTGCAGGTAGTACTACATATACCCTTGTAGAGCATTTTATCGAATCGGTCATGTCCGGCAACCACAGGAGTATGGATAGTGTAAACAAGCCTGCTGGCCACTTTTTCTGCAGCCATCATGATTTCTTTTCTGGTTACAGCTGATGTTCCGTTTCGTAACTGGGTATTGTGCAGCTCCTCAGCAATCAGCTGCATGGCCACTACTACTCCATGCTGTTCGTTCAGATGAAACGTTGCTGGGCTGATTCCAATTTTCCTGAGGGTCGGCAGGATGCCCATTCCGAGGATTCTTCGTTGAATAGCTTTGGTGAGAGATGACTCTGCGTTGTAGAGCTGTGCGGCAGCATTCCGGATGATTGGCGGATTGGCATCGACTGCAAAATCGAGCAGGAATTCCGGCACAAAATAATCACAATTTTGACTGAATTCGAGTTTGACCCAGATCTGGGCAAAGATCAGATGTTCTTTATTGTGATCATTAAGATCTCTCGAAAAAAAAGGTAACTCAATGGTAAGAGGTTGATCCTTTTCCATTGGGTCATGAAGAAGGTAAAGACCGGGAGTGGTTTCGGGCGACCATTTCACACCGCAGGAAATCTGGCCGAGTTGGGAGTCGACGACCTGGTTGAAATATCCTTCTTTGTACAACAGGCTGATGGCAACAGCGGGAAGGTGGCAATCAGCAAAACTTTTTAAAGTATCGCCTGCGAGTACACCAAGACCACCGCTATAGGTTGGTATTTTGCTGGTATCTCTGGCGAAGCGTTGGAATAGTGGATCTTTCAGGGGATCAGTGTCAGGTGTATGCGGCAGGAGTTGTCTCGATTCGAGCAATGCTCTAACCGGGTCATAAACGTCCGGGTCTGCACCAATCTCCATGGTTATGTAAACGATAACATCATTTTTTTTATCGGTGAGCCTATTCCACACTTTCTCAAAATGTCTCTGGCTCATCCCTACAAAGTTACCGAATTTGTGATGGACCAAAAAAGTATTTAAAGAATCTCTAATGTTTGACATCGTCTTGGTGTGAAAAAAATGAGTTGAAATGGAGCTATTCAGTAAAAAATCTCCTGGAGACAGTTATTGACATGGAATGTAACGTTTTTTTAATAATGATGCAGTGAAGCAGCGGCTGTCAAATATTGCGGGAAATTCAGATCTTGAAAAAGGTGCTAAAAGCCTTGAGATGAAAAATATTCCTTGAATTTAGTAGCCTTTCCTTTATATATTCTCTTGGTTGATAGTTGACCGTGGGTTATAAGTGTAACTCATTGTTAGGACATTATCCCAGGTGTCTGCCAGCATGTAAACAAACCATACAGAAATTCTAGGAGGTTCTGGTTATGATAGGAAATGTTCGGGCGGTATTGCCTGCATTATTGTGTGTATCTGTACTTACGCTTGCAGGTTGTGGTTCCAAATCAGCCACAGATACTGAAATGAAGGCAGATGCCGGCGATGCGATGGGCGTCGAGGAGCCTCTGGTAACCGAAAAGCCAGCAATCACAATCAGTGAGGGGCGCACCAGCGCACCAATGCTGCCTGTGTATTTTGAGTTCGATTCTTCTGATATCCGTGGGGATCAGGTTTCGCGTATTCAGGTAAACGCTGACTTCTTGAAAGAAAGTGCCGATACCACCATTCGTATCGAGGGTAACACCGATCCACGCGGCACCAAAGAATATAACATGGCTCTTGGTGAGCGTCGTGCTCTGGGTGCAAAGAAATACCTCATGAACCTCGGTATTGAAGAGCAGCGTATGTCCACCATCAGTTATGGTGAGGAGCGTATCCTCCTTCAGGGTCAGGATGAGCTCTCTTGGGCCCAGAATCGTCGTGATGACTTTGTTATTGTAGAGTAATTATTGATAAATTAATCGGGAAGCCAGTGCCAGGGCTTCCCGGTCTACCCGGGGAAGGTAATGAATCTTAAAAAGTTTGTCGTAACCGTCTCTCTTCTCTGTGCTTTTGCCTTTGCAGGAACCGGCCAGGCGTTTGCCGAGGTAAAAGTAGGAGTAATGAACATTCAGAAGATTATTGCTCTCTCTGATGCCGGTAAAGCAGCCAAGAAGAAGTTCGAAGCCAAAATGGGCGATCTGAAATCCAAGTTCGATGTTGAACAGCAGGAACTCGTCGCTCTTCGTCAGGAAATAGCTAAAAAAGGTTCTGCCTGGAGCGAAGAAAAAAAGGCTTCAAAATCTCGTGATTTCCAGAAAATGCAGCGCGAGTTGCAGGAAAAGAACGACGACGCCAACTTCGAGCTGAAACAACTGCAGGAAAGAGAGTTTGAGCCAATTCTTAAGGCGCTCGAAGGTGTTGTGAATGATTTTGGCAAGAAAAATGGTTACACTGTAATTCTTGACACCAAAATGGGTGCTATTTACTTTGCCGAAAGTGCAGATGTAACTGGCGCACTTGTGAAAGAATTGAATAAGGCCATGGCGAAGTAACACTATCAGTTATTTCATGGCACAAGGGTTGCCGCCAATTATGAAAAACGATGCACGGGGTACCCCCATGCATCGTTTTTTATTTTATTGTATAAACAATAACCCTGATAAGGTTCAGGAAAATGAGTCTAATCCTATCATCTGTTCAGGCGGGACGATCCAGATAATTTAGTAGTCCGTAAGAAATAATGACTTGAGCCTGCAGGCAATACTCTGAGGAAAATTGCACATGCATAGGCTGATGTTTGTTGAACATTTTGTGAAAACCACCTAAGTCAGCTTTGATGTATGTGGTTAGCAGGGAACTACTTTTTTATTCAGTGCTTAGTGTTCATAGGTAACAAGGTCCAGGGTGCCGATAGGGTACAATTATAACAGTGCCACTTTTGGCGCTCCCTGAATAAAATCAGGTAAATTTCAAAAAAGGTAAAGTATGGCTGTTCGGAGCATGACCGGTTTTGGCCGGGGCGAGAGTGAGCACGGGGGCAGGATCTGGACTGTTGAGATTCGTTGCGTAAATAATAGATTTCTCGATCTGAAGACCAAACTCCCCCGGGGTTATGCAGGCATTGAAGAGCGCATCAGGAAAAAAGTCTCTGAATATCACCAGCGTGGTCGGGTTGATCTGGTACTGTCCGTCAGTGGTGATTTTTCTGATCTGCAGCACGTGTCAGCCAACCTTGAGATTGCTCGAAATTACCATCAGGTACTGGTTCAGCTTGCTGACGAGTTCGGACTTGATAGCGACATCACACTCGTTCAGCTTTCTTCGTATCCGGATGTTATCGTTCGCGAACAAAAGGAAGAAGATCTCGAGACGATCTGGCCATATATCGAACAGGCATTAGTCGATGGGCTTGAGAATTGTACCTTGATGAGAAGCCAGGAGGGTCAGGCGCTCGCAGCTGATCTGCAGGGACGGCTCACCAACTTTGGCGTCACGATCAGCACCATTGAACAGTCTGTGCCGCAACTGGTTCAGCAGCGTGAGAATAACCTGAAAGAGCGACTTGAAAAGCTTCTGGACAATACTGAGATGGAACCGATGCGGCTCGCTCAGGAGGTTGCCATGCTTGCTGATAAGACAGATGTGACAGAGGAAATTGTTCGTTTGAGAAGTCATATTCAGCAATTTTCAGCCTTTATCGGAGACGGTGGGGCTGTTGGCAGAAAGCTTGACTTTCTTATCCAGGAGTTTCTGCGCGAGGTGAACACCATCGCTTCAAAAATCAACGACGCGGCTGTTGCGCATCATACCGTCGATTTGAAGAGTGAGCTTGAGAAGATGCGTGAACAGGTTCAGAATATAGAATAATCGATACAGGGGAAAAGATTTTATCTTCCAACTTTTTGTTACCCTGTGGAACTTTACTTTCATGATGCTGGCTAGAGAGCTGCGGCGCAATGTTTCGGCATTGATGCTGATGTGTGTACTCTTTCCGGCGTCCAGCGGAAAAACAATGAAACTTCTGAATGTAGGGTTTGGAAATACGGTAATGGTTGAGAGGGTCATTGCCGTGGTGAATACAGGTTCTTCTCCGGCCAGGAAATTGAAAGATATTGCCAAGAAAGATGGCAAACTCATTGACGTTACCGAGGGGCGCCGTACCAGGTCGATTCTCGTCATGGATTCAAGCCATGTAGTTCTCTCATCAGTACAATCAGATACCATTACCCAGAGAATGCAGGCATTATATCCCGAGTACCACCTGGCTGAGTTGGAGCAGAGACAACCTAAAGAAAAAGTTTAAATTGCACTGGAACCAATGAATAAAGGTTTACTGTTTGTTATTTCGGCCCCGTCCGGGACGGGAAAGACCACCTTGTTGAAAAAAGTGATGGCACGCATTCCGGGTCTGAACTTTTCGGTATCACACACCACACGGCCACCACGAAAAGGTGAGCATGACGGCAAGGATTACTATTTTGTGGACAAGGATTCTTTCGAGGAAATGATCTCGAAGCAGCAGTTTATTGAGTGGGCGAGGGTCCACGACAATCTCTATGGTACCAGCGTATCAGCTGTACGTGATCAGCTCGACAGTGGTGAGGATGTCATTCTCGATATTGATGTACAGGGAGCTGAAATAATAAGAAACTCTGTTGCATTTGAGAGCGTGCAGATTTTCATTGCACCACCGAGCATTGCGGTGCTGGAAACCAGACTAAGAAAGAGAAACACGGAAGACGAGGATGTATTGCAGCTCCGCCTGCAAAATGCCAGAACCGAAATGAGGGCTGTCGACAATTATGCCTATCTGGTGGTTAACGATAACCTTGAAGAAGCATGTGAAGTTCTTTCCTCGATAATAATTGCCGAGAGGGCAAAGGTTCGCAGACGACCAACGGGTGAGTTGGTAAGAGTAGAAGTGGATTCATGAGAAAAGATTATAAAGATACGAGGCCTGCCGCAGAAAAACGGATCAAACTGAGTGACGATTTATTGTTTGGTACTCATCCGGTGGTCGAGGCACTCACCAGGGAGCCTGAGCGGGTTACAGAGGTCATTCTGCTGAAAGAGCGCAGAGGGAAAAAGCAGGATGAGATCGTTGAACTGGCCAGAAAGGCCAAGGTCAAAGTGAGCTTTCTGCAATCATTCAGGCTGATTGGTGAGGGGGCTTCACAGGTCCGTCATCAGGGCGTTCTGGCAAAAACCAGCGCCTCTTCGCTGATTGATTTTGATACGATTGTCGAGCGCTTCAGGCAAAGAATCGAGGCCGGTGAAAAGCCACGCCTGATAGTTTGCGACAGTTTGCAGGATCCACATAATCTCGGCGCAATTATTCGCTCTGCTCTTGCTTCAGGGGTAACAGGAGTTGTGTTGACCCGTGAGCGTTCGGCTCCTCTTGGCGGAACTGCCGCAAAATCGTCAGCTGGTGCAATGTCACACATTGATATCTGTCAGGTGACCAATCTTGCCACCGCGCTCAAAAAGCTCAAGGAGGCCGGAGCCTGGGTTTTCGGTGCCATCAAGGATGAGACTGCCGTATCACTCTATGAGACCGACCTCAATCTGCCTGCCTGTATTGTAGTGGGGAGCGAGGGGAAAGGTATCAGGCCGCTGGTGCGCAAGGAATGTGATATGCTCATTTCCATCCCGATGGAGGGGACCCTTGACTCGTTAAACAGTTCCGTCGCCGCGGCAGTGATCATGTTCGAGGCAATGCGGCAGGCGGCCTGTGTCAAAAAAGGGGAATAAAGCTCAATCGCTATATACAGGCACGCTCTAAGAATTTTTAGGCAGGGCGTTTAGCCCGCCCAAAAATAAAAAAGCCTGCAGATACTGTCAGTATCTGCAGGCTTTTTAGCTGTAAATGATGTCTGATGACGAGCTGAAACCTACTTCTTCTTCTGGTCCATCTTGGCTCTCAGCAAGGCTCCGAAGCTGCCTGTATTGCTGTCGGCTTTTTCTTTCTTCTGAGATTTCTTCACATAGCTGGTGTAGTCGGCTTTTTCAATATTCTCCTTGGATTCCTCGGAGACGTAATCGGTAGGTGCAAGGCTGATGCGTCGTTCGTCCAGGTCAATGGATTCAACGATTACCTCAAGCTCCTGACCTTCTTCGACCACCTCACGGGGGTGGTTGATTCTTCTGCCGCTGCCAAGTTTGGAAATATGCACCAGGCCATCGACACCGGGAGCCAGATTGACAAAGGCGCCAAATTGGGCGAGGCGAACGACTTTGCCAGTTACAGTTGAGCCTTCAGGGAAATTGGTGACAGCTTCCTCCCAAGGGTCGGTGAGTGTCTCTTTGAAACTCAGTGAGATTCGGTTGTTGTCCCAATCAAGTTTCTTGATGATAACATTGACCTTTTGACCAACGGTGAAGACGTCGGCAATATTTTCCACCCGACTCCAGCCAACCTCGGAAATAGGGATCAGGCCATCAATGCCGCCGATATCGGCAAAAGCGCCAAAGTCCCTGAGTGAGGTGATTTCACCTTCAACCGTGTCACCTTCAGATAAGGTCTGGCGGAGTTCTTCGCGCCTGGCCTCTTGCTCTTCTTCCAGAATGGCACGGGCAGACACCACGATGTTCCTGCCGCCTGGTTCAAACTTTGTTATGCGAAAGGTCATACGGGTGTCGAGATAGGTGGCGGCGGCATCTTCAACGCGTCTGAGGCCCATCTGTGAATACGGGCAGAAGGCGCGGATGTTGCCGCCGAGGGTGATCTCAAAACCACCTTTTATTTCAGCTTTAACCAATCCTTCAATAGGGATACCGCTATGAAAGGCATCTTCGAGCTGTTCAGCGCCTGAGCCGCCGCCGAGCCTGGCAGCAAAGACCAACTCTGAACCGCTGGATTTCAAAAAGTAGACTTCAATGACATCGCCAACGGCGACCTGAAGTTCTCCCTCTTCGTTTCGTAATTCGGCGCTGTTTACGATTCCTTCACTTTTGCCGCCGACATCCAGGAAGATGGATTCACCACTGATATCGATGATGGTGGCTGATACTTTCTGGCCTGGCTTGAAATGGCGAAGCTTCTTCGTGGCTTCCTGGTTGAACAGGGCTTCAAAGCTGTCGTTGTTTGAGTCCATGTGGTTTTCCGTAAATCCGATGTACTTAAGTAATGGTTATGGGTTGATGAGGTTGCTCTTTACGACCTCAAAAAAAACGGTTGGTTTCTACGATTCTATTATAATGTGGGTCTAAACGTACCGGCGTGCAAGGCCTTTCAATGTATTGAAACCCAATAAATTATGTTATTTTGATTGAGCCTGGCTGCTATCCTTTGCTTGGCTGCTGTACCGAACCAGTCTTTTCTCAACTGATTCTGCATCATTTTCGCTGTCTGATTGCCAGGGAGAGGACGCGACTGTGTTCACGGAACATCAGTCGTTTTTGACAGAGTTGATCGATAAATGCAAGTATTGCGGAATCTTTACTTGAATTAAATTGTTTTTTGATCTCATCCAGGGTGCGAATTTCGCTGCAAAAAATATAGATCTGGCGTGATAGGCCCGTGAGTTTGTGGCGAAGGGGTGGGGCGTCGGCAAGCTCCTGCCGGATAATTATGAAGTTGCCTCCATCACGGTATCTGAGAGCAGGTGGCTGCCCGTCCTCACGCAACTTGTGGAATTCCTGCCATTTTTCGATTTTCTTCCTGACCGGTTGCCACAGGATTTTCTGTTTACTGCGATCCCCTCTGTATTCCGAAGAGAGCAGAGTCATTGTGTGAAGCACACTATCAGGGAAGAGACTCTTGTTCTTACTGTGGGTGAGCTGAGCACTGATTCCAAATTCCTGTGGGTTGCAGGCAACTGGAGAACCGTGGCCGAGAAAAAAGGCAGCAGCTGAAAGAGGATGAAATGGCAGAACATACGCAATGTTTTCGGCGGTCTCGGCAACTTCTTGCTCTGTGGAGCCGGGAAATTCTACTATCAGATTGCCCTCGAGACGAATACCTGCGGCCATGGCATGTTTCATAATTGCCAGGTTTTCTATGGTCGTAACCCCTTTTTTCATCCTGGTAAGAAGAGATGTTGAGAGAGATTCTATACCAACCTGGATGGTATCGAGCCCTCCTTTTCTAAATGCCAGCAGAGACTCATAAGAGGTTGTACCACGGATTTCGGCAAAAAAACGTATATCAGGCTCAACCTGGGCCATGGTGTCAAAGAAACGTTTGCTTTCCCCGACTGGCAAGGCATTGTCACAGAAAGTGAAATCAAGGCACTGAAAGCGTTTGCAGAGGGTGCTTAACTCGCTGAGCATCTTTTCAGCGTTTTTTGCCCGGTAGTTATGCCATTGCAGATTCAGATTACAGAAGGTGCACTTGTTCCACCAACATCCCCTGGAAAACTCGACGGGTAATATCGGGGAGAAAGGAGAATCCGGAAAGGTTATCCTGAGCTGCTTGAAGTAGTGATCGAAGTCGGGTGTGGGCAGTGCGTTTAAATCCGTTATTTCCTGGCTGAGGGGGGATGTGGCCACCGGGGCCTTGCTATAAATGCAATCCGGCAGTTTTCCCGTTTGGTTCGTGAGGTATTCGAGCAGATCAACGAGTGAAGCCTCGCCTTCACCGTCGACCACGAAATCTATCCAGGGAAAAGTGGCGAGCAGGGATTTTCCCAGTTCACCGGCACAGGATGAGCCACCGAAGACGATTGGCGGTGATCCTGCGAGATTGGAAATTTTGCGAGAGATATACAGAGATGCTAGTAGCTGGTTAAAACAGACGGATACACCGACAAGCTGAAAACTGCTCCAGTCGGTTTCTGCCAGCCAGCGATTGCACACTTCTTCGACGGCCTTGACTGTCTTTTCAAAGACGGGCCGATCACTGGCAGATGCGGCAGATTTCTTCAGGCTCTTATTGAAGAGCTTTTCAGCCTCAGGGTATTTTTCCTCAAACAGCAGGGCGGAGAACACTGCCTCCCCGGCCCAGCTGCTGTCTGAAATGGTGGTGTACAGGTCAGTGCCGAGCGCAGCCGCGATGTCGAGATAGGGATGAAAACAGTGTGCGCTGAATTCGCTGTTTGTCTCAACATATGCCTTGAGAGAGCCGAGCTGAATCGAAGGACGATTGTAAATAGCCCAGGGCATTGAAATCATTGCCAGATGTGACTGCTTGTCTGGTGTTGGTGAAGTTCGCCCGTTATCCGAAGAAAAAGTCATATAGTCGAGGTATTACTGACGGATTATCTCGGTGCCGGCAGGGGGAGTAAATGAGAACAGTTTGCGAGCTTCCTGGCGTTTGTTATCCAGAAAATCAACGTCAATCTTGCTGATATTTATAACGGTTACGGTATCGAAAAGGTCGAGCAGTTCAATCCTACGTATCAGTGATTCGTCATCCACCCAGAGATGGACAGATTGGAGCTGGGACTGCTGCTCCTTGGGAACAAGTTTGATGATTTTGGGTACATCCTTCTGTCCGGAAGCCTGGTCGCTCATATAATGTTCGTCAGGCGGCAGTATGTGGAAACTTTCGGCGATCCTCGATTTACCACTGAAAAATGCGTAGGTGACATCGTTATCCAGAGCTTCGGCCGGGGTAACAATCAGCTGTTTGAGCTCGGCAAAATACATGGAAAAAGTAGTACCATCGCTGATCAGTACCTGTTGCTCAGGCGCACTATAGTTCCAGCGCATCTTGGGAGTCTTGTCCAATTTGGAAAAGTAGGCGGTACCGCTGCCTGTTTTGGCTCTGCCGCCCATCTGCCCCTGGCTGCGTTGATTGAAGGTAAACGAAAGGCTGGACATGGCATCGAAACGTTTTTGCAGTCTTTCGGCGATCTGTTCCGGATATTCAGTGGTTGACACAGCATAAGCCGGAGAAACAGTGAGTAAAAATAACAGGGTGATCAGGATGAAAGAGAGCTTGCGGACAATGCAGGGTAACTCTTGAACGGTAATATATATCATAAGCGGGTAAACTCGATTGGTCTCTGGAAGATGGTATCAGCTATTCTTTGAGTAGAATCTGTAAGATCAGTTACACAATACCTGTGCTCAGCTGTTTTTTCAATTGAATCCCACAAATTCGGATGATCGTGAAGAAAGGTCTGCAGGTATCGGGCCATTGCTTCCGCCGGGTCGACAAGGTGAACGCGCTTACCTATCCGTGGTTGGATGAGTTTTTTCAACAGTGGATAGTGGGTGCATCCGAGTATCAGTGCATCTATCTGCTTGTGCCTGAGCGTTGAGAGATACCTGCGTAATATCATTTTCGTCTCTCTGGCATTGGTAAATCCCTCCTCCACCAGCGGCACCAGCAGGGGGCAGGCAGCGGAATAGGTCTTGAACCCGGGTTTAAGAGCTGTAATCTGCTGCTCATAACTGCCGCTACGGATAGTCGCCCTGGTTCCAATGACACCAATTCTGCCTTTTTCACTTCTGGCCAGTGCCTCATGCACCGCCGGGGTGATAACCTCAAGGATGGGCACCTTGAATTGCTCTCGCAGTTTCCCTGTGGCAACCGCTGAAGCAGAGTTACAGGCAACAATAATCAGCTTTGCCCCCTGATCTATCAGGAAATTGGTGTTTTCGACGGAGTAGTCGATTATGGCCGAGTCGCTTTTAGAACCATAGGGCATCCTGGCAAGATCACCAAGATAGCAGGTTGGCAGATCGGGCAGCAGATTGGTGATTTCCCGCATGACGGTCATGCCGCCGACTCCTGAATCAAAAATACCTATCATAAAGTTTTGTCAAAAAAAAGTGATAAAGAGAAAAGTCGTAATTGCTAAATAATTGGCGGAGCTGGAAGTTCCGCAATTGACTGGTGTTTGATCTTCTATACCAGAAACAGATAGGAACAACAAGCGGCGCAAGGATTCCGACGTTAGCTGGAGGGGTTGTGTGATATGGAAAAAATATGATAGTAGTGGTCGTACTGTTGACATGATGATGCAGGAGAATTATTCTAACGCCTGTTTTAGACACAATGTCAGTGTTTGATCAGGTCGCAAGGCTTTTTCAAGGAACTATCATAGAAAAAATTTCAGTAATTAGAGATTGGAGCAGAGATGCCAGTTTACGAGTACGAATGTGATGCGTGTCATAAAGTGTTTGAAGTTCAGCAGAAAATGGCAGATGATCCATTGACCACCTGTCCGGAATGTGAGGGTGGGTTGAAAAAACTCATGTCCAGAAGTTCCTTTCAGCTCAAGGGCGGTGGCTGGTATGCCGACGGTTATACATCTACCTCAGCAAAATCGGAAACCAGTTCCTCAAGCAGTGCTCCCGCCTGCTCGACCGGCGGTGGTTGTTCCGGCTGTCCGGCATCTTCTGCATCCTGATACGCGAATTAATAATTTGCAGCATCTTCGGGCACATTCATACCAAATCGTAGACGTATAGTTGCCCGGATCTCTGTATCACTGTTTGCGCGGCTAACGCTTGTTTATCAACAGGTGTTAGCCGCTTTGCGGTTTTCAGTGTTTATCATTGCCCACTGCCCCGGCTGTGGTTATCACCGCCATGGCGTCGCCATATGAATAGAACCGGTATCCGAGTTCTATCGCCTCATTGTAACACTCCAGCAGGGATTCCCTTCCGCAAAGAGCGGAAACCAGAAACATCAACGATGATTCGGGCAGGTGAAAATTGGTGATCATGTTGTCGATAACCCTGAATTCGTAACCGGGATAGATATAAAGATCGCAAAAACCTTCCATCGCTTTCAGCTCACCATCGCGTGCCGCAAACTCAAGGGTTCGTACCGTGGTGGTTCCAACAGCCCAGATACGGCCTCCGCGTTTTCTGGTTGCTTCGATTTTTGCTACGGTCTCTTCCGGGACAATGACATATTCCTGGTGGATTGAGTGGTCTTTGATTTTTTCTGCCCTTACGGGAGCAAAAGTCCCGTAACCGACGTGCAGAGTGATAGAACCGAAAAGTACACCCCGTTGTTTCAGGGTGTCTATGAGGTCGTCTGTGAAATGAAGCCCAGCAGTGGGTGCGGCAACAGCACCAGGTTGATTCGCGTATACTGTCTGGTAGCGGTTGACGTCCTCACCTGTGGTACCATTTTCCCGGGTTATATAAGGAGGCAGGGGAACCTGGCCGCAAGCTGAGAGAATTTCAGTGAGTTCCCTGTTTTGGTCGTAATAGATTTTGAGCGCCGCTTTGCCACCATCCAGCAGTTCAATTACCTGAAAGTACAGGCTGTCGTTGATTATGATTTTAGAGCCGGGGCGGGGGCGTTTGGAGCTTTTAATCAGCGCCTCAACTTCACCCTCACCGGAGCGGCGGTCGCTGGTACTTGGAAAGCTCAGCAGGAAAACCTCAACTTTTCCGCCTGATTCCTTTTTGCCATGAAGCCGTGCCGGGAAAACCCTGGTGTCATTGACTACCAACATGTCCCTGTCGTCAATATAGTTTACAATATCAGCAAATCGCTTATGGCTGCGGTGACCTTCACCGGCGTCCAGAACCAGCAGCCGTGAGTTGTCACGCTTGTCAGCGGGACGCTGGGCAATGTTTTCCTGGGGAAGGTGGTAATTATATGCCTCGAGGGTGAAATCCTTGTCCATTGGGGTATACTGTCCCTGCTTTGAAATTCGTCTGGTCATCTGGTGCTTAGCAGGAGTCCTGCTTTGTAGCATATTGTGTACTATAATGATCAGTAGTGAAAACGGCCAACAACTCTTCTAGTCCGCTAGCGTGCGTTTTAAAAGAGGTGTCTGGCAAACTATGGAGTTGATCTCAATACCATGATACTTGCGGTTGCTGCAACTGAAATGGAAGCTGCTTCTCTTCGTTCCCGAATGGGGGCGGAAAGTGAACGCTGGGCGCTCATGATTTCCGGGGTCGGTATATTGGAGACTGCTGCCCGGCTCGGACAGTATCTGGCCCAGCATCACCGGCAGGTTAAAGGTGTGCTGCAGTTTGGTGTTGGCGGCGCGTATATCCATCCGGCTGAGCACGAGCAGCGGGCCGGGCTGCTCTCCCTGTGTCTGGCTGAACAGGAATTTCTCGGCGATCTCGGCGTCGAGGTCGGAGATGAGCTGGAATATTTTTCCAGCGATCTGGTCCCATGCAGTAACTACCCGCTCAGCCGATCCTTGCTCAACAGGGCGACAGCTGCACTCTCTGCAGCAGGGCTTGAACATGTCGTTGGCAATTTTGTAACGGTCAATTGCGCCAGTGGCACCAGGCGTCGGGGGGAGTCGCTACGCAGGTACTCCAATGGCCTCTGTGAGAATATGGAGGGCGCTGCCGCGGCCAGGGTTTGCGCATTGTATGATATTCCCATGCTGGAGATCCGGGTGATCTCAAACATGGTGGAAGATAGAAATCTGCAGAACTGGCAACTCAGCCGGGCCTGTGAAAAGGCAGGCGAGACCGCCGCCCTGTTGTTAAAGGAGTTTTTATGAGTGAATCGCGCTCTCAGCTATCGCTGGGCTACTCTCCGTGTCCCAACGATACCTTTATTTTTTATGCAATGATGCATGGTAAAGTCGATCTCGGCGGGCTCAGCTATGGTGCGCCGTATCTGGAAGATGTTGAAACCCTGAATAGCTGGGCACTCCAG
This sequence comes from Desulfosediminicola sp., assembly GCF_048381775.1. NCBI lineage: Bacteria > Pseudomonadati > Thermodesulfobacteriota > Desulfobulbia > Desulfobulbales > Desulfocapsaceae > Desulfosediminicola > Desulfosediminicola sp. The sequence continues at coordinate 91,520 of NZ_JBLXGE010000006.1, read as the reverse complement.
TCCAGACTGGATGTGACCAAGCTGAGCTTCCATGCGCTCGGTCATGTCCTCGACGAATATTGCGTACTGGCAACAGGCAGTGCTCTTGGTCGTGGCTGTGGCCCGCTGTTGGTTACAGGCAAAGAGGTGGATATTGACCAACTCAAGGATAAACGGATAGCTATCCCGGGCAAATACACAACGGCGGCGCTGTTGTTGCAAATGCTGCTTCCCGGCTGTACCAACCTGGTGGAGATGCGTTTTGACATGATCATGGATGCGGTGAAGAATGGCGAAGTGGATGCCGGGGTGATTATTCATGAGAGCCGTTTTACCTACCAGCAATATGGACTCTTCTGCCTGCAGGATCTGGGGCAATGGTGGGAAGATCAGTCCGGCATGCCTATCCCGCTGGGGGCGATTGTGGCCAGGAGAAGTTTGGGGAGGGATAAGGTGCTGCAAATCGAAAGGACGATTGGCGCGAGTGTGGAGTTTGCTTTCAAAAAGCCGGAAGCCTGTCTGGACTATATTCGTCAGTATAGCCAGGAGATGGATGAAAAGGTGGTGCAGAGCCATATCGGTCTTTATGTCAATGATTATTCACGTGACCTCGGCGCAGAGGGTTTTGCGGCAATCGAGCTTTTTCTTGCCCGTGGGCGTGAGGCAGGAGCCCTGCCGCCAAGCAATTCAGGTTTAAGGATATGAACATGAGACTCTGTGTCGGAGGGTGGTAATGGGAGCGTCTTGTTTGAATTTGCCTGTTTACTGTATCCCAGCTGGACAGGGCAATGAGTTGCGTGAAAATGTGTATTCGTTATTGCCGCTTTTTGTCGAAGCCGGACTTAAAATATCACTCATCCGCTATGACTCACTGGTTGCTGGAGCCCAGTCGGGCGCATGTACGTCGTTGAACCTGGAAGGATCCCTGTCAGACATTGTTGCAGGTTACTCGTTCGTGGGTGACGAGCATCAACTACTGGTGCAGGCCAGGGAGCTGCTCCGTTCTCACGATCTGGTGTTTGTTGAAGGCGAAGAAGATATTAAAGATTTCTGGCAGTTAACATTTGCCCATGGGGGCTTACAGGAAAAGGCGGAAAATGACCGTGAGCTCATATTGGGCGATGGCACCCTGCAAGACGGTTTTGAAACTATCTGGACACACGCCGGCAGATTACAGAAAAAGAGACCTGTCTGGGCTTGTATCCTGATCGGTGGTAAAAGCTCACGAATGGGCCAACCGAAACATCTGCTGAAAGATAAGAATGGAACTACCTGGTTAGAGCGGGTGGTGCGACTTCTTGAGCCCCATGTGGATGGGGTCGTACTTTCTGGCAAAGGCAGTGTCCCGCAATCTCTTGCCTTTTTGCCGAGGATTCCTGATATTCCGGATGTGCAGGGGCCATTGACAGGTATATTATCTGCCATGCGATGGCAACCCGATGTATCCTGGCTGCTTCTTGCTTGTGATATGCCGCATATCTCGGAGGAGGCTGTTCGCTGGGTTCTGGATAGCCCGGTTTTGGGAGGCTGGGCGGGCTTGCCCACTCTTACCGATGGCAGAACGGCTGAACCGCTTTTTGCCAGGTATGAACCTCAGAGCAAACACTATTTTGAGAAGCTTTGTGCAATGGGGGAGAGGCGCATAGGCAGAGTGGCTGATTTTGCAAAGACGAAATTGTTGCCTGTGCCTGAGGAACTGCAGTTTGCCTGGAGCAATATAAACACGCCACAGGAATTGCAGTCTGTGGATATCTGATCGCAATTCCTGTTATGTCGAATGGAGACCTGGTGGAGTACTTTTGTCGGTTAGGCGTCAGTCCTCAAGTTCACCCTCTGAACGCAAACCTTCAAGCTCTCTGATGAGTCCGAAAACGAACCTGTCTAGCAGCAGGCTCGTTTCATTATCTGACATTCCTTGCAGACTTCAATCTTTTCTTCCCAACTGGATCTGTTCGTTGAGTTGCAGATAGTGCCGTTGATAAACCAGCAAATCTGACCTGCATCGAACTCCCATGCGGGACACTGGCGACGCTTTTTCTCGGGGCAACGCTTTGTTTCCCAGCAGTTTTTCATGTTGTGGCGCTTGCCACTTTTCTGCGACAGTAAAAAGAATAACTGCCTTTCCACATGGGCAGGTATACCGCGCCAACCTTGCTCGTAACTGCTGACGGCTTTGAGTGAAGTACCCAGCAAAGCTGCAAGCTCTTTCTGGGTTTTGCCTAAGCGCTTCCGGATCTGGAGAAAATCTGTATTTTCCATAACATTCCTAGCCAAAATCAATAGCCTGAGTGTTGGTGGACCTCAGGCAATACAAATTGTGCCACACTACGGTCCAGAAGTGTTTTGCGCCTGCTTGACCGACCTGTTGATTCCGGGTTGTTTTGCCTGTATCCAACCTTACGGACAACAGGAGTATAAAGTCCTTAAGCAATCGTTAGGCAACGTGTATACTTCTGGTAAAACAATTATATATGATGCATTTGGTGCCACACTGTACCATGGAAGCACAGGCCGCACAAGTTCGACAAGTTGAAAAAAAATGAAATATGGACACGGACAACGGTGAGGGGGAGCAGCTAGAAATGGACTGATGCCTGAACCCGCATGGGAAAGGAGGTTGTAGGCAGTGAAGAACCTGACATTCAATTGGTTTCTACTTTTTTCTTGTGTTATTTTTTTGTTTTTCGGGTGCAAGCAGGAGAGAACCGGCGGGCCGCTTATGGCTGGTGATGAGGCGCCTGATTTTATGGCCCGGGATCTGGAAGGTGATGTGATTGTGCTTTCAAATCTGGGGGGGAAACCGGTGATTGTCAGGTTCTGGGAAACCAATTGCAAATTCTGTAAAGCTGATACCCCGTTATTTAATCAATATTACAGTAAATATAAGGACAAGGGTCTGACCATCGTCTATGTGAGCAGCTTCTTTGAAGAGCGCCAGGCTGTGGATGACTATATAGAAAAACTGGGTATTAAATTTCATGTGGTGATGGATGAGGATGCCAGGTTGGCGGATTTGTTTAACGTCAAAATTTATCCTCAGACTTTTATGATCGGCCCGGACAGGCGTATACTGGCAACTCTTTTCGGTGGGGTGGGCGAAGCTGAATTTGAAGAATTGCTGGGAGAGTATTTGCATGAAAATTAAAAAACGTTCAATGGTTGCACCGCACATCATTTGAGGGGTGAAATTGATGAAACGAATTGTTGGTTTGACACTTGTCATGGTGTTTTTGCTGGTGGAAGGGGCGATAATTGTAGTGAACTCCAAAGCCGGCGAAAGTGAACCTCTTGCTGTGGTGACCGCCAGAGATCGCTGCCCGGTCTGCGGAATGTTTGTCAGTAAGTATCCGACCTGGGTTGCTCAGATTCGTTTGTCGGATGACAGGGTGGAAATGTTTGACGGTCCCAAGGACATGTTGGCGTATTACATGTCACCAAAGGATTTTGGCGCAGGTTATGCAACTGTTGGAGATGTGGTGGTACGGGATTACTACAGTCAGGAGTGGATAGACGGCGAGCGGGCGTTTTATGTAATGGGCAGTGATGTTTATGGTCCCATGGGAAATGAGTTTGTGCCTTTCGAAACCATGGAGGCCGCTAAGAATTTTGCTAAAGATCATCGCGGCAAAAGAGTTCTCTTATTTGATGAAATCGATAATGAGCTTGTGCAAAGTATTCGAAAAGGGCACAAGATGATGGGCGGCATGAAGAAATGAGCGGCACGATCCCTCGACTTCGCCTGTTTTGTCTTTTGGTTGTGGCCGTAATTCTATCAATGCTAACACTTCTGGTGAGCATAATGGAGCGAAGAACAGATGTTCTTGCATCTTATGCGGTAGCTGGTGAAATGGTATCGCTGATGGGCCTTTCTGATCTGGCTCTATCAACTGAGGCCAGGTACACCAGACACCCTGCGGTGAGCGATGAGGTGGTTCCATTTATGGATCATCCCGGGGCGTTGGAACACTTCCCTTCAGGCTCTTTCTTCCGGCCGGTTCAATAATGAGTATTCGGCTCAAGTTGCAGCGCCAGCTGAATATCCTGGACTACACTCTGGGCTCTCTCAACAGGAAGAAAACAAAAAATTTCGGCATACTCGTCATTTTCAGTCTGGTCATTTTTCTTTTTTCCTCATTTCTGCTCATGAGTCGCGGGCTGACCGAGTTGGCGGCTCAGGTGCTCAGGCATGCACCGGAGATTACCGTGCAGCAGTTGGTAGCAGGACGCCAGGTATCGTTGACAGCAGATGCCGCAGCCAGAATAGATGATATTTTTGGAATTAAGTCTATAACACCCAGAATCTGGGGTTACTATTTCGATGAAAAGAACGGAGCGAACTACACGGTGGTGGGGCTCGACTTGGCAGAAAATGGTTCCCATGCCCTGCCTGTTGAGGGCATCAAAGGAGAATTGCCGACAGCCGGTAGCATGGGAGAGGTGGTGTTGAGCACGGGAGTGCGCAGATCGATGGGGCTTGGTGAGCGTAAGAGTTTTTCTCTATTTCGCCCAGACCTTGAATTGGTTTCCTTCACAACCACCGGCGTATTTGATGAGAAAACTGAGCCGGTAACCGGGGATATCTTGCTTGTTTCGCTGGAGGCCGCAAGAAACCTGTTTGCCATGGGCGAAGATGAGATAACAGATCTCATGGTTTATGCCGGTAACCAAAGGGAGATCGACACTATTGCTGCGAAAATTGCAGATCGTTTACCTGGCACCCGGGTGTTGACTCGAGATCAGATACTTAAGACGTACAGTGTCGTGTTTGGCTGGCGGAGTGGTTTCGGAAGCTTCTGCCTGTTGGCATCACTAGCTGCGTTCGCAATTCTTGCCTATGACAAGGCATCAGGGCTCACCAGGGAAGATATTCGGGAAGTTGGAATACTCAAAGTGCTCGGTTGGGAGACCGCCGATGTGATGGCAGTGCGATTCTGGGAGTCCACGCTTGTTTCTCTGTTAGCGTTTCTGCTGGGTTATGGCCTGGCCTGGGTACATATAATGTGGTGGCAGGGGGTTATCTTCAAACCGTTGTTGTTGGGGTGGTCCGTTTTGAGACCGGGGCTGACTATTGCCCCACCCCTGCTGGTCGAAGATATTATATTGATCCTCGCTTTTTCGGTACTCCCATATCTCTGCGCCACCGTAGTTCCATCCTGGCGCAGTTCAGTCGTGAGAGCAGATACGGTGGTGTAGCATGCGGATTGAGCTTGAAGGAGTGACAAAGATTTATAACCGGGGCGAGTCGAATGAAGTCATTGCTCTCCAGAGGGTTGACCTGGCAATAGCGAGCGGAGAAATGGTCTGTCTGCGCGGTGCATCCGGCTCAGGTAAAACAACACTTCTTTCTATAATCGGCTGCATATTTCCTCCGTCGAGCGGCAGGGCTGAGCTGGGTGGCAAAAAGGTGTCCAGGTTACCAGATCATTTTCTCTGCCGGTTCAGAAGAGAAAAAATTGGATTCATTTTTCAGGATTTCAATATAATCGGGGATCTCAGCGTAATCGAAAATGTCAGTTTGCCGCTGTTTCCGGCAGGTGTTTCCGGCAAAGATCGAACCGAAAGGGCGGCAGCCCTGTTGAGCAGTTACCATCTTATGGAGCGGGCATATTTCAAGGTGGACAGCATCTCAGGGGGCGAACTGCAGCGTGTAGCCATATGCCGGGCGCTTATTAATAATCCTCCAGTAATCATTGCCGATGAACCCACCGCTCACCTGGACTCTGGTCTGGCGACTTCTTTTATGGATTCGATAGCTCAGCTGAAAAAGCAAGGCAAGACAATTGTTATAGCGTCACACGACCCTCGTGTTTTCGAGCGTGTTGAGATAGATCGGGTAATGGATGTGGTTGATGGCAGGGTACTACCCGAGGTTGATCAACAGTCTGGTTTCAGGGATGTGGTGAACGAAAGATCTGTTGTCCTGGGGGACTGAGCATGCTGGTAAACGGCTGGGCCATCGCTTTGATGATCTGTTCGGTCGGTATTCTTTTTCTCGGCCTGATGGCAGCCTGGTGTGGGATCAAAGTTGTCTGTTTCTGGGATTCCGGTGCAGACACCGCACGACAGATCAGATTAGAGACAGAGGTCTGGCTCACTTCGGCGCTGATGAAATATGCTCTTTTCTTTCAGGTTGTTTCCTTAGTTATGCTGGTGTTGGCGGCTGATGCCTTCTCAGGGGCGCTTGTTGGTGCAATGTGTGCCACGGGAGCATTCCTGGCCAATGATTATGGCATTGTTACGCTCCTTGTGAAGATTGTCTTGGTGTTTTTCTGCGGCTACTGGCTGCTGCTTAACCATCTGGATAATCAGTCAGAGAGTTATCCTTTAGTGAAATCCAAGTATATCTTTCTCTTTTTCCTCTTACCACTGATGGTTGTTGATGCTGTGTTCCAGTTCCTGTACCTGATCAAACTGGAACCGGATGTACTCACATCATGCTGCGGCGTGCTGTTCAAGTCCTCCTCCGGTGACGGTTACAACTTGCTTGACCCTTATTCTCCTGTACTTCTCCTCGGTAGTCTCTATTTGACCACTTTCATCCTTGCCACCAGTGGTCTTCAACTGTTTTACACCGCCCAAAAAGGTAAAAGTTATTCAAATGCAATATTAATGTTAAACACGACTGGTTGGATTGTGTTCTTTCCAACTGCCCTCTGGACCGTGATCGTATTTTTTTCCTCATATATATATGCCATGCCCTCACACAGATGCCCGTTTGATATTTTGCAGGCCAACTATTCCTACATAGGATTTCCTATCTATTTATCATTGTTTTCCGCCACATTTTTAGGAGCAACATCAGGGCTCATCGAACCCCTGAAAAAGCTGGCAGGTCTGGCCGTTCCCGTCAGTCGTTACAGAGCCATGGCTATACCTGCCAGTATTCTGTTTTTAATAATATTTATCCTGATTACCGCCTACGCTCCTGTGGTCTACCTGGTGGTGGGCGGCGAGGTCTCCTGAATTTCAGGAGGAGATCGGATATCAGCAGATGTCTGCTGACTTTTTAGAGAAATCATTACATCCGGGTTCTGAGTACCGCTGTCAAGAAATACTACCAATACAGGTTTTTGCTGCTTACAATAATAAAAAGCGTAAAAAGCTATATGATTACCCCTGAAGCTCAGCTTTAAAAAGCGAGGCGTGTTGAGCTAATCTGTCACGCATCATCTCACGCCTGGCCCTCATATTTTCAAGCTGAGGATCAGGGGAATTGGAGAAAGCTGAAAGCAGTCCCTGATGGATATCTTCTCCGCCAAATAACAAGGTGTTCCCATGCTCATCGACTCAGGAAGGATAGTTTCGGATTTCGATCCTCATTTCAAGGTATTCCATGAGTTGATGCAGTTCAAGGTGCAGGAAATTCTGCTAGTTTCCAGTCTCTATGATGCCTTTATTATGGAGGAGGATGGTAGCCTGGCAACCAGGCTTATCAAAGAGTATCATGGTTTGAATCTAAGCAAAGCCCCTAGAATAACCAGAGTTTCAACTGCCGAGGAGGCACTTGGTATCCTCAAACGGCGTCCCTTCGATATGGTTATGACCATGCCGTATCTGGGGAGCATGGACGCATTCGAACTGGGTGGCGAAATTAAGAAGATCCGGCCCGATGTGCCTGTCATTCTGGTTGCCCACCACATACGCTCCACGTTTGCTGACAAGCTCGATGCCCATGGGGTTGACAGGATCTTTCTCTGGTGTTGCGAAGCTGATCTGCTGCTGGCAATTATCAAGAACGTCGAAGATCATAGAAATGTCGATGAGGATATCGGCAGGGCCATGGTCAGGGTAATCATCTATGTGGAAGACTCTCCTGTTTATGCCTCTTTATTCTTGCCGATGATTTACCAGGAGATAGTTCTGCAGACCCAATCGGTTCTGGACGAGAGCCTCAATGAGCGCCACAGGCTGCTCAGGATGCGGGCGCGGCCGAGAATTTTGATGGCTACCACCTATGAAGAGGCGATGGACCTCTATGAGCGCTATAAGCCATATGTCTTTGCCATTATATCCGATGCGAGGTTCAAAAAGGCAGGGGAAATAGATTCCTCTGCCGGCTATTCCTTTTTATCCAAGGTCCGGAAGGAAGTCTCTGACCTGCCGCTGCTGATGGTTAGTTCAGAGTCGCAAAACAGAAAGGCAGCAGAGAGCCTGCCGGCAATATTCATCAATAAAGATTCGCCACTCGTTCGGGATGAAATACATAGATTTTTCTTGAATTATCTAGGCTTTGGTGACTTTGTGTTCAGAATGCCGGATGAAACCGCAATCGGGCACGCCTCCACCTTGTATGAGTTTGAACGAATGCTGGCCGAGATACCTGACGAGTCGCTAGAGTATCATGCTAAACGCAACCACTTTTCAAACTGGGTTATGGCCAGGGCTGAGGTTGCCCTGGCCCGTCGTCTGCACTGCGATTACATTTCTAACATTGGAAACATTAAGGAGATGCGCGAGGACCTGATATTCAAAGTACACTCGCTGCGGAAATTACGTCAGCAGGGAGTTGTCGTCAAATTCAGGGATGCCGGTTATGACATCGATATCATGGATTTTGTTAAGATTGGTGAAGGGACCATGGGGGGCAAGGCCAGGGGATTGGCCTTTATGTGGGCCTGTTTGCAGGGAGCCTATTCTGAAGGTTCGGTGCTGACCGATTATACGGTAACAATTCCTAAAACCTGTGTGATTACTGCGGACGGCTTTGATGCCTTTGTGGCTGAAAATAAATTGAAGTACCAGCCGGATATGCCGGATGAAAAGGTTGCTGATCTCTTCCTTGATGCCACACTGCCCGCCTGGCTGAGAAAAGATCTGGCCGCTTTTCTGAAAAAAAATAATCTGCCGCTGTCGGTGCGTTCTTCGAGCCTGCTTGAGGATGCACTGTTCAAGCCATACGCAGGGCTCTATTCAACCTACTTTCTAGCCAACAACAATGAGGACTTTCAGGAGCGTCTCAGTCAGTTGGAGAGTGCGGTAAAACTTGTCTACGCCTCAACCTGGTTTGAAAGCCCCCGGGCATTCTCCAGATATTCAAGCCAGGGCCGGGGAGACTCGATGGCAATTATTATCCAGCAGGTCGTGGGTAACCGGTATGGCGATTACTGGTACCCGTCAATTGCCGGGGTGGCGCAGTCGCACAATTATTATCCGGTGATGGGGATGATGCCGGAGGAGGGGATTGTCCACATAGCGCTTGGAGTCGGCAAGACCGTGGTTGAGGGGGAAAAATCTCTTCGATTTTCGCCGCAATACCCCAAGCGGTTATTACAGTTTTCCACCGTTGATGATATTCTGGAAAACTGTCAGCGGGAGTTTTATGCTTTGAATATGCTGGATAACACCTGCCTGAAAAGGTATGGATCAAATTTGGTCAAACGCTCGATTCAGGACGCTGAAAATGAGCTGCCGGTGCAGCAGCTTTCTTCCACCTATTTTGCCGAAGAACATGTCATCCGCGATGCATACTTGCCAGGCTTGAAGATCATGACCTTTGCCCAGTTGCTGAAATATGATGCGTATCCGATCTCAAAGATTCTCACAGAACTGCTCAGCCTCGGGAGGAAAGGTATGGGCTGTGAAGTTGAGATTGAGTTTGCGGTGGCGATCGAACCTGAGCTGAATAAATCTACTTTTTACTTTCTGCAGATTCGGCCGATGGTGACTGGCAGTGAGCGGGCAGATGTACAGATCTGTGATAAAGATATTGAAAATTCCTTCAGTTTTTCCAGTGAGGCTTTAGGGCATGGGAATTTCGAGACCATGGCAGATCTGGTCTATGTAAATCCTGATGATTTCGACCCTGGCCAGACCAGGCAGATTGCCATGGAGATAGCTGCAATAAATAGAAAACTCACGGCAGAAGACAGGCCATTTCTGCTGGTAGGACCGGGCAGATGGGGGTCTGCCGATCCGTGGCTTGGTATACCGGTGCAGTGGGCGGATATTTCGCGGGTAGGGGCTATTATAGAACTCAGAAACGATATCTTGAAAGTAGATCCTTCCCAGGGGTCACATTTTTTCCAGAATATCACCTCTCTTGGAATCCCCTACCTGACCATAACCGAGAGACAGCCCCGAAAGCCTCAAAAGAGCCGGGGAGATGATTTCGTAGACTGGCATTGGCTGAGCGAGCAGCCGGAGATCGAGCGGCTGAAATTTGTTCGGCATGTACGGTTTGAAAAACCGCTCATCATAAAATGTGACGGGAAAAATTCAGAGGCATGTATTCTTCCCGGTTCTTTTCATCAGGACCAGGTTTGTGAGATCGAGGGGCAGAGGATGTATAATCAGCAGTATAGTTAGCGAAGGAGGCACGATGGACGAGATAATGAGTCTTGTCAAAGGACGGGATCCGGAACAGCGTGAGTTCCATCAGGCGGTACAGGAGGTAGTGGAGACGGTAAAACCTGTTCTTGATCGTAACGCCGCGTACAGGCAGCAAGGTGTACTGGAGAGAGTTACCGAACCTGAGCGTGTTATCATGTTCAGGGTGCCGTGGCAGGATGACGATGGTCAGGTTCAAGTCAATCGTGGCTTCAGGGTGCAGATGAATAGTGCTCTGGGCCCTTACAAGGGAGGGCTGCGCTTTCATCCGTCTGTGAATCTGGGCATCATAAAATTTTTAGCCTTTGAGCAGGTTTTCAAGAATTCGCTGACAACGCTGGTCATGGGAGGGGGGAAAGGAGGTTCTGACTTTAATCCCAAGGGTCGTTCTGATGGTGAGGTAATGCGCTTTTGCCAATCATTTATGGGGGAATTGTATCGCCATATTGGCCCAGATACCGATGTGCCGGCAGGTGATATCGGGGTGGGCGCCAGGGAGATCGGCTATCTGTTCGGCATGTACAAGAAGTTGAGCAATGAGTTTACAGGCGTTCTTACCGGCAAAAGTCTCAATTGGGGTGGAAGTCTGATCCGACCCGAGGCAACGGGCTATGGTAATGTCTATTTTGCGGCGGCGATGCTGGAGACTCAAGGGGAAACGCTGGAGGGCAAGTCCTGCCTCGTTTCCGGTTCTGGAAATGTGGCGCAATATACCACAGAAAAAATTCTGGAACTTGGTGGCAAAGTGGTGACTCTTTCTGACTCCTCCGGCTATATCTACGATGAAGAAGGGCTTGACTGTGAAAAGCTCCGTTATGTAAAAGAGTTGAAGAACGTAATGCGGGGGCGGATCAAGGAATATGTGGAGAAGTACCCTAATGCGGTATACACTGCAGTAGACCCAACCCTTGACCACAATCCACTTTGGTCACACCCTGCGGATTGCGCAATGCCTTGTGCAACCCAGAATGAAGTGAATAATGTGGATGCGGAGAACCTCTTGCAGGGTGGAGTCAGGCTCGTGAGCGAAGGCGCGAATATGCCGTGCACGCCGGATGCAGTGGATATCCTGATCGATAGTGGCGTACTCTACGCACCGGGCAAGGCCGCCAACGCGGGCGGAGTTGCTGTCTCGGGCCTGGAGATGGCCCAGAATTCAATGCGCCTGTCCTGGCCGCGGGAAGAAGTGGACGCCAGGCTGAAGCAGATCATGAAATGTATCCATAAAACCTGCCTTGATGCGGCTTCCGAATATGGAGCCGGCCAGAATTATCTGGTGGGAGCAAACATTGCCGGCTTTATAAAGGTGGTCAATGCCATGCTTGACCAGGGGCTTGTATAAAGAAAACAGACAGGTGCTCCTGCAGGGTTGGTTGCGAACGGGTAACTAGCCGGGCTGCAGAACCTGATGAGCTTAAATTAGAATACATTGACGACCGATTACGATATAACCTGCGCCGCTGAATTTGCCGCACTCCAGAACAGGGTGGACAGGTATTTTGTGGAGCTCAATACCGAGTGTCCCTATGGATTGCCCTATATGGCCAGTTTTCATCAGGCGATGTTCGGGCCCCTGACTGACCGGGCAATGGAACTGTTTCTGGCAGCAGGGTACCGCCGCAATGGCAACTGCCTGTATAACATGCGTTGCGCTCAGTGCAGTGCATGTATCCCTATCCGCTTAAGGCCGGAGAAATTTAAATCAAACAGGAATCAGCGAAGGGCTGCTAAAAAGAACAGCGACCTGTCCGTTCGGGTTACTCCGGTGGATATGGACCATGACAACATGGCCCTGTGCGACCGTTTCCTCCAGGCCCGCTATCCACAGGAACATAATACCGCCGAGGGTTATTACGGCGGGTTTTTCTGCAATACCATCGTCGACTCGGTGCGAATCGAGTTTTCATGCAAAGATAAACTTATCGGTGGTTCGGTCATTGATCTTGGCGGCAACTGGATGAATGCCGTCTATTTTTATTTCGACCCCGATGAGTCGGCCAGAAGTCTCGGTACCTTCAACATCCTCACCCTGGTTGAGATGTGTCTTGACTATGGTATTGATTATCTTTACCTGGGGTATCTCATCAAGGGTGTTGATGCCATGTGCTACAAAGAACACTTTCGTCCCCACGAACTTTTCATCAATGGCAGGTGGGTTGAGTCGGCCTGATGGCCATTTCAACGGCAAAAAATTCTCTTTTCACCCAAGTTCTCACGACCAGTTCCATCCTACTTTAGGGTGCAGAGCAAAATAGTAATATTTTGTATGTGTTCGGGTAATTGGAGTGATTCTGTCCAGCTAGCCGGTATACAGGAGGTGTGCGCAAAGATTTTGACACGTTTGACGAACCAATTTTTTTTGTGATACGATTTAAGCAAGCTTTAAAATATGCACTTTTTTTGGCAATAATCCATATGTTGGAGGGGGGATATGAAAAAGTGGCATGTAGAGGGAATTGTGAGTCATATCGATCGTAGCGGCTCCAAACTTGAGATTCCTAATCCGGGACAGCAGACCTTGTGGTCACAAAGTTCGGCTCAAAGAAAACGGCCTGAGTTTATCTGGGTGAAAGCCTTACGAACCGTAAAAGAGCTCATGTTTCGCCAGCTATGAAACATCTTACGTGCTCAGGCCAATGCCCTGTCGTGTTTCACGGTTGTCCGATGAACCTGTGACTCTCGCTTGCTGACTTCGCTGTTTATTCAATAACGGAGCGCTGTTTGTCTTTTATAGGTGCCATGCAGCAACATCATTAAAGATGACATGCCACGCGCTCTTTTCAGGCGTGTGCTCTACTGTGAACAACATTATGCAGAAAGAGTGAACGGGGTTGAGAGAAAACGATATGCATGAGGCGAGATTGTATACCAGGCATGAGGGGGTGATTCATTGCGAGCTTTGTGCCCACGAATGCAAAATTCGCGATGGTAAGCGGGGGCTCTGTAACGTCCGGGAAAACCGTGGCGGTAAGTTATATACCCTCGTTTACGGAAAGCTGATAGCTGAACATGTGGATCCCATCGAGAAAAAGCCTCTGTTTCATGTTTTTCCGGGCTCAACCTCCTATTCCATAGCAACCAGAGGATGCAATTTTCACTGCAGGCATTGCCAGAATAGCTCCATCTCCCAGGTTGCTATGGGCGATGATCCCACCAGGTTCTGTCTCACCCGGTCTCCCCAGGAAGTGGTGGATGCTGCACTTAAAGCTGAGTGTAAAACCATTAGCTACACCTATGTGGAGCCGACAATTTTCTTCGAATTTGCCTACGACTGTTGCCAGCTGGCGGCAGATAACGGTATCTACAATATTTTTGTCTCAAATGGTTACATGACCGGGCGCACGGCGCGGGTTATAGCGCCATTTCTGACCGCAATAAATATTGATATCAAATCTTTCCGGGATGAATTTTACCGCAAAGTATGCGGCGCACGTTTGCAGCCTGTGCTGGACACCGTGAAGCTGATGCGGGAGCTGGGAGTATGGGTTGAGGTTACCACTCTGGTGATTCCGGACTATAACGATTCGGTTGATGAATTGAATGATATTGCAAAATTCCTGGTGGAGGTGGATGCCACAATTCCCTGGCATGTAACCGCTTTCTCCCCGAGCTATAAAATGCTCGAAGAGAAGCACACGCCGAAGCGTACTCTCCTTAAAGCGCAGGAGATAGGCTTTGAGGCCGGCCTGCAGCAGGTCTATGTCGGCAACATCCTCAGCAAGGGTGGGGAAGATACCATCTGCCCCTCATGTGGGACGGTGGTCGTCAGCCGGCTCGGTTTTTCCATCCAGGGCAAATCGATGATTGACGGCAGATGCCTGGAATGTTCTGCGGTGATTCCGGGCGTCTGGTAATATCTCCCCCCCCCCCCTCTATTTTTTCCTTTCTGTTACGTTTCTCTTGCCTTGCTTCTGGGCTTTATAAACAACGACATACTGATTTGGGTGAGCAGTATTGCAAACACGGCCGCGGCAAGCCCAAGTAGTACATTATAAAAGGGAGGGGCGGCGAGGGCTATTCGTATCATCAGGGTAGACAGGGCGAATCCCGAGTTTCGAAACATGGCCTGGAACGACGGTTGAAAGCACTGGGCGATCAAAACCACAAGAATATCCGACAATATCAGCATAGTATAGAACTGGTGCAGAAAATCGTCGTGTTCTCTGCCCGCCAGGGAGTCAAAAAGGTTGTTGATTCCCATGTAGATGAATGTGAACAAAAGAAGCAGGGCGATGCCTTTCTTGGCTGCGACAAAGGCATAAAGATCGGTTGGCCGCATCGTCTCTTCCGAGGCTTTGGCCTGTACTATGTAGTAGTAGCCCAGCAGGGCGAATATCAGCAAAGCTCCGAAGCCATCTGAAGCAATGCGTAGTATAGCCTCTTCATTTCCGGCATAGGTGAGTGGTTCCGGGAAATTTTGCAACTCTTTAAACGCGTTACGCAACAGGATCAGAGAAAGAATCTCGAACTGTTTTCCCACGGATTTGGAAAACGAACAGGGCAGAGTAAAGACCAGGCTGATAACCTCAAGAATCAGCACCACGGTAAAAGCGCTGGAGATGGCATAAAAATGGTTGGTCGGAATAACATCGAATACTTCATGTCCCAACAACCCCTGTCGTTTAATTTCAATTACGACAAGATAGGAGAGAAAAAACAGTACCAGGGCTACTGAAATTTTACGGTAGATTTTTTCCTGCTCCCAGTGGTGGTGAAGCGGGTCAAAGATATACGTTATTCTTTCGTACAAAAAGTTCATTGGTTTCTATCCGATTTACCTTGGGTGAGCTTGGTTGCACCTGTCTGAAAGCATAATCTTGCCAGCTTCGGTGTTCGTTTGATGTAACATTCTGGTGAGACCTGAGTGTATCAGTTAGATGATATTGATAACTATTTCCAGGAGAAAATATCATAGAACAAATAACTTGGCAAACGATAATTGTGGAATCTTTTTATATCATATTTTTAGGAAGTTGAACCCTGTTGACTGATTTATAGTTGCAGCTGGTCCAGATGAGCGCTAGGGTGATGACCTCGCAATTTCTCTAATCCTTCCAGTTATTATTTTTATCCGGAGTACTTTCGTGGATCAGGTGCTGAACATCTCCTTGCTGTCAATTTTTATCCCCACGTTTATTTTGGTATCTGCAACGCCGGGTATGTGTATGACCCTGTCCCTGACCCTGGGGATGACTATAGGGGTTAAGAGAACCCTGTGGATGATGAGCGGCGAGTTGGTCGGCGTTGCTCTTGTTTCTGTTGCCGCAGTAATCGGTGTCGCTTCGGTCATGCTCAATTATCCCCAATTATATCTGGTTTTGAAATACTGTGGTGGAGCATATCTCTGTTATCTCGGAATTCAACTGCTCCGGTCCAGGGGGAAGATGGCCATACAGGAAGATGACGAGAGCGACGGCAGCCATTTGGGCAGAACAGAACTCGCCATGCAAGGTTTTGTAACCGCCATTGCGAATCCAAAAGGTTGGGCCTTTATGGTTTCGCTGCTACCGCCGTTTATTGATACCAGCTTGCCCTTGCCGGCGCAATTGAGTTTACTGGTTTTATTGATACTATTTATCGAATTTTGCTGTTTGCTGCTCTACGCCGGTGGCGGAGTGACCATGCGCAGATTTCTTCAGCAGAGTGGCAATGTGAGGAAGATGAATGGCATTGCAGGATTACTGATGATCTTTGTTGGGCTCTGGCTGGCGACGGGCTGACTTTATTTAATCTATACTCTTCCTGGAAAAGATAATGAGAATTCTTATTGTTTTGAAATGTAAGAATTTTCAGGAACTGAGGATGCCGGATTTTCCTTGAAAGTGAACTGAGCTCACTTGATTGATATCCCTGCCTCGTTCCGGCATCACAAAGTCTTGCGGATTGTGCCGTGATGCTTTTTCCTGACCAGAATGGAGAGTTCATATGAACGCCAGTACCAGTGTACCCCCTGCCACCGGTCATCTTAGCGGTGATTATCGTCGATTTATTCAACTGATTCAGAAGATTATATCAAGTGAAAGGATTATAACTGATCCTCTTCGTACCCTCGCCTACGGAACAGATGCCTCCTTTTACCGCCTTATTCCGCAAGTTGTAGTTCGGGTGGACAATGAGCAGGAGGTGGCGGACCTGTTGAGAGCCGCGGAGACGTGTCAGGTTGCGGTGACCTTCAGAGCTGCGGGAACCAGCCTGTCAGGTCAGGCTATTTCAGACTCCGTTCTGGTATTGGCCACAACGGCCTGGCAAGAGAGAGAAGTTCTCGATGACGGTGGGCGGATACGTTTACAACCAGGTGTAATAGGAAAACACGCAAACAGTATTCTGGCACCATTTGAGAAAAAGATCGGCCCCGATCCAGCTTCGATAAATGCTGCCATGATCGGTGGTATCGCAGCCAATAACGCCAGTGGCATGTGTTGCGGCACTGCCCAGAACAGTTATAAGACCGTTGCCGGGATGCGGATCATTTTTCAAGATGGAACATTGCTCGATACGGCAGACGAAGCGAGTCGGAGTAATTTTCTTCAGAAGCGCGGGGACCTGGTTGAGGGCATTGAAGCGCTGAGTCGGGAAGTAAAGGCTAACGAGGTGCTGGCCGGAAGAATCCGCGACAAGTTCAAAATCAAGAACACCACGGGTTATAGCCTCAACGCCCTGGTAGATTTTACAGATCCAATCGATATAATCACCCACTTGATGATCGGCTCTGAAGGAACTCTTGGTTTTATCTCTGAAATTACCTATCAGACGGTCGATGAATATGCCAACAAGGCGAGTGCGCTGGTATTTTTTTCGACGATCAGGGAGGCGTGTCAGGCCACAGAGCTGTTACGGCAGCAGCCTGTTGCCGCGGTGGAGCTGATGGACCGGCCAGCTCTCAGGTCCGTAGAAGACAAGGAAGGCATGCCGGAATATCTGAAAGAACTCCCTGAAGGAACCACTGCGCTCTTGGTTGAGACCCGCGCAGCAGAGAAGGAGACACTTTCGGCGAATATCGAATCTATCAGTGGCGCGCTTGCAGAGGCGTCATTGGTCCTGCCTCTGAAATTCACCGATAAGCTAGAGGAGTACACCCTCTACTGGAACATCCGGAAAGGTCTGTTCCCTGCGGTTGGTGCTGTTCGGGAGACGGGCACCACAGTGATTATTGAAGATGTCGCTTTCCCTATTTCTCATCTTGCAGACGCTGCGGTTGAACTGCAGCAGGCAATGGCCCGGTTCAACTACGATGGTATTATTTTCGGCCATGCCCTGGAGGGTAACCTCCATTTCGTTTTCACTCAGGATTTCGGCAGCCAGGAAGAAATAGACCGCTATGAGGGGCTGATGCAGGAGGTGTGTACCATGGTGGTCGAAAAGTATGGCGGCTCTCTTAAAGCCGAGCATGGAACTGGTCGCAATATGGCCCCATTCGTCGAATATGAATGGGGGCGTGATGCATATCTGCTGATGAAACGCATTAAAGCACTTTTTGATCCCAATGAATTGTTGAACCCTGGAGTGATATTGAATGCCAACCCGAAAGCGCATCTCGAAAACCTCAAGCCACTGGCAGCAACTCATCCTCTGGTCGACAAGTGTATCGAGTGCGGGTTTTGTGAACCGCAGTGCCCATCGCGGGATATTACCCTTAGTCCCCGTCAGAGAATCACTGTTCAGCGGGAGATTTCCCGGCTCAAAGTGACCAAGGAAGACCCGGAAAGGTTAAAGAGTCTGGTGGATGCGTACAAATATTATGGAGATGCGACCTGCGCGGCGGATGGTTTATG
This sequence comes from Desulfosediminicola sp., assembly GCF_048381775.1. Taxonomy (NCBI): domain Bacteria; kingdom Pseudomonadati; phylum Thermodesulfobacteriota; class Desulfobulbia; order Desulfobulbales; family Desulfocapsaceae; genus Desulfosediminicola; species Desulfosediminicola sp. Next base: position 73,443 of record NZ_JBLXGE010000006.1, on the reverse strand, counting down.
TCAAAGTGCCTGTCCGGTGGGCATCAATACCGGGGAGTTGACCAAGGCCCTGCGAAATGATGAGGTTGCAGGCACATATAAAGAGAATATTGCTAAATTGTCGGCCAGGAATTTTGCGGCTCTCACGGGGGCGATCCGTATGAGCCTGAAAGGCGTAGACCTGGTGCATAAGCTGCTGGGTACCGACGCAATGGACAAAATTGCGACTACTGCCAGGAAAATCAGCGGTAACAGGCTTCCTCTCTGGACTCCGGAAATGCCCAAAGGTATCAAAAAACGGGGCTATGCTCCTATCAAGGCCAACGGCGGTGGTCAGGTTGTCTACTTCCCAAGCTGTATTTCGAGGACCATGGGGCCATCCCGTGGTGACGGTGAGCAGCGGGTACTGATGGAAATCACTGAAACGGTGCTTAAGAGGGCGGGGTACGGAGTGATCTACCCGAAAGAGACCGACAGCCTCTGTTGCGGAGTGCCGTTTCAGAGTAAAGGTGCCTTCAGGCAGGCCGATGAAAAGAGTGCTGACCTTGAGCGAGTCCTGCTCGAGGCAAGCGGTGGTGGGTTGGTACCTATATTATGCGATACCAGTCCGTGTCTCTACCGGATGAGGGAGGCTATGGATAAGCGCTTACGGCTCTATGAACCGGTAGAATTTATACATGACTTCATTTTACCGAAACTGGACATCACACCACTGAAAGAAACCGTCACTATTCATACCACCTGCTCCTCCGAGAAAATGGGTTTGGCGCCAAAGTTCCTGGCGGTGGCACAGGCGTGTGCATCTGAGGTGGTGGTGCCGGAAAAAGTTGGCTGTTGCGGATTCGCCGGCGATAGAGGTTTCACTTTCCCGGAACTTAACGCTTCAGCGCTGAAAGATTTACGTCCTGCTGTGGAGGGTGGTGGCGCTGTGGCAGGGTATTCGAATAGTCGTACCTGCGAGATAGGCTTGTCGCTTCATTCGGGCATACACTATCGATCGATTATGTACCTTATCGAACAGTGCAGCCGTTGATCATGGTGTTCGTTGGCAGTGGTCGAGTTTGTTGTCAATGAACTCTGGTTTCTAAATTTGTGTATATTATTGTTAACAATTATAAAATATTGATCGACTATTGTTTGCAAGTTGCACCATACTCCGGTTACTTTGAACTCCTGAATTGATGGAGTGAAGAGTTTTGTGAAAAGCGGGGCGGCAGTGCCGCTCAACGCCTGGTGTTAATCGGGGTTTGGTGCATGAACCATATCTTCAAAAGTATTCCTTTTCGAATTTGCGCCTCGATTCTGGCAATCGAGGCGATGCTGCTGTTTGTCGGTGGTATCTATTTTATCGGATATTTCAATCGCACTATAGATAAAGAGTTGTCCCTGCATCTTAAGATGCCTGGCAAACTGATTCTGGAAAGGCACCTCGACAACTCGGTGTTTGAGAACATGGCACTTCTTTCCGGCCTTGTCGGACAGCATGTCATCGCTGCTGGCCTGGCCGATGAAGATGGCGAAACCATTGCCGGTTTTATTCCAAAGGAAATTGTAAGCAGAATTGATTTGCTGCCAACCTCTGAGGTGATCTCTGTAGATGACGGGGAAAATCTGGCTTTGCTTGATCACTTCGTTGTTGGAGACCAGCCGGTAATCTTCTTCATAGAAGTGAGCGGAGATAGGGTGCATGCAGAAAAGAAAATGTTATGCCACCAGTTCTCACTATGGGCGCTTGTTATACTTCTTTTGAGTTCGGCCCTTGAGGTGTGGGCAGTCTATCGTATGGTGGTACCTCGTATCAGGCAGACTTCATCTGTACTACGTAAGATAGTTGAGGGGGATTTCTCGGTGCGTACCGGCGCGACAGGGCCTCCTGACCAGCTGGGAACTATGATGGAGCATGTCAATATGATGATCTCCACCATCGAAGCCTATACGGTGAAGCTCAAAGTGCTGAACAGCGCTGCTGAGAAATTCTCTCTCGCCAGAAATACTGAAGAGATTATCGATGTGGCGACAGAGCTGATTGAAGCGCAGTTGCCGGTCAGGCGCCAGAACAATGATCGTGTCGATTATGAATATAATTTTACAGGTTCAGTGGGCGCAGGGCGGCAAGGTGGGGCGGAAGACCACGAAATTATATTTACTTTGCCGATAGCAGATGATGAGTTCAATTACCGGGTAGTGCCCTTCGTTGCCACAAGATACTACAACGGTTTTGCCACAGTCGATCAGGATTTTATCGCTACCCTGTCACGGATGGTTACAGTTGCCGTTGATCGAGTGACCGCCTTTGAGGAAATTTCCAACGCTGAGTCTCGTTATCGCCATCTTTTTACTTCCGCCATTGAAGGAATCATCAGGACTTCACCGACCGGCAGAATAACCGAGATGAATCCTGCCATGGCAGCCATGGCAGGTTATGAGTCGATACAGGAGATGATAGAAGAAGTCGGCAAACTGGGCGAGCAACTGTACAGAGACCCTGCCGACTGGGTTAAAGTCTGTTCCGTATTAGAAAAGAGTGGCCAGCTTCTCGACTGCGAAGTGGAGTTCAGACGAAAAGACGGTACAATCTTTCCTGTTTCTATCTCCGGCAATGTGGTGCGCAGTGAACATGGTGAGGTCCAGGCCTATGATGCACGGATATTCGACATTTCTGAGAGAAAGCGCCGGGAGAAGGCAGAGCGGGACCATCTCAAGGCGGAAGCGGTAAATGTGGCCAAAACCAAAGTTGTCGATGATCTGGAGTGGAAAAACAGGCAGTTGGTCGAGGCCCTGAATGAGCTGAAAACCGCCCAGATTCAGCTGCTGCAGAGTGAAAAAATGGCGGCAGTTGGCCAGACAGCAGGTGGTGTGGCGCATGACCTGAATAATATCCTCTCCGGCGTCGTTGGTTACCCCGAGCTGTTACTTGCCAGCCTGCCGGAGCGGAGCGAGATCCGCCAACCAATCGAGATGATTCTCAAGTCAGGGCAAAGGGCTGCGGCAATCGTGAGCGATCTGATGGCCCTGACCCAGGGTGACATCCGGGAGAAATGTGCCTTAGAACTTGAAACTCTTATCAACGATGTACTGCGGTCAGAATGGTTTCAGCATTTTATTGAAGATAAGCAGGGGGTTGAAGTAGTTACAGCCTTTAATGAAGCACCGACCATAATCTTCGGCTCTCCTTCTCATATGGAGAAGATGATGAGAAACCTTCTGGCAAATTCTATTTTCTGGCTCAAAGGGCCAGGCAAGGTTCGTATTTCAGCCTGCACAGAACGGGTACACAGGAGTATCGATGCCGAGGGCAATGAAATCTCAGACAGCGTGGCGGTGCTGCGGGTCGAAAATGATGGGCCGACAATTTCAGACGATGATAGCAAAAATGTCTTTGAACCGTTCTATACCAGAAAAGTTCTTGGTATGCAGGGAACCGGGCTCGGTTTGACCGTAGTCTGGAATATGGTCAACGAGCACGGCGGTTCCATTTCTGTTGATAGCCAAAAGGAACGGGGGACAATCTTTACAATTCACCTGCCGTCTGACGAGGGGGCAGTGCCCCACAGATTTGAAGAGTTTCCGGAAGCTGGTGGTGCAGCAGGTGGGCGGATTCTGGTAATTGATGATGAACAGCTCCAGCGTGATATTGCGAAGAGAATGCTGGAACGCTTTGGTTATGATGTAAAAACGTGCCAGTCGGGCGAAGAGGCTGTGGAATTCTTGAAGAGCCGGAGTGTCGATCTGATCATCCTTGATATGTTGATGCCGCCAGGCTTGAACGGGCTTGAGACCTATCGTCGGATTCTTGAAATTCAACCTCAACAGAAGGCTATAATCGTCAGTGGCTACGCGGAAAACAAGGATGTTCAGCGGGCTATGGAGCTTGGTGCCGGTGTGTATGTGAAAAAGCCGTACACCATGCACCAGATTGTACAAAGTGTGAACCGGGAGCTGCAGATACAACGATTCCGGGCAGACGATATTTAAAGATCGTCTGCGGCATCAGCTTTTTTTGCCATTTGCTGCGACTTTAAGCTTTCCCACCAGTCGAGTCTGCGCTGGATCTCTTTTTCAAAGCCATAGGGTGAGGGGGTGTAATAGCTCTTTTCTTCGATGTTATCAGGGAAGTATCTCTGGTAGCTGTAGCCGTTATCATAGGCGTGGGAATATTTGTACCCCTTGTTATAGCCAAGATCTTTCATGAGTTTGGTTGGGGCGTTACAGATATGGAGCGGCACCTTGAGATGCCCTGTATCTCTGGCGTCGTCCCGTGCTCCAAACCAGGCCACTTCAGTGGTGTTACTTTTGGGTGCGGTTGCCAGATATATGGTGAGCTGGGTGAGAGCAGTCGATGCCTCGGGCATCCCCAGAAAATGCACAGAATCTTTGATGGCCATAGCCTGCACAATTGCCTGCGGGTCGGCAAGCCCTACATCTTCAGTGGCGATGCGTACCAATCTCCGGGTGATATACATCGGGTCTTCTCCCGATTCCAGCATTCTGGCCAGCCAGTACAGTGCCGCCTGTGGATCACTGCCCCTGATGGATTTCTGGAAAGCGGAAATCAGGTTGTAATGCTCCTCGCCCTGTTTGTCGTAGAATTGTGAGCGCTGGGAGATCGATTGCAGCACCTGCTCCGCAGTAATTGTCTCACCCCGAGTCATCCCGCGCGACACCAGTTCAAGGTTGTTCAGGGCTTTTCTGCCGTCGCCTCCGGATTTTTCTGCCAGGACCCGAAGTGCCTCATCATCGGCTTTCAGATCTCTGGGTAGTTGCTCCACAGCTCGTTTGAGAATTCGGGTAATGCTTTCCTCGCTGAGTTGTTCCAATACAAAAACATGACAGCGGGAGAGAAGAGCACTGATCACTTCAAATGATGGATTTTCGGTGGTGGCACCGATAAGCACTATAGCTCCTGATTCCACATAGGGGAGGAAAGCATCCTGCTGGGATTTATTGAAGCGGTGAATCTCGTCAACAAAGACCAGCGTCTTTTTGTTTTCCCGGTAGAGCCTGTTTTTCGCTTCTTCCATGAGGATTTTCACTTCACCTATCTTGGTGAGCACTGCACTCAAAGCACAAAAGGCGTGACTGGTATTCTGCTCGATCAGCCTGGCAATAGTGGTCTTGCCGGTACCGGGAGGCCCCCAGAGCACGAAAGAACTGTAGTTATCGGAGTGAATCATCGACTCCAGCAGGGAACCTGCCGAGAGCAGTTTTTCATGTCCGACAATATCATCCAGATTACCGGGGCGTGCGCGTTCGGCAAGAGGGATGTCAGTTGGTGCACTGGATGATTCTAAAAACGATAACTGTTTGGACATAGTTGCAATTTGCTTTGAATGAGTTTCCACAAAAAATGACGCGAGAAATCACGTTAAAATATTCTCGCTCAATATGACCTGCTCACTGTCATTGTCTGCCAAAATAACCAATGTGCCCTGGTATGTCCATACAAGGCTCTCTCAGGATAATATGTACGTCAGCCAAAAGATGATGTGGCCAGGTATTATGGCTGGGTATTGGCCGGAGCAAGTACCATAGTTTACAAAATAAACAGCGTATTAAAGGTTGCAGGGAAGATTTGACACGGTCAGGGAAGTGGTGGCGGAGAAGCCCAGGAAATTAAATCAGAAGGGAAGCTGTTTCTTTCCCTGTCAGCAATCAGGCACTGCTTCTCAGGTATATGACAACGAGACTGACTAAAAGAGCTACGAAAACAACAATTGCATAGCCTATAAAGCCTGAGAGGCGTGACCTGTCTTTCTTGTGACCCTGGTTGGATGGCAGTTCTTTGCTCATAGCGCTTTACAGGTTTTGGTTGAAATGGTTGTGGCTCGGTAAGGTCGTAACCGAGTGCATCGCTGACTCCAGTCGTGCATTAAAGAATAGGTCAATTATATGGCGAAAAATCAGAAACAACAAACCTGGAATCAGCTGAAGGGAGGAGTTGTCTGGTAAAGTAGGGCAAAGAAGAGTGCGAGTGCGAAGTAGCGGCTCTGTCGTGATCCTGATCACCCACAAAACAAAGAAGGACTTAGCACGTTGATGCTAAGTCCTTGATATATCTGGTACACCCGAAGGGATTCGAACCCCTGACACCCAGGTTCGAAGCCTGGTGCTCTATCCAGCTGAGCTACGGGTGCACAGGACGGGCTCGGGGCCCGTTGTGAGTTGTGTAATATGGTGGGTTTTATATCACAACAGTCAGGAAGGGTCAACTGCTTCGTCAGGTGGAGGAGTAGAATTATCTAAATTATTATTCCGCCATGGGGCTTTTTGGTAGCTGCTGGGGCTCTATCTTCCCTGATTACTGAAGATTCATCGAGGTTTGCAATACCCGATAGAGAAATGATATACCTGACTGGTAGGTGGAGGGGGGAGGCAGTGGCAAAGTCTTCCTGTAAATTTGTACTTTTCGGTTGGAGGGGAGGAGAACGTCATGCGTGTGCGAATAGGCATTACAATTTTAAGTCTGCTTGTTCTCTGCACCAAAGCTCAGGCGGCCTATAATGGCTGGTACATTGGCGGGGCTGCAAGTTATCTGTTTCAGGCTGATAGTGATAATGGTGGTACAACCGGCTCATTCGCTACCGGCAACGGCTCGTCTTCAATACCGGCCGGCACCCAGGTATCGGCCGGTACTCCATATGACTGGGAGACCGAATTTGACGATGGATGGGGGCTTTCCGGTGAGATTGGCAAGATGTTTGTCGATGGCTGGCGGCTCGCAGTGGAGTTGAACTATACCAGCGCCGACGTGGATCAACATAGCGGTGCTCTGCTTGGGGGAACCGATATCGGCAGCCAGGATGCTGCGCTGTTAACAGGCTCCACCAGTCAGAGTGGTGTGTCGGTGAGTCAGTTGGTGGCTGATGGCAGGGGGGATCTCTCCACCCTTGGGGTATTTTTAAATGGCTACTTCGATTTTAATAAGGAGGGAGCGTTTCAACCCTATCTTGGAGTGGGCCTCGGCTTTGTGATGGCCGAGGTGGAATTCAAGCCTTCCGGGGTGACAATCGTTGATGACGACGAGACCAAGTTCGGGTTTCAGTTCCGTGCAGGAGCCGCATACAGCATTACTGAATATACGGACATTTATGGTGAATATACCTACAGGATAACGGATGATATCGAAGTGGAAAATTCACTCTTCCCAGGGGATCTGGAAATAGAAAATGAGCAGCACCTTTTGAGTGCAGGCGTGCGCTACAGGTTTACGTATTGATCCGGTCGTTTAATGGGGAATTGGGGATGATGAAAAAGTAGCCTCAGGCAGAGGGATATGCCTGAGGCTTAATCTATTTTCATTCAGGGTTAGCCACTCTGATGGACCCGACCTTTTCGCTGATACCTTTCTTGAGTACCTGTCGGTTATAGGCGGAAATGACGCTCCTGCGCTTGAGCATACCAACGACCCAGCGGTCATCAAGCGACTCGACCACAGGAATTTCTTCGATCCCCTTGATATCGAAGAGCTGCATTGCCTTGTACAGCGAATCGTCAGGGGTAAGGGTGATTACACTGCGCTGGCAGATAGAACCGACTGTCTGGGCGATTCGTTCGCTGGTTTCCCGGTGGATGATATTTTTTATATCACTCATGGAGACAATACCGACCATGCGGCCACGGTCGTTGACCACCGGGAAATAGAAACCACTCTTGGCCTGCGCGAAAATTTCCAGCATCTGGTTAATGTTGGCTTTCTCACTGATGAAATCAACATCTTCGGTAATTGCCGAACCAACCTTGAGGGTTTTCATTATCGAAACCTCACGGCCTTCATGCAGATTAATGCCTTCCCTGGTGAAGTCCACAGTATCTATGGAGTCTTCACAGAATTTCTTAGCCACGATGGTACCAATGATGGAGACCAGCATAGCGGGAACGATAATGCGGTAGTTGCCGGTCATCTCAAAGAGCAGAAAAATAGCGGTCATCGGCGCATGGGTGGATGCTGCCAGGAAGGCACCAATTCCGACGGAGGCATAGGCACCGGAGTCGGCGGTCATATCGGGAATCATTCTGTTGACGATGGCGCCAAAGGTGCCCCCGATCATACTGCCGATAAACAGAGCAGGGGCAAAAACGCCACCGGCACCGCCGGAGCCAAGCGTAAGTGCTGTGGCTATCATTTTCAGGAAAATCAGCGCGAACATCACTTTGGTGATTCCTTCACCATAAAGTACATTCCCCATGAATTGGTACCCATCGGCCATTACCTGTGGGAAGAAGATGGCGATCACACCAACCAGGAAAGCTCCGGTAATTGGTTTGATCTGGGCCGGAATAGGCAATACCTGGTATTTGTCCCGGATGAAATAGAAGATCTTCAGATGAAGTACGGCAGCGAGTCCGATAATGACGGCCAGCAGACAATAGAGTGGTATCTCGACGAAATGGTTGACCACATCGTAATCTGGAATGACAAATACGCTGGTCTCACCAAAGTAGGCACGGGTAACAACAGTGGAAATGGCGGAAGCTGTAATGAGGGCAGCGAATGAGCGTACCTCGTAGGTGCCAAGCAGGATGATTTCCGCGGCAAAAAATACGCCTGCAATGGGGGCATTGAACATCCCGGCAATACCACCTGCAGCGCCGGCAGCGATATAGACCTTCATCCTGTTACTGTTTACCCCGAAAAACTGGCCGACCTGAGAACCCATGGCTCCACCGATCTGAGCGATAGGCCCTTCGACGCCTGCAGAGTTGCCGGTACCGATGGTGAGCGCGGTGGAAATGATCTTTAGAAATATGGTACGGGCTTTGATATAACCGCCTTCAAGGTTCACCTTACGCAGGAATTTGGGGAGCCCGTAACCATTGATCTCACCGGGAAAGAGCAGCGAGAGGGGGATCAGCAACACCATGCCGAGCATGGGGATAAGTGGCAGTAACAGCAGGTTCCAGCCGCCCTGGTCGATACCGAGCAGTTCCTTGCCACCATGCAGGAAAAATCTTTCGAAAAGTTCTACCACGGTGCGAAAGAGAATGTTCAGCAAACCGGCCATCAGACCAATGAAGGTCGCGATAATCAGCATGCGGGTATTTTCGCCGGGGAGCAGTTTGCGGAGTTGTGAAATCATCGTTTTACCGGAATGTTGCAGCCGATTTCAGCTGCTTGATGTAAAAAATAATCATCCGTCATTCCCGCTATGAAATCACGCACCATGGCTGCAGCCTGGCCAGGCTGGTAGCAGTGTGCCGCATCGCTCATGAGGTCAACTTGAAGAGTACTGGCGGATCTGTTTTCTGCCTGTTTGCAGTAGTGGGCGAAGAGGGCCCGATAACATTCCCTTATACGAGGATAGTCTTGCTTGGTGGATGGCGCAAGATAGATTCGCTCGTAGTTAAAGGCTTTGAGTTGGTGAAGGCGTTCAGACACATCGTGGCTGAAACCTATGGCGCAGGCTTTTGAGTGGTCGATTGTTCCAGGGGCCGGGACAGTGCTGTTCGCAATAAGGTCTGTTACCAGATTATAGACGATGGTACCGTTGGTCTCGCCAAGAATTTCACGGCACTCAATCGGTATCTCTTCTCTGGTAATAAGGCCCAGGGTAATGGCATCTTCGATATCACGACCAATGTAGGCGATGGTATCCGCAAGGCGAACTACGCAGCCCTCGAGGGTCGCAGGTGTTAAGCCCTGGCTGGGATCGGCTTCCTTGGTGCGGTACTTTTCATCAAACCCGGCAAAGTCAATGTCCGGTTGGGGTATAAGCGCTCTGGAGTGGACTTCACCGTCATGGCAGAGTATGCCGTCGAGCGTTTGCACCGAAAGATTCCAGCCGCGTCCTTTACGTTCTAACTTATCGAGAAATCGAACGGACTGCAGGTTATGCTGGAAAAGCGGGAGACCATGTTCATCACAAAGCTCGGCTAAAAAAGATTCTCCATCGTGGCCAAAAGGCGGATGGCCGATGTCGTGGCCGAGAGCGATTGCTTCGATGAGGTCTTCGTTCAGGTGGAGAAACCGGCCTATGGTGCGGGCGATACGTGAAACAAGCTGTACATGCAGTACCCGGTGGGTGATGTGATCATTTTTAACAAGACAGAATACCTGGGTCTTATCGATGTATCGGGTGTATGCCCTGGAGTGCAGAATACGGTCGGCATCAAGGGCAAATTGCTGTCGGTATCCTTCTCTGCTTTCCTGTTGTCTGCGTGAGGCGGATGAGCTAAGTGTTGCGAGCGGTGAAAGCCTGTTCAGCTCTTCATCGTTCAATATTTCCAGGGTGGAAAAAAGCTCGTCCTGAAGCATTCGGCCCGGCATTTTCTGATCCTTGATTATACAGAGTTTGTTTATGGGGATACCCATCCCCAAAAAAACCGATTATTGTACTGCTACTGGCTGAAAATGCACGTGTAAAAAAGTGCTTTATCCTGTCGCCGACAAAGATTATTTTATTTGCGCCGGGAAAACTCAGCTGCAAGTGTAAAAGAGTGATTGGTTTTTTTGATTATCCCGCAGACTTTAAAATTTTACAGAGATGGTCACACGTTGTCCACAACAAGGTATTGCTATGAAAATAACGATTGAATACTGCACAAAGTGAAACTACGAACCACGTGCCTCAAGTTTGAAGGCGGAATTGGCAAAACAGTTTGATGCGGAGGTTGAACTTCTTGCCTCCGGTGGTGGGGTTTTTGAAGTTTCAGTCGACGGAACCCTGGTCTTTTCAAAGAAAGCGTTGAAACGTTTCCCGGAAGATGGGGAAGTGGCTGGTCTTATCACCAAATGAGACGATTTTAGATTTTGGGGTCGGTCTTATCCAGACAATGTGAAACGCATTTCTCACAGTCAACCCTGGTCATACCCTGTTGACAGAAATCGCTGAACCCTCTGAGGAGGTCATCTCCGCCACGTGGGCAACGCTGGATAAAATCGATAAAACTGATCATTCGTGAAATGATTTCGGGCGGTGCGGCATGTTCTATCTTGCAGGCGCCCTCCTCTGCTATTTGTTCGTCGAGAGCAAGTACTTCCGTGAAAAAACGCTTCAGGGTTACATGCCGGAAAATTACGTCTTCGGCAACCTTACGCCCTTTTTCGGTCATGGTGATCGCTTCATACGGGGCGTAGTTGATGAGACCTTTTTTGGAGAGTGCCCGAAGCGCCTCAGTGACAGATGCGCGACTTACACCCAGGCGTGCTGCAATTTCTTTACTGCGTGCGACCAGCTTCTCGTCAACGATGTGGTAAATGGCTTCAATATAATCTTCCAGGCTTGCGCTAAGTGTTGGTTTCTTTTTCATGATGGGTTGTTACGGGATATGGGTCTTGGGGAACTCTGATGATATTGAAAACCGGTTGCCAGGATTTCACTCCCTTGTTATAGGGTTGTAACCTACCGCCCTTTGCCAAGCGAGTCAAGCCGGATAGGCCGGATATTTAGTGAATTTCAATCGGTTTCCCGGATTGTGCGGATGAACAGTGGGTAATTCCGGGGCGAGTCCTGTATGATCAGCAGGAAACTGTTCGGATTTTGTCTGGTTTTCACCTGGATTTCTTGTCAGTTCAGGTTGCTTCGTCTTGAGAGTTTTGGCTTGAGACTACAGGTGCCTGCAAAGTCGGGGTGTAGAACCATAATTGGGCGTACCTGTTACAGGAAAAATGTTAACAAAGATCACCCTATATGGCCTGTACTCTTTGTTAACAGTGTGGAAATATGACACGTACAGTTCACCGAACGAGAAATCCGGCTCTCAAATGTCATTGTGGAATGAAAACAATGTTCGTAATGATTTAGGGTTAAGGATTGTTGGTTACGTGCATGCTGATGAAAAAAAGTAGGGTAGTTCAAGATTCATGCTCGCAAATATTGGATATTGCCCGGGGTTGACACCTGTGTGGAAGGGAATTCCGGAGACTAAGTATTACAGATATTTTTAGGAAATTGAGATGCTTTGCGAATTACGGGTTCAAAATCTGGCGTTGATCAGCTCCCTTGAGTTGAACTTTGAGGAGCATGACGGTGGTGGTCTCGTCGTTATGACAGGTGAGACAGGTGCGGGTAAATCAATCATGTTGAGAGCCATTCACCTTCTGACCGGTGGACGGGCTTCAGCTGACTGGATTCGCAACGGTTCAGGCAGCTGTGTGATAGAGGCTCTCTTTGAAGTGAACCCACGCCACAGGGATCTGCTTTCGCGTCTGGATGAGAGTGGTTTTGGCGAGGATACAACCGTAGTGATTAAGCGGGTGATCAACCAGAGTGGCCGCTCAAAACTGTATGTGAATGGTTCGCTGGCAACGGTTAAGCTGGTCTCAGCCATTACTGCAGATATGTTGAGCGTGGCCAGTCAGCATGATCACCAGAAATTGATGCAGACAGCCAACCACCTTGATTTTCTGGACACCTATGGCGAACTGATCGAGGATCGTCAGGGGCTGGCTAAAGTATATGATCAGTGGCAGACGCGTCTGGCGGAGCTGGTCGCTTTACACCAGCAGGAGCAGGATAAAGAGCAGCGTAGGGATTTTCTCAAATTTCAGTTGGAGGAGATCGAGCAGGCGGCCGTTGTCCCTGGTGAAGACGAAGAGCTTTCCGCAGAAAAGAAGAGGCTTAAGAGTGCCAATGAACTGATCAAGATCAGTAAAGAGAGTCACTATCTTTTTTCAAACGAGATTCTGGATTCGATGTCTAAGCTGCGGCGCAACCTTGAGCAATTGGTTGCACTTGATCCCCAGGCCGAGAAGATGGCGGAGGAGATCGGCGGATTGACCTTCCAGGCCGAGGATTATGCTACGGAGCTGCGCCATTACCGTGACGGTCTGGAGAGTAATCCGATTCGTCTGGAACAGGTGAGCGAGAGGCTGGATATTCTCCATGGCCTGAAGCGAAAGTACGGCACTACCCTGGAAGAAGTTATCGAATATGGCGAGAAGGCACAGCACGAGCTATCCAGAATTGAAAATATGGATCGTGAGATAGCGGAGCTTGAGGCCCAGGTTCAAAAACTTGAGAAGCGTGCCACCAAACTTGCAGCAGACCTCTCGAAAAGACGCAGAAAGGTTGCCGCGGCCATGGAGAAGGCAATGGGGGTTGAGCTCTCGTCGCTGGCCTTTAACCAGTCAGGCTTTGAGGTTCGATGGCAGGGGCATGAACAGACTTCCGATAATTTACGGGCAGTAGGCTGGGATAAAATCGAGTTTTTCTTTTCCGCTAATCCCGGTGAGCCGGCACGCCAGCTGGTTAAAGTCGCCTCAGGTGGTGAGTTGTCACGCCTGATGCTGGCGGTAAAGTGTCTGCTTGCCAAAAAGGATATGGTGGATACTGTAATTTTTGATGAGGTCGATGCCGGTATCGGTGGTGAAGCCGCCGAGGCTGTGGCCAGGAAGATCAAGCAGCTGTCCAGTCATCATCAAGTGTTTTGTATTACTCATCTGCCCCAGATCGCTGCCCGTGGAGATCTGCATTTTCAGGTTTCAAAAGAAGTTGAAGAAGGCAGAACGCAATCCTCGGTAATACAGCTCCCTCACGATCACCGGGTTAAAGAGTTGGCACGCATGCTGGCTGGTGATTCGGCAACTGAGCAGACCCAGGCCTGGGCTCGGGAAATGCTTGAAAGAGAGCAGGAAGTTCAGCAGTAAACCGTTACTAACAGCCAAAGACTAGATACTCACGCAATACAGGCTGGCTGTTCGAATGGTAGCTGTATGCTTGTGCAATTTTATATAGGTAATTATGACGAAGGTTAAAGCGCTGTCTCTATTTTCGGGCGGCTTGGACTCTATTCTGGCAACTCGAGTTGTTATGGCGCAAGGGGTTGAGGTCACTGCGGTAAAATTTGTTTCACCTTTTTTCAATTATGACATTCTAGATGATATAGAAGGGTATAAGGAACAAGTCCGGGATAAATATGGAATAAACGCCATGGTTGTCGACATCAGTGAGGAATACCTCGAGATGTTGCGCCAACCGGCCTACGGTTTCGGCAAGAACTTCAATCCCTGTGTGGACTGCAAGATTTTCATGGTCTCAAGGGCCAAGCAGATGATGGCCGAACTGGGAGCGTCGTTTCTTATCACCGGCGAGGTCCTGGGGCAACGGCCCATGTCCCAGAGACGGGATACCCTGAATGTGATAAGCCGTGACTCCGAAAGTCGCTCCATTTTGTTGCGGCCGCTCTGTGCCAAACTGATGGCGCCTACTCTCGCCGAGGAAGAGGGGTGGGTTGATCGCGAGAAACTACTGAACTTCAGTGGCAGAGGTCGATCAAGTCAGATAGCGCTGGCCAAAGATTATGGCATCACCGACTTCCCCTCGCCGGCTGGAGGCTGCACCCTGGCTGACCCTATTCTCAGCAGGCGGATCAAGAATTTCTATAACGACGGCTTTGTCGTAAAATCGTCGGATATGACGGTTACCGACATCCTGCTGCTGCTGGTTGGCAGACAGTTCCTGTTGCCGGGTGGTGGTTGGCTGATGCTGGGCCGCGACGAAAAAGATAACACCAGACTGTCGTCGCTTGCCGAAGAGGGAGATGCCGTGTTGGGGATGGAGCAGCAGCCCGGGCCGATAGCTCTTCTGCGCCGTGCCGATACTTTTTACGCAGGCCCGGAAGATCTCCAGAAGGATCTGGAACTTGCCGCAAGCCTGGTGGTTCGCTATGGTAAGAAGATCAAAGGTAAACCGCCTGAGGCGGATGTTACCTACAGGCTGGCAGGAAAGAAGGAGACGATAACTATCGGGCCGATTGCCGATGAAATTTCCCGTGCCTGGATGCTCTAGTACACTCTGGGTTCAGTATTTGTTAAGGTAAGCAGCAAGGGAATTTCAATATCTACAATATCCGTAAACCGCTGATCAGGTGTGACCTGGTCAGCGGTTTTTTTATGCCTTTTCGACTGGTTCTATACATTTAGTATTGAAAGCAGGTAGAGCAGTCCTGTATAGGTAGCCACCGAGCAGAGCGAAGAGAGCATGATGATGGTGCCGGTTAACTCCACATCGCTCTTTAACTGTTGAGCCATGATAAAGGCGGCCGTTGCGGTGGGGGCGGCCAGCAGGATGATGCCTACTCCGAGATCCTGGCCGGTGACTCCAAGTGCGAGAAGCAGGGGGATCGCCACCAGCGGCATGACAATTATTTTCATGATGGTGGCCAGGCTTGCCGTTACGATGTCTCCCTTCAGCCGCTGTGGTGAGAAAGAACCGCCAATGGCGATCAAGGCCAGAGGCAGTGCCATACCGGCTATAATGTCCATGGAACTGTCGATAACTGCGGGCAGTGGCAAATCGAAATAGCTCCAGGC
Organism: Desulfosediminicola sp.; assembly: GCF_048381775.1. NCBI lineage: Bacteria > Pseudomonadati > Thermodesulfobacteriota > Desulfobulbia > Desulfobulbales > Desulfocapsaceae > Desulfosediminicola > Desulfosediminicola sp. The sequence goes on along the minus strand of NZ_JBLXGE010000006.1, from coordinate 58,214 downwards.
GATGCCGAGAAAAGATGAGATGATGAGCGGGTTGAACGCAAATTGGTACATCCAGAAAGCCGAACCCATGGTGTGATCGGAAGATCTCATCGGCAGCAGCATGGCCATGACTGCCAGAAAATTCATGGGTGGAACCAGAAACCCGATAATGATACCTGCGGTGGCAAAGCCGGTTTCACCCCAGGCATTGAAAATGATAGCCAAACCAAAATAGGCGACATTGCCCCGAAAGATTCCCTGGCAAAAGGCCCCGAGTTTTTGAGGCGGATATTTCCTGAACAGCCCGTAGCCATAACTGAGGATTGCTGAAGCCACGATAATGGCCAGCACGCCGAACAGCAGCCGGGGGTTGAAGCTGGCCTGAAAGTCGTTCGAGGCGATTTTGTGAAACAGCATGGTGGGCAGTGCCACGTAAAAGACCAGTCTATTCAACTGAAAAAGAAAACTGGCATCAATCAGTCTGGTGTGCTTTAAGCAGTAGCCGACGACAATTACCAGAAAGACCGGCAGAACTATAGAAAAGTTTTGTAGTAAGGTGGACATGGGGCATGCTCTGGGAGATGAAGGGTTAGACGATAGTCGTGCAATATATGGCATATTTCCAGATGATATGGAACCCCCAAAAAAAACAGTTTGTTGAATTACCAGCAATGAGGTGGATGTGAACCCCGTAATTGATTCGATTTTGCAACGCCGCTCAGTGAGGGCGTATAGTGACAGGTTAATACCTCAAGAGGAGAGGGAGCTGATTATTCAATGTGCTATGCGGGCTCCGACAGCAGGCAACATGATGCTCTACTCCATTATCGAGGTCACTGATCACGAGAAAAAAGAGCAATTGGTCAAAACCTGCGATAACCAGCCATTTATCGCCAAGGCTCCCTTTGTTTTACTTTTTCTTGCCGATATGCAGCGTTGGTATGACTATTACCGATTAAGTGGTGTGCCGCAGCTTTGCCGGGAGCAGGGAAGAAGTTTTAAGCAACCTGAAGAATCCGATCTTATGCTGGCCTGCTGCGATGCATTGATAGCTGCACAGAACACGGTGGTGGCAGCCGAATCTCTGGGGATTGGTTCCTGCTATATAGGAGATATCATGGAAAACTATGAGGTCCATCGAAAGATGTTTCAGCTGCCTGACCTTGTTTTCCCAATTACCATGCTCTGTTTCGGTTATCCCAAAGATGCGTTGCTGGGCAAGCCACTCACACCAAGGTTTCCAAAAGAATCAGTTGTCTTTACCGATACCTATCAGCGACTTGATGAGCGTGGTTTCGAGAAGATGTTTGATGAGCGTATCGCCAGGGAGTTCGCTTCCGGGCGTTACCTGGGGGACGCGATCAACCCGGGCCAGCATTTCTATCTCAAAAAGACCGGCTCCGGTTTTATGCGGGAGATGCGCCGGTCGGTGAAGACGGCGCTTGCAGCGTGGAATTCAGCCAGTGAAGGACGCAAGTAGCTCCAACCCTGATTTCGCATGGCAAGTTCGGGTGAGTCTTCAGCCATGAGCGAGGGTGGTCCCCGAAGCAGTCTCCCGCCAAGTCCTTATTCGAACATCATCTCCACCGCATCCAGGAATTGCTCCTCGGTGCGGGCTTTCTTGATTTTTTTAAGCGCTTTTTCCCTGCCGGGAAATGAGCGATAAAGATAGAGCCAAAGCTGTTTCATTTTACCGAGTAAATGGCCGGGGCCTGAGAGCTGCTGCCGGTACGCATCGCAAAGTTCATCGTGAAAAGCACGTATCCGTTCTTTCTTTCTCTCCTGGTCGGCGGGTGGCAGCCCTTTCAGCTCTTCGGCCAGCAGGGGATTCATCAGCACCCCCCGACCGATCATCCATTTGGAAATCTGCGGAAACCTGTTGGCTAAGTACAGGTAATCATCCAGCGAGTTGATATCGCCATTGTAGGCAACCGGGTGCCGGGTGAGCGCAAGGCAGTCGGCGAAGCCGTCCGGGTCGGTTTTGCCTTTATACATCTGCTTGCCCAGGCGCGGATGAATGATGATCTCTTCAAGCGGGTAGTCGTTGAGTCGTGGTAGCAGGGTGATGCTTTCATCCTTTTCCTTGAAGCCCAGCCGCATTTTGATTGAGAGGGTGGCGCCAAGTCTGGGCAGTACCTCGTCGAGTAATTCAAGAATTTGTTCAGGATAGGGGAGCAGGCCTGAACCGCGCCCTTTGTTGGCAACCATCGGGGCGGGACAGCCGAGGTTCCAGTTCAGCCTGGTGTATCCAAGATCCTCGAGTCGCAGGGCGAGATCAATAAATTCGCCTGCATTGTTGTTGAGTAACTGCGGTATAACCTCAATGCGGGTGTTATCTTCGGGGAAGAGGTCTGCAAGCAGTTTCTTTTTATTGCTCGGGTTTTTTTGAGGGTTGATGAAAGGTGCTATGGCGCAGTCGATCCCCTTGAAGTGATCAAAAAAGACGTTCCTGAACAGCACATCTGTAATTCCCCTCAGCGGGGCCAGGTAAAGAAAGGGTGTTTGGGGCAGGTTGCCCCCGGGTACATCATTTGACATAGTAATAACAATAAGAAACTGGTTGCTTGGATTGGCTGGAAAACCCTAGTTGACAAGCTCGTTGGAACGACTGTTTATGGAGCGCAGGTCATGGCCGCTGGGGGCCTGGAAAATGCGCAGGCCAAATTCGGGTACTGCTGCCAGGAGATGGTCGAAAATGTCAGCCTGAATTGCCTCATAACTGGCCCAGGCCTGGTCCTTTGAGAATACATAGATTTCAAGTGGTAAACCTGTATCGGTGGGCGCGAGATGGCGGACTAGAAACGTCATATCTTTATGAATATTGGGATTGTTGCGCAGATAGGCAATGACATAGGCGCGAAATACTCCGATATTGGTTTGTCGGCGAGAGTTGAGAGACGTCTCTTCGGTACCGGTAGAGCAGTTGTTGAACTCTGTGATTTCGGTATCTTTAGCACTGAGATAGTCTGAGAGAAGTGTAACTTTACGTAATTTTTGCAGGGAAGCATCATCGATAAAGTGAATGGAGCTGATATCAATGTTGAGAGCTCTTTTGATCCTTCTGCCTCCCGATTCGCTCATGCCACGCCAGTTTTTAAAGGAAGATGAGACGAGCGCATAGGTGGGGATGGTCGTCACGGTCTTGTCCCAGTTCTGGACGCGGATACAGTTGATGCCCATATCTATCACATCTCCGTCGGCACCATACTGCTGCATTTCAACCCAGTCACCTATTCGCACCATGTCTGTCGAGGTAAGTTGTACAGAGGCAACAAAGCCGAGTATGGTGTCTTTAAAGACCAGCATAGTCACGGCGGTGAGGCCACCAAGAACAGAGATGATGCCCCAGGGAGACTTGCCGGTGAAGATTGAGACGATGAAAATGGCCCCCACAATGACTGTGATTATCTTGCCCGCATCCGTGTAGCCGCCCAGGGTGCTGCCTTTGTGCTTTCTCAGGATGCGATGAATATCATTTATGCAGGAGAAAATTGAAATCAGGCAGATCACCGCGATTACTACAAAGCCGCTCATGATCAAACGTCGCGCCAGAGCATATGCGGGGCTCGAAGCATCGAGAAAAGCGTCAACTGCAACTGAGAAAATGGCGACAGGTACGAACCAGCTGAATTTATCAAGCAGCCGATTCTTGGCCAGAGGGTCAGACCAGCGATAGCGTTTATTGCTGATCCACCTTGAAACCGCTGCCAGTATGGTCTTTTTTACCAGCCATGTTGCGACAAATGCAGCCAGCAATGCGCAGCCCAGCATTATTGCTGTGGCCAGGGATATTGCCAGGGCTTCGTTAAGCTTTAAAGAGATGAGGGCTGAACTCAGCCATTGCAGTGTGTTCATAGCTTTTTGGTTGTTGTTTATAATGTCCCATCACGTCACTTTTTTGGGGTGCGACAGGGAGTGATGAAAAAAATCGCTCCTTGGTCATCTATCTCAACATGGCAGGACTGTTCATAACCTGATGAATATGGTATGCTGGAGCGTTAAGCGGTCGTTCAGAGAAAAGCATCACTATAGTAGATGAAGATGAAAAAAGAAAGCAGGCTGCAACAGAGAATTATTGATATTGAAGGGCTTGTGCGTCGTGTACCCCAAGAGGTGATCACGGCTCTCATGTCGCTTTATGATAAGAGTGGCACGCCTATGTATATCGTGGGGGGGCCGGTTCGTGACTGGTTGCTGGATCTTGAATGTCACGATTTTGATATAACCGTCCCTGACGGAGCTGAGCTACTCTGCCGGGAACTGATCAGGTTGCTGGGCGAGGGTGCATATGTGCAACTGGGTACGGATGATGAAGAAGCTGCCCGGGTTGTCTGGCGTGGCTTTGACATCGATGTGTCATCTTTTCGGGGCGGTGTCGCGACCATAGAAGAGGATCTGGCGTTAAGGGATTATACCGTCAACGCTATCGCTGTGAACCTCGCTGATGCGGTGAAGGGAAGCAGTGCGCGTACGCCCGACTATATGCTTATAGACCCCCTGAATGGTGTCCAGGATCTGTTCAACCGTCGCCTGAGACACTGTCCGAACGCCTTCGAAGCAGATCCGCTCAGGATGCTGCGTGGTTACCGGTTTGTCGCCACTCTGGGTTTTGATCTCGCTCCGGATACTCTCGAGGAAATTCGCGAACAGAGTGATGCAATCTGTCGGATCGCGGCCGAGCGGATTCGCTATGAGCTGGACAAAATTATGGCCACAGATTATGCAGCTGAAGTGCTGTGGCAGATGGATGAGTCGGAAATTCTCTGTCAGTTGCTGCCCGAGTTGTATGAAGGCATTGATGTCGAGCAACCCGATTTTCATCATCTGGATGTTTTTCATCATAATTTCCAAACGCTGCACGAGATGGAGCAATTGCTGGCGGTTCCTGGGAAAATATATCCGGATTGCAAGGATGAGGTTATTGCCTACACTAAGGATGGCAATACACGCAGATGTCTGAAATGGGCGGCGCTGCTGCATGATATTGGTAAACCGGCTGCTATGGGCGAGGCCCGCAATGGTTCCCGGGTGACCTTTTATGGCCATGATGAAATAGGCCGGGCTCAGTTTGAGGTTATTGCCAGAAGGCTCAGGTGGAGTAATGAAGATCGTGAGCGCACCGGTCACCTGGTAGCGATGCACATGCATCCTTTTCATCTCTGCAATGTCCGAAGAGGTGAGAAACTCACCCGTCGGGCTGCACTGAAGCTGTGTAAACGTGCCGGTGATGATTTGCCCGGGCTTTTCCTGTTGGCCATGTCAGATAGTCTGGCAAGTCAGGGGGAGTTAAAGCCTCAAAGTATGGAAAAAGAGCTGGTAGAGCTCTATAGTGAGTTGACACAAATTTACAGAGAGCATATTCTGCCCGCGCTCACCGGTCCACCGCTTCTGGGCGGCAAGGAACTGATAGATGAATTCGGCCTTACTCCCGGGCCTGTTTTTAAAGAGATTCTTGGTGAACTGGAGATGTTGCAGGTCGAGGGAGTGATTGAATCAAAAGAACAAGCAGTGAGTTGGGCCCGACTATATATTGAAGAGCATGGGGTAAAAGAGGATTAGCCCGAATCGCTCATGAGCATATTGTCGTAGCAATGGCAGACTATATGTTCTCAATGCATTGATAGTATCGATAAAAGTACGGAGATATCGATAAAATGCATTACTGGAGGCAAGCCCATGCGGTGCCGTTTTCTTCTGCGTCCTGGTTGCAAAAATAGTTCGCTAGTCTTTACAACCATAGATTTGAATCGGACACCGCCTGAACTAATGAGAAATCCGGGCCAGGTTGACCGCCTCTCCAGGTAGGAAAACAGGCCCCGTTTCGCCTTGTCAAAGCATAGCAAATGGACTAAAAAGTGCGTAAAGTTAAAGATTATTATGCCCAAAAGGCAAAAAAAGAGAAATATCCGGCCCGCTCCGTTTATAAGCTTGAAGAGGCTCAGAAAAAGTACAATTTTCTGCGTCGGGGAGACAGTGTGCTCGATATCGGTTGCTATCCTGGTAGCTGGTCGATATATGCCGCTGAAATAGTAGGTCCCAAGGGAGTCGTGGTTGGCGTTGATCTGCAACAGGTCGAAGAGGCACCTCGGCCGGATAGCGCACAGATCCATTGGCTATGTCAGGATATCCGTGACGAGGATTTTGTAAAAAACGTTCGTCGCATTCGACCTACTTTCAGGGTGCTTATTTCTGATATCGCTCCAAAAACAACAGGGAACCGCTGGTCCGACGCGCAACAATCCCTGGCGTTGGTTCAGGAAACCCTGCGGATTGCTGATTTACTTTTGCTTCCAAAGGGGCATTATATCGTCAAAGTCTTTCAGGGCGAGGATTTTCCGGGTTTTGTCCAGGAGCTGAAGCAACGGTTTGAGATGGTCAAGGTGCTCAAACCCCAAAGTTCCCGGGTAGAGAGCAGGGAAGTTTTCGTGCTTGGCATGGGCTTTAAGAAAAAGAAGCCGAAACCGGGCGAAAAATAATTCAATTGAGTGTGAATCGAAGACAAATTGATAGGCCGGAAAATGTCCGGTTATCTTTTTAAAATCAAGAATATATATCACAGGAAGAGCTATGGCTGGACATTCTAAATGGGCAAATATCAAGCATAAAAAGGGTGCTGCTGATGCCAAGAGGGGTAAGATCTTTACCCGTCTGATTAAGGAAATCACTGTTGCCGCGCGTATGGGCGGTGGTGATATAGATGGCAACCCGAGGCTGAGAAGTGCAGTGGCATCTGCAAAAGCTGAAAATATGCCCAAAGACAATATCACCCGCGCAATCAAAAAGGGCACCGGAGAGCTCGAGGGTGAAGTGTACGATGAGATCCTCTACGAAGGATACGGACCTGGTGGCGTTGCTGTTCTGGTTGAGTGCATGACTGACAATCGTAACCGTACAGTTGCTGATATCAGGCATTACTTCTCCAAAAGCAATGGTAACCTTGGCGAGTCCGGTTGTGTTGCGTGGATGTTCGATAAAAAAGGATTGATCCAGGTGGACAAGGCAACCATGAGCGAAGATGAACTCATGGATGTTGCGCTTGATGCAGGTGCTGAAGATGTGGTGGAAGAGGACGAGCAGTTCCAGGTTCTCACCGCGCCCGAGGATTTCGATGCCGTTCGCGAGGCGATGGAAGAGGCTGGCGTTGCCATGCTCAGTGCAGAGGTTTCCATGGTTCCGAAGAACACTATTGACGTTACCGAAGAAAATATTGCCAAGTCACTCATGAAGCTTCTTGATAGCCTCGAAGATCATGACGATGTACAGAATGTACACGCTAACTTCGATATCGATGACTCTCTTATGGAGAAACTGTCCTGATACTGAATGCATGGTCAGAACAGTGATTATGACAGGGGCACAGGAGGCAATGTGCCTTTTGTGCCCCATGTCGGTATAAATAGATGGAACGTATTTTAGGTATAGATCCCGGCTCCAGAATTACAGGCTACGGGGTTGTTGATGCCGCCCCGGGCAGACTGCAGTTTGTGGCCTGCGGAACAATTCGTACCAACACCAAGAGATCCCTGGCGTATCGGCTTAATGAGATCTTTGAGGGGATAAATGAGGTTATTCAGCTTCATAACCCTGTAGTAGCTGCGGTTGAAGATGTTTTTCTCTCATCGAACCCCAGTTCCGCCTTAAAGCTTGGCCATGCCCGCGGGGCAGCGGTGGTCGCTGCAATGCAGAACGGCCTGGATTCGAATGATTACAGCGCCCGGGCAGTTAAGCAGGCGGTCGCTGGTTACGGCCAGGCAGACAAGAGTCAGGTGCAGCATATGGTTCGGGTTCTGCTCGGGCTTTCTGCCTCACCAAGCGCCGACGCGGCCGATGCTCTCGCCGTAGCTATCTGTCACTCCAACCAGTTTCGCTTTTAACGGGAGCCGATGCTCCACCAAAGAAAACTCTATGATTGCAACACTTACAGGAACAGTACAGGCATTGTATTCCGATCGGGCCGTAATAGATGTGGGCGGCATCGGTTACGAGGTCTTTCTGTCCAGCGATGGGGTGTCCCGTTTGCCCGAGAAAGGCGGCAGTGTATTTCTGCACATTCACACCCATGTGCGTGAGGATGCATTTATCCTGTTCGGTTTCCCGAAAGAAGATGAAAAAGAGCTTTTTCTGATTCTGAAAACTGTGTCCGGTATTGGCCCCAAGGTGGCGCTTGCCATGCTCTCCGGCATGCAGGTCGGCGATCTCTGTCAGGCGATCATGGAAAAGGATATAAAGCGGTTGACCACGTTGCAGGGTGTGGGGAAGAAAACCGCCGAACGTCTTTGCGTCGAATTAAAAGACAAACTTGGCCATCTCAGTTCGGCAGCGACGCAGCCGGCAAAAGGTCAGGTTTCTGTTATCAACGGTGGTTCTGTGGTTATGGATGCCATCTCTGCGCTGTGTAATCTTGGCTATAATGACCCGGTGGCGCGGGATGCGCTCACTTCGGTGAAACGGCGGTTGGGTGATGAGGATTTTGCCGCTTTATCGGTTGAAGAGATGATAAGGGAAGGATTGAAGGCATTGGCATGAACTTCGAAGAAGACATTCAGGCAGATGGCAGACTTGTTGATCCTGAACCGATCATTCGTGAAGGCGGCAATGATAACGCCCTGCGACCTAAGAGACTGCAGGAATATATCGGGCAGGAGCAGGCCAGGAAAAGTCTCAATATTTTTATCAAGGCAGCTCTCGGCAGGCGGGAACCGCTTGATCATGTGTTGTTTCACGGTTTTCCGGGGCTTGGCAAAACTACTCTTTCGTATATCATCGCCAATGAGATGGGGTCCGGAATTAAAGTTACTTCAGGCCCGGTAATCGAGAAGCAGGGTGATCTGGCAGCCATTCTCACCAGTCTGCAGGAAGGCGATGTGCTCTTTATCGATGAGATACACCGTCTCAACCACGTGGTGGAAGAGGTGCTGTATCCAGCCATGGAAGATTTTCAGCTGGATCTGATTATCGGCCAGGGGCCAGGTGCCCGCTCCGTGAAGATGGATCTGCCACGCTTCACCCTTATCGGGGCAACCACCCGGACAGGTCTGCTTACGCCGCCTCTGCGGGATCGCTTCGGTGTTATCCTGCGTCTGGAGTTTTATACTCCTGAAGAGTTGGTGGCTATAGTTCAGCGTTCAGCTACGATTCTCGGCATGGTGATAAATGAATCCGGAGCGCTGGAGCTTGGCCGCAGATCGCGGGGGACTCCCCGAATCGCCAATAGACTGCTCAGGCGCGTACGTGATTTTGCCGAGGTTGGCGGTCACAAGGTGGTCGACCGTGAGGTGGCTGACGCTGCGCTGAATATGCTTGGGGTTGACCGCTTTGGGCTTGATGAGATGGATCGTCGTATTATGCTGACCATCATCGATAAATTCCAGGGCGGGCCGATCGGTCTTGAGACCCTGGCAACCGTGGTGTGTGAAGAAAAGAACACCCTGGAAGATGTCTACGAACCGTTTCTGATCCAGTCCGGATTTTTAAAGCGAACTCCACGCGGCAGGGTGGCAACGGTCATGGCTTATGAACATTTTGAAAGGGCTCAGCCACGTACGGGGGCTATGCAGCAGCCTCTTTTTGGCGAGAGTCAGTAGATTGAGATATACTGATTATGTGCTATCAACACCTTTTGGTGGTGAGATTAAATAGAATCATAATTTTTTAAAAAGAGTATGCGAAAAAATATACAAGACTTTCAAGGCATGAAAGAGGCGGGCATAAAAATCTCCATGCTCACCGCTTATGATGCATCCATGTCCAGCCTGCTTAGCGAATGCGGTACTGACATGCTCCTGGTTGGAGATTCACTTGGTATGGTAGTGCTTGGTTATGATTCAACTGTACCGGTTACCATGGAGCAGATGGTGCATCATGCATCCGCTGTTCGCAGGGGGGCGCCCGATATCTTTGTGGTGGGCGATATGCCTTTCGGATCTTATCAGACAGGCATTCGTGACGCTATTAATAATGGTCTGAAATTCATCAAGGAATCTGACTGCGATGCAGTGAAACTCGAAGGAGGCCAGGAAGTCTGTGAAGTTGTATCGGCTCTGGTCCGCTCCGGAATTTCGGTGATGGGACATCTGGGGCTCACGCCACAGACCGCTTCACAGCTTGGAGGTTACAAGGTTCAGGGCAAGGAATTGCCTGCAGCTGAAAAGATGGTTGCAGATGCCAGAGCTTTGCAGGACGCAGGTGTCTTTGCTATTGTCCTCGAGTGCGTTCCCGAGGAGTTGTCCACCCTGATTTCAAAAGATCTCAAAATCCCGACTATCGGTATCGGCGCCGGCGCAGGGTGTGACGGCCAGGTTCTGGTTATAAACGACATGTTGGGGATGTTCGAAAAATTTACCCCAAAGTTTGTCAAACACTATGCAAAACTTGCCCCGCTGATGAAGCAGGGGGTGCAGGAGTATCTCGCAGAGGTGAAGAGCGGTACATTTCCAGCAGCCGAGCAGGGCTTCAGTTGCGCAACAGATTATTCCTCCATATTTCGGGAAGAGGAATGAATCAGTTTTGACAGAACCTGGCAAAGTTTTTTAAGCCGCCCGGTATGCCGGTCGGCTTTTTTGTTTAGTAACAAAAAAATAATCCTTACAGTGGTGCTGGCATCGTCAGTGTTATCTGTCCGGATGAGGGAGTCAGACGTAAGTAATTGCCTGTTGTCGGAAAGAGTCTTTAAAAACAGGCAGGGCAGGTCGTAAGTACCACCTTCAGAGTAGTCCGAAAGTAGTTACCCCACCTTGTACCACCAATTTGATTCCTGCTCCATATCATGTAACAAGGCGTGATCATGTGTTGTAGAGCGAAGTTGTTGTAATTGCAGGGCCTCTGAGGCGCAAATAAACTATTTATAATTGATGGGAATCGTGCCTTGATACGCCATATATGGGCTGAGAAATATGGGCCTACAACATGTTGTGTAACATCATGGTATGGGTGTGGTTTCTTAGGTGCCTGATCTTGCGGATATTTTTCCTTGACATGGTTTGCCTTGCTGTTATAAATGAATCAAGGTGGTGTAAAGTGGGTGCGAAGGGTGTAAAGTGGAGCAAAGAGGTTTTGGGAGAGAAAAATTAAGAATCGATTTCGCAGCAGATCGGAGCACACGCTGGACGGCAAGGGAAGATTGAACATCCCCAGCCGCTTTCGTGAAGTGCTCCAGCAGTATGACTCAGACGTGCTGATGATAGCACCCTGGGGCAAGACACATCTGCGTGCGTTCCCAGTTCCTGAATGGGAAGCCTTTGAAAATACACTTATGACTGAAGGCCGAAAGCAAAAAGGCCTCGCCCGCATCATGAGATATGTTGTTGGTAGTGTAGCAGAGTGCGGATTGGACAAACAGGGAAGAGTGCTGGTGCCACCGCATCTTCGTGGCGAAGCGAGCCTGCAGCGTGAGGTCGTTCTGGTAGGAATGCTCAATCACGTTGAGATATGGGATAAAGAGACCTGGGAGGAAGAAAACCAGGCAACAAGTGAGAATTTTGCTGAGTTTGATGAACAATTTGCTGAAATGGGGATTTTCTGATGGTCGAGTCAAAACAGGATATTGAACAGATACATGTATCGGTTCTGCCTAATGAGGTGCTCGGTTATCTGCAGCCAGGACCGGAGGGGACCTATATGGACGGTACCCTGGGGCTTGGCGGGCATACCCGGTTGATTCTCGACGCATCTTCTCCCACGGGAAGGGTAATCGGTTTTGAGTGGGATGAGAATGCAATCAAGCGAAGTCAGGTCCGTCTCGCCGAATATGGAGACAGGCTGACCATAGTACGAAGGAATTTTGCCGAAATAGCAGCAGGTCTTGAAGAAGCGGGAGTTGAGGAACTCGATGGGCTTTTGATAGATATCGGTCTCTCTTCGCTCCAGCTCGAAAAGGGGGAGCGGGGATTCAGTTTTCAGCGTGATGAACCGCTGGATATGCGAATGGATCAGAGGCGTGACGTGACGGCTGCTTCTATCCTGGCAACGGCAAGCGCAGATGAGCTTGCAGACATATTTTTCTACTACGGGGAAGAGCGCCAGGCCAGAAGAATAGCTGCAGAAGTGGTCAGTCATCGCCGTAAGGAAAAAATTACCACTTCAAAAGAATTGGCCTCAGTGGTGGCCAGAGCGATACCCAAACGGTTTCACCCGCAGAAGATCCATGTGGCAACCAAAGTGTTTCAGGCTTTACGGATTGCTGTGAATACCGAGCTTGAAAATCTTGCGAGAATTCTCGATGAGGCTCCGGCATATCTCAAACCGGGTGCTCGTTTTTGTGTGATTTCGTTTCACTCTCTGGAAGACCGGATGGTGAAACGGAAGTTTCGGCAGAATAAGGATCTGGAAATACTTACCTCCAAGCCCATAAGTGCGACACCAAAGGAAATAGACGTTAATCCAAGATCGCGCAGCGCAAGATTGCGTGTGGCTCAAAAAAGGTAGAGAGAACCGCTTACTCAGGAGATAAGAGATGATTATTCATAACTCAGCACAACCATATACGCGCCCGGTGGCGAACATCGGTATTCACCAGACTCTTTCCGGCAAAAAAACGACAGAGTTGCTTGGCTGGTTGAAGCCGACTCAAGGCACAGGTCGTCTTGCCCTGGTGATTTGTCTGGCAACCGTCGCAGTTAATCTTGCAATGGGTGGCTATAGCGGCCATCTTTCGAGCGCGACAGCGGAACTCGAAAACCACAGGCATGAACTTATTGACCAGAATATAACCTTGCGGGCAATGCGTGCTTCGATGATGACTCCACTCGCTATTGAGCGTGTGGCAGGTGAAAAACTCGCTTTGCAGAAAGCAGATGCAAATCAGATATTAGTATTTAACAGCAGTAAGCGTCGGTTTGAGACATTGCAGTAAACATGGCAGCAAATCCCGGTCTGCGGCGTAAGCAGAAGAAAAAGCGCAGACTGGTCGTCACTCTCGCAGTGATGGCGCTGATCGGCTCAGTATTCGGTCTGCGAACGATGGATGTTTCTCTGTTCATGAAGAAACTACGGGGGATTGGTGTACCTGTAGCTGAGACGAGTGTCCGGGGGACGATTTACGATCGAAACTACAGGGAACTTGCCGTCTCATTGGCCAGGGTATCTGTCTTTGCCCGTATGCGTGAATTGGAGTCCATTGACAAAACTGTTGAGGAGCTGGCCCCTGTTTTAGGGATGGATAGTGACGAGTTGCGGGAAAAACTGCGCACCGACACTATGCGTACCTGGCTGGCGCGAGACATCAGTGAACAGCAGGAAGAAGCTATTCAGGCGCTGGCGTTGCCCGGAATAAATCTGCATGTAGAGCATTCCAGGTATTATCCTCTCAAAGATGTGACTGCGCATCTTGTCGGTTATGTAGAGGATGACATAGGGTTTTCCGGTGTCGAATACTATTACGACCGGCTGGTGCAGAAGATGCTGGCCCGTGATAGTGACGATGGATTCAGAGGAGGAGTGGGGCAACACCTGCTGCTGACCGTCGACCTGAAGATTCAGGAGCTATTCGAAACCATTGCCGTACAGGTAGTCAGGGAGAGGCCGGAAGCAAAGATAGGGTTATACATGATGGATGCCGAGACGGGAGCGATAGTCGCTGCTGTCCAGGAGCCATCTTTCAATCCCAATAAGCACCGGGTCTACTCCCAGCATCAACTGGAGAGTATGCTCACCAGGCCAATGGTGGTGCCGGATACGTTTAAAGCGCTGCTCAAAGAGAGTGCTGCCATCCAGGCGAGTTTTGAGTCGTATGGCCGTTTAAAGCCCTGGAGCATAAGTAAGGATAGTACCAGCCTTGGTGCTGAGTTGAGACTTTGGGAAAAGCTGGGATTTAGCGCAGGTTATCCAGAGGATTTTGGTAATAGCAGTGAAAGGCTGAACAGAAGTGGTGGTATTTTCAAGGTCGCTAACCCCGATGAAAGAAACTTCGGAACTGTACCTGAATTTTTATCACCACTTGAGCTGATGAGTGGTGTGAGCACTCTGTTAAACGGCGGAATTGCAGTTCAGCCATATTTGGTCGAAGCTATTGTATCTGCTGAGGACGGCAGGGAACTGTCGCTGAGGAATCAGCAACAGGAGTCCACGGGGAAAGGACGAAATACCATTGAGCCAAAGGTCTCTGATGAGATCGCAGGAGCTGTTACAGCATTGAGTAAAACCAATGAACTTGGTGGTGCTCTGCTGAGTGATGTCAAAAGGGTGAGCATCAACAGGAATAGCACGTTTGAGTATCTCGACAATGAGCTCTACCTTGCTGCAGTTCCTGCAAAAAGGGCGAGCCTGGTCGTGTTGGTGACGGTGCAGGGTGGTGATAATGTGGTCGAAGCGCAGGGAGAAGCCGAAAAGCTTGATCTTGAGCAGGCCATAAGCGAATTATTGCCCCGCGTCGCAGTGTTGCAGCAGGTGGGTAAGTCGGTAGCGGATATGGCGGAGCGAGGAGTTGATGCCGGTGGAAACTACCCTGTCCAACTGCGCAAGGAGAGAGAGGTGGTTCGACCGATTCTCGGGGGGGAAGAGGTTGAACAGAGGGCGCAAAGTGTAATGCCTGAGCTGACAGGGTTCAGTCTCAGAAAAAGCTTACGCCTGTTGCAGGGAAAAGATTGTGTCATCCGTGTCCATGGAACAGGGCAGGTGGTAGCGCAGGACCCCGCAGCAGGCACGCCCTTTTCAGAAGCAGAAGAGTGTGTACTGAAACTGCAGCGACAGGAGGATGTACGACTTGAAACACTAGAACAAAAACTGTCGGAATAAAGATGGACGACCGGAAAAATAAAACCGGGAACAAGCTCCCCCCAGGAAGTACAGCAACTCTGCTTGAGTTGTTCGCTGGAATAGACTTCAAGGAAGTCCATTCAGGACAAGAGAGTTGTGCCCAGCGCCTGGTAGGTAAAGTAAGCAGTGATTCCAGGGAGATTGATCAGGATGATCTGTTTATTGCTTTACCCGGTACACGCACAGACGGGCATAGATTTGTTGCAGCGGTAACAGCAAAGAATTGTGCAGCAGTAGTGGTAGAAGAGGGCTCCGAGTGGAACGTAGCAGACGGTTGGCAGGGGATAGTCGTTGAAGTTCCTGATTGCCGTTACGCCTATGCACAGATTGCCGAGAACTATTACGGGCGGCCGGCTGAGAAAGTGAAGCTGATCGGGATCACCGGGACGAACGGCAAAACCACTACCACCTACCTGCTTGAGGATGTGCTGAAAGGACTCGGCTGTAGCGTCGGAGTAATCGGCACCATCAATTATCGCTATCTGGTAGATGATAAACAGGTTGTTTTGCCATCCCCTTTCACCACACCTGAGGCTATGCAGCTTCAGGCATTACTCTTTGAAATGACTGAGGCCGGTGTCGAATATGTGATTATGGAGGTGTCGTCCCACGCGCTCGAACAGCAGCGCATAGGCAATCTCCGCTTCAATATTGCCGGGTTTACCAATCTTTCCAGGGACCATCTCGATTATCACTCGACGATGGAAGAGTACTTTGCTGCCAAAACTCTTCTGTTTTCCAATCATCTCGATCCTGCAGGTTGCGCGATCATTTCAACACCACAGCAGCCCGGTGAAGTTGAGGATTGGTCGGGCAATATGGTTGATTACTGCTGTCAGCATGGTATTCGGCTACGCACCTGTGGCAAGGATGCAAGGGCGGATGTTCGTATTGAAAGCTACCAATCCACCCTGAAAAAAACGGAAATCAATCTGGTCCTCGATGGGCAGCAATTCAGTGTAACAACGCCGCTGGTAGGGCATTTCAATGTAGATAACTATGTCACCGCCCTGGGGCTGGCCCTCGCTCTCGGTATCCAACCGTCACAAGCAATAAAGACACTTTCTGTTTCGATTGGCGCACCTGGCAGGTTGCAAAGGATTAGTGTTGATGACGGAACGTCTGTTGAGCCACCTGTTGTTTTCGTCGATTACGCCCACACCCCGGATGCGCTGAAGCAGGTTCTGGCCACAGTGAAGGCGTTGCCACATAAGGACCTCTTCTGCATCTTCGGCTGTGGCGGCGATCGGGACAACGGCAAGCGCCCTGTTATGGGTGGATTTGCCGGTGAATATGCTGATGTCGCAGTCGTGACCGATGATAACCCACGTACCGAAGATCCGGAATTGATTCGCAGCCAGATCCTGCCCGGCGTGCTTGCCTCTGGCTGTCCTCAAATGGATGAAGAATGGCTCAGGGCAAGAACCGAGGGTGAGCACGGCTTTGTCATGATAGGTAATCGCCGAGAAGCTATTGCCCGGACAATTGCAGCGGCGGGAGCCGGAGATATTGTTCTGATAGCCGGCAAAGGACACGAAAAATATCAGCTCGGCATCAACGGCAAACATTTTTTTGACGATTGTCTGGAAGCTGAAACAGCACTGCTCAGCTGGAATATGGAGTCGGTGATCCAGGCGATTGAAGGTCGGCTGGTAACATCAACCTACCTGAGTGCAGGCAAGCCGGGTTTAGGCAAAGTCTCCACAGACAGCAGATCGATTGAAAACGGAGATATCTTTGTAGCTCTCAGGGGAGAAAATTTTAACGGCCACGACTTTGTCGCCGCTGTCGGAGAAAAAGGCGCGGGTTGTGCGGTTGTCGAAAAAGGTTTTGTGGCTGATAAGGTTGAAGTGCCGCTGATTGAAGTGAGTGATACCCTGGAGGCATTGGGGGCTCTGGCACGACACAGAAGAAGGTTGCTTGCCCGGCACTATCAGCAAAGTGTGGTAGCAATTACTGGCAGTTGCGGCAAGACAACCGTTAAGGAGATGACCGCGGCCATAATGAGGCGAAGATGGCCGGCAGGCCCAGATTACCCAGAGAATGCGGTACTGCAGACCAAGGGAAACCTCAACAACCTGATCGGTCTTCCGCTTTCCTTACTTCCCCTTAGTCCACAGAATCGGGCAGCTGTGCTCGAGATGGGTATGAATGCACCGGATGAAATCCGGACCATGGCCAAAATAGCCGAAGCGGATATTTGCTGTATTACCAACGTTCATCCGGTTCATCTGGAAGGGTTGAAAACCATCGAGGGTGTCGCTGCAGCCAAAGAGGAATTGTTTGAAGAGGCAAAAGCGGATGCAGTGTTGATCATAAATCTCGATGATCCCCATATCGCAAAAATGGCAAAGAGTTACAGCCAGCGCCAGATCAGTTTTTCAACGGATGCCGGGAACAATCCGACAATCCTGGCAACAGACATCCGTGTCGGTGCTGATGGCCTCATCAGATTTGCTCTGCAACTCGGGGACGAACAGCAGGAAGTTTGCCTCCATACCGTAGGTTACCATAACGTAGCTAATGCCCTTGCTTCAGCAGCAATAGGAGTGGCAGCAGGTATACGCTTAGTTGATATTGCGGCCGGGCTTGGTGATTTCAGACCAGCAGACCGGCGCATGGTGCAGTTGAAGACCAAAAGCGGTGTAGGTGTATTAAACGATACTTATAACGCCAACCCCGCATCAATGGTTGTCGCTTTGAAAACACTCAAAGAGATGACTTCCGGTCGTTGCGTCGCAGTGTTGGGTGATATGCTGGAGCTTGGCGAAGGGGCGAGCGAGGCTCATCGCCAGTTAGGCCGTGTCGTGGCGGAACTTGATGTGAACTATCTGGCGGTGGTTGGAGAATTCGGTGGTGACGTTGTCTCAGCAGCACGAGCTGCCGGTATGGCCGCTGACGCTGCAATATGGTTCGACGATAAGGATAACGTTCCGGAATGGATTGAAAAGTTAGAAGATGATGGAAAAGTCACCAAAGGTGACTGGATTCTGGTAAAGGCTTCCCGTGGATTACGGATGGAGACAATAGTTGCCAGGTTGACAGGAAAGGGTTGAGTAATGATGTCAGGCAAGGTAGAAAACCAACTCGATAACCCCCTTTTAAACCCGCAACAAAATTAGCCGAGATTGAACAATGCTGTATCACTTACTCTATCCACTGCACACTGAATTTATCGGATTCAATGTATTCCGATATATAACCTTTCGCTCTATCGGGGTGGCGGTTACCGCTTTTCTGATAATGATCATCTTTGGTCCTGCTTTTATTCGCATGATCAAGCGCAAACAGATTGGCCAGGTAGTACGAGATGATGGCCCGGAAACCCATCTTGCCAAGCAGGGGGTGCCAACCATGGGTGGCTTGTTAATACTTGCCTCGATAACGCTGTCGACCCTGTTCTGGGCGCGGCTTGATAATCCATTGGTCTGGTTGCTGCTTTTTATCACAGTATTTTTCGGCATGATCGGAGCCTTTGATGACTACAAGAAGGTGAGCAAGAAGACCACAGCCGGTCTCAGTGCCAGGGCTAAGCTCCTCCTGCAGATACTCGGGGCCGCGGTTGTCGGGCTCTTTATCTTTTTTCACCCCGGTTATGATGGGCAGTTGAGTTTACCATTTTTGAAAGATGTTAATCCTGATTTAGGCTGGTTTTACATCGTTTTTGCGATCCTGGTCATTGTCGGTTCATCCAACGCTGTAAATCTGACTGATGGCCTCGATGGCCTTGCCGTCGGGCCTACTGTGGTATCTTCGGCTGTCTATCTGGTGTTCTGCTATCTGGCGGGGCATGCGGTCCTGGCTGATTATCTGCAAATCCCGCATGTCCAGGGCAGCGGCGAACTGGCGATTTTCTGCGGTGCGATATTTGGGGCCTGTCTCGGATTTTTATGGTTCAACGCGTACCCTGCGCAGATATTTATGGGGGACACCGGTTCACTGGCCTTAGGTGGTGCGCTGGGTTCTGTGGCGATAATTATCAAACAGGAATTTCTGCTGGCCATAGTCGGTGGAATCTTCGTGATGGAAGCACTGTCCGTGATCATGCAGGTTGGCTATTTCAAGATGACCAACGGCAAGCGTATCTTTTTGATGGCACCGTTTCATCACCATTTTGAGAAAAAAGGCTGGCATGAGCCCAAGGTGGTAGTTCGTTTCTGGATTGTCTCAATTATTCTCGGCCTCTTTGCCATAGCAACCCTGAAACTGCGCTGATGCATGATGAACTGAAAATAAAGCCGGGAATGAGGGTCGGCGTTATCGGGCTGGGAGTAACTGGTCGGGCCATGGTGCGCTATTGTCTCGGCCTCGGAGCAGAGTTGTTTGTTTCAGATAACCGTTCGGCAGAACAGCTTGTTGCCGATGAGGCTGAGTTGCTGGAAAACAGCCGGCTGCAATGGGAAGCAGGAGGCCATACTCTGGAATTCCTGCAGCAGGCGGATATGGTGGTTGCAAGTCCAGGTATCCCCCAGGACCATAATGTGATTCTCGGTCTCACCAGGCTTGGCATTCCTGTGGTTGGTGAACTGGCAGTGGCCGCGCCATCGCTTTCCATGAAAGTGGTAGCTGTAACCGGCACCAATGGCAAAACTACTGTGACAGCCTTGATCGGCGAAATTCTGGCACAGGCGGGCATAAATGTCTTTGTCGGCGGGAATATAGGTACCCCCCTGGTGCAGTATCTGCACGAGGGAGGCAATGCTGAGGTGATGGTTCTTGAGCTATCAAGCTTTCAGTTGCTGATGGCTGGAACCTTTGCGCCCCAGGTGGCAGTATTGCTCAATATCACCCCGGATCATATCGATCGTCACGGCAGCCTCGAGGAATATGCGGCGGCCAAGATGAGAGTATTTGCAAACCAGAAAGCGGCAGATACGGCCATTATCAATGGCGACGATCCGCTCTGTGTGCAGCTTGCAGATAAGATTACCAGCAATTGTCTGAAGTTTGGGACAAGTGGTGATCAGAAGCAATACGCCGCACAGATCAAGGGCAATGAAATCTGGTTGTTAGGGGCTGAAAACAAAGAGTGTTACGACCTGGCAGGAACAGTGCTCGCCAATAAGATCGGGGCCCAGAACGCGGCTGCGGCGATTTTGGCCGTCAAGAGCCTGGGGCTTACACATGATCAAATTATGGCAGGCTTGAGATCCTTTACCCCAGCTCCCCATCGTTTGCAGCAGGTCACTGAACACCGTGGCGTGCTCTATGTCGATGACTCGAAAGCGACAAATACCGGAGCGGCCATCGCAGCTCTTGAGCAGCTCTCCGGCAAAGCTGTTTTAATCGCAGGCGGTCGGGAAAAGGGTGAAGACTACAGCATGCTGAAAGCGGCGATCCGCGATAAGGCCAAAGATGTTGTGTTGATCGGTGAAGCTGCTGAAAAGATGAAGACTTCTTTCAATGGCGCTGTGCCGCTGCATATGGCCACAACCATGGCGGATGCTGTGCGCAAGGCAACTCAGCTGGCCAAGGCCGGCGATACCGTATTGCTTTCCCCGGCATGTGCGAGTTTTGACATGTTCAACAGCTATGGTCATCGCGGGCAGGTTTTCAGTGAAGAAGTTCTTCGGCTAGTGGCTGAACAGTCGGCGGGAAAAATGCATGATGGGGGCGAAAATGACGCCAACTAAACCCATTCGAATGCTGATTACCGGTGGAGGCACCGGAGGACATCTCTTCCCGGCAGTGGCAGCAGCGCAGGCGCTTACAAGAAGAGAGCCGGAGAGTGAGGTGCTTTTTATCGGCACCCGCAGAAAAATTGATACCACAAGTCTCGAAAAATACGGATTTGCCAGCTCTTCGATCTACAGCTATGGGCTGAAAGGGAAAACAATCCCTGCCTTGCTGAAAGCCCTGGCAGTGTTACCAATATCGTTTTTCCAGGCGTTGTCGCATATCCGTCGTTTTAAGCCGGATGTTGCCCTGGGAGTCGGGGGGTATGTCACCGGCCCTGTGATGCTTGCGGCTCGGATCGCTGGTGTGCCGACCATTGTGCACGAGCAGAATTCTGTGCCGGGGATGGCGAATAGAAAGCTTGGCGCAATTGTAGAAAAAGTGTGTATTTCACTGCCGGGAAGTGAACGATTTTTTCCGTCTGAAAAAGTTGTGTTCACAGGTAACCCTGTGCGGCAGGATATCCTGGCACTTGCAGGCGAAAACAAGGATACGGATGAGCCCAAACCGTTCACATTGCTGGTGCTCGGCGGCAGCCAGGGAGCCCAGGCTTTGAACAAGCTTGTAACCGGGGCGATCTGCAGCGCGAATAATAAAGCATTCGGGCAGATTCGGGTGATTCACCAGACAGGTGCCAGGGATTGTGATTGGGTGCAAAAGAGCTATGAGCAGGCCGGAGTTGATGCCCAGGTGTCAGCGTTTTTTGAGGACATGAAAGCTGTCTATGAGCAGGCAGATTTTCTCGTGTCGCGTTCGGGGGCCACTACTTTGACAGAACTTGCTGTGCTCGGTAAGCCGGCACTTCTGGTACCTTATCCCCATGCGGCTGATGATCATCAACAGAAAAATGCGGAGCACTATGCACAGGGCGGTGGAGCTTTTGTCTGTCGTGAAAGTGAGCTCACTGTGGAAAGTGTGCGGGATACGCTCAAAGAGATGGCAGGGGATGTGGCAAAATTAGCCGAAATGGGCAAGGCGATGAAGCGTCTCGGAGCACCGGAAGCTGCCGAAAAGATCGTGGATGTTTGTTTGGCTTCTGTTGCAGATGCCGACAGAACCCGGGGAAAAGGGATAACTGAAAAAATTAACCCGGGAAGGGTGGAGAATGTACCGAAAAAATAAACATATACATTTTGTCGGCATTGGCGGCATAGGCATGAGTGGTATCGCAGAGCTGCTACTGAATCTCGGTTACACTGTATCAGGATCAGATCTTTACGGCTCAACGATCACAGATCGGTTGGCTACCTTCGGCGGCATAATTTTTAAAGGTCATCAGGGTGGCAACATAGAGGGCGCTGATGTTGTTGTGACTTCTTCTGCAATTTCCGCAGAGAACCCGGAAGTGCTTGAGGCAAGAAAACAGCACATACCAGTGATTCAGCGTGCTGAGATGCTTGCCGAACTGATGCGATTGAAAAAGTTCGGCATTGCGATTGCCGGGAGTCATGGCAAAACATCGACTACCTCCATGGTGAGCTGGATGATGGCTCAGGCTAATCTTGATCCAACTATTGTGGTTGGCGGCAAGGTAGATGCCTTAGGCGGCAACGCCAAACTGGGCAAGGGGGAGTTCCTGGTCGCTGAAGCAGATGAGAGCGACGGTTCATTTCTGAAGCTGTCGCCGGTGCTTGAGGTGGTAACAAATATCGATCTGGAACATCTCGATTATTACGAGAACCTTGACCAGATCAAACAGGCATTTCTGGATTTCATCGATAAAATACCGTTTTACGGAGCGGCTATTCTCTGTCTTGACGATGAAAACATTGCGGAATTGCTGCCAACGATAGGGAAACGCATCATCACATACGGTCTGAATTCCCAGGCAGACTTATATGCCGAAAATGTTCATTTCAAAGATGGGCGTGTTCATTTCACGGTAAGTGATCAGAGCGGTATGCTAGGCGAGGTCAACCTCGCTCCACCGGGTAAGCACAATGTCTATAATGCATTGGCGGCAATCTGTGTTGGCCTGGAGCTTGAGATACCATTTGGTACCATTGCTGAAGCACTGACCAGCTATGCAGGTGTGCAGCGAAGGATGCAGAAAAAAGGTGAAATCAAGGGCATCACGGTTGTTGATGATTATGGACACCACCCAACTGAAATCAGGGCCACGTTGTCTGCGATCAAGGCGGCATGGCCGGAAAAACGCCTGGTGGTGCTCTTTCAGCCACATCGTTACAGCAGGACCAAGGCGCTGTTCAAAGATTTTACCACCGCCTTTCACCAGGCCGATGTGCTTGTGCTTACCGATATTTACGCTGCAAGCGAGCAGCCCATAGAAGGCGTAAGCGGTGAGTCGCTTTTAGCAGAGATTGAGCGGCATGGCCAGCGACACACACGGTTCATCCCTTCGGTGGAGAATATGGCTGAAAGCATCATGGGTGATATCGGTGAGGAAGACCTGGTGTTGACGCTGGGTGCTGGAAATATTGTGCGGGTGGGCGAACAATTGCTCGAGCTGCTCAAGAAATAACAGGGATGGAGAAAGCAATATACTATTGATCCGGAGGTGCGACCCTGAAGTTGAAGTTGCTTCAAATACGGAGAAAACTCAATGAGTTCTCCGATTTTCTAAGGCAGTGTAAGCGTGAATTACTGTCGAGGAAAAAAGGACAGACCGCAAGTAACAGCGATCTGCGAGGCTATAAATTCGCCTCCACGCCCGAGATCAAAGCCAAAAGTAAAAAGCAATTATGGCAGATAGTTAGCAAAAAGTTTCGAAAAAAACGGGTGCATGTAAATAACAGGTACACCCAGAGCGGAACCTTGGCAGATTCCAGGAAAGTGTGGTTGGCGCCTGCTGCAGTTTTGCTGGTGGTTTCCAGCCTTTTCCTCGCTCTCGGTGGGCCCGGTTGGGTGGGGATGTTGCTGGCGGATCTATCTTTTTTCAAGGTTCGCAATATACAGTATTCGGGTTGCAGGGTTGTTCCGGAAGAAGAGATCCGACAGCTATCCGGCATAACCCTGTACCAGACCAGTCTGCTGGGCCTGGACCAGGCCAGGGTGGTCAACAACATTGGCAAGCATCCCTGGGTGAGTCAGGTCAGTATAAAACGAAACTGGCCGACTGATATCGCCATTTCGGTCAAAGAGTACACACCGGTTGCCTTGATGAATGTGGTCACCAGCGGCAAACCACAGCTCTATTATGTCGACCGATACGGATTACCGTTTTTGCGGGTTTCAGCTGAGGATGATGTTGATTTTCCCGTTATCACCGGCCTGGATCGCGTAAACGATGAGCAGGAGAAGAAAGCGATTTTCAGTGATGTTTATGATTTCATCCGGGTAGTGAGCCAGAATAATCCGAATCTTCCGGCCCAGTCGGTATCGGAGATACATATAAATGAGAGAGGCGAGCTGGTTGTTTATCTGGTCGATTACAAGTTCCCTATCTTTTTTGGCAGGGGTGAAATCAGACAAAAGTATTCTCGTTTGTTGAGAGTGCTTGATTCGTTGTACAGAGGACGGGGAAAAGGAGTTTTACTCTCAGGTGTGGAGTATATCCGAATGGACTATTACAACGGTAAAGTGTTGGTTGCACAGAGTGAGTCGAGTTGACGAAATGAGAGAAAACAAAGAACTTGAGCCGGTCGTACACGAACCGGTAGACGAAATCGAGCCGGTAGATGAACAACTTGAACCGGTTGAGAGGGAGTTTGGTGATATCATTGTCGGTCTTGATATCGGTACCACCAAAATCTGTTGTATTGTCGGTGAGGTCTTTCCGGGCAGGGTTGACGTAATCGGCACCGGCACAGTACCGTCAAACGGTCTCAGGAAAGGTGTAGTCGTCAATATCGAGTCAACCGTGAACTCCATAAAGGAGGCGGTGCGCCTGGCGGAAGAGTCGGCTGGATGCAATCTTCGTTCGAGTTATGTCTATGTCGGCATCGCAGGCAATCACATTAAAGGTTTTAATAGTCCGGGTATTGTGGCGGTAAATAATAGGGAGATCAAAAAGTCGGATATTGACGATGTGATCAATGCCGCCAGGACTGTGAAAATTTCCGAGAACCAGCGCGTTATTCATGTAATGCCCCAGGAGTACATGGTCGATGATCATACCGGCATTCAGAACCCTCTGGGGATGACCGGTGTAAGGCTGGTAACAAATGTACATATCGTCACCGCGGATATCGGAGCAGTACACAATCTGGTGACCTGCTGCAACAAGGCAAATCTTGAAGTTGCCGAGCTGGTACTGGAGTCTATAGCCTCAGCCCATGCGGTCCTCAGCCCTGATGAGATGGAACTGGGGGTAGCGCTGGTTGATATTGGTGGCGGCACTACAGATGTAGCGGTTTTTTGTGAAGGTACCATCCGTCATACCTGTGAGATTGGTCTCGGTGGACACAACCTCACCAACGATCTCTCTGTTGGGCTCAGGACTCCCCTGCAGGAGGCGGAGCGCTTGAAGGAAGATTATGGTGGGGCTATCTCATCAATTATCAAGCCGAATCTCGTGGTGGACGTACCAACTGTCGGAGACAGACAGCCCAGAAAGGTTACCCAGAAGGTGCTGGTTGACATTCTCGAGGCCAGGACCATTGAAATTCTCGAAATGATTGATCGGGAGCTTGTTGCCAGTGGCCAGAAAAATAAGATAAATGGCGGTATCGTCATCACAGGCGGAACCGCGCTGCTGGCAAATATTATCGATTTAGCAGAACAAATTTTTGATTTGCCTGTCCGTATAGGATATCCGTCAGGTGTTTGTGGTAAATTGGACGAGATTCACTCGCCACGTTGTACTACCGCGACCGGCCTGGTGCTATTTGGCAGGAACAAAAACAGCGAAATTCAGAACAGGGAACCATCGGCTCTGGACAAGCTGAAAGGCTGGGTCAAAAAAATCATGTGACTGTAATTTTTTGTTTATTGGAACGGGTGTAAGTGCTATATTATGCACTATTTGAATGTTATGGTTGTCGCATTACCCAAGCGATAATCTAATTGAGTAGCAGGGGGAACCGTATGCCGTTCAGAATGGCAGAAGTAGAAGGTGTAGCAGTCGTAAAAGTAATCGGTGTCGGCGGTGGTGGCGGCAATGCGATCAACACCATGGTTACCAATCGACTGCAGGGTGTGGATTTTATCGCAGCCAATACCGACAAGCAGGCCCTTATGCAATCAAAGGCTGATGTCTGCTTGCAGCTTGGCCCAAGTGTTACCAAAGGGCTGGGAGCCGGCGCCACGCCGGAGACCGGAGAGCAGGCTGCCTTGGAATCCCTTGAGGATATTAAGGAATCGCTGAAGGGTGCCGACATGGTTTTTGTCACGGCAGGATTGGGTGGTGGTACCGGTACCGGTGCAGCCCCGGTTGTGGCAAAAGTCTCAAAAGAGCTTGGTGCGCTTACTGTTGCAGTGGTGACCAAACCATTCAACTTCGAAGGCAAGTTCCGCTCGAAGAATGCCGACCTGGGTTGGGATGAACTGCAGAAGTATGTCGACACCATCATAACCGTGCCCAATGACCGTTTGTTGTCGTTGATGCAGAAAAACAGCAAACTTTCGGATATGTTGAGCATGGCCGATGATGTGCTGCTGCAGGCGGTGAAAGGTATAACCGACCTGATCAATGTGCCGGGGCTTATCAACGCCGACTTTGCCGATCTCAGAACCGTAATGAAAGAAGTTGGTCCGGCGGTTATGGGGTCAGGCGCTGCGGTTGGAGAGCATCGTGCGGTTGAAGCGGCACGCAAAGCTATCGACAATCAGCTGTTGGAAGATTTTGGTATCGATGGTGCCCGTGGCCTGCTTATCAATATCTCCGCTTCCGAAGAGACCTTTTCCATGTCTGAATTTATGGAGGCTTCACAACTTATCCAGGAACGTGTGGATGAAGATGCCAAGGTTGTAATCGGTGCACTTTATGATGACTCTTTAGATGATGAACTCCACGTTACTGTAATTGCCACCGGTGTGGGTGATATTACCGGCAAGAAAGAAGCTATCGCCAAGGTAAATGAACTGCACGTAAAGAGAGCTGACAGGGAGCATATATCAGCCGGGGAAATGGATACGGTCAATTCATCAGCTAAACCTGCAGCACCAAATAGACATAATCCAAGAGTGACGAGGTTGCCGGGTTCAAATTTCGAGACCTCCGACCCCTTTGGGGTGCATAAATCCAGTGATGCTGAAGCCAAGCGGGATATTCCTTCCTGGCAGAACGAGGATCAGCTGGAGACACCGGCGTACTTACGCAAAAAAGCCAATTAGTTTTGAGGGCATACGTATCAGGAAGCAGTATAAGAAAGCACAGGGGTATTCGAATAAACGAGATGCCAGGCTGACCCTGGAAAAAGGCAGTTACCTGAAAAAATGGACAGGGCGATTGCCTGTTGCCCTGTTGTATCCAAACACTTACGAAGTGGGTATGTCCAGTCTTGGTTATCAGCTGGTCTATGCCCTGCTCGCTGAAGATGATCAATTGGTCTGCGAGAGATTTTTCCTTCCTGAAAATGGAGAACCGCTGCGTTCCATGGAGTCACAGCGGCCCCTGAACCATTTTCCACTCATCTTTATTTCCATCAGCTTCGAGCACGATTATCTGAATCTTGTGAAGATGTTGCGAGCGGCCTCAATAGAACCGTTTGCCGGCAACAGAAGCGAGAGTATTTCCAGCGAGCAGCCACTGGTTATCTGTGGTGGCGTTGCCACCTTCATGAACCCTGAACCATTGGCCCCGTTTGTAGACCTGATGATTCTAGGTGAGGCAGAACCTGTTCTGCCTGCGTTGGTTCAGGAAATCGCTGATTCCTATGAGGGAAAAACGCGCAGTGAATTGCTGAGGTCTTTAGCCACCACTCGTTCCAGTTGTTATGTGCCGGGCCTGTATACACCAGTTTATGATGAAGACGGGTTACTCTCCAGCTATCAGGCAGAGGCAGGGATTCCTCAGCATGTGACCAAATCCGTGGTGGAGAAATCCCCTGTTGCCGGGCATTCCCAGCTTATAACGCCGGAAGCTGAGTTCTCAGAGATGCATCTTACCGAGCTGGGTCGCGGCTGCTCCCGTGGTTGTCGTTTTTGTGCAGCCGGTTTTATTTATCGTCCACCGAGGCTGTGGGATGGCGATGCTGTGGTGGAAGGGCTTCGGGCACGCTACAGTGATGTTGATCGTGTCGGTCTGCTTGGTATGGAGATGGCGAACAGTGAATCTTTAGAGATGATCAGTGATTATCTGCGAGAGAGCGGTTGTGCCCTTTCATTTTCCTCTCTCAGGGCTGACAGACTCAACCAGCCTCTTATCGACCTGCTCTCGGCAAGTAAATTGAAAAGCGTGGCCATCGCCCCGGATGGTTGCTCAGAACGTTTGCGACGGGTTATTAATAAGGGACTCGATGAGCAGGACCTGCTCGATGCCGCAGAACGGTTGGTTGACGCCGGTATATTCAAACTGAAGCTTTACCTGATGATCGGGCTTCCCACAGAGAGTGACGAGGATCTGCAGGAAGCTATTGATCTGGTCAAAAAGATCAAGGATCGAATTGATCCCATTGGCAAAGCACGCGGCAGGCTCACCGAAATAGGCATCTCGGTAAACTGTTTTGCGCCGAAGCCCTGGACTCCCTTTCAATATCATCCCTTTGGCATGAGTGACCCACTACCGAAAGGTGAGTTGGGTGATAGTAAAAAAGTGGTCATGGAGTTGAAGCGCAGGCAGAAATTGCTGCGTAGGGAACTGTCGAAAATTGCCAACGTACACCTGCAGTTTGACAAGCCGGAGAGTGTGTTGTTTCAGGCGGTACTGGCCAGGGCGGATCGTCGTATCGCTACGGTTTTAAATGATATGGCGGAACGTGGTCTAAACTGGAAACAGGCCATGAAAAAGAACGCCCTCACCCCCGAGCAGTTTGCCATATGCGGTTTTGATGAAAGCAGCTGGTTCGGCTGGTATGTCATTGATCATGGCATAAAGCACGATTATCTCTGGTGCGAATATCAGCGGGCCTTTGATGAAAAAACGACCAGTGCCTGTGACACCTCAATCTGTCGTCGTTGCGGTGTTTGCAATGAATAAAGAGGCAACGAGGGTTGCTGAGGAGATAAAGGCCCGCCAGAAGAAAAAGACTCTGGATGCGGGCTTGCAGCCGTTTACCCTGGTCAAATATTTCACTTTTTCCAGTCTGTTCTTCATTCTCATCTTTACGCTCTTCCTTTCCTGGGCAATTTCCAACAATGCTCGCAAAGTCATGCTCAAACAGAGTGAAGAGTATTCCATGGTGTTGGCTGAAAACCTCAATCAGCAGGTGTTTCGACGATTTGTTCTGCCGACCGTTGTTCGTTATGGAAATATCGCCCTGAGCCATCCTGAGCAGTTCGCCAATCTCGACGCCATTGTTCGAGGTGTTATTCAGGGGATGAAGATCGAGTCGGTGACTATTTACGATTCCTCAATAAATATCATTTCATATTCGACTATTCCAGAAATGGTGGGGCGAAAAAATCTTGGTGGGCCTGAGTATGAATTCGCTCTCCAGGGCATAGCCAACTCCAGGCTGCACTATGAAGGTAGTGTGTTGAACTTACTACCGGTCAATCAACCTCCAAGTTGTGAATTATCGAGCTACATACCCTTCAGGCAGGTCAGGGAAACAGGAGAGGGGACTGAGGCGATAATGGGCGTAATTGAAATCGCCAAAGACCTCAGCAATGAGTACACCAATATTATCAGGCTTCAGGGCAGCATTATTGCGGTATCCAGCGCGGTAATGATGGTTTTGTTTCTGGTCCTTCGAATGATTGTTGCCAGAGCAGGCAGGATAATTGAATCCAGGGCTCTCGAGCGGTTGCGCCTTGAGGAGAAATTGAATCAGGCTGAGCGACTCGCCCACCTTGGTACCATGGTGGCCACTGTTTCCCACGAGATTAAAAGCCCGCTTGGCATAGTGCGCAGTACTGCTGAGATACTTGAGAAGCGTATTTTAAAGGTCGCCCCGGGGAATGAACATCTGGCCAGGATTATTGTCGATGAAACCAGTCGCTTGAACGATATTGTTATAGAGTTTCTCGATTTTGCGAGACCTCAGGCGCCAAAGCTGGCAATGGGTGATGTGAATGTCCTGATGGAAAAAGTGCTCAATTTTGCTTCACCCATGATCAAGGAACAGAATGTCGAGCTTGAAACCGATCTGGCGACCGACCTGCCACTGATCCCCATAGATGACGCCCAGCTGTATAGAGCGCTCCTTAACATCCTGATAAATGGTCTGCAGGCCATGGAACAGGGTGGTAAGCTGAAGGTCGCAACATTGATAAATTCATCAGAGAATCTGGTCATTGCCATAGAGGACAGCGGGCCGGGCATGGACAGCGACAAACTTGACAAGATTTTCACCCCGTTTTTTACTGATAAGCACAAGGGTACCGGTCTCGGTCTGGCTATTACCAAAAATATAGTAGAAAGTCATAACGGTGCCATCCACGTCGAGAGTACTCTAAATGAAGGCACAACCTTCTCGATCGAGCTTCCTGTCAAATGAGAACAACTTGAATAATTCATCTTTCGCCTCAACCTCCCCGACGTGCCTGGTAGTTGAATCTCTTGAGTTTCTGGAAAACGGACCATACAGTTTCTCGCTGCCGACAGGCCAATGCGTTGGTATCAGCGGACAGTCCGGTGTGGGGAAGTCCCAGCTGCTGAGGGCTCTTGCCGATCTCATCCCCCACTCCGGCACCATCACTCTTTTCGGGGAGCCGATAGACAGTGTTGCCCCACAAAGGTGGCGAAGCAGAGTCTTGATGGTGCCCGCAGAATCGGCCTGGTGGCATGACACTGTAAAACCACATTTCACCACAGAGTTGGACACTGAACTGTTCAACAGGGCAATCGTAGCACTCGGTTTTGACGACGATGTTTTGAACTGGCATGTGAGCAGGTTGTCCACCGGCGAGAAACAGCGGTTGGCGCTGGTTCGGGCGTTGGTTTTACAACCGCAGGTATTGCTTCTTGATGAACCAACTTCAGGTCTGGATGCATATCACACAGACCAACTCGAACGTCTTATCAGTCAGCTCAGGCAGGAACAGAATCTCTCTGTGCTTTGGGTGAGTCACGATAAGGAACAACTGGCAAGGGTGGCCTCAAGCATTTTAGAGCTTAAAAGAAACTCCATGTCTATGATGCAACCGCAAAAGGTTTCCTCAAAGAGGACACAATGAATGTAATTTCTCTGAGCGCCTTCGATCTCGGGCTGGCCTCGCTGTTGCTCGTTGCTCTGGCTGTGACCAGCATGTGTTTGAGTCTGGGTATTGAGAAGAAGCTTATTATTTTCACCTGCAGGATGACAGCTCAACTCCTTTTTATCGGTTTGGTGCTAAAGTTTTTATTTGGCAATGCCAGCGGTTGGCTGGTTGTGCTGATGTCGTTTATAATGCTTGCCATGGCTGGCAGAGAGGTCGAGGCGAGGCAGCAGAGACGTTTTCGAGGCCGTACCGGCTATCTGATTGGGACTGGTGCTATGTTCGTTTCTTCCTTTTCAGTGGCCTGTATTTCCATATTGGTCGTTATACGGGTAGACCCCTGGTACACCCCGCAATATGCAATCCCGTTATTGGGGATGCTGCTAGGGAACACCATGACAGGTATCGCTTTGGCTGTTGATCGTCTAACGACGATGTTCTATGATAAGCGTGCTGTCGTGGAGCAACGCCTGATGCTGGGACAGACCTGGCAGGAGGCGAGCGAGCAGATTCGCAAAGATTGCATGCGAACGGGAATGATGCCGATCATCAACTCAATGGCGGCAGCAGGAATTATAAGCCTGCCCGGCATGATGACCGGTCAGATTCTCGGCGGAACTCCACCGGTTGAGGCGGTGAAGTATCAGATTCTGATTATGATGCTGATCGCAGCAGGCACAGGTTTCGGTGTAATTGCGGCTATCTGGGCTACCAGTAAAAATCTCTTTGATCAGCGACACCGGTTGCGTCTTGATTATTTGCTTGAGAGATCGGGGTCCTGAGAGGCTGTCGGAGGGTTCGCTTTCCTTACATATCTGGTGCTGGCCTGTTAAGATAGAAGGTTACAGGCTGTCTCTATGAAGCAATCATTGCCACAGGTTAAACCTGAATCGGCTTGTCTTTTTGTGCTGATAGTGTTCATATGTCTAAAAATGGCGTACGACGCTATAGTGTTATCTTCATAATAACTTCCAGTTAAATATATAAACCTACCGGAGGCGGAAGTGAGTAAAAGAATAGTGATTATTGGTGGAGTTGCGGCCGGACCCAAAGCTGCCGTTCGATTGAAAAGGCTGATGCCTGACGCAGATGTGACCATGGTGGATCAGGATAGCGTAATCTCCTACGGCGGTTGCGGTATTCCGTATTATGTTTCCGGTGATGTGGCGGATGAGAAAGAACTCCGCTCCACCAGCTTTCACATGGTTCGTGATGAGAAGTTCTTTGCCTGCGCCAAGGGGGTCAAGACCCTTACCTCCACCAGAGCCGTGGCTATTGATCGGGAGAATAAAACCGTCTCAATCGAAAAGGTAGAGACCGGTGAAAAGGGCACACTCGAGTATGACCAGCTGATGCTTGCCACAGGTAGCCAGCCGTTTGTACTCCCAATCCCCGGTAAAGATCTCGATGGTGTTTTCACCATCAGTGATCTGCATAAAGCAATCGATATTAAAGAACGAATCGCCAAAGGCCAGGTAGGAAAGGCGGTGGTAATCGGCGGCGGGGCAATCGGCCTTGAGATGGCCGAGGCTCTCACCGATCTATGGGGGGTAGAGACGGCAGTTGTCGAATTCATGGATCAACTGCTGCCCAAAGCGGTAGGCACCAATATGGCTGCAATTCTCACCAAACATCTCAGGGATAACAACGTCGAGGTCTATCTGGGCGAGGCCGCCGAGGAGATTGTAGGCGAAGCCGGCAAGGTGACAGGTGTTCGCACTGCTAACCGCACCCTGGAAGCCGATCTGGTCATTATGGCAGCGGGTGTTCGCCCACGTTCTCAGCTTGCAGTTGATGCCGGCCTTCAGGTTGGAGCCACTGGTGGTATTGTGGTGAACGAGCGGATGCAGACTTCAGATGCAAACATCTATGCAGCGGGTGACTGTGTAGAAATTCCACACCTGGTGACAGGAAAGCGGTTCGTTGCTCCTTTCGGTAGCCTGGCCAACAGGGAAGGTCGTGTGGCTGCGGACAATATGGCTGGCATTCCGTCTTTATTCAAGGGAAGCGCAGGGGCGTTCATCATGAAAGCTTTTGAGATCTCTATCGGCTCTGTTGGTTTGAGTCTGAAAGAGGCTTTGGCTGAAGGTTACGATGCCGATACTTCTCTTACTTCACCATCAGACAGGGCACACTTTTTTCCAGGCCAGGATATTATTTGCTTTGAGCTGGTTTTTGACCGCAGAACCAGAAAAGTGCTGGGTCTGGAAGGTGTCGGCCCGATGAATGATGGACTCTCCGCTCGCATTGATGCTGCAGCGGTGGCTATCGCAGGCGGTGCCACCATCGATGAATTCGGCAATTTGGAAATGGCCTACGCACCACCGTTCTCACCAGCCATCGATGCGATCAACGCGGCGGGCTATGTAGCAGACAACATTTGTGACGGCAGGATGCGCCAGATCCAGATGTCCGAGTTTTTTGCCTGGATGGCCGATCATTCCAGCAAACCTGACTGGCAGGTGCTCGATGTGCGTCATCCCAAGCAGGTAGCACCGTTTGAGGAAAAGCACGGTAAAGGGATCTGGAACTCATTGCCGTATGAGCAGATACGTGAACGTTACAATGAGCTGCCGGATGATAAGACCCTGATCATTTTCTGCAATGCAGGTTCCCGTTCATACGAGGTTCAGGTTTTTCTCGATTCGGTTGGCAAGAAGAACCACTTTGTATTGCCCGGTGGTTTCAATGTGATCCGTCGCATGGGCGCAGATTGGTTGCCTGAATAACAACGCTAATAGAGCTTAAAAAAAATCCCCGTACGGCATATGCCATACGGGGGTTTTTTTATGGATAAAAGCGGAGATAATCGAGTTATAAAGCCTTCACTTCGGCGATATAAATTTCGAGTTCGTCAAAATGTCGGCCTATATCCTCCGGTTTGTGTGAATCGGAGCCGGCCACAAGTTGAATCCCATGATCAAGAGCCATTTTTACCAGGGCCTTGGCAGGGAAAGGTTCTTTACGGATCGGGATACCCGAAGTATTGATCTCCATGGCCATGCCTTTGGCTTTGACGGCGGCAAGTAACCGGTCAATCTGCTCAAGGTGATAGTCGGTTAGTTGAATAGGACCACTATAGCGCAAAGGCGCGTCGAGATGGCAAAGTACATCCGCCGGAATATTTTCCACTGCTTCTAATAAGGTGTCGTAATAGAGGCTGAGCAGAGTCCCAAGACCATACTCCCTGGCGCGATCGATGTTCTCCTGTTTGCGACTGAGCAGGTTGATATGCTTATTAGAGCCGGGAATCTGCAGAAAATGGCAGGATAAGCCAATTCTATCCCACGGTTTGGCCCGCGCGCCTGTTAGAAGCTCCTTGCTGTGGCTGGAGTTGTAACCAAGTTCGATACCGATATTCACAGATATGCGGTCTGCATATTTCCGGCGAAGTCGCTCCCCCTCCTCGCAATAGTAGGCAAAATCAGCTTCGGTGAGCCAGGTTCTGGGGGCGTAATTCACGCCTGCTTCAAGATGTTCCAAAAAATACATTTCTCTCAGACCGCGATCTATGGCGGAGAGAACGTACTCTTCCATCTCACCGGTGGCATGATTGCACAGCTTAGTGTGTACATGCCCGTCGGAGCTGGTATCGATAGAAAAATGAGTAATGGTCATGGTAAATCTATGGCCGCAAAATTCAGCTGAGTGCGAATTATGAGGTCGGCCAGTGAAGAGCAGTCAGGGAAGGGCGGGTGACTGGGTGGATAAAGTTCAAGCTTAGGCGTTGCCCCTGGGAAAAAAGTGTACAGTGCCGTCAATATCCGATGTGTCACACACGTGTCCCATCTCCAGCTCGAGGTCGATATACTCTTCTACACCGTCGAGATTAACAGTGAGGGCCGGGCCTCCTGGAACATGATAAACGATTGTGCTTGCTGCTGATAAATCAATAGGGGGAAAAAATACTTTCATGAAATGTATTACCTCGAGGGGGGAAGAACCTGGTGTTTCCGTACTGCAAGTCAAGCAGGAAGTTTCATAATCCGAATGTTGATATACGAACATTCGGGTAAAACCGCAAGGGGAAAGAATAGGTGAGGCGCTAAGTAGTAGTACTCAAGCGGAATTTATTTAGCTTCCGGAACAGCGTAGTTACCAGAAATTAGGTCCTTTGAATTGGGTTTGACACAACGTTGCCAGCAGTATATTATACTACCCTCCCGCGAAATGCAGGAAATATCATGGAACTGAGTAACCATTTTAATATAAGGTGATGTGATGAGTAATGAGCAGAATATGACTAAAGAGAAAGCTCTCTTTGGTAAGGACAAAAATCCGTCGAACATCATGCCCAAGAAGTTGACTCTGGACAGTAAGATCAAGTTCCGTTGTCATCCTGGTGTGAGTTGCTTTACAGCCTGTTGTGGTGGAATCAAGATTGTGCTGACTCCGTATGACATCCTGATTTTGAGCAAGCGACTTGGCGTGCCGGCCCATGAATTCCTGCAGCAGTATACGCTGCCCACGTATCTTGAGAACACCGATATGCCCGGTGTCATGATCAAGATGCGCGAGGAAGACAACAAATGTCCTTTTGTGACTCCGGATGGGTGTACCGTTTACACTGATCGTCCATCTGCCTGCCGCTATTATCCGGTTGGCATGGCGGATTTTCACGAGGGTGGTCAAAAGGACGCTGACGGCAATGAGACTTTCGGAGCAGACGATAAATTCTATTTCGTCGTTAAGGAAGATTACTGCAAGGGTCACGAAGAAGATAAAGAGTGGACCGTTCGCGAGTGGCGTGAAGACCAGGGTGTTGATGTTCGTGATGAGATGAACCGGGAGTGGTTGCGACTCGTAATGCGCCGCAAGTCCCATGGCAAGCAGGCAACCCTGTCTGAGCAGGCCAAGCGTATGTTTTTTATGGCCTCTACCGATCTTGCTACTTTTCGTCGTTTTATTTTCGAGAGTTCTTTCCTTTCCACCTACATAGTTCCAGAGGAACTGCTTGAGAAGATCAAGGAAGATGACGTGGAACTGATGCTGTTCTCCTTCCGCTATCTTGCCTCAAGCCTTTTTGGCGTGCAGGATGATGACTTGAAAATACGAGAGGAGAAGATTCAGGCTAAGGTAAGCGAGATGAAGCAGGAGCAGGATGATTCAGTGCTCCAGGCGATCAGACAGTATGAAGCCCTGAAAGAGGATATTGACGATCTGAAACTGGAAAAGAAATAGTTCTTTTCCTCTTCGTTTCATTAAAAGGCCGCTTCCGTTATCTGGAAGCGGCCTTTTTTTATGCTGCTGTCTTTCGGTAAGCTTGCTGTTTAGTCATAAAAAAAGGGGCTTTTCCTATATAGGAAAAGCCCCTTTTTGAGTTTTGACCAGTGACTCAAGTCAGTTTTGAAGGCCCTCTGGATCGAGGGCCCTTAGCACTTTCAAGTCCTTGATATTACTCTTCGGTAGACTCCGGCTCGAGAGCGTCGCGACGACCTTTGAGGAACTTCCAGGCCTTCATTGCATCCTTCTCTGCCTGAGCGATGAGCCCGTCAGCTTCTGAAGGATTGATGCGCTTGAGCATCTTGTAACGGTTCTCGCTGAGGATGTAATCACCGAAACCGAGGGTAGGCTCTTTAGAGTCGATGGTCAGTGGGTTCTTGCCAGCTTCCTCGAGCTCTGGGTTGTAGCGGTACAGCGGCCAGTGACCACATGCAACAGCTTTCTTCTGCTGCTCGAGGCCGTTTGCCATGTTGATACCGTGGTTGATGCAGTGTGAGTAAGCAATAATCAGGGAAGGTCCGTCATATGCTTCAGCTTCTGCAATCGCTTTAGCGGTCTGGGCAGGATTTGCACCCATAGCAACGTGAGCTACGTATACGTTGCCGTAGGTAGAGAAGATCATACCGATATCCTTCTTGGCAGACTTCTTACCACCATATGCGAACTGTGCGGTAGCAGCACGCGGGGTAGACTTAGACATCTGGCCACCGGTGTTGGAGTATACCTCGGTGTCAAGAAGCAGAACGTTAACGTTCTCGCCGGAAGCGAGTACGTGATCGAGTCCGCCGTAACCGATATCGTATGCCCAACCGTCACCACCGATAATCCATACAGACTTCTTCACGATGTAGTCTGAGATTGGCAGCAGGCGCTTAGCGAAAATAGAAGAGCTGTCTTTGAGAGCATCTTTCAGCTCGGCCACGTTGGCACGCTGTGCTTCGATGTCCATCTGGGTTTTCTGTGGAGCAGCTTTGATCTTCTCAGCGAGCTCTGCAGATATAGAACCTTCGTCAGCAAGTTTGGCTACCAGCTCAAGAGCCTGAGCGCCAAGCTTATTGGCGGTGAAGCGCATACCGATACCGAACTCGGCATTGTCTTCGAACAGGGAGTTAGCCCAGGCAGGTCCGCGACCGTCTGCACGCTTGGCGTACGGAGTGGTCGGCAGGTTACCGCCGTAGATGGAAGAACAACCGGTAGCGTTAGCTACTACCATTCTGTCACCGAACAGTTGGGATACGAGCTTGACGTATGGAGT
This sequence comes from Desulfosediminicola sp., assembly GCF_048381775.1. Classification (NCBI taxonomy): domain Bacteria; kingdom Pseudomonadati; phylum Thermodesulfobacteriota; class Desulfobulbia; order Desulfobulbales; family Desulfocapsaceae; genus Desulfosediminicola; species Desulfosediminicola sp. Next base: position 21,130 of record NZ_JBLXGE010000006.1, on the reverse strand, counting down.
CTCGCCACAGCCTGCACATGCACCGGAGAACTCGAACAGAGGACGGAGCAGCTGGCTGCCTTTAACGGTGGCCGGGCTGATGAGAGCAGGATCGATCTCAGGCAGTTCGAGGAAGTACTTAACCTTAGGCTTCTCAATGGTACGCAGTTCCTCGGTGTTCGGAGTCATCTCCAGAGCCTTGGTCTTGGCAGGACACACGCTTACACAGAGGGTACAGCCACAACAGTCTTCGGTGAAGACCTGCAGGGTGAACTGCTGGCCCTTGAAGTTTTTGCCAACCGCGTTGAGACCAACAACACCCTCAGGGGCGTTTGCCAGCTCAGGTACGATCTTGGTGCGGATGGAAGCGTGAGGACATACGAAGGAACACTGGCCACACTGGATACAGTTTTCAGAGAGCCACTTCGGTACGTTAACAGCGATGTTACGCTTCTCGTACTGGGTGGTGGCGGTCGGCCAGGTACCATCGTCTGGCAGTTCGGAGACTTTCAGCTTGTCGCCTTTGCCTTCGATGATTTTGGCGGTAACCTTTTTAACGAATTCCGGAGCATCAGCTGGAACGGTCGGAGGCAGTTCGTGACCGGTGATATCGTTTTTAACTTCCACTTCAACGATGTTTTCGATGGCAGCGTCAACCGCATCGTAGTTCATCTGAACGACTTTATCGCCTTTGGTGCCGTAGGTCTTCTTGATCGCGTTTTTAATTGAGCGAACAGCGTCTTCCTTGGAGAGGATGCCGGAGATCATGAAGAATGCGGTCTGCATAATCATGTTGATGCGGGCACCAAGACCGAGAGCCTGGCCAAGAGCGATTGCGTCGATGACGAAGAACTTCGCTTTTTTATCAACGAGGTCTTTCTGAACGCGATTAGGCATTTTGGCCCATACTTCATCCTTGTTGTAACCGGAGGTCAACAGGAAGGTGCCGCCTTCTTCGAGATTGCAGAGCATGTCGTAGCTGTCGAGGAAGGTGAAGTTATGGCAGGCGATGAAGTTTGCCTTATTGATCAGGTATGGAGCGGCGATTTTGTTGTCACCGAAACGTACGTGAGAGGTGGTGATGGAACCGGACTTCTTGGAGTCGTATACAAAGTAACCCTGAGCGGCGTTGTCGGTCTCAGCACCAATGATCTTGATGGTGTTCTTGTTGGCACCTACGGTACCGTCAGAACCCAGACCGTAGAACAGCGCGCGGTAGACGTCGGCGCTTTCAATGTTGAAGTCTGCATCGTAGTCAAGGCTGGTGAAGGATACGTCGTCGTGTGGACCAACGCAGAATCTCTTCTTCGGAGCCATGGCAGAAGCATTTTCGAATACAGCTTTAACCATTGCAGGGGTGAATTCTGCAGAACCAAGACCGTAACGACCAGAGAAAATTACTGGTGGAATAGCGGTTGGGTTAGCTTCTACTGCCTCTGCTACTGCAGCGCGAACGTCGAGGTACAGCGGCTCGCCGATTGAACCAGGCTCTTTGGTACGATCGAGAACAGTGATGCGCTCAACGGTTTTTGGCAGGGAGTTAACCATTGCCGCAGCGTCGAACGGACGGTACAGGCGAACGATAACCATACCGACTCTTTCGCCCTGGGCGACCATGTAGTCGATGGTGGCACTTACAGTCTCAGCACCGGAACCCATGATAACAATGACGTCTTCTGCATCGGGAGCACCGTAGTAATCGAACAGGTTGTACTGACGACCGGTGAGCTCTGCGAGCTTGTCCATGGTGTCCTGAACGATGGCAGGAGTGGCGTCGTAGTACTTGTTCACGGTCTCACGACCGGTGAAGTTTACATCCGGGTTCTGAGCGGTACCGCGAATAGATGGGCAATCCGGAGTAAGAGCGCGGGTGCGATGCTCGTTAACGAGGTCTTCGTCAACAATGGCACGCATATCGTCAAATGTGAGTTCTTCAATTTTCTGAACCTCATGGGAGGTACGGAAACCGTCAAAGAAGTGCATGAACGGAATTCTGGACTTCAGGGTGGCCTGGGTGGCGATCAATGCCATGTCCATACATTCCTGAACGTTCTGCGCACAGAGCATAGCCCAGCCGCACTGACGAGCAGCGTAGACATCAGAGTGATCGCCGAAGATGGAGAGACCCTGGTAGGCAAGTGCACGGGCAGACACGTGGAATACGGTCGGAGTAAGCTCACCGGCAATTTTGTACATGTTCGGGATCATCAGAAGAAGACCCTGTGATGCGGTGAAGGTGGTACACAGTGCGCCGGTGGTGAGGGATCCGTGTACTGCACCGGCAACACCCGCCTCGGACTGCATCTGAGTTACAACAGGCACCGTGCCCCAGATGTTTTCCTGGCCGTGAGCTGCCTTGGCGTCAGAATCGGCTGCCATCGGTGAGGACGGTGTGATTGGGTAAATGGTGATAATCTCACTCGTGGCATATGCGACATGGGTACATGCCTGGTTGCCATCAATAGTTACCATTTTACGCGACATTTGCTGTTCTCCTTTAAGATGTCTCGAGTTTGAGTGCGTTCTGCCTGATACACAAAAATGGCAGAAACAAACCTGTGACTAATGCGCCACAATAAAATCAAAAAATGTGCTATCCTGTGAAGATCCGGCTCATTTCCGGTGAAACCTACCTGGTTTCCTGTGCGCCTGGGGGTAGTACCGGTTGAATGCCTGCAGCGAGAACTGATGAATGGCAATGATCGGCTTACTTGAGAATATCGTGTTGAAATTCCGTCCCTCATCCCTTGCGGTAGACGCGCCGGATTGTCAAAAACAAACAGGCGTCAACAGCAAGTTGATTATAGCGCAACTACTCCACCTACAACGAACTTAATCCGACCGTGATGCGCAGGGTGCATAACGAGAAATGAATAGCTCATTTACTCTTGCTTCCTGAGCTCCATAATACCTCAAACTGGGTTTGAAAGTCGCATGAAATTTATCATGTCGGGCTTTAATAAACTGGGCAATTAATATATGGTATTTGCTTTAGCCACGCAATAAAGGAATTGGTCTAAAGGCTGAGAATTGCGCATCGTGGTTTCTGCCATGTACTCTTTTTCTCTTTAATTTCAGGAGATAGGTATGATGGTGGGACCAAGTAGGAAACGAGGTTTCTAAGGAGCTTTATGCAAACCACTTCAAATACCCTTCTTAACAAGCTTTTGTGCCATTTAGCACAAGTTGAACAATTCGCTTACTTTGACACTGCAAAACCTGGTGAGGACAATACAAAAAGTTACATTTTCGTAGAACCGGTAACCAGGTTGCGATGTGATATATCTGACTGTGGTGAAGCCTTTTTGCAGCAGGTGCAACAGTGTTTGGATAAAGGCTATTACGTTGCCGGTTGGTTCGGATATGAGTTTGGTACTACCCTGATCAGCAAAATCTCCGGTCTGAAAAATATACCACGGGGTGGCAAAACTTTGGTCGCTGACCTCGGCGTATATACAACCCCTTGGTATTTTGACCACCAAAATGGAAACCACAATTTCAAATTGCCCGAATGTTCACCAATCGACAGTTTGAAATCATATGAAATATCTGAAATATCACCAAGTATAAGCGAGGGAGAATATCTTGAGGCGCTCGACGCGGTGCTCAGGTATATTCGGGCTGGTGATACATATCAGGTCAATTATACACTGAAATTACTGTTCGACCTGGGTGGGTCACCCGAAGCTCTTTACAAGGTACTCAGGAGAAACCAATCTGTCTCTTACGGCGCCTATATTCGCTGGGGGGCTGAGCGGGTGATGTCCTTCTCACCGGAATTGTTTTTCAAAAAGAGCGGGAACAGGCTCACTGTTCGGCCAATGAAAGGGACTCTGGCCCGTGGCAGGGACGGCCTGGAAGATGCACAGGCTTGTGCATTCCTGCATAGTGATCAGAAGAACAGAAGCGAGAATGTGATGATCGTTGACCTGCTCAGAAATGATCTCGGCCGGGTGTTGCATGAGGCGGGTGGCGGAGAGGTTCGGGTTCGCTCTCTTTTTGACGTCGAACCATACGAGAGTCTGCTCCAGATGACCTCAACTATTGACGGTATTTCTGAAAAGGAAAGCTCGATCACTCTCAACAATCTTTTCAAAGGGCTTTTTCCCTGCGGATCGATCACGGGTGCCCCCAAAATCCGTACCATGGAGATTATCCACGAACTCGAAAAGGAGCCACGTGGAGTATATACCGGAGCAATTGGTTTTCTCACACCCGATGGAGATGCTGTGTTTAATGTTCCCATCCGGACTCTTGTGCTCTCGGAGAACGGTAATGGCTTTCGTGGAGAAATGGGTGTGGGCGGAGGCATAACCCATGATTCCGACCCCCGCGATGAGTGGCGTGAAGCGCTATTGAAGGGAAGGTTTCTTACCAATCCCGCTCCTGAGTTTCAGCTTATCGAAACTCTCCTCTGGCAAAGCGGTGAAGGCTATTGGTTGCGAACTGAGCATCTGGAGCGGTTGACCGCCTCGGCCCGGTATTACCACTTCAACTTCAACATGGAGGAGTTGGTCGAAGCCCTGGATAGCCATGTGGCAGATCATTCCGGAGTCCGCAGGGTCCGTTTGCTCCTGGCAAAAGATGGTGCAGTCACGGTCAGCTCGGTTGAATGCGAACCGCCACTCAAAGTAGCTTTGCCGCTATGCCCGGACGATAAAACCAGAGAAATACCATTGGTTAAATTTGCCAGTGAGACTGTTAATTCCACGCAGTCGGCATTTTTGCACAAGACGACGCAGCGTGATATCTATGACGCGGGCATGCGACGGGCGGGACAAGAGGGGTGTCTTGATCTGCTTTTTACCAACGAGAAAGGTGAGGTGACGGAAGGTGCGATCACGAATATCTTTATCTATAAGGATGGTCGTTATCTTACTCCACCAGTAACGAGTGGACTCCTGGCCGGAGTGATGCGCAGAAAGTTACTGGAAGACAACAATATCGAGCTGGTGGAGAAAATATTGACCCGGGAGGATGTCTATGCGGCCGAGGCAGTGTTTGTCTGTAACTCTGTTCGTGGCGTTATTCAGGTCCGGGTGGGACGTGATGAATGTATCCCTTCGTAAATACAGATCAGGCCAGGGCTGTATAATCTGGTGGGCTTAACCGCAGAACCGTTACCAGCTGCACGCCTCCAGTGAACATTTTACCGAAAAATAAAAGCCTGATTACTTTCAACGCATTGAAAGTAATCAGGCTTTCTGGCCTTCACAAATCTTGATGGGAAGCGTCTTAGTGGACGAGCTGCTTATCCTGTTCCGGGGTGATCTGAACCGGGGCGATAATCAGGTTGTGCTGTTCCCCAAGGCCACGAACCAGGGTCATAAAGGTTGAGGGCATGGGGACTGTGCGGTCTTCTTGGAGGATTCCCAGGGTGTCTGCCTGCTTGAGTATGTCTGAGCTGTCCGAGCCTTCCTGGTTGTCGCAGAGCACCTGAATTCTCAGTGCATCGGTTAAGGCCGGCAACAGACCAGCGTGGTCAGTTTTCAGGCTGATCAGCTCCTGCTCTATCGTCCCTCTGTTGCCCTTTCGAAAGTCTGCGAATCTCTGCTCCGGATTGACGGTTCCGAAAACCTCGTTGATAACCGCCCCGGCCAGCATGGAAATAAAGCCAGGGTCCTTATCGCTGAATTTCTCACCAACTGTGGCACGTACTTCTTTAAAGAAGATCATCTGTACGACGGCCACTCCCTCGCGAAGAGCACTTATAAGCTGTGATTGTTTTTCTAAAGATTCGCTGCTCATGATTTGGAATTAAAGTACGACCTTCACGGCCGGATGATTTTTTAATAAGTCGTAAATTTGCAACCGTTGTTTCTCATCCTCTACCATGAGGCTGGCGTTGAGGCTGTGATATTTGCCTTTGGAACTGGTGTGGGAGTGGTTGATCAGAACCTGGGTAGGCGCACATGCGGTAATTATTATTTCTTTCAATACCGTCGGATCTTCCCCAATCACCTTGTATACCCAGTCGCAAGGGTATTCTATCTCAGGTTTTTCGGGTTGGCTGTTCTCTGTAATTAATCCTGGTCTTTTCATAATCTACTTCTATTGGTTGTGCATATTCTGCGTTTCTGAACGATCTAGAACCATAAACACTACCGATTAAGGAGTGAAGAGTCAAGAAAAAGGGCAGATGAAAATCATGGGAACAAAGCAGTTGTAAAGACTAAACATTCTGTTAATATTGCAAGTTTTAGATAATTTTTCACATGGTGGTATTTATGCTCGCGGCAGAGGCCGCCGGCTGAAAGCTCGCCCCGCCCAAAGTTCCCGCCAGTTGGGTCCGTGTCGGGTTTAAGGTTTTTGGGTAATACCTTACAGGAACCTGAAGAATACGAGTTTATGTCCTTGGGGGCGCTAAGGTGCGTACTGCCGACATGCTGAAGATGGCGCTGTATGGCCCTGTACTCAGACAACCATTTTGGCGGTAGAGTAGAGAACGTTAAATGCGGTAAAGATACAAAATAAAATGCTTTTTATTTTTTTTGACAAAATACTCAAGAGAAAACAGGGCTTGCGTGCTATTGCAAAATGGATATGAAGAACACTTCAGGATCGGTTCAGCAGTCTGTGTCTACCCAGGTTGATGAAAAAAATTCTAACGGTAGCCTTGCCCAGCCCGGCCTCTCTATGGAATCGGTTGTAAATGCTGTTGCTGTCCCTTGTTTTCTTATAAATGATGATGGGATATTTGTCTGCGGCAATCAGCTTTTTTATGAACTGGTAGGTGACCTGCCCCTTAATTACCATGGGCTTGACCCATATAACCTGTTTGCACCCAGGTCTGCAGGTCGTGTCCGGGAGATCGACAAACAGCTCATTGCCTCCGGCGGCAGAGTATCACACGAGATCGAGATATCAAGTGCGAGAGGGGTACCTGTCCAGGTGGTGATGAAAAAATCACTGCTTACCGATGGGGATGGAGGTGTATTCGGGATTCTTGTGGCACTTCTTGAGTTTTCTGAGTTAAACGCCATCAAGACAGCCCTGCAGGTTAGTGAGTCTGAAAAGCAGGCAATCCTTGAGGGTTTTCCTGGAATTCTCTGTTTGTTCGCTACTGATGAAAAACTCATATGGGCAAATGAGAAAGTCAGGGAATTGTCCGAAGACCCCATTGGCAAGACGTGTCATGAGCTGTTTTGCCGCCGATGTCAGCCTTGCAAGTCCTGTGCTGTTCCCAAGAGCCTTCTATCCGGTAAAACGCAGACTACCATCCAGCAGTTCGAGTTGCAGACCTGTAGCGGTGAAGAGCGGGTCTATGAACTTACAGGGACGCCGGTACGTGACAACCATGGCCTCATCGTATCTGTGGTGGTCATTGGTCGCGATGTCACAGAAAAGATGCGACTTGAAAAGCAGTTGAGGCATACCCAGAAAATGGAGGCCATCGGTACCCTCGCAGGTGGAATCGCCCATGACTTCAATAATATACTTACGCCAATTATGGGCTATTCGGAGATCATCCGGCTTAAGTTTATGCGAAACGCCAATGCCGATGAGGTGGTACTCGAGTATCTCGATGGTATCCTCAGGGCAGCGAAAAGAGCAAAAAGCCTGGTAGAGCAGATCCTCACTTTCTCCCGCGCCAGCGAGCAGAAAGAGAGTCTTCTGTATATTCAGCCGATAGTGAAAGAAGCTCTTAAGTTGATGCGGGTCACTATTCCGTCCACCATCACCATTGTAGAGGATATTGAGGAGAAGTGCGGGATTGTCTCTGTTGACCCGGTACAGATTCACCAGATTTTGATGAACCTTTGTACTAATAGCGCCCACGCCATGGCAGGCAATCACGGCACCCTTTCCGTCAAGCTTGAACGTGACAGGGTTGACAGCAGTGGCAAGGGGTGGCTGAAACTGACTGTGGCTGATACTGGTTGCGGGATCCCGGCTGAGACGCTCGATCGTATTTTCGAACCATACTTCACTACCAAGGAGAAGAGTCGCGGCACCGGTATGGGCCTGGCCCTGGTGCATGGCATAATCAGCCGTATGGGTGGTCGTATAGAGGTGCAAAGTAAAGTAGGCAGGGGAACGACGTTTGAGATTTATTTGCCTGTTTCCAGCAAGCGCATCGGGATCGATCAGGTGGTAAACACCGTCGACCTTGTAAAGGGGCAGGGAAATATCCTGCTGGTGGATGATGAAGCCCAGGTGGTACAGGTTACAGGGGAGCTGCTGACCAGCATTGGCTATACGGTAACGGGTTGTACTTCACCCTTTGAGGCGTTGAAACTGTTTTCAGGAACTCCGGAAAAGTTTGATCTGCTGCTGACAGATCTCACCATGCCTGAGCTGACAGGGGTGGAGCTTTGCAGAGCGATAAAAGAGGTTCGCTCCGAATTGCCGGTGGTGCTCTTCACCGGCTATTCAGATCAACTCTCCCGGGAAGACGTTCAACAGGCAGGCATTGATAAATACTGTATGAAACCAGTGTCTTTAAGGGAGCTATCCAAGATAATCCATCACTGTCTGCACTGACAGGAAGTTTTTGTAGATAAAAGCCTGGGCAGGAAATATCACTGCCAGAATTTGAAAAGGGTGCGCGGTGTTTCATGCCGTGCACCCTTTTTGTTTTTTTTGGGGGATTATGCTCTGGAGCTTTTGCCGTTTATCAGGCTGATCTGGTCGTTCAGGGTCCAGAGATCGTAGATAATACCTAACCCGAACACGCCAAAGGTGCACAGGTAGAGAATGCCGCTCAGCCATTTGCCCATATACATGCGGTGTATACCGAAAACCCCGAGAAAAGTCAGAAGCAGCCAGGCCAGGTTATAGTCCAGTTCCCCATCGATAAAACGGATGTCCGCATCACGGTCCATACCCGGTATCAGAAACAGGTCGATAATCCAGCCGATAAAAAAGAGCCCGAGAGTGAAGAAGTAGATTGTTCCTGAAATGGGTTTGCCGTAGTAAAAACGGTGCATTCCAAGAAAACCGAAAATCCAGGTCAGATAGCCGAAAAGAATTGAGTGGGTCTGGTGAGGTTGCTGTGCGCTCATATCTCGTTGTTCCTAAATGTTGTTTAAAGGCAATTGTCGTAAACGTTGAACCCGTTGCCAGGCTGCTTCAAGCTGCGCTTCTTCAAGACTTCCGTTGTGGAGGGCCTTGAGAATAATTGTAATAACATGCTCTGTAATGTCAGGATCATATACCATATTGTTGCCGAAAACAAGCAGGTCGACGCCGCTGTTTAAGGCGCGGATCACGCATTCCTCAAGGCCATAGTGGTCGGTGATGGCCTGCATCTGCATATCGTCAGAAAGTACCGGTCCTGTAAAACCAAGTTCACCGCGCAACAGGCCATTAACCGTCGCCCCTGAGAGGGTTGCGGGGTATTTGGGATCGAGCCGCTCATTGAAAAGATGACCGGTCATGATCGAGTCGGCCAGGCCGCTTTCTATCAGCTTTCTGAAAGGAAGCAGTTCATCGTGCTGCCAGTAGCTGCTGATATCCACAAGGCCAAGATGCGAGTCGTTTCTGGCACTGCCGTGGCCGGGGAAGTGTTTCAGGCAGCAGTGCAGACCGTATTGATGGTGCTCTCTTATCCAGCATTCGGCATGGAGTGCGACTTTTTCACAATTGTCGGAAAAAGCCCTCCCATATTTGCCGATGATGGGGTTGTCCCGGTAAAGGTTCAGATCTGCAACCGGGGCCAGGTTCAGGGTGAAGCCCATCTCCGCCAGCATGCCAGCGGTTTGCTGAGCTGCAGCCGTGGTTGCAGCCGTGTCATTATGCTCGCCAAGTTGAGCCGCTTGAGGGGTCTGGGGAAAGCCGCGCTCTTTCTTGAAGCGATTAACCAGCCCACCTTCCTGGTCTACAGAAACGATCAGCTTGTTACCCGCCGCACTTTGCAAATCCCCGATAAGGGCTTTGGTTTGCTTGAAAGAGATAATGTTGTTTTGAGATGACTTTTCTGCAAGAAGCCGGTCGAACAGGATGACTCCGCCCAGATTATGTTTCTCAATTGCCTGTATTACCGGGCTCGAGGCTGAAACCCTGTCACCTTTAAAGCCCGCGATCAGGAGCTGGCCAATTTTATCTTTAAGTGTCATTTCGGGGAATGCGTACCTGTTGTTAATATTGTGGTAATCGGTTGAAAGCTATACCACGGTTTCAGTTAAAAGACCCAGCGAGGTAGTAAAGGGAAGAGGAATTCGCTGGACAGGTTGATTATACATTGGTTTTGAAGATAGTTATCAGCTTTGTGCTCAATCAGCTAAACGTCAGCCAATAATCTGTCGATATAACAAGTGTAGGCGTAACACGTTTAAAAGATAACCTCAAACAGCAGTTATGACGATATTGATTGGCTGGAGAGGGCAGATGACATACTGGATCTGGCCAAAGCCAGGGGCGATCTCAGGTAGCCAGGGAAATATGAAAGAGACCGGGGTGCAGCAGGGCTGTCAGAATTCCAGCCGAATAGACGCAAAAAGCCGATCATGTCTGAGACAGGATCGGCTTTTTCAATATTTGTATCGGGAAGGCGCTTAACTGTTCAGCTGAACGGTCAACGGTATCACGTGCAGTGAACGGGTTCTCTGCTCGGTGTAGCCCAGTGACCACTCTCCGCAGTTTACTCCGTCGCCAAGCAGCTCATCAATCTCTTTGACCAGTCCGTTAACATTGATGATAGGATGGCGGGAAAATACCTGCGGCAGTCCCTGGGTCAGGTTACAGGCGAGGCAGCATCCGGGACGTTCGGTCAGCAGCAGTTCCATCACCAGGTTGCTCTTATCGGCACCGCGAAATCCAAGCGCGATATCGTAGGCACCTTCACTGGCATCACCAAACAGTGCGTCGAAAAATTCGTCGGCACGATCTTTAGGGAACAGGCTGGAAAGAGTTTCCGGGGTGAAAATAGTGGTATAAGTGTCTGTTGCCATGAGGATATCCGAAATTAATTGAATGGATTAGGTGAGAGTCACCATATCGAATGAACTATTACGCAAGGTATAATACAGTCCATGCCCATTTTGTCAACCAGCGTTGCCAGTGGTATACCTCTGTGTTAAAGTGCCGCCATGAAAAATGACTTTTTACCAGGACACGGGTTTGAATCACCCGGTGTTGACCTGAATGGACTGAACAAATCGCAATACGAAGCTGTAACCGCAACAGACGGGCCTGTGCTCGTTATCGCCGGTGCTGGTAGCGGCAAGACCCGAACCCTGGTGCACAGGGTCGCCCATCTTATGGATAAGGGTGTTTCGCCCGAGTCTATATTGCTGCTTACCTTCACCAGAAAGGCCAGCCAGGAGATGCTCTGGCGTGCGGGGCAGCTCTTGAATGAATCCTGCTCGCGGGTTGTGGGCGGTACCTTCCACGGTATTGCCAACCTGCTTTTGAGGCGCTACGGCTCCCATCTCGGATATGGCTCGGGTTTTACCATCATAGACAGGGGAGACGCCGAGGGGATTATCAACCTGCTCAAGTCTTCCCTCGGGCTTACCGGCAAATCGAAACAGTTCCCTTCCAAGCGGGCCTTGATCAATATGATCAGCGGCTCGGTGAATAAATCCATTGCACTTGAAGATCTGGTGGATGAGCAGTTTGCCCACTTAAACGACTTTACCGATGACATTGTAAGATTGCGCGATAGTTATCAGACCTTTAAATATGATCACGGTCTGATGGATTATGATGATCTGCTGGTGAACTGGAAGCGGTTGTTAGAAGAGTCTGTGGAGGTGCGCGAGGCGACCTCCAGGCGTTTCAGCCATATTATGGTCGACGAGTACCAGGATACCAACCTGATTCAGGCAGATATTGTCCGACTGGCCGCCTATACCCACGATAATGTCATGGTCGTTGGTGACGACTCCCAGTCGATCTATGCTTTTCGAGGCGCAGATTTTTACAATATCATGCGCTTTCCCAAGGTGTTCCCCAACTGTAAAATCGTCAAGCTGGAAGAGAATTATCGCTCCAGCCAGCCAATTTTATCGTTGACCAACGATATTATCAGAAACGCTACTGAAAAATACACCAAAACCCTCTTCAGTCAAATCGAAGGCAACATCAAGCCCAATATCTACGGGGCCCGCGATGAACGGGAAGAAGCGAGCTTTGTGGCGCGCCAGATTAACAGGTTGCGTGCCGAAGGTGTGGAGCTGGAGGAAATGGCGGTACTGTTTCGTTCCGGTTTCCATTCCTACAAGCTGGAGCTTGAACTGAATACCATGGGCATAGACTTCGAAAAGCGCGGTGGACTGAAACTCACCGAGTCTGCCCATATGAAAGACGTGCTCGCTTTCCTGCGCCTTATGGTGAATACCCAGGATAACCTGAGCTGGAACCGTACCCTGCTGCAACTCGATAAGGTTGGCCCGAAAACCGCCCAGAAGATCACCAACACCATTGCCGCGGCCCCGGACCCATTCGAGGCGCTGGCCAAATACCCGGCTGGCAAGACCTGGAAGGGCGGCCTGGAGAAGCTGAACCTGCTTTTTAGTGATTTGCTGGCCTGTGAGCAGAAGCCTTCCGCTCTTTTCGAGATAGTGATGGTCTACTATCAGCCGATATTCGAATCGCTCTATAACGATGATTATCCCAAGCGGCAGAAAGATCTGGAGCAGCTCAAGGCGATCATGGCAGGCTACGACGACCTGCAGTCCTTTATCGATGATACCGCACTCGATCCGCCGGATAACACCACCCAGGATGAGAGCGGCGGCGAGAAGATGATTCTATCCACGATTCACTCTTCTAAAGGGCTTGAGTTCGATGCGGTCTTTGTCATTGGCATGGCCGATGGACGTTTCCCCCACGCCTCAGCCGGGATGGGTGAACAATGGGAGGAGGAGCGCAGACTGTTGTATGTTGCCGCCACCCGCGCCCGTAAACATCTCTATTTCACCTATCCGCGGGAATTGATGACGCCTGATCGCCAGTTCAAGCGGGTCGGCATGTCGCCATTTCTGGCCGAGATCACTCCCGGTCTTTATGAACGGATAGAACCGGGCGGCACAAGTTTCAGCCGTCGACCGTCATCGTATACCACGCCGGATTTTAGCGGCCTGCCCAAGGCTAAAAAGAAGAAAGAGCCGAAACTGAGCATGGAGAATTTGCCGGTGGGCACCAGGGTCCAGCACCCGTTTTTTGGTATCGGGGTGGTGAAAAAAACCTCACCGCCTCGCTCGCTCGATGTGATGTTTGATCGGCATGGAATTAAGACGCTGCATCTGGATTATGCGAAGTTGACGCTTATGTAACAGCAACTAATAACTGCGAGTTGGACGGAGGACGTTGGACGTTGGATGTAACAGCACGTAGGACGTGGGACGTTGGACGTTGGATGTGAACTGCAACTGCGAGTTGGATGTTGGATCTGAGTTGTGAGGGGATAGAAGGCAAACGTTGGATGTGGGACGTTGGATGTAGGACGTGAACGGCGTAAGAGAAAGAGATTATGATGACATATGATGAAGCTTTGCGACTCCTGGATGAGTTGCAGATGCACAAGATAAAGCTGGGGCTTGGGGCCATGCACTCCTTCCTGGAGAAGGTTGGCGAGCCTGAAAAGAAGCTGAAGATTGTTCATGTGGCGGGTACCAACGGCAAAGGCTCGGTGAGCGCTTCGCTGCTGAATGTGCTGCAGAAGGCTGGTTATAAGGTCGGCCTCTACACCTCCCCCCATCTGAGCTGTGTGCGTGAGCGGTTCCGCATTAACGATACCTTTATCAGTGAAGCAGATTTTGCCCGTATTGCCCAGCAGGTGGCCGATGCCCTCGGCGAAGATCAGATAACCTATTTCGAGTTCACCACGGCCCTTGGTCTGCTCTGGTTTGTCGAGAACGATCTCGATCTGGTTATACTGGAGACGGGGCTTGGCGGCAGGCTCGATGCCACCAACGTGGTGACTCCGCTGGTTTCGGTTATCACCAGTATCAGTATGGATCACGAAGCCTATCTCGGCACCACCCTGACCGAAGTTGCCGGGGAAAAGGCAGGCATTATTAAGCCGGGTGTGACGGTAATTGCAGCTCCAGGGCCCATCGAAGTGATCAAGGTGCTGGAGAAGAAGGCAGCAGAGCAGTCTGCGCCGCTCTACCGGCTGGGATATGAATTTCATTACTCAGGCAACTCAAATGAGAACTGGAGCTGGGCAGGTGGAACATTTGCCCTGGGTGCCAGAATAGAGGGATTACGCTGTTCCATGCGTGGCGCATATCAACGGGAAAACGCTTCGCTGGTGGTGGCTATCGTTCATATCTTAAAAGAGAACGGTTTCGATCTTTCAGATGATCAACTCCGTCAAGGTCTGGCAACAGTGGTTTGGCCAGGCAGGCTTGAATATCTGGTGCTCGAAAAAGAGAGCCGGGCGCAGCAGCAGGTCAATGGTGAAAGAGTCGAAAACTCAGTCCGCTATCTGCTGGATGGTGCCCACAACCCGGCCGGGGTAAAGAACCTCACCATGACCCTGGCAGATGAGTATCAGTATAAAAAGCTCTACGTGGTCTGGGGAGCAATGATTGATAAGGATATCAAGGGAGGTTTTTCCTCTATCCTGCCCCTGGCTGATGGCCTGATCCTCACCCGGCCGGATGGCGAACGTTCTGCCGAGCCGGAGCAACTTGCGGCCTGCCTGCCTGAAGATGTGAGAGACAAAGCGGTACTGGCCCGGGATGTTGTTGATGCCCTGAAAGCGGCAGAACAGCTTGCCACCCCGGATGATATGATTCTTGTAGCCGGTTCACTCTACCTGGTGGGAGCTGTACGTAAGGAACTTGTAGGAGAACTGGTGGGGGCATGAGCCGGAGAGCAGTAGAACAATGACAGACTATTTTAATCTCGACGGCGTTGATGATGCCGTAATCAGGACAGAGCGTGCAAAGGCTCGTGAATTAAAAAAAAGCCGGTGGTGGCAGCAGAAGACCTCATCCGGCCTGTGTTACTATTGCGGTAAAAAGTTCACCTACAAACAACTCACTATGGATCATCTGGTGCCGCTGTCGCGTGGGGGACGCTCTACCAAAGATAATCTGGTACCGAGTTGTAAGAAGTGTAATACTAAAAAGAAGTCGATGCTGTCGGTTGAGTGGGAGGAGTATGTTGATAAGATTCATCGCAACACGGTATAAGTCTAAGAGGAAGCTCTTTTGGCCCAGCTCTTCGTTATTTTCAGGAAATCAATGCTCGACGTATTATGCATACGCCTCCGCTTAATTTCCTGAAAATGCCTCGCTCTGAACCAAAATAGCAATCCTCAGGGGTACTCGGTGTGGTTGTGGTTGATTGATTCCAATTCCCCAACCGGTAGCAGGGGCGTTTGTTCCTGAGGGGAAATCCTTTAATGTTTTCCTGAAGCATTGAAAGTTTTGTTGCTAGGAGAAAATCATAGATCTCCAACGGGAGAAGGGGAGCTTGTTGTACGAAATGCAACGGCCGAAAAGCAATTTCCCTTGCGATGATGAGATTTTGTGGTAAATTTCACTGCTCTTCGCTTCCCCGGTGGAGAGACATTTCTTTACACATACCCAAGGGCGGGTAGCTCAGCTGGATAGAGTACTGGCCTCCGAAGCCAGGGGTCGCGGGTTCGAATCCCGCCTCGCCCACCAAAGTTTAATGTAAAAATATAGTCTTACGCGGATTTTCTGCTCTTGAAAAGTTGTACAGATATTGTACAGGTGTTATGCAACGGTTGAAGCACCTTAAATTACATGGATTTTTCTTTATACCCGGTGCAATTTTACTGTGCCGAGTTTTTTTACAGCAATGATGGTCAATCCATCACAATAAGTTGTTGAATGTACAATCAGGTGTAAAAGAGTTCTTCAGGCATTTCCGGTTTTTATAGTGTTTACAAATCCTTCACGGTAATGTAGGCGTTTTTGCTGTTAGTAAGAATCATACTACGTACAAGGCGAGATGGAATTGATTAGGAAAGCCAAGAAAGAAAATAATTCTCAAGCCGTTGCTATAAGCAAAAGGGACGTACTTTTAGAAAATCTTGAGTGGAAGTAGTAAGCAGAAACAAGTGCAATGCAACAAGATAATATAGCTAATAATAGTGTGAATATTTGAAAAACATTATTTTAATTTGCAAGCATAGATAATCTTTTCCAATATATAACGTGAAGTCTATATGGATTGGTTACGGAATCCTTGTTTGGCAGTTTTTTTAAATTTAATATATAACATATATTATTTGTCAAGAGGTATTTCGAACCAGCCATTATCGGGAATATTAAATTCGATTTCTGGGTACATTTTAGCAAACACTTTCATCTCTTGTTGTGCTCTTTTTTTATTGAAAATCAAGGTTCGCTTACTTGGCCTAGCTATAGGTTTAGGGAAAGAAATAACTTTATCGTCGTTGATTTCTATGATCCAGTAGTTGCCAGCACCCCACCTACTTCTATTGCCGTCGAGAACTGAGCAATTAATATAATTAGTTTTATTTACATTTGTATGCATAGGTCTATGATGATGCCCAAACATATAAACTAGTGGATTACCTGTACGGAAAAAATCATTCAATCGGTACATTCTTTCATGTGTTATGATAATAAGTTTGCAAGGATCTATATTACAATATTTTACAAGTTTGTGTAGCTTAACGAATTGATCTTTGGCTCTTTTTATACGGAATGATGATTTTGAAAGATCATATATCCCATCAATTCCAACGAAAAAATAGTCTCCTATCTGTTTTGGTTGAAAGTTAAGATTATGGCAGTTAGCTGGCCATTTAATATTTTGCTCATCCCCTTCAGGATCTGAATTGCCTAACACAAAGAGAAAGGGACAAGAAAAGCTTTCGAGTAACTCTGCTACTTCAACGAGGGAATGATCTTCATTTCCGTAGGAACCTATATCTCCGGCAGCAACTATTGCATGGAAATTATTATTACTCTCTAGGGTTATCAATTTTTCTAGATCCCCCTTGTCACCATGTAAATCGGAAAAGGCTAAAATCTTTAACATTAAATAAATATTGGCTTTGAATGATTGGTAGATATAACGCTTCACACCCAGCCGCAACATGTTAGACACATACCTTTATCATCGAGCACATTGCCTGGGCATTCTACTTTATGACATTTTCCCCTTGTTACATTGTATGTCGCATCGCATACAGGACAATAAAGTATAGTTGACTTCGGTCCCGTAGGTTTAAGTACTGCGAGCTTATGGTCAAATCCTGCATCGGTATTTGCTTCCAATAAACAGGTAGGGCAAACATATCGCCGCTGTTTTTTGTCTATACCAAAGTACTTTTTTACCTTAGATGGTTTCAGAAGATTAATGGCCAGCTTAATCTCCCAGCACACTCGATTTCTGGAAAATTCATTACCACCTAATTCGGAGTCAGGCGCCTCATCTAAAAAACGTAATCTAATTGACGCCCAAGTTTCTTCAGGAAACAATGCTTTGTGCATAAACAAAATAGAGTCCACTGCTTCCGCAACATCTACAGTTAGCTGTTTGTCTACGGAATGCATTATGCGATTTCGTTTCTCGCGTAGTTGGTGAAACTGGTCCACGAAATCCTTAGACATCGGAATGGGAGAAAATGTGTCAATTACTCTGATTAAGTCTTGAGCATTTATTGTCCGAAATTCAGAGAAATTGATTTGGTTTCCATCATACGGAGATGGCCACTTTGAAGGGGATTCGCTGATTAACAGAAATGGCGATATCGCTACGATCTGTCCCTTTAAAATAAATTCAACGCCCTGCTGACTGATAGAAAGCGCGGTCGTGAGGCGGCGTTTAGCTGCCGACCAATATTTATCTGAAATCTCGATAGGATCCACGCCATAGTATTCCGCCTCATCCATATTGGTGAGTAGGCTGGCAATTACATCCCACGAGAAATCTAGCAATTCCTTGCCTGAAGTATAGAAATCATCATATGTTGGAATATTTAATATTGCCATATCCTTTTCTCGGCTAACAAGTACTCATACAGGATGAATGCATCGAGATCTTCGTATGCTCAGATAAAACAAAGTAAAGCCATGACGTATAGTTACTTAGTGTGAGATGAACAAAAAAAAGTCGAAATTGTCAATGCATATCTTGGATATCTCATGTTATGAATGGTATGAAAATGTGCAGATTGTAACACCTATGGCATAATTACATAATTGTTGCCAGGCATCGTGGTTGATAGTGAGACTGAATCGAACACCACATAGAAGGCTGGAAAAAGACTTGGCAGCGAGATTGACCAGGTAATACGTCCATGTAAAACTCGTATCCAAGAGCATAGGTTGGCGCATATACTTATTTTTCGTGCTACGTTGTTCGGGTGTTGTACAATGAGAATGAAATGGACACAAAAACAGTTACGTAATGGTTGTTGGTCGGGTTCGAATCCCGCCTCGCCCACCATAGATAGAAAAAGCCCCAGGAGATTTCGATCTCTTGGGGCTTTGTTTTTCTATCAATAATGTCCAGAGGGTTGAGGTGCAGCTATTTGATATGCCGGCTAATTTTATCCAATCCGGTCTGTTTTCACAGATGGTCAAAATACGTTGCAGATACTTTCTGATCTGACTTCGTCATGCACTTTCACAGTGTTTTTCAATACGATTCCAAAAGCGGGACAGAGGATTAATGAGTAATTCACGACAACTGCCGGCGTTGCTGCCTGTGCTGGCATTCGCAGTTTTGGGCACTATTTGGGGAAGTAATTTTATTTATATGAAGCTGGCTTTGGAGTTAATCTCTCCTCTGCAGATCGTGTTTTTCAGGGTCTTTTTCGGTTTCCTGCCAGTATTGGCATATGCGCTGATAAAAAGGGAATTAAAGCTTGAGCATTACCGGTACGCCCACCATTTTGTGATTATGGCGCTTCTGGTGGCTATCATCAATTATTACGGCTTTGCTCAAGGCACCTCCCTGCTTCTTTCGGGTGTGGCGGGGGCGGTCTCAGGGGCTATTCCCTTGTTTGCCTTTATTCTGGCGGTATTGTTCATCCCTGAAGAAAGAGCCAGCCTGCTGAAAGTGATCGGTGTGGGGCTGGGTTTTGGCGGGGTCGTGCTGATCGGAATGCCAAGCGGTGAGCAGCTGGCCGATTCCAACCTTACCGGTGTCATGTTTATGGTGATGGGTTCGCTCAGTGTCGGTTCATCTTTTATCTACGCCAGAAAATATATTGTACCCCTCAAATTATCCACCACGGCCCTGACCACCTACCAGCTGGGAGCAGCTCTGTTTATCCTGGCGCTCATTACAGACTATTCTGGTATCCATGCGATCTGGAGCGATTCGCACGCCGTATTTGGCATGATAATCAATCTCGGCATCCTTGGTACCGGCCTGGCCTATATTATCTACTACTATATCGTCAGGGAGCTCGGCACCATTACCGCCTCCTCCGTGACCTATCTGCCACCGGTGGTGGCCCTGCTGATCGGCTCATTACTGGTGGGTGAGCCTATCGGCCTTACCGAATACCTGGCAACTGCCATGATCCTGGCCGGGGTGATTCTTTTAAAAACGAAGGATTAGCAGGAGTGCGATTTGGCATCATAACTGATCTGAATAAATAGTAATCAGCTGGGGATGTGTCTCAATTGAATCAATTAGGGATGTACCCTGATTGATTTCCTGGGGCTTCATTTATCGGTACATTGGACGTAGTTGTGGGGGTGGATGTTCAATGGCGGGTGTATTTGAAATTGCAAATACATTTTAATTCTGATCTGACCATACTCAGTTACTTGGTCTTTTAGTCAAACTCTTCTGAAAATTCTCTAAATACTACTTACAGTCTCGGACAAATTTTACAGCAGTCGGGTACCGGGCCGGAGAAAAGGTTGTTCCTGAAATTCTGTAAACCTTTGTCCCACCATATTTCCTCTATTGACTGTGAAGTTACGTTACCTGCAGAGGTTTCAGGAGTGCAGTTGCAGTAATTTGTATCACCGTCAACGCGTACAACCAATGTGCGCAAAGGGGCGAGACAACGCTGATGTTTTGAGTGTGCTCTTTGTACTATCTGTTCGCAAAATAATTAGGGTCAGAGCAGAATGGCGCTAGTTTAAGCCCTTTTTTTAGCCCTATCTTGCTGATAATACACATGTGATTTGGTATAATAGCAGATGGAAAAATCACATCTTGCAAAACCAACACTACCAGGTTTTGACCTACCAAGGCGAGGTCGTAGACCTCACTCTCCCCAAAAAGTTCTAGCTGATAAAATCAACTCAATTAAGCAAAAATCGTTGAAGCAAATTGGGGAGATTTTTAATGGGTATTTTCCTGCCCATCTCTTAAAGCAGGACGTTTCTGGGCCAATGAGTCGGAAGCGATTCTTTACTAAAGAAAACACATTCTGGGCTTTTTTCGGGCAAGTATTAGATGCTGATGGAGGATGTAAAGAGGTTGTCAGAAAACTTCAATCGTATGCGTCTGTAAATTCACTCCAAATCCCTTCATCGTCCTCTGCTTCATACTGCACCGCCAGAAAAAAATTGAGTGAAAATATGTTGTTTGACATTTTTACTCATACAACAACATGGGCGGAACAAGAATCTACTGATATTCTTCTCAATCATCGCCGTATCATTGTTGTCGATGGAACAGGTGTCAGCATGCCAGACACCGTAGAAAATCAGCAGTGCTGGCCACAACCTGCGATGCAAAAATTAGGTTGTGGTTTCCCTGTAGCCCGTATTTGTGCATGCTTCTCACTCAATAGTGGTGCTTTACTGAGCTATGAAATCGGGAATAAAAAAAATCATGAATTACCGCTGTTACGTAAGCAATGGCCCACGTTCCGAAATGGAGACATTTTCTTAGCTGACAAAGGGTTTTGCAGTTACTACGATCTCACAAAATTTCTTGATAAAGGGGTAGATAGCATTGTAACTGTTGCTCGTAGAAAGCCTGCAACTAAATCCAATTGCATCAAAGAATTAGGTCCAGATGATTTGCTTATCGCCTGGAATAGACCGACTTTTAACAAAAATCTCTCGTATTCAAAAGAAACCTGGCAAGCGCTCCCACAAAAGATCTTTCTGCGACAAATACGAATCCGTGTTGATCAGCCTGGTTTCAGATCGAAAGAAATTTATATAGTTACCACTCTGTTGAATTCTGAAATCTATACGAAAGATGAACTCGCAGCAGCCTATCTCAAGCGGTGGGAGGTTGAACTCTTCTTCCGAGATATCAAAACAACAATGGG